>JAUXUI010000108.1 GCA_030681035.1 Lysobacteraceae bacterium | reverse complement strand
AGTCGTAGGATGGGTAGAGCGCAGCGAAACCCATCAAGCGCGTTGTAATGGCCTGGTTGATGGGTTTCGGTCGCTTCGCGACAGCGTTCGCTGCGCGAACTACGCCTTCGTTACACTCGGTCGCTGCGCTCTACCCATCCTGCGGCAACCTGTCAGAGTGATCGTTGGTGCGGATACTCGCGCCGCCGGAGCACGTCGAGTAGATCAGCACCAAGCCCGACAGGCTGCCAGCCCAGACGAGCGGGCTTAACTTGGGTGGATTGCGTCACGGCTGAGGTTCGACACTAATCAGATTAGAGTTTCCTCAGGTGATACGGCTCCCCACTCTGCTGAAGATCAGCGCTAATCAGGAACGCCTATTCGACTCAATAGCTCGGCTTTATTCAGCGATTCGTTGGCATCGCTATTGCGCGCACGGTACTCAAAGATGCCGGACGCCATGCCGCGTTCGGATACGACAACACGATGCGGTATGCCGATCAGCTCGATGTCGGAAAGCATCGGGCCGGGCCGCAGGCCACGGTCATCAAGCACGGCGTCGATGCCACGTTGCCGCAACTCGTCGTACAGAGCAATTGCCTGGGTGACTACCTCGGGATTCGATTTTGGATTGATAATGCAAACTGCGACATGCCAGGGCGCCATCGGCTCCGGCCAACAGATGCCGGCAGCATCCGAGTTTTGTTCAATGCAGGCGGCGACGATTCGGCTGACGCCAATGCCGTAGCAACCCATATACATCACGCAGGCCTTGCCGTTTTCATCGAGTACCGTTGCCTGCATCGCTTCGGCGTATTTCTGGCCAAGCTGGAATACATGGCCGACTTCGATGCCACGGGCGATGCGGATATGGCCAATACCATCGGCTGCGCGGTCACCAGCGACGACATTGCGAACATCGGCAATTAGTGCGGGTTCGGGCAGGTCGCGGCCCCAGTTGACGCCGCTCAGATGATAACCGCTGCGATTGGCACCGACCACAAAATCAGCCATCGCAGCGACACTGTGATCGGCAATAACCCGGATCGGTTTGGCGCTGGCAACCGGGCCAAGAAAACCCGGTTCGCAGCCCAGGTGTTCAACAATTTCTGCTTCGCTGGCCAACCGGTATTCAACCACCCCCGGCAGTTTCGCCAGTTTGATTTCGTTGACGTTGTGGTCGCCGCGCACCAGCACCAGAGTAAAGCCCTGTTCGCCCATGACGGCCACGGATTTCACCGTGCGCGCCAGTTCGATGCCGAGCAGGGCTGCGACTTCTTCACAGGTTTTCTGGGTTGGGGTGGCGATCGCTTGCATCGCTTCACCAGGTTGTGGGCGGGCGTGCTCGGGGGGCATCGCTTCGGCCATCTCGATATTGGCGGCGTATTCGGAGGCGTCGGAAAACGCAATGGCGTCTTCACCGGAATCCGCCAAAACATGGAACTCATGGCTGGCACTGCCGCCAATTGCGCCGGTGTCGGCCTGCACCGCGCGAAAGCGCAGGCCAAGCCGGCTGAATATGCGGCCGTAAGCGTCGTACATGGCCTGGTAGGTGGTCGCCAGGCATTCGGCGCTCAAGTGGAAAGAATATGCATCTTTCATCAAAAACTCGCGCGCACGCATCACCCCGAATCGGGGCCGGATTTCATCACGGAATTTGGTCTGGATCTGGAAGAAATTCAGCGGCAATTGCTTGTACGAGCGCAGCTCGCTGCGTGCCAGGTCGGTAATGACTTCTTCGTGGGTGGGGCCGTAGCAATACTCGGCATCCTTGCGGTCGCGAAGTTTCAGCAGTTGCCCACCGAATTTCTGCCAGCGGCCGGTTTCGTCCCACAATTCACGCGGTTGTACCGACGGCATCAGCAGTTCGATGGCACCGGCGCGCGTCATTTCCTCGCGCACCACCTGCTCGACCTTGCGCAACACGCGCAGGCCCAGCGGTGTCCAGGTATAGATGCCAGCCGCATGTTTGCGGATCATGCCGGTACGCAGCATCAACTGGTGGCTGACGATCTCGGCATCGGCCGGCGTCTCGCGGGAGGTGTGCAAATGGAACTGGGACAGGCGCATTACGCGAACCTTGAATGGGCTGAACGCGCAATTGTAGCGGGAGCCTGTCGAACTTGACGCGGATCTGCCGTGGAAAATCCGAGTTTGCTCGGATTTTCCACGCTTTTTCGTCGAAAGGCCGGAAAATCTGCCGTAATCGCGCCTTCCCTCGTAACGAGCAGTCAAGAGGTTCCCTTGCGTTCAACAGGCTTCGGCTGCCGCGCACCACCCAAGCGGCACGCGGTTAGTGCCTCGGCGTCAGGTCAATCGCAAAAGGCGGTGATGGCACCCTGTGCGCGCTTGAGTTCGGCCTGGCGCTGCCCGGCATCCAGCAACTCATTGACGCCGTCGCCGTCGGTATCCTGCACCACGTCCTGATTGCTCTGCAGCGTAGCCAGGTTTTGCCTGGCGCGTTCGCACTGCTGCATGCGTACTGCTGCGATCGACTGATTACTGGGTGCTGCGGGTGACGCGCTGGCCACGGTAGTGCTATCAGCGGTGGCGGTGGCCGCAGGCGGGCTGCGGTTGACCACCACCTCGCGCACGCCGGCATCATCGCCGGGTGGCGGCGAGTCGGCGTAATGCGACACGCCCTTGGCGTCGACCCAGTGATAGACCTGATCCTGCGCATGGGCGCCCATGAACAGGCTCAGCAGGGCCAAAGTTGTGGTGAATCGCGTTACGAACAGGTTGCGCATCGTGGGGGCTTCCGCGGGGGCCTGCGCGCAGTGTAGCGCCTTGTGCGCCGCGAATCACACCGCTTGGCAGGGCAATGCTGCCGTTGGGCTGGCAACCACGGCTGGAGTAGCTACACTGTTGCTTCTTATCAAAGGGGCCGCCCATGAGCGATTTATCGCCAGCGCCCGCGCCACGTTCGCGCGGAATCTATCTGCTGCCCAACCTGCTGACCACTGGAGGTCTGTTCTCCGGGTTCTACGCCATCCTGGCGGCTTCGGATGGCCGTTTTGAAATCGCCTGCATCGCGGTCTTTGTCGCCGGCCTGTTCGACAGCCTCGATGGCCGCATTGCCCGTTATACCGGCACTACCAGCGAGTTTGGCGTGCAATACGATTCGCTCGCGGATCTGGTCAGCTTTGGCATGGCGCCGGCACTGGTGATGTATCACTGGGCGCTGGTACACCTGAAAGGTGACGCTTCGGTGCTGGGCAAAGTGGGTTGGGCCGCCGCGTTTTTGTATGTCGCCTGCGCCGCACTGCGGCTGGCGCGTTTCAACACACAGGTGGGTTCGGCCGACAAACGCTGGTTCATCGGTTTGGCCAGCCCCGCAGCGGCCGGCTTGTTGATGGCGTTCGTGTGGACGTTCGATGACCTGGGCTTCAGTGGCAATGAGCTGCGCCACGTTGCGTTGGTGCTGACCGTGTGCGCGGCGCTGGCGATGGTGAGCCGGGTGCGTTACTACAGCTTCAAAGCGGCGCCACGCTCGGATCGAGTGCCGTTCCTGTTCATGCTGATGGCGGTACTGGTGATCGTGGCGCTATTCATTGACCCACCCAAAGTGCTGCTGACGGTGGGCTTGGCGTATCTGGTTTCCGGGCCACTGGGTTGGTTGTGGCAGCGCCGCAAGCGCAGCGGAGCGAGTGCCGAATGAGTGCCGGCAGCGCGCCAGCGTTGCAGTTTTCGCCGCGCCAGAAGCAGTTGTTGCAGGCGATGGGTTACACCGTATGGCAGCCGGCGCAGCGCGTGGCGGCGAGCCAGCGGCTGGCGCTGGAACTGGATGCAAGTGCCATGGAATCGCCAGTGCTCAAGGCGATGCTGGCATTCGTGGGGCTGGATATCGAGCAGGCGCGGGCAAGCAACTTGCCCGCTGAGCGCCTGTCCTTGAGGTGGGAATTGCCGGGTACGACGTTAGTACTACCCGGCACCACGGCGCTGCGCAGTGCAGCGATAAAACGTAGCGTGTGGCCTGCGCTGCGCGCCATGCGGCGATCGCAGCTTTGCCATGAGGGATTCACATGAGTGCGCAACGCCAGCCCCGTGCCTTGATCCGGCCGATGACCGAAGCCGATCTCGATCCGGTGATGGCTGTCGAGTTGCGCGCCTACCCCTATCCCTGGACCGACGGCATTTTTCGCGATTGCATCCGCGCCGGCCACCATGCCTGGGTGCTCGATCACGACGGTAGCCTGTGTGGCTACGGTGTGCTCAGCATCGCCGCCAACGAGGGGCATCTGCTGAACCTGTGCGTCGCGCCGGAGTACCAGGGCCGAGGCCTGGGTCGGCGCTTGCTGCGGCGCATGCTGGATATCGCACGCTGGCATCACGCCCATCGCGTGTTTCTCGAAGTGCGGCCGAGCAATCCGCATGCTGTCGCCCTGTATCAGGACGAGGGCTTCAACGAAGTGGGGCGCCGTCGCGGCTATTACCCGGATGGCAATGGCCGTGAAGACGCGGTCGTGATGGCGATGGAACTGCTCAGTGGCGATGACTGGCCACCGAAATAGCGCGCATTGTGAAGGATTGACCAGCAACCGCTCATGCGGTGTTATCTGGATTACGGTCGCCCACAGGGTGGGCTCCTACAAAAAATAACCGGCCGCGTTCACTGTAGGAGCCCACCCTGTGGGCGACCGGCTACGCCGCGTCGCAATGGTTACTGGCTGGCCTACAAATCCGCCAGTCGCTCGTGTTGCTCACTCAATCCCGCCAGTGCGGCGTTGAAATCGGCGATGCGCGCGCGTTCCTGCGCGACCACGGCTGCCGGCGCATTGGCGACGAAGTTGGCGTTGCTGAGCTTGCCTTCGGCCTTGGCGATCTCTGCGCGCAGGCGGCCGATTTCCTTGTCCAGACGCACGCGCTCGGCGCCGACATCGATCAGGCCGGCAAGCGGAATCAGGATGCGCAGATCGCCCAGTGCGGCGGCGGCGGCGGGCGGCGCCTCATTGCCGGCAGCGAGCCATTGCTGCGATTGCGCGCGGCACAGGAAGGCGATGGCGTCGGCGAATTGCGTGCTGCGGGCGCGGTCCTCGGCATTGCCGCCAGCGAACAGCAACGGCACCGGCTTGCCCGGCGCCACATTCATTTCGCTGCGGATACGGCGCACTGCCGAAATCACGCTGCGCAACCATTCCACGCCCGCCTCGGCATTCGCATAATCGCCGGCGAATTCGGCGGCCTGCGGGTAGGGCTGGCGCGAAATGCTGTCGCCCTGCGCCGGATCGGCACTTATGCCGCGTCGCGGCGCCACCGCCTGCCACAACTCTTCGGTGACGAACGGAATCAGCGGATGCAGCGCGCGCAACAGCGCCTCCAGCACGTACAGCAAGGTGTGGCGGGTGCTGGCAGCGGCTTGTGCATCACTGCCGGTAAGCGCCGGTTTGGCCAGTTCCAGGAACCAGTCGCAGAACGTGTTCCAGGTGAACTCGTAGATCGCCTGCGCGGCCAGATCGAAACGATAGGCGGCGAACTGCAGCTCGATTTCTTCGAGTAGTTTGGCGAACTGCGCCAGCAGCCAACGCTCGGCTTCGGTGGTTGGTTGCGGCGGGCCGCTGGCGATCACGCCTTCGGTGTTCATCAGCGCAAAGCGGGTGGCGTTCCACAGCTTGTTGCAGAAGTTCTTGTAGCCTTCGCAGCGTTGCAGGTCGAACTTGATGTCGCGACCGTGGCTGGCGAGGCTGGCGAAAGTGAAGCGCAGCGCGTCGGCGCCGAACGCCGGGATGCCGTCGGGAAACTCCTTGCGCGTGGCTTTCTCGATCTTGGCCGCCATCTGCGGTTGCATCAGGCCGCTGGTGCGCTTGGCGACCAGATCGTCGGTGCTGATGCCGTCGATCAGGTCAATCGGATCAAGCACGTTGCCCTTGGACTTGGACATCTTCTGTCCGTCCTTGTCGCGCACCAGACCGGTGATGTAGACATCCTTGAACGGTACCTCTCCGGTGCAGTGATCGGTCATCATGATCATCCGCGCGACCCAGAAAAAGATGATGTCGAAGCCGGTCACCAGCACCGAGGTCGGCAAGCGCTTGGCGTAGTCGTACTTCGCCATCGCGTCAGGATCGGGCCAGCCCAGGGTGCTGTGCGACCACAGTGCCGAGCTGAACCAGGTTTCCAGCACGTCGTTGTCGCGGGTCAGTGTTACCTCGCTGGCGAGCCCGTGCTTGGCGCGCACTTCGGCTTCGTCGTGGCCGACATAGATGCCGCCCTGCGCGTCGTACCACGCCGGAATGCGATGGCCCCACCAGAGCTGGCGGCTGATGCACCAGTCCTGGATATTGCCCATCCAGTGGCGATAGGTGTTGATCCAGTTCGGTGGCACCAAGCGCACGCTGCCGTTCTCGACCAGCGCCAAGCCGCGCTCTGCGAGCGCATCCATCTTCACGAACCATTGGTCGGTCAGGTAGGGCTCGATCACCTGACCGGTACGATCACCGCGCGGCACCTGCAATTTGTGCTTCTTCTGCTCGATCATCAGTCCGGCAGATTCGAGTTCGGCCAGTACCACCTTGCGCGCGTCGTAGCGATCCAGACCACGGAAGCGCTCGGGCGCGTTGTCGTTGATCTGTGCGATAGGGGTGAAGATGTTGATCATCGCCAGGTTGTGGCGCTGGCCGATGGCGTAGTCGTTGAAATCATGGGCCGGGGTGATCTTGACGCAGCCGGTGCCGAACTCGCGCTCGACATAGCTGTCGGCGATGATCGGAATTGCGCGCTCGCACAGCGGCAGTTGCAGCATTTTTCCGACCAGATGCGCGAAGCGCTCGTCTTCCGGATGTACCGCCACCGCGACGTCGCCGAGCATCGTCTCCGGGCGGGTGGTGGCGACGGTGAGGCCGGGCTTGCCGTCCGGGCCGCGCAGGGATGGATCGGCGAACGGATAGAAGATCGACCACATCGAGCCGTCTTCTTCTTCGCTCACCACTTCCAGATCGGAGATCGCGGTTTTCAGCACCGGGTCCCAGTTCACCAGGCGCTGGCCGCGATAGATCAGGCCCTCCGCGTGCAGGCGCACGAAAGTCTCGGTCACCGCTTTCGACAGGCCCTCGTCCATGGTGAAGCGTTCGCGCGACCAGTCGCCCGAAGCGCCCATGCGCCGCATCTGCCGGGTGATGGTATTGCCCGACTCGTGCTTCCACTCCCACACTTTGTCGATGAAAGCCTCGCGGCCGAGGCCGTCGCGGGTGAGGTTGTCGCGCGCCAGGTTGCGGCTCACCACCATCTCGGTGGCGATGCCGGCATGATCGGTGCCGACCTGCCACAGGGTGTCGAAGCCCTTCATGCGGTGGTAGCGGATCAGCGTGTCCATCAGCGTGTGCTGGAACGCATGGCCCATGTGCAGGGTGCCGGTGACGTTCGGCGGCGGCAACATGATGGTGTAAGGCTCGCCCTCGCCGGACGGCTGGAAGCAGCCGCTGGCCTCCCAGTGCGCATACCAGCGCGTCTCGAAGTCGCGGGGTTCAAAGCTCTTGGACAGTTCGATGCTCATGGCGGAATCGGATTCGGTGATTGGTGGGAGGCGCAGGCAGCAGCGGCGGACAATCGCTCATTATCGCCGCAATGGCCGCGCATGGCGATGTTGCGTGATTACCGGAAAGGCGAACGGTCCGCAAAGAACGCAAAATGCGCAAAGGAAAAGCACAAGCGACGTAGGATGGGTAGAGCGCAGCGAAACCCATCATGGCCAGATGTTGTCGATGGGTTTCGGTCGCTTCGCGACAGCGTTCGCTGCGCGAACCACGCCTTCGCTTCGCTCGGTCGCTGCGCTCTACCCATCCTACGAACTCTTTCGCCAGATCTTTCGCCGGCAGGCCGGCTCCCACAGAAGCACTGGTTCGCACCGGCGTGCAACACGGTTGCTCCACAGGGGCAACACACCGTTTTTTGTAGGAGATCACCCTGTGAGCGACCGAGGTCCCGAAGTCCCGAAGTCCCGAATCCCGAATCCTCTCTACATATCGTGCTTGGTGAGGGTGAAGCCGCGCTCTTGATAAGCGCGCCAGCGCGCGCGCAGCGGTTCGCGCGCGGCGGGGTCGGCGGGTACCACCTCCAGCACGCGCTGGTATTGGCCGGGTGCGATCATATCGCGCAGGTTGATCACCAGCGGCCGGTCCGCAGTATCGGTGTCAGGCGCGACGATCAGGATCGGCGTGATGTCGTCGTCCTCGTCGCTGCCGGCAATCTGGTGCGGCAGGTAGGCGTCCTCGTCGAACTCCCACAACAGCGCATCGAGTGCCTCGGCCTGCTCGGCATCGCGCGCCAGGATCAGCGTGACCTGCCCGGCGGCGAGCGCACGCTTGGCCAGTTCGCACACCAGCAGCAGCGGCTGTTCGAGAAAACGGGGTTTGGCAATCAGGTAGAAATCGGCGCGCATGGGCTTGTGAGTCAGTTGTGAGGTGGTTACTGGGGTTTGCGTACACAGATGGAACCGGCGCCAGCAATCAAGTAGACGGCAGCGTTGCCTCGTACATGTGATAACCGGCATCGTGCATGCCAAGGCTGTGGTAAGTGTGCTGTGCGGTGCGGTTTTCTTTTTCCACATACAGGCGCAAGCCGCACACTGCGGGTGTCTGCGCCGCCTCGTCGCGTACGTGCTGATACAACGCGGCGTAAACCCCGCAGCGGCGATGCGCGGGAGCCACATACACGCTCTGAATCCACCACCAGTCGGCGGCGCGCCAGTCGCTCCATTCATAGGTCACCATCAGCGTGCCGGCAGCTTCGCCGCTGCGTTCGGCCAGCCAGTAGCGGCCACGTTGCGGCTGTGCGAGCGCGGTGGCGATGCCGCGTTGCACGGTGTCCGCGTCGAGCCGCTTGTGCTCGGTCTCCATTGCCATCGCGCAGGCCCATTGCACCAACAGGGGGATATCGTCGTTGTGCGCGGGGCGGATATGGATGTCGTTCATCGGCGCGTTCTTCCGGGTGGAGTCCGTAGTTTACGGGTAACGGTATTGCGCCCCAACCCGAGACGCTGCGCGGCGTGCTGGCGGTGGCCATTGCAATGCGCGAGTGCGGCTTGCAGCAATACGCGGTCGAGCACAGCGCTGGCGCGCGCATGCAGATCCGATTCACCGGCGGTAAGTGCGCCTTCCGCCCAGAGTTTGAGGGCGTCGCTCCAGTCGCCTTCATGCCCGGATTCCGGTGTCGAGGTTGCCGGTTGCGCCTGCGCCACATCCTCGGCGGTGATGGTGTCGCCCGGCGCCAGCACCGCCAATCGCCACAGGCTGTTTTCCAACTCGCGCACATTGCCCGGCCACGGCTGTTGTTGCAGTGCGCGCAAGGCATCGGCAGTGAGCTGGCGCGGGCTGCCACCCAGATGCGCAACCGCCTGTTCCAGAAAGCGTTCGGCCAGCGCGGCGATATCGGCGCGGCGCTCGCGCAGTGGCGGCAGGTGCAGGCGCACCACGTTCAACCGATGCAGCAAGTCGGCGCGGAATTGGCCGTCGTGGACGCGTTGCTCCAGATCCTGATGGGTGGCGGCGATGACCCGCACATCGACCTGGATAAGTTCACGGCCACCGACACGGAAAAACTCGCCCTCGGCCAGTACCCGCAGCAGCCGCGTTTGCAGCGATGCCGGCATGTCGCCGATTTCATCGAGGAACAGGGTGCCGCCGTGGGCTTGCTCGAAACGACCGACGTGGCGCTTGTTGGCGCCGGTGAACGCGCCGGCTTCGTGGCCGAACAGCTCGCTTTCCAGCAATTCAGCAGGAATGGCAGCAGTGTTGAGTGCGATGAATGGTTTGCTGGCGCGCGGCGATTCGCGATGCAATGCGCGCGCGACCAGTTCCTTGCCGGTGCCGGTTTCGCCGGTGATCAGCACCGCCAGCGACACCTGCGACAGGCGGCCAATGGCACGGTAGAGATCACGCATGGCCGGCGTCTCGCCGATCAGATCCGGTTCGTTGTCATCCCGTTTGGGCACGGCTATCGCCGGTGTCTTCGGGCGTTGCAGCAGGCGTTCGGCCAAAGCCACTGCGTCATCAAGATCGAACGGTTTGGACAGGTATTCCAGCGCACCGCCACGAAACGCGCCGGCGGTTGAGGCGATATCGGTGTAGGCGCTCATCACCACCACCGGCAGCGTGGGTGCGCGCGCCTTGAGCGCGTCGAGAAACGCCAGCCCGTCCATGCCCGGCATGCGGATGTCGGTGAACACCAATGCCGGCAACAGCTCGCCATCGAGTGCGGCAAGGGCGGCTTCGGCGCTGTCGAACGCCTGCACGACGAGCCCGGCATCGCGCAGCGCCTGGGTCAGCACAAAGCGCACCGCGCGATCATCATCCACCACGAATACACGGCTGCGATCAGGGGTTGGCATTAGCGCTCTCCACCGGTTCCTGCGCCGGCAGCAGCAGGGTGAATACGGTGTGCCCTGGGCGCGAGCGGTAACCCAGGCTGCCGCCATGTTCGCGCGCCACTTGTTGCGCCAGCGACAGGCCGAGGCCGCTGCCTTGCGCGCGGCCGCTGACCAGCGGCAGGAAGATGCGTTCGGCCAGATCGTTGGGTACACCGCGGCCATCGTCAGTGATTTCCACGCGCAGGGCGAGGCGATGGCCGTGCTCGCCAATCAACACATTGCGCTCGGCGCGGGTACGCAGGCTCACCGTGCCAGCACCGGATTCGAGCGCATTGCGCAGCAGATTCCACAATGCCTGAGTGAGACGGTCAGGGTCGGCGGCGAACTCGGGCAGACTGGGATCGTAATCGCGCTCGATGCGGATCGCCCAACCGGCTTCGGCCTCGGCCAGTTGCCGCACCCGTTCGAGCACGGCGTGGATATTGGTCGGGCGCAGCGGTTGTGCTGGCAGTGGAGTAATCAAGCGGTCGAGCAGGGTGCTCAGACGATCCACCTCCGAGCCGATCAATGCGACCAGTTCCAGCGATTGCTCGCCTTCGACGCGGCGGCTGAGCAATTGCGCGGCGCCTTTCAGCCCGGCCAGCGGGTTGCGCAGCTCGTGTGCCAGCCCGCGCAGCGCCGCCGACAGTGCTGCCGGCAATGCGGTAGCAGGGTCGGCGCCGGGAAACTCATCGGTCGGGTGAGCTTCGAGCAACAGCGAGCCATCGCGCTCGCGGCTCAACAGCAGGTCGGCGAAGTGCTCCGTACCAGACGGCGCACGCAGCCGCGCACGGCGCACCCGCACGGTATCGTTGCGCTCGACTTGGCGTTCAAGCACTTGCGCCAGTCGCCCGTCCTCAGCATCGAGTGCGCTCAGTTGCAGATCAAGCAGGCGGCGCGCACTGCTGCCCAGCCAGGCGGCGAAGGCGGCGTTACAGCCGCGCACCACATTGGTGCTGTCGGCCCATAGCATCGGCGTAGCCAAGCCATCGTATGCGGCGGTATCCATTGCACCAGTTTAGTGCAGTGGCTCGCGCTTGACGATACATACATGCAGGGGTCGAGTCAGCGACGAGTGCGGTAGTGCGCAGGATGGGTAGAGCGCAGCGAAACCCATCTTTGCTGGATAGTGATGGGTTTCGCTGCGCTCTACCCATCCTACTATTACTGCCAATGGGCGAAAGCCCGGTCGGCATGACCGCGCACCCCAATGCACACTATTTCGGCACGTCTTCTGGATCGGGGCTGCGGTCGGCGGCAAACAGGTTTTCCAGCTCATGCAGCGCTTCGCGGCTAGAGGCGACCAGTGCCGCATCATCGTCGTAAACCAGGTGTTGTTCCTGCAGCAGGCGTTCGTCACGCGCCTTGAATCGCGCAGTATGCTCGGCGGCCTGCTCGGGCGGCACGCCCAACGATTCCATTACCCGGCGGCCAATTTCCAGGCTGGAATGAAAGGTTTCACGGACCACGCCCACGTCCATGTCCATCAGGCGGAACGCATGCTGGCGGTTGCGCGCACGGGCAATGATGCGCAGGTGCGGAAAGTGGCGCTTGACGATCCGCGCGGTACGCAGATTGGCGGCGGGGTCATCGGTGGTCAGCACAAACACTTCGGCATTTGCGGCGTTGGCGGCGCGCAGCAGGTCGGGCCGGGCCGGGTCGCCGAAGTAAATCGTGCTGCCAAAGCGACGCGAAAAATCGACTTGCTCGGCACTGTTCTCCAGCGCGGTGAAGGTGATTTTTCGTGCCGTCAACATGCGACCGACTATCTGCCCCATGCGTCCGAAACCGGCAATGATGACCCGGGGGTTCCGATCCTCAATGGTGTCGAAGGCACGCTCAGGTGTCGGCGCCGGGTGTGCCGACAACCAGCGGCTGACCGTGATCAACAGCAACGGCGTCAACGCCATGGAGCTGCCGACGATCACCACCAGCAGGTCGCGCAATGGCGCGTCGATCAATTGCGCCTTCATCGCCTCACCAAACACCACGAATGCGAACTCGCCGCCCATCCCCAGCATGGCTGCAAGCAACAGCGCTGCGCGGTTGTCCAGTCCGCTGGCGCGGCCAAGCGCAAACATGATCAGGCCCTTGCCGCTAAGCAGAGCCAATACGCCGACGGCAATGGTAACGGGCCGCGCAGTCACCACATCAAGGTCGATGCTCATGCCAACGGCAATGAAGAACAAGCCCAGCAACAGGCCCTTGAACGGCTCGATATGCGATTCCAGCTCATGCCGAAACTCACTGTCGGCCAGCAACATGCCGGCCAGGAAGGCGCCAAGGCCCATGCTCAGGCCTACCGATTCCATCAGCCAGGCGGTACCGGCCACTACGGCCAGGCTGGCCGCAGTAAACACTTCCACCATCCGCGCCCGCGCCACGATGCGAAACAGGTAGCGCAATGCGTAGCGGCCGCCCACCACCACCAGCGCGATCACCAGCACGGCGTTGCCGATGGCTGACCAGCTCGGTGCGGCCAGGTTGGCGGTCTTGGCTGCGCCGAGCAGCGGTATCGCGGCCAGCAGCGGTATGGCGATGATGTCCTGAAACAACAGCACGGCAAATGTCAGCCGGCCGTGCGAGCTGGCCAACTCTTTGCGTTCGGCCAGCAATTGCAGGCCAACGGCGGTGGACGACAGTGCCAGGCCAATGGCGAGCACGGTGATCGCTTTCCAGCCGATGCCGAGTAGCAACAGCCCCGCGCTGATGACCATGGCACTCAGCGCCACCTGCAAAGCACCAATGCCGAATACCTGCCGGCGCATCAACCATAACCGCGCCGGTGACAGCTCCAGGCCGATGATGAACAGCAACATCACCACACCGAACTCGGACAGGGCGAGGGTATTACTGGTATCGGCGATCAGGTGCAAGCCATCGGGGCCGATGATGATGCCGGCAACCAGATAGCCGAGTACTGCGCTCAGCCCGAGATAACGGAAAAGCGGCACCGCCACGACGGCGGCAATCAGGAAGATCAGCAGTATCTCAAGCGCGCCGTGTGGATGCATGGTGTAAGTTGATTTCCAGAAGGCCGTTGGATCGTCTGTAACCTGCGACCTTGTGCGGTTTGTAAATTACGGTTAGCGTCGGCACGTCAGGGGCAACGGTAGCGCAGCATGCCGCCAAAAATGAAAACGGTTTGGGCTCGGTGATGATGCTACCGCATCGCCTGCGCAATGATTTTCCGCTGGCCGTGATCACCCTGATCGGCGGGATGGCGGTATTCGTGCTCGGGCCGTTTGTGATCTACCGTTTTGCGACCGGTGCCATGGTACATGGCGCGCTGAACCTGCTGGTAGTGCTGGCAATACTCGGCGCCATGTCGTACGCCTGGCGCACCGGTAATTGCCGCTGGACGGGGGTGTTTCTCTCGATCATGTCGGTGGCGTCGGCCACGGTTACCGCAATGTTGCCGGGTGCGGTGGGCCTGCACTGGTTCTATGCGGCATTGATGGCCAGTTATCTGTTGATGGGGGTGGGTGAGGCGAGCGTTCTGATCATCGCCGCGGTAACCGCTCTGGTTGCCCATGGTGGCGCTTTCAACTCGGCTACGCAGATGTGGACTTTTGTCGTCGCCACCGCGTTGGTGAGCCTGTTTGCCTACGTGTTTCGTTGGCGTGCAGATGCCCAGCACCGGCAGTTGGAGTTGTTGGCCACGCTCGATCCGCTGACCGGTTGCAGCAACCGGCGCGCGATGGATCGTGAATTGCTGATTGCGGTAAACACCAACGCGCGAACACGCGCACCATTTGGTCTGGCGATGCTCGATCTGGATCACTTCAAAGACGTCAATGACAGGTACGGGCATGAAGCAGGTGATCAGGTGCTGGTCGATCTCGCGGAGCTGTTGCGCAGCCACTCACGGCAAGAAGACCGGTTGTTTCGCTTTGGCGGCGAGGAGTTTGTGCTGCTGCTGCCGGGGGTAGACGAGGCGTCGTTGTTCACGGTTTGCGACAAGCTGCGTGAAGTGATTACGCAGTCGTTGAGTCACGCCGAGCAGAAGGTCACGTTGTCGATCGGTGCGGCGGCACTGCGCACGGGTGAGGATTGGCAGTCGTGGCTGGTGCGCGCTGACAAGGCACTGTACGCAGCCAAAGAGGCTGGACGAAATCGGGTTTGCGTGGCGCCGCCGCCTGCCCATGGCCCCTCATCGTCAACGCGGTAGCGGGCTGAAATGCCCGGTGCAGCCGCAGCATCGCTGAAACGAGTTGCGGCGGCGGTTCAGCGCTCAACAATCGCGACCACGCCCATGCCGCCTGCGGTACACACTGAGATCAGCGCCCGGCCCTTGCCCTTTTCCTTCAGCAGCTTGGCAGCAGTGGCGATGATGCGTGCGCCGGTAGCGGCGAATGGATGGCCAACCGCCAGCGAAGAACCCACGACATTGAGCTTGCTGCGATCAACGCTGCCCAATGGCTTGTCAAGGCCGAGCTTGTCGCGGCAGAAGCTTTCTGATTCCCAGGCTGCCAACGTACACAGCACTTGCGCGGCAAAGGCCTCGTGGATTTCATAGAAGTCGAAATCGGGCAAGCTGAGGTTGTTGCGCGCGAGCAACTGCGCCACCGCCCACGCCGGCGCCATCAACAGGCCTTCGCCGTGGACAAAATCCACCGCGGCCACTTGCGCGTCACGCAGGTAGGCAAGTGGCTCGTGTCCGTGCGCGCGAGCCCAGTCTTCGGAGGCCAGTAGCGCCGCTGCGGCGCCGTCGGTGAGCGGGGTGGAATTGCCGGCGGTCAGCGTGCCATTGCCTGAAACGCGATCAAACGCCGGCTTGAGCGCGGCGAGTTTTTCGATGCTGGTATCCGGGCGCATATTGTTGTCGCGCTCGACACCTCGAAATGGCACCACCAGATCGTTGTAAAAACCGCGCTCGTAGGCGGCGGCAGCCTTGTGATGGGATTGCGCGGCGAGTTCGTCCTGTGCGGCGCGGCTGATCTGCCATTCGCGCGCCATCAACTCACAATGCTGGCCCATGCTCTTGCCGGTGCGTGGTTCAGCCACGCCGGGGAACTCGGGCTTGATCTCGCTCAGCGAAAAGCCCTTGAACGCAGCCAGACGCGCGCCGAAACTGCGCGCCCGTGCGGCTTCCAGCAGACGCCTGCGCAACGCGCGGCTGACCACGATCGGCACATCCGAGGTGGTATCCGAACCACCGCCGATGCCGGCCTCGATCTGGCCCAGGGCGATCTTGTTGGCGATGGTGATGACGCTATCGAGGCTGGTGCCGCAGGCGCGTTGCAAGGTGATGCCAGGGGTATGCGGCGACAGCCCAGAAGACAGCGTGGCCTCGCGGCCGATGTTCCAGTCCGAGCTGTGTTTGAGTACCGCACCCATGGCCACTTCGCCCAGCACCTCGCCGTGCAGGCCGAACTTTTCGACCAATGCGCCAAGGGTGCGGATCGACATGCCAAGGTTGCCAACGTCGGCATAGGCGGTGTTGTTACGGCAAAACGGGATGCGTACGCCCCCAAGTACCGCGACCGGACGACTGGCCCTCATGCGTTTACTCCTTGTTCGAGTTCATCAGGTGGCGCGCCCCAATCAGCGGCGCGTTGCATCCATGCCCCATGAATCCAGGCGCGGAACATGCGTGCCAGTGGATCATCGAGGGCGCAGTGGCGCAAGGTGTCGAGCGCCGAATGTGGCGGCTCGCCACGGAATTCAGCATCTAGTATGCAGTTGAACAGGCTCGTCCACAGCGCTGGGTACTGGATTTGCGCGACAGTGGTGGCCAATTCGGCGCGCAGGGCTTCATCGCTGCCGCCATCGGGTTTGCGCGCCACCATCTGCACCCAGGGCGAATCGGTGAGCGTCAGAACCGGCTCCAGCCCGGCTGCGCGGGCATACAGTTCCACTTCCTGCGGCGTGCAAAACTGGTTGCGGGCGACATCCTTGCGCTGCTCCGGCGGCTGTTGCGCGGCCTGGTTGACCTCGAAATCGAAACGACGCCAACCCACCGGGTGCGCCAGATTCCAGGTGTCGAAATAAAACAGCCCGCCCGGACGCAGCACCCGCGCCACATCGCGCAGGTACAGCACCATGTCTTCCTTGTCCATGTGAATGAACACGGCGATGCAATAGCCCTTGTCCATGCTGGCATCGGCCAGCGGATCAAGCCGCGAGCGGGTCAGTGCATCGAGGGCAGTATTGGCTTGGTCGCGCAATCGGTCGCGTGCGGCGGCGAGCATGTTCTCGGCGATATCCAGGCCATGCCATAGCGCCACACCGGGCGCCAGTTCGCGGCCGATGCGGGCGGCGCCGCAGCCCAGTTCAAACACGCGGTCGCCATGCTGAAGTTGTAGCGCTGCGCGCAACTGGCTCGCGGAATAGGCGCCGGTCAACTGCGCGGTGCGTTCATCGCGGCTGCCATCGACCGCCATCAGCGCCTGCGCTGTGGTGGTGGCGCGGGCATTCCAACAGCTTTTGTAGTCGATCGATTGCATGGAATTGACGAAGTCTCGCAGCAACGCATGGCCGGGCAGGGTGATAATCATACCGCGACATGGCCTCGCAGCCGTGACTCACGTTATCCGCATCTCATGCTTGGGCGAATATATGAAAACCGACATTGAGTGTTGCTTCGGCGCGCTGGCACTGGAACTGGCGCCCGGCACGCTGGCCAGCAATCTGGCCATGGATCAGGCGCATGCCGCCGAACTGGCGGTGCTGGTGGCGGCTGATCTGGGCCGCTTCGTACCGGCGCAGGCGCCATTGCAACTGGCATTGCTGGGTGCGCATGTCGATCCGGTGGAGTTGCTGCGCCCGGGCTGGCCATTGCACAACACGTTGGCCGAGTTGGCTGCGCGAGCCCCCGGCGAACATGAAGGCGCACGCGTGATTGCGTTTGGCTGCCATGAGCGCAAACTACCCGCGCCATTGACCCCGGACGCCGACCTTGTCGGCGGCCCGTTGCGCCTGCTGCCGTGGGTGCTCAGGGGTCCGCGCGAGCTGATCGCGCCGCTGGCCGAACAACTCGAAAAAGAATTGCTGGAAACCGGTATGGCCGGCGCCGCCACGGCGTTGTATGCGCAGCAGCGATTCGGCGCCAAGGTTGAGCATGCACGCTACCTTACCTTGCACGATCTGGTGGCGATGATGGCGCTGCAATACGAGCACGCCAATCTGGCTGCACTGTGGCCGTTGATCGAGGCATCGTTGTTTGAGCCCGACGCCGAACGGGTGATCGATGCCCCGCCCGAGCCCTTGCTGCGCATGGCGGATTGCACGGTGCGCATGGCGATGCTCGATATCGACGCCTGGGCCGACGCCGGGCTGGCGCCGGAGCACACCACGCCCGAACACCTTGCCGGCAACTACGATGCGTTTTGTGTACGCCAGCGACAGTTTGAAGCGCTGCTCGGCGCGCATCACATCGTCGTTGAACCGGTTCCTTGCCGGGTCGGCACCGACCCGCGAGTGTTGCTGCGGAGGTGAGTGTCGGGGGCTTCGGGGTTTCGGGACCTCGGGATTCAGCTGCTTCGCAGCAGCGGTCGCTGCGCGGCCTATGCCTTCGCTTCGCTCGGTCTGGACATCGGTCGCTCACAGGGTGAGCTCCTACAGACAAGCGGTAGCGCTCACCTGTGGAGCAACTGTGTTGCACGCCGGTGCGAGCCAGTGCTTCTGTGGGAGCCGGCCTGCCGGCGAACGAACTGGCGAAAGAGCTTCGCGCGCAGGCGCGCTCCCACGAAAGCGGTGAACGCTCCCTGTAGGAGCCCACCCTGTGGGCGACCGTTATCGCAATGGTGCAGTGGGATGAAACGAAAAAGCGGCGCTGTAGCGCATGGCGACGGCATGGGCAGATATTTTGCTCCACGCAAAATCTGCATTCCCCCGCCATGTGGGTCATGCCGGAGGTAGAGCCGCGTCGGGAACAGCGGACGAGAGCAACGCAGGAGCAGTTGCCGAATGCGCGGCCCGAGCCGCACCGACGTGCGTCCGGCGCAAGGCGTCGGGCCTTTTCCGCCGTGTGAGGGCCTCGCCGGCCGCAGGCCGGAGAAAGCTTTGCTTTGAAGCTGCGCTTTGGCGCTTTGGCGCGCGGATGCCGTAGTCTTGAAAGCGTCGCCTCAAGTGGTAGCCCGGTTACAGGCCCGCAGGGCCGAACCCGGGACAGCTTCAGGCGATCACACCCTCAACACCGATCAATCAACCACTGCGTCAACAGGCCCACCGGGCGGCCGGTGGCCATACCTTTGCGACCTTCATCCCAGGCGCTGCCAGCGATATCCAGATGCGCCCAACGTTGGCCCTCGGTAAAGCGCGACAGGAAACAACCGGCCGTGATCGCACCAGCCCACTTGCCGCCGATATTGGCGACATCGGCAAATGCAGAATCCAGCATTGGCTGATAATCGTCCCAGATTGGCAGCCGCCAGGCGCGGTCGTGAACCTGCTCACCGGCTTGCAGCAATTCGGCGGCGAGCTCATCGTCACGGCTCATCAAGCCGCTGGCGTGTTTGCCCAGCGCGATCACGCACGCACCGGTGAGGGTGGCGACATCGATCATTGCCTGCGGTTCGAACTGGCGTGCGTAGGTCAGCGCATCGCACAGGATCAGGCGGCCCTCGGCATCGGTGTTGAGCACTTCCACGGTCTTGCCGCTCATCGTGGTGAGCACGTCGCTGGGCCGGTAGGCATTGCCATCGACCATGTTCTCCACGGCGGCCACCACGCAGACCAGATTGATCGGCAGGGCGAGATTTACCGCAGCCACGAACGCACCGAGTACGGTAGCAGCGCCGCACATGTCGAACTTCATCTCCTCGATGCCACCCTGCACCTTGAGGTTGATGCCGCCAGAATCGAAGGTGATGCCCTTGCCGATCAGGGCGTAAGGCTTGGCCTCGCCGCCACCCTGCCAGCGCAACACGATCAAGCGTGGCGCGTTGACCGAGCCGCGTGCCACCGCCAGCAGTGCGCCCATGCCAAGCGCGTCCATTTCCGCCACGCCGAGCACTTCACAGCTGACCTGCGCGTGCTGTTCCGCCAATTGCCGCGCCTGCTGTGCCAGATACTCGGGATTGCAGATATTGGGCGGCAGATTGCCCAGTTCGCGCGCAAACTCCACGCCCGAGGCAATTGCTGCGCCATGGGCAACCAGGTGGCCCAGCGCGGTAGCGCCGAGCAGGCTGAGCCGCTCCAGCCCACCCTCGATTTCGGTTTTGCGGGTGGCGCTGTAACGATAGGCAGCAGCATCTGCCGCCACAACCGCCTGCTGGATTGCCCAGTTGCCGTCACGTCCGGGTACCGCCAGTGCGCTCAGGGTAAACAGCGCGTGCTTGGCCGGTCCGCGCGCCAGCGCTTTCACCGATTCCGTCACCGCCTTGAGATAGGCGGCAGGAGTGAACTTTGCGCTTTCGCCAAGGCCCACCATCAACACGCGGGTGATGCCGAGACTGGGCAGGTCATGCAGCAGTGTGCTGCGGCCTGCTTTGCCACTGAGGTCGCCACGCTTGACCAGCGCCGCAATGCGCCCTTGGCACAGGCTGTCCAGCGCTCCGGCTTCTGGCGTCAGGCTTCCGTCAGCGTACAGACCAGCGATAATCACGTCTGGTACTGTGCTGGCATCGCTGTGGGAGGGCAGGTGCTGGCCTTCGGCGGCAGCGGTGATATCAAAATGCAGGGCCATAATCAGAAGTTTCCGTACAATCAGGGGATGACCGGGGCGCCGGGCCACCCTCGATCGGGCAGCCCATCGGGCCGGCATGGAATCCACAAGTCTAAAGCAAGCGGGCGCATGCCACGAATCGAGCGTTACCTAATCCGCGAGTTTGCCCTGTCCTTCGCCGCTGCGACGTTGGTGCTGACGCTTGTTGGCCTTGGCGGCATTGCCGCCGATTTGCTGGCTGAAATCGCCCGTGGGCGTACGCCGGCAGCCTTGTTGTTGTCGCAACTGGGCCTGCGCATCGTTCACTATCAGCCGATTTTGTTACCGCTTTCCTTGTTCATTGGCCTGATGTTGGCCATTTCGCGCTTGTACCGTGATTCCGAAATGGCCGTGCTCAACGCGGTCGGTTTTGGTCCGCGCCAGTTGTTGCGGCCGGTTGCTTTGATTACTTTGCCGGTAGTACTGGTGATTGGCCTGTGTTCATTGTGGGCGGTACCAACCGCATTGCGCGCCTCGCGCGCGATGGTAGAAACCGCCAATCGCTCATTACTGGTAGCAGGGCTGGAGCCAGGTCGTTTTGTCGAACTACCCGGCAAACAGGGCGTGTTGTACGTCACCGACATGAATGCCGATGGCAGTCATTTTCAACGCCTGTTTTTGCATCGCGAAAACGAGGGCAGGCTCGATGTCATTACCGCCAGCAGCGGCGAGTTGTTTTTTGATGGGCTGGAAGAACGTTACCTGCGTTTGATTGACGGATTTCGCGTTGAGGGTTCGCCCGACACGCTGGACTTCCGCCTGATGCGCTTTGAACGCAATGACATCCGGGTGCCGCCACGCAGTGCCAATGATGGCCGCCGACCCGAAGCGCTGTTGCCCACGCAGGTGCTGCTGGCAATGCCGGGGCCGTTTGCCTGGGCCGAGTTGCATTGGCGGCTGGGGCCACCATTGCTGGCTGCGGTGTTGGCAGTATTGGCAATCCCGCTGGCGCGCAGTTCGCCCAGGGCCCCGCGTTATGGGCTGGTGCTGCTCGCGTTGCTGGGCTATTTGTTTTACATGAATTTGCTGATCCTTGGTCAATCGTGGCTTGGCAACGGGCAAACCGCTGCGCCGCTGGGTTTGTGGTGGTTGCATGCGCCCGCCGCGTTGATTGCGCTGTTGCTGCTGGCGCGTGACGGCAGCCTTGGCCGCAAACCGAGGCGGCGTCGCTGATGCCGTGGCGTTTGCATGATCGGTTGGTGGGTCGCGCAGTGCTGGGCGCGATCCTTGCCGTGTGGGTGGTAATTCTCTCCATCGACCTGGTATTTGCGTTGATGGACGAACTGGGCAGCGTCGGCCAGGGTGACTACGGCGCCGGCACCGCGCTGCTGGTGCTGGTGCTGACCTTGCCGCGCCGGCTTTATGACTTGTTCCCTTATGCTGCGGTGATCGGCTCGCTGATGGGTCTGGGCGCATTGGCAGCGCACTCGGAGCTGACCGCGCTGCGCGCTGCGGGTTTGTCACGGCAACGCATAGGCGGCTCGGCGATGGCAGTGCTGGCGGTGCTCACGGCGTTGATGGCGATCAATGCCGAAACCCTGGCGCCTGGCGCCGAGCGCGAGGCAAGGGCGCTGAGCACGCGTGCCATTTCACGCAATCTCATTGCAGCGCAATGGACCGGAATCTGGGCACGCGAAGGCGATGTCTTCATCAACGCCAAACAAGGCACTTTGCGTGATGTTGGTCCGATTGCGCAGGTTGAGCTGGGCGATGTGCGCCTGTTCGAGTTTTCCCCCGAGGGGCGTTTGCTGTCGCTGGCCAAGGCACGTACGGCAATTTACGAAGGCAGTATGTGGACCTTGCTGGATGTGCGCCGCACCAGGTTCGGCAAAAATGCGGCGGTCGCCGAGCTGCATGAACGCGAGCGCTGGGCATCCGCCCTTGATGGCAGTTCATTGGCGGCCAGCGTGGCGCGCCCCCGCTATCTGCCAGCCAAAGAGATGTTGAGCAGCATCAAATACATGCGCCGCAATGGCCTGAACGCGCGGCCATTCGAGGAAGCGTTCTGGGCGCGCGTGTTTTATCCGCTGAATGTACTGGCCCTGTGTCTTGCCGCGCTGCCGTTTGCGTTCGGGCAGTTGCGTTCCGGCGGGGCCGGCAAGCGGGTTTTTGCCGGCATCGTGTTTGGCCTCGGGTACTTCATGCTCGACCGCTTCGCGGTCAACGTGGCCAATGCCTACAGCGTCGATATGGCGTTGGTGCGCACCGTGCCGCCAAGCCTGCTGCTGCTCATCGCCTGGCTGATTGCACGTCGGCGTTAACACGCCTTCAAGCGCGTCGGTTCAGCCGCACCAGCAAGGTGCCGGCGGCAAGATCGTGCCAAGTGCGTCGTTGTGGGTCGAACAGCGCCCAGAAAAATCCGAGGCCAAATGCGGCCAGCGACAACGTAGCTACCAGATAACGCAGCCATACCGCACGCCACGACGGATCATTGCCTTGCGCATCGACTACGCGCAATCGCCACGGCCGCATCCCGATAGTCTGACCGCCGCGACGCCACGAAAGCGTGGCATAAGCACCGCTCACCAGCCACAGCAAGGCGAACACGACAATGGCGGTGGCGCTACCGGGCATTACCGGTGTGCCACCGCGTGCCAATAGCAGCAGGCCACTGGTGAGCAACCACAATGCCAGCAGCGGCAGCAGGTCGTAAATCAGGGCGACAAGACGCCAGCCCAGGTTGGCGGGAATTGCCGGGGATTGGTTCATGGTGGATAGCATACGACGTGGCGGGCAGTGATGAAATTTTCCGGCTAAGCTGGATTCAATTCTTGCAGGCTGCGGAACGTCATGAGCACCCGCCATAGCGCACGAAAAACCAGGACATGACCGACCACGCAGTGACCACGCGCCGGCTTGCCGCGCGGGCTTTGCCGCCGCCATCGCCGGAAAATCTGGCGCTGATCGCAGCGTTTCTGGAGCGGCTCTGGGCGGAGTCCGGGGTGTCGAGACATACCTTGGCGGCGTATCGCCGTGATCTGGAAGGCCTGGCTCGGTGGCCCGGTTTGCGCGGTGCGCAGCTGGATCGGATTGATCGCCAGACCCTGTTCGCGTATCTGGCGCAACGTACGGGAGCCGGCTACAGCGCGCGCAGCAACGCGCGTTTGTTGTCGGCACTGCGCGCGATCTATGCGCAGTTGATTCGGCGTGGCGCGATCACGGTTGACCCAAGTGCCGATCTGGCGCCGCCATCGATTGGGCGCTCACTGCCCAAAGCGTTGTCGGAAAGCGAGGTCGAGGCGCTGCTCGCCGCTGCGAATGACGATGACCCTGCCGGGCTGTGCGTGCGCGCCATGATTGAGCTGATGTACGCCACCGGCTTGCGGGTAAGTGAGCTGGTTGGATTGCCTGCCCTGAGTGTGAACCTGCGTCAGGGCGTATTGCGGGTTCACGGCAAGGGTGACAAAGAGCGGCTGGTGCCGATAGGCGATGAAGCGCAGCACTGGCTGGAACGCTATCTGCGCGACGCACGGCCAGGATTGGCCGGGCGGCGTAATCCGCAGAGCCTGTTCCTGGGCAAACGCGGGCAGACGCTGAGCCGGCAGCATTTCTGGTTGACGGTAAAGCGGCTTGCCGCACGTGCGGGCATCGATACGTCGCGCGTCACCCCGCATGGCCTGCGCCACAGCTTTGCCACCCATCTGCTCAACCACGGCGCCGACTTGCGGGCGCTGCAAATGCTGCTGGGACACGCCAGCCTGTCGACCACGCAGATCTACACACTGGTTGCCCGTGAAGGGCTCAAGCGGCTGCATCAGGCGCATCACCCGCGCGGCTGAGTGCAGCGAGCCTACATCAGCACAATGCCAAAGCGGCGCAGCGCCAAGGCGAAACCGGCAAAGCACGCCGCGGTTATTACTGCACTGGCGAGCAGCGCCAGCCAGAACCCGATGCGCGCCTGCAACAGCGGAAACAGCAGGAACATCGGCAACGTTGGTATCACATACCAGAATGTGTACCAGGCATGATTCGCGATTTTCTCGCTGGGCTGCTGTTCCAGGTGCAGCCAGATCAGGGTCAACACGGTGACCAGTGGCAGCGCCGCGATCAATGCACCGAGCCGGTCGCTGCGTTTGGCAACTTCGGAAACCAGCACCACCATCGCGGCGGTAATCAGGTATTTGCTGAGCAGCCAGGTCACGGGGTGTTCCTTGTGTTATCGGCCCGCTACTGTGCCACACGCATGCGTTCGCGAAACATCTCGGCCAGCTCGGTGAGGCTCGATACCACCGCAGTCGGCGCGACCCCGAGCGGGTCGAACACCATCGCGGGCGAGCGTTTGATCCATACCGCCCGCATGCCTGAAGTGACCGCGCCGATCACATCGAACGGGTTGCCCGAAACCAGCCAGGTCTCGGCGCCGCCGGTTTGCGCCGCGCGATGGAAGTAGGCATAGGCGGCCGGATGCGGTTTGAACGTGCGCACATCATTGAGACTGACCACGCCGGCGAGCAGCGGCGCAAGGCCCGCTGTTTTCAGCACTTCGTCGAGATCATCGCGGTTACCGTTGGAAAACGCGAACGGGCGCAGCGGCAAATCGCGCAGCGCACTCAGGCCCGGCTCGGCGTCTGCGAATGCGGGCAGACGACGATACAGCGCCAGCAATGCGGCGCGATCTGCTGCGGCCATGTCGGTACCGAAGGTGAGACAAGTGTGATCCAGCGCCTGCCGGGTGCAGGTGGGCAGGTCGGCATAATCGTGCATCAATGCGCGGCGGAAGGTGTATTCAAGCTGCTTGGCACGCCATGCACTGGCGAACGCCGGCGCGCGATCGCCCACCAGAACGGTGAGCTGATCGGTTACCCCGGCGGTGTCGACCAGGGTGCCGTAGACATCGATTGCCAGATACATCATCGCTCAGACCTCCAGTGCCTCGTTGGCGAATTGTGAACCGGGTATGTGCGCCCACGCGCCGGCTCAGGCGGCGGCCAATGCCCGCGCACCGAGATTGGCCAGCAACGCCACCATCTGCCCGGTTTGTTCGGCCTTGGCGCTCGATGCATTACCCTGCAACGCACGCTTGGCCACGCCTTGGGCAATGGCGGCAAGTCGGAAAAAACTGAAGGCGAGCACAGCGGGCCAACTCGCAATTTCCAGATTTCCGCAGTGCTGTGCATAGTACGCCAGCAATGCCGCTTCATCGGGGATGCCCAGCGCCGCGCGATCCATCCCGGCAAGGCCGGGGATCACCGGGTTGCGCGGCAAACGCAGCGCCATGCACAAATAGCCCAGATCAGCCAGCGGATGGCCCAAGGTCGACAGTTCCCAATCCACCACGGCCAGCACGCGCGGCTCGCTCGGGTGCCAGATCAGGTTGTCAATGCGAAAATCGCCATGCACCAGCGCGGCACTGCCATCATCGGGCAAGGCTGCCTGCGGCAGTTGCGCAATCAGGGTTTCCATGGCAACCACATCGCCGGTTTGCGCGGCGCGGTATTGTTCGGTCCAGCGCGCGATCTGACGCGAAAAATAATTGCCCGGTTTACCGAAATCGGACAACCCGGACTTGGCCACATCGATGCTGTGAATGGCGGCCAGCACGCGCAGAACCTCGCGGTAATAGGCGTCACGTTGCTCGATCGAGACATCCGGAAGAGCCGGGTCCCAGATCACCCGACCCTCGACATGCGCCATCAGATAAAACATCGAACCGATTACCGATTCATCGGTACACAAGTGCAGCGGTTGTGCGACCGGCACCGCACTGCCATGCAGGGCCTGCAATACCCTGAACTCGCGATCCACCGCATGTGCCGAAGCGAGCAGGGTACCGGGCGGCTTGCGGCGCAGCACATACAGGCCGCTGGCGGCTTCGATCCTATAGGTGGGGTTGGATTGCCCGCCCTTGAACTTGCTGGCGCGCAGCGGCCCTTTGAAGCCGGCGACATGGGCTTGCAGATACGTTGCCAATGATTCGACGGGAAGTTCGAGATTTTGCGCTGTGGGCATGGCACTCGTGCTGTGTTCGGCGGATAGGTGAATGTCCCATGCACAGCGCGGGCACACAAGCGGTGCGCGAGATTCGGTCGCTCACAGGGTGAGCTCCTACAGACCTGCGGTAGCGCTCACCTGTAGGAGCCCACCCTGTGGGCGACAGTTGTCGTGCCGACCCGCTGTGGAAAAGGCCGCGTCGGCCGCAGGCCGGTGAAGCGCTTTGCTTTACCGCGCCTGACAGAAACACTGGATTGCTTCGCTGTGCTCGCAATGACTCCGGATGGGGCGAGTTCAGATCAGCCCTAACCGGCACGCAAGGCATTACCCGGCGGTGTGCTCAGGATGCGCCGCGTGCCCAGCCAGCCGGCGCTCATCGCCAGTATCACGCCGACGGCACCGCCAGCAATCAGCGTAGCCCACGGCAGATTCAGGCTCATGCCGAAGCTGCGCTCGGCCAGCACACTGCCAGTGATCGCGGCGGCGGTGATCGCCATCAATGCCGCCATTGTGCCGAGTGTTGCAAACTCGATCAGCACCGCAGCGCGCAACTGGCTGCGCCCCGCACCGAGGGTGCGCAGCACCGCGCATTCAAAGCGGCGCTCACTGGCGGTGGCCTGCAATGCCGCCAGCAACACCAGCACACCGGCAGCGAGGCTGAAGCCAAGTACCAGTTGCACCGCTTGACTGACGCGATCGATGACTTCGCGCACGCGCTCCAGGATGGCATCGACATCGAGCATCGAAATGTTCGGAAAGCGGCGGCTGATCTGGGCCAATGCTGCGCTCTGGCCGGGGGGCAAGTAAAAGCTGGAAATCAGGCTGTGCGGCGCATCGGCCATGGCGCCGGCATTGAGCAACACGAAGAAATTGACCCGGAACGAATCCCAGTCCGCCGCACGGATATTACTGACGGTCACCTCCATCTCGCGCTCGCCAATGCGCAGAGTGATGCGATCATCCAGCGCCAAACCGAAGCGTTGCGCCCAACCGTCTTCAATGGATACTTCGGCGGCACTGCTGTCGGCTGCCCAGTATTGGCCACTGATCAGGGTGTTGGCCGGCGGGAAATCGTGGCGCCAGCTCATGTTCAATGGCCGATCAGCATTGCCTTGCTCGCCACTGCCGGTATCCTCGCGCTGATCATTGTCACGCCAGCCATCACGGCGAGCAGGCGCCTGGCCATTGATAGCCACCAGCCGGCCGCTGGCGAAAGGTTCCAACGACGGGTTGGCGACACCCAGTTCATGCAAAGTGGCGAGCACGGCGTCGCGTTGTGGCTCCTGCACATTGAGCAGAAAATAGTTTGGTGTGTTGTGCGGCATTTTTGCCCGCCATTGTGCCAGCAGTTCCGGGCCAATCGCGGCGAGCAGCAACAGCGCGCACAGCGACAAGGCCAGCCCCACCAGTTGCGCCACGCTCAGCGCGCGGCGCCGTGCCAAAGCCGCCAGCCCCAAACGCCACGGCCCGCGCAGGTGCGGTTGCAGCAGGCGCAACACGCGCAACAACAACAGGCCGATCAACACGGCTACCACGGCCAATGCACCGAGGCCGCCAAGCACGATGGCGCTGAGTTCAAAGTCCTGCGTTGCCAAAAGTACCAACAGCGCCGCAGCGGCGAGGCCGGCAAGATACACCAGCGCCGAGATTGGAGGCAGGGCAGCGAAACTGCGATTGAGCACGCGCATCGGTGGCACCCCGCGCAGGCGCAGCAAGGGCGGCAGACCAAACCCAAGCAACAGCACGATGCCAATCGCGACCCCTGCCAACGCCGGTTGCGCCTGTGGCAACGGCAACCGGCCGGGGATCAGGCTGCCCAATGCTTCCACCAGGCCTGCCTGTGCGAGCAGACCCAATCCGACGCCAAGCAGGCAAGCTGGAATAGCCAGCAGCAACAGTTGCAGGCACAGCGCCGCCAGAATGCGTGGTTGCGAGGCGCCAAGGCAGCGCAGGATCGCTACCGTGTCGACCCGTTGCAGGGCGAAGCGATTGGCGGCCAAGGCGGTGGCAACGCCGGCCAGCAACACCGCCAGCAATGCGGCCAATGACAAGAAGCGCTGCGCGCGCTCGAATGCCGAACGCACGGCTTGTTGGGTGTTTTGTACGCTGACCGGGCGCAGACCCTTGGCCAGGCCTTGCTCGCGCACGCTGTCGCGGAACCGCTCAACCTGCGCCGGGCTGCCTGCCACCATCAAGCGGTGCTGGGCACGGCTGCCCGGCCCGAGCAGGCCGGTGTCCTGCACGTCGGCAAGATTGACCAGCAGGCGCGGCGCCAACTGGAACAGCTCGCCGCCGCTGTCGGGTTCGGCGTGCAGACGGTGGCTTACCCGCAGGCTGCCATTGCCAAACTCGATCTGCGCGCCGGGCGCGATGCCAAGTGCATCGAGCAGCCGGGCATCGGCATACGCTTCGCCCGGTTTCGGTGCCGCTGTGATCCGCGGTGCCAGCCCTGCGATGTCGGTGGTGGTGCTCAGCTCGCCGCGCAGCGGGTAACTGGCATCCACCGCCTTGATGTCGGCCAATTGGCTGGCATCGCCATGGAACACCACCGATGGGAAGGTGATCGTGCGCGCTACCGCGAGCTGCTGCGCATGCGCCACATCGGCAATTGCGGGATTGATCGGTTGCCGCGAGGCGAATCCGTAATCACCGCCGATGATCTGTGCGGCATTGGCACTGACTGCCGCCGTCACCCGATTGACCAAGGTGCCTACGGCGGTCATCACTGCCACCGCCAGTACCAGTGCCGCAGCGAGGGTCAACAGATCGCCGCCACGAAACTCGCGGTGCAGGGCGCGTGCGGCGAAAACCAAGGTGTTCATTCCGCGCGCTCGAACAGGCGCCCGTTATCGAGCCGGAAAACCCGGGTGCATCGACGGGCCAGTGTCATGTCATGGGTTACCAAAACCAGCGTGGTGCCATATTCGTGATTGAGCTTGAACAGCAACTCGCTGATCTGGGCGCCGGTATTCTGGTCGAGGTTGCCCGTTGGCTCATCGGCAAACAGGATGCGCGGGCGGGTGACGAACGCGCGGGCAAGCGCAACGCGTTGTTGTTCGCCACCGGACAACTGCCTTGGGTAGTGATGAAATCGTGCGCCAAGGCCAACCGATTCGAGCACTTCACGTGCTCGGCCTGGTTCATTGCGGCCCGCCAGTTCCAGCGGCAGTGCGACGTTTTCTTCAGCCGTTAGTGCCGGCAGTAGATGAAAACTCTGGAACACGAAACCGACCTCGCGGGCACGCAATGCCGCACGGGCTTCCTCATCGAGTGCATTGAGATGCTCGCCGGCAATGTGAATATCGCCGCGACTGGGCAGATCAAGCCCGGCCAGCAAACCAAGCAAGGTGGTCTTGCCGGAACCCGATGCACCGACAATGGCGACGGATTCGCCGGCATTCACTGTCATTTCAACGGCGTCGAGTATTCTGATTTCTCCGTCGGGGCCAATCACCGATTTACCGAGGCTGGATGCGTTGATGACCGTTGACTTTTCCATGACGAAACACAGAGCCGTGCGAAAACCCGCTGCGCAAAGGCGTATGGGCGGGGTGGCGCGGTATCTGCGGTTATTCCTCCTGTTGGTGCTGACGTTGTGCAGCTTCTCGGCGCCTGCTGCCGGGTCGTTGCTGGTGGTGGGTGACAGCCTGAGTGCGGCACACAATATTGCACAACACGAGGGCTGGGTGGCGTTGCTTCAGGATCGCCTGAAAGCGCGTGCCGTGCCAGCGCCAGAGGTCATCAACGCCAGCATCAGCGGTGAAACCTCTGCCGGAGCACTCGCGCGTTTGCCGGATTTGCTTGCACGGTATCAGCCCGCAATTGTTGTGATCGAACTGGGTGGCAACGACGGGCTGCGCGGCCTGCCGCCGGCTGAGCTGTCGGCAAACCTCGATGCCATGATCCGCATGAGCCGTGAAGCCGGTGCGAACGTGCTGCTGATTGGCACCGAATTGCCACCCAATTACGGCCGCACCTACCGTGATCGCTTTCGTGCCGTGTATGCCGATCTTGCTCAGCGCCATGCGCTGGCGATGCTGCCGTTTTTGCTCGATGGTGTGGCATTGCAACCGGGGTTGATGCAGGACGATGGCCTGCATCCAACCGCTGCAGCGCAACCGCGCGTGCTTCAGAATGTGTGGCCGTTGCTGCAACCGATGTTGCCGTAATCAACCCGCATTGCCGACATCTGGACGCAGCAATCGTGTTGCGTTATCGCGCACTGCTGCACGATGGTCGGTCGCTTCGCGACAGCAGTCGCCCACAGGGGGGCTCCTACAGGTGAGCGCAACCGGTTTTTTGTAGGAGCCCACCCTGTGGGCGATCCGAGCAAGCCATTGTGCGGTCATCATGCTGTCGCCTCGCGGTGCAGGCTGTTGCTCAGGGCAATGAACGACGCAACCGGCAGTTGTTCGGCGCGCAGATCGGCGCGAATGCCGGCACGCAGCATGGCATCGGCGCTGCACACGTTGGCCAGCGCGTTGCGCAAGGTTTTGCGGCGTTGCCCGAAGGCATCGTGGACGACGCGCGCAAACAGTGCGCGATCATCAATGCCGATCTGCTGTGCGGGCCTGGGCAGCAGACGTACCACCGCCGAATCGACTTTCGGCGGCGGACGAAAGGCTTCCGGGCCGATTTCAAACAGCGGCACCACCTCGCACAAGGCTTGCAGCATCACTGAAAGCCGGCCATAGACTTTGCTGCCGGGTGCTGCGGCCATGCGCTCGACCACCTCTTTTTGCAGCATGAAATGCATGTCGTGGATGGCGGCAGCATGATCGAGCGCGTGAAACAAGATCGGCGAGGAAATGTTGTACGGCAAATTACCGACCAGACGGATGGTGCCGCCAGCGGCCAGCGCAGTGAAGTCCACGCGCAATACGTCGGCGCTGATGATTTCCAGTGTGCCCACGGGTTGTGCGGCAGCGCGCAACGGCTCGATCAAATCGCGGTCGAACTCGATCGCGCACAGGCTGCCGTGGCGGCGCAGCAGAGGCAGGGTCAACGCGCCGCGCCCAGGCCCAATTTCGACCAAACGATCCGTGGGCACCGGCGCCAGTGCCATGATGATGCGTTCGATGACGCTGTAATCGGTCAGAAAATGCTGGCCAAATCGTTTTTTGGCAGGCGCAGTGAATCCACTCATCGCGATGCACCGCGTGCCAGCGCGCTGCACTGGGCGAATGCCGCGCACAGGCTTGATGCATCGGCCACGCCGCGCCCTGCCAATTCCAGCGCGGTACCGTGATCCACCGCAACGCGCGGGTAGGGCAGGCCCAGGGTAATGTTGATGCCATGCTCGATGCCGGCGTGTTTGAGCACCGGCAATCCTTGGTCGTGGTACATCGCCAGCACCACATCGCATTGCGCCAGATGCTGCGGCAAAAAAGCGGTGTCTGCCGGTAACGGCCCGATCAAGTTGAAGCCGCGTTCGCGCAAGCGGTTCAGTGCCGGGATGATGATGTCGATTTCCTCGCGGCCAAGGTGACCGCTTTCGCCAGCATGCGGGTTGAGGCCGAGCACGGCAATTCGTGGCGCTGCGACGGCAAAGCGATGCGCCAAGTCGTGTTGCAGCACTTCGATCACTCGCGTCAAGCGCTCTGCGGTGATGGCGTCGGGCACCGCACGCAGCGGCAGGTGGGTGGTAACCAGCGCAACGCGCAGGTCGGGCAGGGCTAGCCCGCATTGCTCACGCCTATCCGTAGCTGCGTCCGCAGGAGAGGTGTGGGAAGTGCGGGCTAACATCATCACTACATCGCAGCCGGCCCATTGCGCCAGTAGCTCGGTCGTGCCGGTGTAGGCAATGCCGGCATCGTTCAGGGTCGCTTTGTGGATCGGGGCGGTAACCAGCCCATCAAGCGCGCCGCTGCTGCAAGCTTCGGCAGCGGACCTCAGCGCGGCAAACACCGATGCTGCATTGGCCGTATCGGCAACGCCGAATCGGGTCGGCCGTGCCTGTGGGATGGGCTGTACCGGCAGCACACCCGGCGCAGAGCCAGCAGCGGCATCGACGATGCGCAACGGCAGGTTGATTGCGCGGGCGGCTGCAAGCAGCGTGTCCGGGTCAGCGAAGGCCACGACCTTGGCGTCGAGCTCGCGTTGCATCATGCGCACGCAAAGCTCCGGCCCTATGCCCGCCGGTTCACCGGGCACCAAGGCCAGGTTCGGTTGCACGATCAGGAACTGATGCGCATGTCTACGAACGCCTCGGAGCGCAATTGCCGGATAAACCGTTCGAACTCTTCCTCGCCCTTGCGTCGTGCAATCAACTCGCGCACCTGGTTGCGGCGCAAGGTGTCGGTGACATCGGTTTCGCGCTCGCCAATACGCTGGATCATGTGCCAGCCAACATCGCTCTGGAAGGGTTGCGAAATCTCGTCATCCTTGAGCTTGACGATCTGGGCGGCGACACCGGCACCCCAGGCGTCCTTTTCGTACCAGTCCATCTCGCCGCCGGCATCGCGGGTGGCGGTGTCTTCGGAGTACTCGCGCGCCAGCGCTTCGAACGATTCGCCCTTCAGTGCGCGTTCACGCAAGGTGCCCAGCTTGGCCTTGGCCTGGCTGAAGGAAACCACCTCGGATTGCCGAATCATCAGGTGCCGGGATTTGTATTCGGTGATCTTTTGGCGGCCGGCATCGCGGGTCTCGATCAGCTGGATGAGCTGGAAGCCGGTTGGCCCGCGGATCGGGTCGCTGACATCACCCGGTTGCATGGCCGCTACTACATTGGTGAACAGATTCGGGATCTCATTCTGGCCACGCCATTCCAGATCGCCACCCTGCAAGGCATTGGGTGCGTCGGAATAGCGAATGGCAGCAGCGGTGAAATCCATCTCGCCTTTATCGATCAGCGCCTTGACGCCTTCGATCTTGCTCTTGGCTGTTGTTACCTGTTCGGGAGTTGCGCCATCGGGCAAGGCAACCAGAATATGCGCCAGATGCAACTCTCGGTTGTTGCCCTGCGCCGCCAGTGCCAGTTCAATTTCAGTGTCGCTGACGGCAACGCGGCCTTGCACGATACGTTGGCGCAGGCGCTGAATCAGGATTTCGTTGCGCAGATCGCGGCGAAATTGGTCGAAATTGAGGCCTTCAGAGGCCAACTGGCTGCGTAACTGATCAATGGTGATGCGATTATTGGCCGCGACCGATTGCACGGCCTGATCCAGTTCAGCATCACTGATGCGGATGCCCATGGCGTTTGCGCGTTCGATTTGCAGACGCGACAGCACCAGGCGATCCAGAATCTGTCGCTCCAGTACATTGCGCGGCGGCAATTGCTGCTGGTTACCGGCAAACTGCGCCAGAAAGTTATTGGTTGCACGTTGCAACTCACTGCTGAGGATGACCTCTTCATCGACAACAGCGGCGATGCCTTCGATCGGCTCAAGCGACAGGGCTTGCGCTCGCGCATCAAAACCGATGGCACATAGCGCGGAAAACAAGACGCAGGAAAGTGCGTTACGCATCGAATTCAAACTCCGTAGCACCAAACAGTGGTGGCGCAGGCTCGTTCAGGGGGTGGGTGATGGCCGCCAGTGGGCCGCTGTGGCGTACATGCGACCCGGCCCAAATGCGGCAAATGCACGGCTATCGATCATAGCCGAGGATAGCACGCTCCAACAGCGATCCGGTGCGTTGGCCGAAGGCACCGAGACCCCGCAATTCAAGCTCCAGCAAGATTTCATTGCTGGCTTGGCCCTCGCGAGTACGCACGAAGTGGCGGCCCATCAGGCGCAATGCCATACAGCAGCTTTGCCATTCAAAACCGCCAAGCGCTTCCAATGTGGAGTTGTCGCGCAGCGAGTAATTCCAGCGCCCGACAAGGCGCCATGAGGGTGATAGCGGATACAGCACCGAGCCGTCGAGCTGTTCCAGTTCATTGGCGCGGAAACGATAGCTGAGATTGGCCAGGCCGGTTTCCAGAAAGCGGTATTGCAGGCGAAATGCCGATAACTCGGTGAAGCCTTGATCGACATCGATATGCTGGGCCGAGGTGAAGGTCCAGCGATCACTCAGGTTGACACCGACTTCAATCACCAGCGGCGAGAGGTCGCGTTCAGCAGCAATCTGACCGGGCAGCACGGTGCGCGATGGCGAAAACAGGAATGACTGGCCGACCGTCGCGGTGACCAGCTCACGGCCCGTGTGGGTTTGCATCAGGCGTGATGTGACAGCAAACGTCAGCTGGTTCGCTTCTGATTGCCGGTCGGCGCCAGTGAAGCGATTGGTGCGAAACAACTGGCCGTAGCCAAAGGTCAGCTCCTGCGTGTCGAGTATGGGCAGATCGTTCTGATTGTTGCCCGGCACACGCAGGTAGAACAAGCGCGGTTCCAGGGTATGAATCAAATCAGTGCCGCCAAGATTCAGCGGGCGCTCGAAAAACATGCCTGCATCAATACTGGCGATGGGTAGCGAGCGAACGGGAGTCTTGTCGCCATTGACGTTGAGGCTGTCGTCAAGCGAATAGGCAGTAAAGCGATAAGCAAGTTCGGGGCGCACGTACCAGGAGGCGCCCTCGAACGGCAATTGAACGTACGGACGCAGATCAACGCGGCGCGCATCGGCCTTGACCTGATGATCAAAGGCAACCGCCTCGGACTTCAGCCCCGCAACCAGCCAGTTGCCCAGTATCGGTTGCTCCCAGCTGAACTGCACGCGCGGCAGTTTGCGAAATGGCTCGAAAGTGCTGTCGAGCACCGGGTCGGTGAGATCCCATATTTCCGCGCTGAGCGAGGCGTTCCAGTATTTGCCGCGGCCGTATATGCCGGCATTGCTGGCCAGCAAGCGGGTTGATGCGGCCGTTAGCGAGCTGCCGAAATCTTCAAAATAACGATCATCGCTGACGTTGTTCAGGTCAGCACGCCCCTGCCAGTAAGGGCTGAAACGGGTGATGTGGTTAAGCGACACAAGGCCACGGTCGCGGCCCAGGCGATCATCGTTGGGCAGCCAGGTGCCATCGAAAATGCCGTCACTGCGTTCAGTCAGGTAACGAAACTCGCCGCCATACATCACGCCGCGATCACCGAGATAACGTGCGGATAGCGTTGCATCGTAATTGGGCGCCAGATTCAGGTAATACGGCACCATCACGTCGAGGCCGTTGGCACCCGATACCGCCAGCGTTGGTGCCAGAAACCCGCTGCGACGGCGCTCGTCAATGGGGAAGGTTGCCCACGGCAGGTAGAACACCGGTATCTTGCCCAAGTAAAGGGCGCCGTTGGTGACTGTGCCAACACCGGTGTCGCGGTTGATGCGGATGGTGTCGCCACGGAATGACCATTGCCGATGATCCGGCGGGCACGAAGAATACAGGGCGTCGCGCATCGTGCCTTTTTGCCCGCGCATGACCACCTTGCTGGCATGGCCATTGCCTTCCAGGTCGATTATCTGGAAAGTGACATCATCGAGCCGGGTCAGGTCATTGCCTGGCTCGCCTTCCATATGGGCGGCGCGAAAACGGATCGAGGGATCCTGAAAATGGACCTCCCCGTCAGCTACATAGGTATCTTTCGCCTGATCGTAGACCAAGCGCGGGGTGCTGAGCCATTGCTCACCGCGGCTGAGGGTGACATTGCCTTCAAAGACGGTGCGGTTGCGGTCGAGGTACTGCGCGCGTTCCGCAGCCACTATCGTGCTTTCATCACCCGCAGGCAGCGGTGGCGAGGCATCAGGGAATGGTGGAATCACCTCGGCGGGCACGCACTGCACCCAGTTGGTGGCGGACAGGGCGCTGGCGGCGCCGGGTGCGGCAAGGGCGAGGATCAGGCTGGTGGCAAGCAGGGCGGTACGCACGCACAACTCCGAAAGGGGTGATCGGCAATCAAGCGGGGCGAAAACGAGACAAGGTGATGCGCATCGCCCGGCTTGCTGCGTGATCGCACCGACAGGGCGGCGTGGTCGCAATCAAAACATGGGCGTTTTTGCGGATACACTTGAGCATGCAACTCCCCAACGGTTCCAATTGTGCCCTAAGCGGCGTGCCGATTGGGCAATACCAGACAAAACCCGGAGGCAACCCGCGTGGGCGAGCACGATTCAGCAGACGGTGGTTGGAACCGGAAACTGACACCTGAACAATATGCGGTTTGCCGCTGTTCGGCTACCGAGCCACCGTTCAGCGGTCGCTACTGGGATCATCACGCCGATGGCGTCTATCACTGTGTGTGTTGCGGCCAGCCGCTGTTCGCATCGGCCAGCAAATACGACTCGGGTAGCGGCTGGCCGAGCTTTACCTCGCCGATTGCGGCGCAGGCGATCAGCCAGCACCGCGATGAAGCGCTGGCGATGGAGCGGATCGAAGTGCGTTGCGCGCAATGCGATGCCCACCTTGGCCATGTGTTTGCCGATGGCCCGGCGCCAACCGGGCTGCGTTACTGCGTGAACTCGGCGGCGCTGGATTTCAAGGATTAGCCAGCGCACCGACATGCGCCACCGCGCACTCGCGCAGTGCGGCCAGGCTGTAGCCGCCTTCCAGCGAGGACACGATCCGTCCTTTGGCGCTGCGCCGGGCAATGGCTACCAGCTCGGTGGTAAGCCAGGCGAAGTCAGCGGCCTCCAGGTTCAGATCCGCCAGCGGGTCCAGGCGATGCGCATCAAAGCCCGCTGAGATCAACAGCAGCTGCGGTCGAAACTGCGCCAGTGCGGGCAACAGGCGCTCGCGCCAGGTCTTCCGAAACAGCACGCCGTCGCAGCCCGCAGGCAGTGGCGCGTTGACCAGGTTGCCGACGCCGCGCTCGTAGACGTGGCCGGTACCCGGATACGCCGTTGCCTGATGCGATGACAAATACATCACGCGTTCTTCGGCGGCGAAGATGTCCTGGGTGCCATTGCCGTGATGGACATCAAAATCGATGATCGCAACCCGGCTCAGGCCGTGCGCTTCCAGCGCATGCGCGGCGGCCACCGCCATCGCGTTGAACAGGCAAAAGCCCATCGCGATGTTGGCAGTGGCATGGTGGCCGGGTGGCCGCACCGCGCAAAAGGCGCGTTCGATAGTGCCGGCCATAATCGCATCGACCGCGCAGATACTGGCACCGCAAGCACGCAACGCGGCATCGGCGGAATGCTCACCCATCACGGTATCGGCATCCAGCCGGCGCAAGCCGGAGCTATGCTGATCGAGCACCAGCGCGATCAACTCGGCATCGTGTACGCGCGCGAGTTGACTGCGCAGAGCTTGCGGTGCTTCCTGCCATGCCAACTGCGGCAGCCCGGCGCGCAGTGCTTCGGCGACCGCAATCAATCGCTCAGGGCACTCGGGGTGGCCGGGGCCGGGGTCGTGGGCGAGGCAGGACGGATGGCTGAAAATGCGCAGCACAGGTTCAGGCAACGATGGCGTGATTACTGACTGGCGCTTGGCGGACGCCGTTCATCGCCCCGGTCGCCGGTCATGCTGCCACAACACTTCGCCTGCGCCGCTGTCGCGTGCCAGCACGCGGGCGATCACGAACAGCAGATCGGACAGCCGATTGAGAAAACGGATCGCTTGCGGCCGCACCGGTTCCAGCCGCGCCAGGCTCACCAGCAGGCGCTCGGCGCGGCGACACACGGTGCGCGCCACATGGCATTGCGCAGCTGCCATGCCGCCGCCGGGCAGGATGAAATCCTTGAGCGCCGGCAAATCGGCATTGAACGCATCGAGCCGCTGTTCGAGGTGCTCGGTGTCGGCATCGTGGATGGCCGCGTGGCCAGGGATGCACAACTCACCACCCAGATCGAACAACTGGTGCTGCACCCCGACCAGCAACGTGCGTACCGGTTCGGGCAGGTTGCAGGCCAGCACCACGCCGAGCAGCGAATTGAGCTCATCGACAGTGCCGTAAGCATCGACCCGTGCGCAATCCTTGTCCACGCGCGAGCCATCGCCGAGACCAGTGCTGCCATCGTCACCGGTGCGGGTGTAGATTTTTGAGAGGCGGTTGCCCACGAGTGTCGTGCCAGACAGATCGATCAGGCCGTTTGCGTACGCAGGGCCGGCAGGCGCCGGCGCAGCAAGGCAAAACCACCGAACAACAGTGCGCTGAACGCCAGCGCGCCCGCGATGGTGTTTTGCAGGAACGGGATGCCAGCAATGTAGGCCGCCAGCAACCCGTTCAGCGTTGGCGCGTACAACGGTGTTGCGCTGGCGATGTCGGCCAGCCACGCGCCGAAGTTGGTGATCACGAAAAACAACAGCGAGCTGCCGAGCGCATAACCCAGCACCCGCGACGCACTGGCGCGGCCACGCAGGGCAAAGCCAAGCAGCGTGCATGCCGCCATCGCCACGTACACCAGCCAGAAACCGGCGCTGACGAAATAATCAAAATAAATGCCGCCGTTAATCAGGCCGAGCAGCACATCCGACACCAGCATCGCCAGTAACGGCACCAGCAGCGCAAGTTGGCGTTGGGCAAACCACGCACCACCGAACAACGCCATTGCCTGCACCGGCGAAAAGTTCGGCGGATGCGGCAGCAGGCGGGTGAGTGCGGCAAGTAAAATGATGCCCGCAAGCACTGCGGTGCCAAGCTTCAGCGGACTGCGGTTCGGGGATGTGGGCTTATGCTCTATCATCATTGTTGCGATCCGTGGTGAAAGGCTTTCATCGCAGGTAAGCATACCGCAAGGCGGTGCGGCGAGGCACGCGGACTGACTTGGCGCGCTGGGCAATGGGTTCGATCAGACAGCGCCTGAACCCGCAGTTCGGTACTTTCCTTGGCTCTTGGAAGCAATTTCATCCAGTGATCACCCACACCCTCGATATTTGCCAACGAAGTTGTCCGCTCAATCATGCAGGCAAGCGCTCGGTTTCGGTCGTGGCTGGTGACTGTCGATCTGGATTGAGCCAGACCTTTTCGATGGGTGTCCGGTCACGTACAGCGCGACCGTGTCATCGGTTCAGAAACGTTGGCACATGAACGCTTATTGTTATATCGCACAGGATTGGCTCCCGCGAACCACGGTCTCGTTCAGTCGGCCTGCGCACCTGTGCTTGCTTTCAGTGCGGCAGGTTGAACGAGGAAAGAATGCGTAAATGCTAAGATGCCAGGCATGCACACAGAATCACTTGTGGTCTCGTTGTTTTCCGGCGCGGGGGGGTTCTCGTACGGGTTCTTGCAGGCTGGGTTGAAACCAGGTTTTGGAGTCGATATTGATCCGGACGCATGTCGAACTTACGAGCTCAACGTCGGTAGCCCGTGCCACGAAATGGACCTTGGCACAATCGCGCCTTGTGTGCTCAAGCGAATGACAGGAGGTCAACCGCCGTTCGTAATCATCGGGGGGCCACCTTGCCAAGGGTTTAGCACCGCAGGGCCGAGAAACGCATCGGATCTGCGAAACCGTCTTATCTTCAACTACCTCGCCATCGTTGAGGAGTTGTTGCCCAAGTGGTTTATCTTCGAAAATGTAGAAGGTTTGCTCACTTCTGGCAAAGGACAAGATATCGCTCGGCTTGTACGCGCGTTTGTAGAATTGGGTTACTCAATTCGATTGCAGAAGGTCAATCTCGCTGCCTACGGTGTGCCGCAGACCCGAAAGCGTGTGCTGATCATTGGTAACCGAATCGGCGTCGACTTCGAGTTTCCGCGTGAGCTATTCTCCTACGACAGCGGCAAATCAAAAAAGAATTGCGGCCTACCCATGGCGCCGACGTTGGATGAAGCAATCTCTGGTCTTGGTCGCCCATCCATTGACAAGGCAGCTATTTCCACTTACTCGACCGACGAACCCGTTGGGCGCTTCGACGCGCTCATGAGAACAGGCAACAGCGCAATGGGCGTCACGCAGCACTTTCAGGCGCAAGAATCATCCGAAAAGCAACCGATAGAACTTCTAGCGCCAGGGCAGACAATGAAAGATCTGCCCTCCGAGTTCTGGCACGAAAGCTTTATCCGGAGAGCAAATCGCCGGGTGGCTGATGGAACCCCAACAGAGAAGCGCGGCGGAGCACCATCGGGAATCAAACGGCTACATGGCAATCTGCAGTCGTTAACGATCACGGGCGCTGCATCACGCGAGTTCATCCATCCTCGAGAACACCGATCTCTTACAATTCGCGAGTGCGCCCGCCTACAGACATTCCCGGATATTTACCAGTGGGAAGGGAGCAGTGTCAGTGTAATTCAGCAAATTGGGAACGCAGTGCCCCCGTTGGCCGCCCGCATCTTGGCTACGCATATTCAAAATATTGACGGAAAATTCGGCTCCGGGCTTCAATGCTCACAGCACATCACGTCGGCGAAGCTTCTCGGCTACGTGCTGACCGAGGCTACGGGCATGAGCCCGGCGTTGAAAAACACAGAAGCACTTCTTGAAGGAATGCATCAAGGGAGTTTCGCATTTGAATAGCCGTAAAGTACGCAGACTGAGTGCCGAAAGATCGCAACAACTCACCAGACTCCTGACGATCAGCAAGACCGCGACGATGAATGCCGTCATGGCACCATCTGAAATGGCGCGTGTAATTGCGATAGTTGCTTCGGACATCGGCAAGTCCGATGCAATGGCTGAGGAGTTTTCGAGCTTCTGGAAAGAGATTGCCGCTCCGGCGGAATATTACTCGTTGAGTCCGGAGTGGTTCTCCCAGCCTGCACCGTCGGTGACCACTTCTGACGTGGTAGACCTGCTGCAGTTCGGAGAGTCTCTTGATGAAGATTTCGCCACCTACTTGAAGTGCTTGACCGAACTTCACAAGCGGCGTCGAAAGTATGGACTCATACTCAAACGACAACCACTCCCCACTATGGTTCAAGTTTCGCCTCGCTCACTCATGGAGTACGGGCCAGATTTTCCCCCAGAGGCTTTGGCGTCATGGCTGACTTGGCGAAAGTTCTTCTACGATTTGGATAATCGTGCAGCCCAAGAAACAGGCTATCTTTTCGAGCCGATTTTGGCGTCTGCAATTGGCGGTGAACCAAAGTCATCGCGCGATAGAGTCGTTCGCCGCACGGGGGACAACGCTAAAGGGCGCCAGGTTGATTGCTGGAAGGTCCTTCCTGACGGAATCGCGCTTGCCTATGAACTCAAGTTACGAGTAACGATCGCGGCTAGCGGGCAAGGACGTTTTTCCGAGGAGATATCGTTTGCGGAGGACTGTCGAAACTCAGGTGCGAAACCAATTCTTGTCGTTCTCGATCCAACCGAGAATACCAAACTTACCGAGCTCCAATCCGCTTTTCGTCGTCATGGGGGCGATGCATTCATTGGCGATGAGGCATGGCGACATTTGGAAGAGGAAGCCGGCCCAACAATGGCCGCATTCATAGAGCGATATGTGCATCGTCCTGTCGGAGAAATTTCTGCATTTGAGGCTGCAGCGGCCAGTGATCCGGCGCGTCGGGAGTTGGCGCTTCTGGATCTCGTGGCAAAACTGGAAGGAACTCAGCTATCAATCCGATTGGGCGCCCATGAGCGCTTGATCGAGCGTGATGCGGATTCGAACTTGGTCGGCGACGAGCCCGAGGACGATGAACAGTGATCCTTCCCTGAATCCGTAATCCATTCCGCAGCGACCGCTTGAGCGCGGCGTGCTGCAATGTTCGATGCGGATTTACTTGAGAAGCGGCGATGGCGGCAGCGACTTCACCCGATTTGAGTAGCACGGACGCCATGGTCAACGGATCATCCATCGCCCGTAGTGCGTTCCGATGCATAATCTTGCAGTGTGGCGACAGGCGATAACAAGGGCAGGGCACGATAACCATGCAACACGACATCGTGATCATCGGCGGTGGTCTGGTCGGTACCGGACTGGCCTGTGCCCTTGCTGGCAGCGGTTTTGATGTGGCGCTGGTCGAGGCGGTGGCGGCCGATGATGCTGCGCAGGCGCGACCAAGCTTCGATGAGCGCAATCTGGTGCTTGCCGATGCCAGCCTCAATGCGCTGACTCGCTTGGGCGTGCTCGGCCACCTGCGCCAGCCGCCAGCGCCGGTGCAGCGCATCCATGTCAGCCGCGCCGGTGATTTTGGTGCGGTACGGCTCAACGCAAACGATTACGGCCGCGAACGTTTTGGCGGCGTGGTGGTGGCGCGTGATTTGGGCCAGGCGCTGGAAGCGGCGGTGTGCGCTCTGCCGGGCTTGACCCGCTATTGCCCGGCGCAGGTGCAGGCGATGGATTACGCCGTAGATCATTGGCGCTTGCGGGTGCAGCGCGATGGTGGCGAGCACACGATCAGCGCGCGGCTGTTGGTGGGCGCCGATGGCAGCCAGAGTTTCGTGCGCTCGGCGCTGGGGATTGGCAAGGTTGTCACCGATTACCAGCAAACGCTGATGGTATCGGCGGTGGCGACCAATCGCGCCACCGATGGCCAGGCATTCGAGCGCTTTACCGACAGCGGCCCGCTGGCGCTGTTGCCGCGTCCGGATGGTTTGTACGGCAGCGTGATGGGGGTGGCGCGCGAGCAGGCCGATGCCGTGGCGGCACTGTCGGACGCTGAATATCTGGCCTTGCTGCAACAGCGCTTCGGTAGCCGCGCCGGGCGTTTTACCCGTGTCGGCAAACGCGTCGCCTATCCGATCCGGCGCGTGCTGGCGAAACAGTGGGTGGCGCCGCGTGCGCTGCTGATTGGCAATGCCGCGCAAACCATCCACCCGATCGGTGCGCAGGGCTTCAACCTTGGCCTGCGTGATGCCCTGTGTCTGGCTGAATTGCTGGCTGATGGCGGTGATCCGGGCGAGTCGCAGCGCTTGTCGCGTTACGGCGAGCGCCGCCGTGAGGATCGCGAGCAAACCTTGGCATTCAGCGATGGTCTGGCGCGGATTACCGCCAATCCCGGTTTTTCGATGCACCTGCTGCGCTCGCTCGGCTTGCTCGCGCTGGAGCATCTGCCCGGGCTGAAGGCGCCGCTGGTCAGTGGTGCGATGGGCTACCGCGGCTGGGTGCTGGCACTGGCGCGGCCGGCATGAGCCGCACCGAATCCTTCGATGTGATCGTGATTGGTGCCGGCGTGGTCGGCGCCAGCGCGGCGTTGGCCTTGGCGCGCGATGGCCGCCGGGTGGCATTGGTCGAAGCGCATGAGCCGGCGCCGTGGCAGGCGGATTCAGCAGACTTGCGGGTGTTTGCCTTCGCACCGGACAACGCCGCGCTGCTGCATTCACTCGGTGTTTGGCCCAAGGTGCTGGCGGCACGTGCGCAGGCCTACCGCCGGATGCGGGTCTGGGATGCCGCCGCTGGCGGCGAACTGGCATTCGATGCCGATGAACTGGGCCGTGATTGCCTGGGCTGGATCGTGGAGAACGCGCTGCTGGTCGATCGCTTGTGGCACGCACTCAGCGCTGAACCGAACGTGCGCCGCCATTGCCCGGATCGACTGGCCGCATTGCAAAACGATGCGGATCGGGTGACGGTGAGCCTGAGCAGCGGCGCGCAGTTGTCGGCGCCGTTGGCGGTAGCCGCCGATGGTGCCGCATCGCGGGTGCGCGAGCAGCTCGGCATTGCCTGCGCTGCGCACGATTACCAGCAGCGGGCGCTGGTGGCCTACGTGCGCACCGCGTTGCCGCATCAGGACACCGCATGGCAGCGCTTTTTGCCAGGCGGTCCGCTGGCGTTCCTGCCGTGTCGGCACGACGCCTTGCCCGGGTCAGCGCCCGGCCATGTCAGCTCGATCGTGTGGACGCTGCCCGAGAGCGAGGCGCAACGCATCGCCGCGCTCGATCCGGCGGATTTTTGTCGTGAACTCAGCCGTAGCTTCGACGCGCGCCTCGGCGAGGTGCAGGCGGTATCGCAGCGCGCCACCTTTCCGCTGCGCCGGCAACTGGCGCGCGAATATGTCGCCGGCCGCGTACTGCTCGCCGGCGACGCCGCGCATGCGGTGCATCCGCTGGCCGGGCAGGGCGTGAATCTCGGGCTGCGCGATGTCAGCGCCCTGCGCGCGTTGCTGGCGAAAGCCGGGAGCCGCGATGTCGGCGCGGCGCATCGTCTGGCGCAGTACCAGCGCCAGCGCCGCAGCGAGAACACGCTGGCTGCCTACAGCTTCGAAGCGATCAATCGCGCGTTTTCCAACGATGCGCTGCTGCCGACCCTGCTGCGCGGTCAGTTGCTAGGCCTGGCTGGGCGCATTGCACCGCTGCGGCAGTGGCTGGCGGGTGTGGCAATTCGCGGCTGAAACATCTTTCGGGCATGGACCTGGGCGACATGCTGTATTGATCGAATTGGCGTTTGCACACAGCGTTTGACTCGATTTATAAGGTTCCCTGCACAAATGGCGGTTATCATCCGGGGCAGGGTGATCGGTTCCGCTGGATCGGCGCGCGCAGCAAGGGGGATGCATGCAGCTAAACGCACAGACCATCGGCCAGAGCGCCTTCGATTATGTAGCCTTGGCCGCCCGCATCGCTGCGGGTGACCCGGCCGCAGAAACCGAGTTCGTGTTGGCTTTTCAGGCAGGCGTGCGCGCGTTGGTTCGCCGTCATGCCCGTCCGGCAGATCCAATCGTCGATGATCTGGTTCAGGACGTGTTGCATACGCTCATCACGCGCTTGCGTGACAACGCATTGCGCGATGCCGCCACGTTGCCGGCCTACGTGCGCAGTACCGTGGTGTTCGTGGTCACCGCCGAGTATCGCAAGCGTGGCCGACGCGGCGAAAACGACAGCAATCCGCAGTCTCCCGACGATTTGCCCGATCCCGATCAACCCGATCACCACGCTCGCCGAGAGCAGCTATGCCGTAGCGTACACCGCGTGTTGGCGGAACTCAGTGTGGATCGCGATCGTGAGGTATTGCGTCGTTATTACATCAGGGAGGAGGATCGCGACACGGTTTGTGCTGCCTTGGCGATCGAGCCCGACCACTTTCACCGCGTGCTGCATCGTGCCCGCACGCGGATGAAGGAATTGCTGCTCGAGCGTGGTATTGCCAACGCGTAGTGAGATAAATCGCCCTGTCGCGACACTTGGCCTGATAGGCAGGGGCACCTGGCAGCATTTGAGGAGTCGTCTGTGAGTCACGTTCCCAACAACAATTTCCTGTCCGACTGGCTGGAGCGCGCATGGCTGCAACGCTATCTGGAACGCAAGCTGTCCGAGCCCGAAACGGCGTGGTTCGAGATGTACATTCTCGATAAACCACATCTGCTCGCACAGCTTGAGGCCGACAACGATCTGCGCGACGGGCTTGCATTGTCGGCAGCGCTGGCACCAGAGCGCGGTGTGGCATCGCCATCCCGGTCTGGGTCCGGCGGTCGCTCGATCAAAAAACCGCGATGGCCAGCAATGGCCTGGGCGGCCAGCGTGGTTGCTGCATGGGGTTTGGGCCTGATGCTGGCCGGGCCGCTCTCGATCAGTGCTGGCGGGCATCGGGCACAGATCATCGCCAGCCCGCAGCGCGTGGTATTTGACACCCTGCGCGGCGTGGACAGCCCGCCGCTGGTGTACCCCGGTGCGGCCGCAAGCAGCCATGTCTTGGTGGAAGTGGGGCTGCCGCCGGATGCCGAGCAGGTTACCGTGCATGTGGCCGGGCAAGCACCGCTGCCGTTGCTGGTGTCGCCGGATGGCTTTGCCAGTTTCCTGTTGCCGCGTACGGGTCTGGGCGATCAACCGGCGCCGCGCATTGAATACCGCCGTGGTGGTGCGATCACCTCGCGCACGCTGGACATACCCGCCGATCACTGAGGGGCACAACATGAGCAAGACATCATCGCTATGCACGCTGACAACAGTGCTGTTGTTGGCAGCTACCGCACCGCTTGCGGTCGGCCAGGTGCGTGGGCCACAGGTGCAAGCGCTGCCGCAAAAGCTCGCGCAGCCATCCGATCCGCTGGAGCAGCCGACGCCACGCTGTTTTTATGATGCCAGCACACAATTCGTCGGTATGGACGCCACCCAGGTCAGCGCGCCGCGCAAATTGTTGCGCAGCGAACCGGCCGCCAGCGGTGGCGCCACGGCTACTCGCATCCAGGCACTCAAACCCGACAGCGATTTCTGGATTACCCGCTGCCCGGTGATCCTGAAATCGCAGCATGTGGTGAACCAGGGCGCGATCTGCAGGCCGGTTGCGATCATCGATGCCGATGGCAACGGCAGTCGCTTGCGCATCGCTGCAACTCCTGCCGGCATGATGTTCAAGATCGAAAACACCAGCCTTGGCAAAATCAGGGGCCAGCTCACCGCCATCAACAACCCGCATGGCCCACGCGAAGTGGTTTGGCTCAAGAGCAGCAACATCACCGCCAACGGTCACGCACTCAATTCGCATGATTTTTACGTCTATCTGCAAGACGTGAATGGCTACAAAAGCTATTTGGTCGAAGTGTTCGACAACAGCGATACCACCTGTCTGGCCGCGCACTTGCCTGGGCCGAATACCCTGTGCGTCAATGCCGATACCGACGCCAGCTGCCTGCGTGGGCGCGCGTTGGCATTGCCCAAGCCCAGCACCGCAGCGAGAAGCGCGCTGCAATTGCAAAAAGGCGTGCAGGCAAGTCGCGTCGCGCCCACGACGGGAAGCGAGGGGCCGGGGCAGCAAACCGACACCGGTGGTGGTCACGAATCGATTGAGCGCTGACGCGGACATGCGCGGATGCCGCACACCCGCCCTGCCATGCCTGCCATGCAACAACGCTATGGCAATGATGAATCCGATGCATCGTCGACGCGCCTGACTGCGCGGCTCGTCACCGCAATGCATCGCAACACCCAGAGACTGATCTTGCTGCTCGGCTTGGCGACGCCGTTGACGGCTATCGCAACGCAAGTGCCGTTGGCGGCGCAGATCGATTGCGCTGCTGTGTTGACGCAACGTGCGGCGCTGCCGATGGCGTCGGACACCCTGCACTTGGTTGTGCCAGAGAGCGCACCCGCCGGTGCGCTGCTGGAATTGCGTGAGGCCGGTCAGGATCTGACCCTGCAAAGTGATGCGCCGCATCGCGTGCTGCAAACACCGCCGCGTTATGGCGTAACGCTTTACCGGGTACAGCATCCGATGTCGATCAGCATCGGCCGCCTGCGCCCCGGGCGTGGCCTCGGTGCGTTCGAGATGCGCTTGCATTGCGATGCGCAACAAGCCGAACGCTGGTGGCGCTGGTTCGGACACGCCAGCGAACTTGCCGACCGTTTTAGTGGTGGTGTCGGCAGCCTGCGTGATGATTTTCCCGCTGCCGCGTTGGCCACAGTAAAAGAGCAAGCCTTTGATCCGCGCAGCCGTGCATTGGCCGCACACCTGGCCGCGCAAGCCTTGCTGCTGGCGGGTCGCGCCGCTGACGCCAGCGCCGCTTTTGAACACGCAGCGCTGGCATGGCAGCGCATCGGCGACGCGCAGCGCGCCAGCGCCGCCTGGGTTGGCGTGGTCGAGGATCTCAATCGCAGCGGGCAATACCCGCGGGTGCTCAGCCTGACCCGCGCGGCGACCGGTGCCCCGGATGGCAGCCACTATTTTGGCGTACGGCTGGAAAACGCCCGTTGCCTGGCGTTGCATTATCTGCATCAACTCGATGCGGCTACCGCCTGCTACGCGTGGACCAGCGAAAGGCTTGATGCGCTGGACGAAACTCTGGAGCTGGCTTCTACCGGCCTTGATTACGCCGCAGTCGAGGTTGCTAGTGGCAACGCCGATGTGGCGCGCCAGTTGCTGCTTGACAGCTTGGCGTTGGCGCAGGGCGCGCAATCGCTGACCGTGCAAGGGCGCGCCCAGCTCGAGCTGGCAGGTTTGGCGCGCAATCAGGGAGACATTGCCGATGCCTTGCACCGCTTGCAGCAGGCGCAGGAACGCTTCGCCGCCGCTGCCGAGCCGCGCTGGCAAGCCAATACCTTGCTGCGCCTCGCGGCCCTGCTCAACGAGTTGCATGCAGTGGGCGATGCCCGTGCTGCGGTGCAGCGGGCGTTGACGTTGCTCGATACCCGCCACGCCCCGGCGCGGGTGGCCGCAGCGCAAGCGTTGTTGGCGCGGATCGAGCTGGACGATGGTGACGCCGATGCCGGCTTGGCGAGCATCGAGCAATCGCTGGCCGGGTTTCAAGAACTTGGCATGTCCGAGGAAGTTGCAAGTGCACAGTTGCTCAAGGCTCGGCTGCTGTTGCAAGCGGGTCGCGTTGACGACGCCAGCAACGCACTCGCTGCTGCACCCATCGCCGAATTGCGTAGCGGCGCCGAAGTCAACGCGCGCCAACTGTTTGGCGCCGAACTCGCCATGCAGGCTGGCAAGTTCGAGCAATCGGCGAACCTGCTGCGCGGCTTGACCACCAAGCTGACCTGGAGCGAGCAGCTTGAGCGCACGCGCTTGCTGGCCGAGGCCGATTGGCGGGCGGGCCGGCGGGCCAAAGCACACGCCGCGTTACGCGCCAGCGCGCACGCGCTAGTTGCGCTGTCGCAGCGCACCGGCAACGCGGTGCTTGCGCACACGCTGCGTGCTTCTATCGCCACCTTGCGGCAGACCGCGATCGATCTGCTTGCGCAAGAACTCGACGAAGGCAACGTCCGCAGCGAGCAATGGCTGCAAAGGCTGGCGCCTTGGCTGCTCGATCCCGCCGACGCGGCCACCCGTGGCCCGGTTGGCAACCCACCCAGCGCTGATCTTGATGTGGCCCTTTCCGCGCTGCTGCTTGCCGACAGCACGGCTGGAAATGCCGGCAAACCCGGCACGAACGCTATTCATTTCGCGCTGCTCGACCGCCTCGCCCGCGCCGCCGATGGCGCCGACACGACAATCTCCGATAGCGATATGAGCCCTGCTGCACTGCGTACCATCGCCCGGCCCGGCCAACCGCTGCTGGCATTGCTGCGCGGCCGCCATCGACTGCTGCGGTTGTGGATCGAAACTGATGCCGAGCCGCGTCTTGACAGCCTCGATGCGGGTGCCATCGACCTGCAATTGCAGCCGCTGCGAACCCTGCTGGCGCGGCCGGATGGCAATCTGGCGCTGATCGACGGGCATGCGCGCGCATTGTCGGAACGTCTGTTTGATGGTCTCGGTGGTCGTCCGCTGCCCGCGCGTTTGCAGGTGATCGGCGACCGCCTGGCCGCGACTATTCCGTGGCCGGTCTTGCACTGGCCGCAGGATACGCAGCCGTTGGCGCAAGTCAGCATGGTGGTGTTGCTGCGCCTGACTACCACAGCCGCACCGCCGCGCACGCTGCCCGAACGGATCGAGGTATTGCTCGCCGCGCAAGATGGCGATACCGCTGCCAATGCACTGCCCGCGCTCGCCGCAGCCGCCTTCGAGCCGGCGTTGATTCAACGCGAATCACCGAATCGCCGTGTGCATACGCTCGCCGCCGTCAGCCGCGAGCAGACATTGTCGCAACTGGCCGAACCGGGCGCCTGGCTGCATGTCTCCGCACACGGCAAAACCCAAGCTGATCGTCTGCTGGCATCGGGCCTGTGGCTCAATCCGCAAGACGGCAGCAACGATGCGCAATTCTTGAGTTGGGCTGATCTGTTCGAGCACGGTGTCGCCGCCGATCTGGTGGTGCTCAACGCCTGCCAGCTTGCGCAAAGCGACGGCGCGGCCGCCAACGCCGCACTGGATTTTGCCGCCGCCGTCAGCCGTGCCGGTGCGCGCGACATCATTGCCGCACAATGGCCGGTCAGCGACACCGCCAGCGCGGTGTGGGTGCCGGCGTTCTACCGTGCCCTTGCTGCCGGCGGCGACAGCCCCGACCCGGCGCAAGCCCTGGCTGCCGCCCGCCGCGCCCTGCGCGCCAGCCGCGCCTTTCGCCACCCGTTCCATTGGGCGGGGTGGGTGCATTGGAAGCGGTTGAATGTAGGCGAGTAACTCGCCGCTTTCGGTTGTGCGCTGCGCCGTGCGACCGCCAAGGGCAACCGTTTCTGAACGATAGCCTTCGTTGCACTGAGAGGTTTTACCCGGTAGCGGCACTTTCTGGTTCGGGTGCGCTGAAAAGCATCTGCGACAGCAGCGAAATATCCTCAGTGCCAAGTGTCGCGGTGCACTTGGCGCTTCAGTCAATGCCGCAATCACACAGGAGTTGCGAGATGAGAAATAAAACGATCATGTCTGCAATTGGTGCCGCTATCGTTACTGCAGGGCTGTTGGCATCGAACAACGCAGAAGCCACTGTTCGAATCCGGGCGTTTGGTATTGATATTTGCTTCACGGGGAAGAAAAACCCACATGGTTGTGATGTCGCGAAAGTGGCCAGTCGGGGTATGCAAGTAGTGGTGCTTGACGACGATGTGATGGCCAACATGGAAAAAATGAAAGGACAATCAATCAAGGTGGAAGCAGTGGCGCCCATAAAGGGCCGGGATGAAGTTGGAGATGCTGATGCCAAAGTCGCGAAATTCAAGGCTGGCAAGGCATTGGCCGACACCGTCAAGCGCAACGGCAATACCGACGGCTCGCAAGAGTGCGAAGCAGGGAACGAGTGCAAGTGATTGCGTGAGGAAGATGAAAGGGACACCCACTTTTTCGGATCAAGATGAAAGGGACACCCACTTTTTCGGATTGGACAGAAACGGGGCAGGTGGCTGACTTAAGACATGCCGATTTCAGAATTGTGGGTGTCTTGAGTTATGGCAAGCCATGGATGGCTTGCTCGCGGATATCGCACGCAAGTGGTTGATCCGCTATATCCACAAGCGACGTGACCGGATGATGGGTTTCGCTACGCTCTACCCATCCTACGAAGAATGGCCGCGTCGTGCAGTGATTCCGAATCGCAACCAGACAGAGGAATTGTAATGAACGCTCAGAGTATTCGAAATATCGCCGTGTTGGGTGCCAATGTGCTGGGTGTGCTGCTGACACTAACATTATGCGCATTACCCGCCCACGCGGCGCTGACGGAAGTGGCGGCGATCCTCAATCCAACGCCGGATACCGCCGACGGGTTCGGGGTCGATGTCGCCATCGATGGGGATATGGCTATCGTCGGTGCGTGGCAGGAAAGCACCAATGCTGCCAACGCCCAGCCGTTGGCCAATGCCGGTGCGGCCTACATTTACCAGCGCAGCAACGGTGCCTGGGCATTGGTGCAAAAGCTGGTGCCCAATGATCGCCACGCCCAGCAGCGCTTTGGCTACTACGTGGCGATCAGCGGCGGCCATACCGCATTGATCGGCGCGACCAGCGGCTACACCAACGGCGTGCCAAATGCCGGTGCCGCCTATTTCTTTGTCAAGAACGGCAGCGGGGTCTGGCAACAGGCACAAAAGGTGAGTGCGCCGACACCGGAAGTGGGTGCCAACTTTGGCAAAGCGGTGGCGCTGGATGCGGCCGGTGATCTGGCGGTCATCGGTGCATGGCGCGAGCCGGCAGGCGGGCCAATCAAACAATCGGGCGCGGCCTACGTTTATCAGCGGCAGAGCCTTACCTCGTGGCAACTGATGCAACGGTTGGCGCCGCCAAACCCCGAGTTTTTCGGTAACTTTGGCACCGCCGTGGCGATCCGCGGCAATCACATCATGATCGGCGCGCCGGATGAAAGTATCGACCCGACGACTGCTTTGAATGTATCGAAAGCAGGCGCCGTCTATCACTTCGTCAAGACCGGCTCGACCTGGGCACCGGTGCAAAAAATACTTGCTGCCGACCGCTACCCGGACGACGGGTTCGGGCGCGCACTGGCATTCAACGGCGAACTGCTGGTGGTGGGTTCGGTTGGCAATGATCGTGATGCCAACGGCAACGGCCCGGTATTGGCCACCGCTGGCGCCGTGTATGTATTCAACCCGACAGCGTCCGGCTACACCGGTTGGACGCAGACCCAGAAGTTGGTGATCCCCGCGCCTTATCGGACAGCCGGCGATCAGTTCGGTGCGTCGGTGGCGCTCGACAAGAATCTGCAGTATTTGGTGGTTGGTGCCCCTGGGGAACGACATGATGTCGATGAGGTCAGCAACCCGATTGTCTTTACCGGTTCGGCTTACGTGTTCAAGCTGGCCGGGGGTGGAAGCTCGCCGCCGCAATGGAGCGCAGCGTTTTTGCAAAAGCTGGTCGCCAGTGATCGTTCGTACCATCAGGTATTCGGCTACCGGGTTGGGGTCACGGTGACGGGCAATACCAACGCACCGGCGGTGTTGATCGGCTCGTACCAGAAGATCGTGCCGGCCACTCCGACAAACGTGAACAGTGCCGGCAAGATCTATTTCTTCGAGTAGGCAGGGTGATGCCGTGGCGGGAATCCACAGGGTTGCCCGCCACGGTGCGTCGCATGGTCGGGTTTTGCGGTTGTTGGCGTTGTTTGAAGTCGGTCAATGCAGGGGATGGGTCAATGAATGGGTTTCGTATTGCACTTGCTTGGGCACTGCTCATTGCCTGCGGCATCACCGCTGCGCAAACAGCGATGCTGCCCACTGCGCCAGTGCTGAAAAAGTCCATCGCGGTCGATGGCTTCGATAATCGCAGCAGCGGCAACGGTGCCGGTGATGTGCAGATTGCCGAGCGGCTGGCGGATCAGCTTGCCGATGCCTTGATGCGCACCAATGCATTCGTGGTGCTGGAGCGTGAGCGCAGTCCGGCCGCAGCCAATCCGTACGGCGATCCGTACAGCGCCGACCCGACGTATGCGGTCGGCGCGATACCCGCTCCGGTGGCGCGTCCGGCGCAGGCGATTGCGGCGCAGTTGCTGATCCGCGGTACGGTGACGGATTTCAGCGTGCAGGCTGGCGGCAGCAACAATGGGCTGAATCTTGCCGGTGTGCGGCTGGGCGCCAGCAAGTCGGTGGCGCAGGTGGGTTTGATCGTGCGTCTGATCGATACCGCCACCCAGCAAGTGCTGGCCTCGCGCCGGGTGGAAGGCAAAGTAACCAGCAAAGGGATGCAGTTGGGTCTGGATGTGGAAGGTTACAACTATGAGGGCGACAGCTTCAAGGAAACCCCACTCGGCCAGGCCGGGCAGATCGCGATTGACGACGCTGTGCGTTTCATCGCCGATGAAGCGCTCAAGGTGTCCTACGCGGCGCGGGTGGTGAAAGTGGATGACCAGGGCCGGGCAATCATTTCGTGCGGGGCATTGAGTGGGCTCGCATCGGGCGTACAGTTTGCGGTGATGTCGGTAGGCGAGGCCTTGCGCGATCCGCTGACCGACGAACTGCTCGGCTTTGAGCAGTCGCCGCTTGGCGTAGTGACGGTGGAACGCGTATTCGACCGGTTCGCTTACACCACCGTGCTGGCCGACATCAAAGCGGGCGATATCGTGCGTTTGCGTTAGCGGCTTGCTGGGGACGTGTGGGCACGCTGCAGGTGCGGGGAACCTCTAGAAACCTGCTGCGCGACCCATCATGTCGCGGTGTTGCTCCAGCTGTCGGTTGCTTCGCAACACTGGCTTCGCCAGTCCCGCCTTCGCTTCACTCGGTCGCCCACAGGGTGGGCTCCCACAAAAATGCGGTCTCACTCACTTGTAGGAGCCCACCCTGTGGGCGACAGGTGCTGATCGCGACGGTTTCAAGAGGTTCCCCAGTGGTTTGAACACTGCGGGAACCCTGCGGTTTGACGTGCTGGCTGCCGCAACATACGTATGCAAGGCGATTTGGGCATCGGTATGGGCATCGGCTGTCGGCTTTTGTTAGCGTATGGTGTCGTTTTGCCCGAGACTGCCGATGACCACTCAACGCCGCCGCACCAAGATACTTGCCACCCTCGGCCCGGCTACCGACAAGCCCGGTGGCATCGAGGCATTGATTGCGGCGGGGGTGGATGTGGTGCGCATGAACTTCTCGCACGGCAAGCCCGAGGACCATGCCCGCCGCGCCGCCGAAGTGCGTGCAGCGGCGCAGCGTCTGTGTACCGAGGTGGGTATTCTGGCCGATCTGCAAGGCCCCAAGATACGCATCGAAACCTTCACCGCCGGCAAGGTGGAATTGCGCGCCGGTGCATCGTTCACCCTGATCTGTCGCGAGGGCGTCACTGCCGGCGACGAGAGCCATGTCGGGGTCAGCTATCTGGGCCTGATCAACGATGTCGGCCCCGGTGACACCCTGTTGCTCGATGACGGCCTGATGGCGTTGCAGGTGGAATCGCTGGACGGCGATTGCATCCACACACGGGTGCTGACCGATGGCGTGCTGTCGAACCGCAAGGGCTTGAACCGGCTCGGCGGCGGCCTGTCGCTGGGCGCACTCACCGACAAGGATCGCGCTGATATCGGCCATGCCGCCGCGATCAATGCCGACTTTCTGGCGGTGTCGTTTTGCCGCAGCGCCGCCGACATGGATGAAACCCGAGCGCTGGCCAAGGCCGCCGGCTGGTCGCCGCATCTGGTCGCCAAGATCGAGCGCGCCGAGGCGATCACCAATCTGGAAGAAATCATCATCGCCAGTGACGTGGTGATGGTGGCGCGCGGCGATCTGGGTGTGGAAATCGGCGATGCCGAGCTGCCCGGTCTTCAGAAGAAAATAATCCGCGAAGCACTGTTGCACAACCGGGTGGTGATCACCGCCACCCAGATGCTGCAATCGATGGTCGATAACCCGATCCCGACCCGCGCCGAGGTGCTGGATGTGGCCAATGCGGTGATCGACGGCACCGATGCGGTGATGCTGTCGGCCGAGAGCGCTTCGGGCCAGTATCCGGTGAAGGCGGTTGAGGCGATGGTGCGCATCTGTCTGGGCGCCGAGCGTCAGTTCGACCACGAAACCGACTTCGAGAAAGCGCCGCGCAACCTGCAACGGGTGGATCAGGCGGTGGCGATGGCGACCATGTTTCTGACCGAGCATATCGGGGTGCAGGCGATCATCGCGCTGACCGAATCCGGTGGATCGGCGCGTTATCTGTCGCGTTTCCGCTCCTCGGTGCCGATCTATGGCCTGTCGCGGCACGCCAGCGCACGCCGGCAAATGGCGCTGATGCGCGAGGTGTTCCCGATCGACTTCGACAGCCGGGGCCAGGCCGCCAACGTGGCTGCCCGCGAATCGATCCGTGAGTTGTTCCAGCGCGGCTTGCTGGTGGCTGGCGACCGGGTGATCTTCACCAGCGGCGACAGCATGGAAGCACGCGGCGCCACCAACACCCTGCGCCTGCTCGGGGTGGGGGCGGATGGGACAGCCGAGGGGCTGGGTTCGCTGTAGGGAATCTCCTGAAAACGGTTGCGCTGCCCATCGTGTCGCGGTGGTGCGTTAGTTGTCGGTTGCTTCGCAACACTGGCTTCACCAGTCCCGCCTTCGCTTTGCTCGGTCGCCCACAGGGTGGGCTCCTACAGGGGTGCTTCAAGGCGCATTTGTAGGAGCCCACCCTGTGGGCGACAAGGTTCTGATCGCGACGGTTTCAACGGGTTCCCTGTCCGCCACGGGTCAGTCGGCGCGGCTATAATGCAAGGCTACCCAGCGAGCCGTTCAGGAACACTCGCTGAACGCGCCGCTCGCCCGAAACACCACACGAGGATCAACCATGAGCATCGAACAGCTTGAAGACATCGCGCAGGCGATGGTCGCCCCGGGCAAGGGCATCATTGCCATCGACGAATCCAATGCCACGATCAAGAAGCGTTTTGATGCGGTGGGTATCATCGATACCGAGGAGCATCGCCGCGCCTATCGCGAGATGCTGCTGACAGCGCCGGGCCTGGGCGAGCACATTTCGGGCGCGATTTTGTACGATGAAACCATCCGCCAGAAAACCAAGGCTGGGGTGCCGTTTACCAAGGTGATGCGCGATGCCGGCATCATCCCGGGGATCAAGGTCGACAAGGGCACGCATGCGCTGGCGGGCAACCCCGGCGAGTTGGTTACCGAGGGCCTAGATGGCTTGCGCGAGCGGCTGAAAGAGTATTACGCGCTAGGCGCGCGCTTTGCCAAATGGCGCGCAGTCATCACCATCGGCGATGACATCCCGACGGGGACCTGCATTGAAGCCAACAGCCACGCGTTGGCGCGCTATGCCGCATTGTGCCAGGAGCAGGGCCTGGTGCCGATGGTGGAGCCCGAAGTGCTGATGGACGGCGAGCACGATATCGAAACCTGCTACGAAGTCACCGAAGTGGTGCTGCGCTCGCTGTTTGGTGCGCTCTACGATTTCAACGTGCAACTGGAAGGCACCATCCTCAAAGCCTCGATGGTTGTGCCGGGCAAGGATTGCGCGGAGCAGGTCGGCGTTGACGATGTTGCGGAGGCAACCGTGCGTTGCCTGCGTTCGGCAGTGCCGGCATCGCTGACTGGTATCGTGTTCCTTTCCGGTGGCCAGTCCGATGCCGACGCCACCGCGCATCTGAATGCGATCAACCAGATCGGCGCGCAGCCGTGGCCGCTGAGTTTTTCGTATGGCCGCGCCATGCAATCGGCGGCATTGCAGTTGTGGGCCAAGGACATGGCTGGCAATTTCGCGGCGGCGCAGAAGATCGTGGTGCAGCGCGCCCGTGACAACGGCCTGGCTGCCCTCGGCAAGTTGAAGTAAGCCGGCTGGGAACCGCTCGAATCCTGCTGCGCCACCTGTCGCCCACAGGGTGGGCTCCTACAAAAACACCGCGACCCTCGCCTGTAGGAGCTCACCCTGTGAGCGACCGAGCGCAGCGAGGGCTGTTTGCGAAGCTACCGGCCGGCCGAGTCAGGCCGCGGTCGCGGTTACACCATCTGCGTGGTGGTCTTACGCTTTGGGCCGATCCGCTGTGACGACATGCGATAATGGCCGCATCGTGGTTCGCGCCGTGCCCTGTCATGAGTGCGCGCTGGAACCCCTGCCGCAGGTGCAGGTCTGTTATGGCCACGCCCTGTAATCGTTGATCGAGGAGACCGCTGTGTCCGATAACAAGAGCCTTACCCTGACCGATACTGTTGCTGGCAAAACCACAGAGTTGCCGATCTTGCGCGGCACACTGGGCTCACCGTGCCTGGATATCAGCAAGGTGCCGAAAGACCTGGGTTATTTCACTTATGACACCGGCTTCACTGCAACTGCCAGTTGCAAGAGTGCAGTGGCGTACATCGATGGCGATGCCGGCATACTTTTGTATCGTGGTTATCCGATCGAGCAATTGGCCAAGCACTCCAATTTCACCGAGGTGGCGTATCTGCTGATCAACGGTGAGCTGCCGACAACCGCTGAGCTCGATGCATTCGACCACACCGTAACCCACCACACAATGATGCATGAGGCGTTCAAGAGCTTCCTGCAGGGCTTCCGCCATGATGCCCACCCGATGGCGATGCTGTGCGGCATGCTGGGTTCGCTGGCGGCGTTTTATCACGATGACCTGAATCTGGATGACCCCGAACAGCGGCGCATGGCGGCGATCCGCCTGCTGGCGAAAGTGCCAACCATTGCGGCGGCCTGTTACCGCCACTCGATCGGTTGGCCGGGGCGTTATCCACGCAACAACCTCAATTACGTCAATCGCTTCCTGCACATGATGTTCGAAGTGCCGTCCGAGCCACTGGAACTCAATCCGGTAGCGGCCAAGGCGCTGGATCTGCTGTTCATCCTGCACGCGGATCACGAACAAAATGCGTCCACCTCGACCGTGCGTCTGGTCGGTTCCACCGGTGCCAATCCCTATGCCTGCGTGGCGGCCGGTGTTGCCGCGCTGTGGGGGCCCGCACATGGCGGCGCCAACGAAGCGGTGCTGAAGATGCTGGAAGAAATTGGCCGGCCCGAGGATGTCGCCAGTGCAATTGATCGCGCCAAAGACAAGAACTCCGGTTTCCGGCTGATGGGCTTTGGCCACCGTGTTTACAAGAACTACGACCCGCGCGCCGCGATCATCCGCGAGATGACGCACAAGGTGCTGGCCGAGCTCGGCGTCAACGACCCGATGCTGGAAGTGGCGATGCGTCTGGAAGAGGCTGCGCTCAAGGACGAGTATTTCGTGTCGCGCAAGCTGTATCCAAACGTCGATTTCTATTCCGGGCTGATTTACAAAGCGCTCAACATCCCTACCGAAATGTTCACGGTGATGTTCGCGATTGCGCGCACTGCCGGCTGGGTTGCGCACTGGCTGGAACAGCAGATCGACCCGGAGGCCAAAATCGGGCGGCCACGGCAGATTTACACCGGAGCGGCAGCGCGCGATTACATCGCGCTCGACAAGCGCTGAGCAGTTTGTGGCGAATCAGGGCTGGCCCGTTTCCGGGCCGCCCTGTTGCAGCAGTGCCCTGAGTTGCGCCAGTGATGCGCGCGCCATCGGGGCGTCGCTGCCGGGTGCCAGCGGTGCCTGTCGCAGCGCGCTGCGTGGCAATACGATCAGCGCAAACGGCACATCGCCGGCAATGAACTCCAGTGCGTCGGCTTGGGTCGTGCGCTCGCGATCAAGCCGCATCATGCGAGTGGAGCGTGCGTGCGTGATGCCTTGTTCATCAAGAAAGAGGATGACCGCTTCGCAGTCGTCCGTGAAAAGGTGCAAACACACCGCGCTGTGTGGTTCAGCGCTACCTTCCAGCACGGAGCCCACCACGCGGGGGGCGAAGTGGCTGAAAAACGCCATTGCCTCCAGGGCCGCTTCGCGCAGATGTCGCTGATGGCAGGCGTGCCGCATGCCTGCGTACAGGCGTTGCTCACTGCGTAACGCCGCAACGATTTCATCCAGTTCGGGCAGCGCGCGAGGGTCGCGGATTCCCAGGCGTTTGGCTGCCCGTCGCCGCGCGCTTGCAACATCAGCAATGCCCGCATCACGCATCAAGCGAACGGCGTCGGCGGTAATTCGCTGGCGTTGTCGGGCGGTGTCAGGTGATGCAATTCGCTCGCGGCGATCCATTGGCTGAGGCTGCTTTCAGTAAGGGGCACACTCAGAAGATATCAAATGCCTCGCGGTCACTGGTTTTTGGCTGGGCATTGGCGGTGTTCGCTTCCAGCCGCGCAATATCTTCCAGTTTGAAAAACTCGGCGATGGCGTCTGGGCTTCCTGGTTGCGCCAACAAGCCGCTATCGCGGTTGATCCAGGCAGTAACGACACCGACCGGCAGCGACGGCACGACTTCGGGCCGGCCAGCCAGCGCCTTGCTCATGTAGCCAATCCAGGCGGGCATTGCGGCCCGCGAGCCGAACTCGCCGCGGCCCAGGCTGCTGAAATCATCCATGCCGACCCAAGCGGTGGTGACGATGCCGCCGCCAAAGCCGGAAAACCATGCATCGCGATGATCGTTGGTGGTGCCAGTCTTGCCAGCCAGATCATTGCGGCCGAGTACCATCGCACCCGAGCCGGTGCCACGGCGCACTACATCGCGCATCAGTGAGCCGACCAAGTAGATAGTGCGCTCCTCGATTACGCGCGGTGCCAGTATCTGGCTCGGTGGCCCGATGGTTTCGGTTGCACTGTGTGTGTTGCCGCCGAGGTCAAAGCCGCCTGCTTGTGCATTTGACGTATTTTGCTGCGCCAGACGCTGCGGACACTCGCCGCAGGCGGTGGCGGGATGGGTTTTGTAGATCACGACGCCATCGCGATCTTCGATCCGCTCGATGAACCAGGGATCGATCAGGAAACCGCCATTGGCAAATACCGCATAACCGCGTGCCAGTTGCAGCGGTGGCACTGAGCTGGTGCCCAGTGCCAGTGACAAGTTTTCGGGCAGACTTTGTGCCGGAAAGCCAAAGTTCTGGATAAAGCGGCGGGCATAGTTGACGCCAATCGCATCGAGCAAACGCACCGATACCAGGTTACGAGAGGTGACCATCGCCTCGCGCAGGCGCATTGGGCCAGCAAATTTTTCATTGTCATTCTGCGGCTGCCAGACTTTCTCTTCGCCATCGGCATCAAGGCCTTGCTGGCGAAAAACAACCGGTGCATCGAGCACCACGCTGGCCGGCGTGAAACCGCGCTCAAAGGCGGACGCGTAGATGAAGGGTTTGAAACTGGAGCCGGGTTGCCGCTGCGATTGGGTTACCCGATTAAACTTGCTGCGGGAAAAACTGAAGCCGCCGATCAGGGTGCGGATGCCGCCATCCTCAGGATCAAGTGCAATCAAGGCTGCTTGCGCCTTGGGTATTTGCGCCAATGCATGGCTGTCGGATTGCGCAATTACGCGCACCACGTCGCCCTTTGCCAATACCTGATCAACCTGCTTGGGTGCCGCGCCGTGGCTGTGTTCACTGAGGTATTTTGCAGCCCAGGAGATCGATTTGAGGTTCAACGAAACCCGCTCACCGCTGCCCAGCATTAGTGAGGCAGTGCTCGCGTCCGAATGCAGCACCAGTGCCGGTAACAGATTCGCCACTGTCCCCAGATTGCTCAGGCGCCTGGCCAGCGCAGCGTGATCGGGCGTTGCATCGATTTCCCAATGTGCCTCGGCACCGCGCCAGCCATGGCGGCGGTCATAGGCGGCCAAGGCATCGTAAACCGCCTGATTGCCGGCAAGTTGCTCGCTTGTGACGATGCTGGTGTACACCTTGAGCCCGGTCGTCAGTGCATCCGGGCCGTAGCGCTCAACAACGGCCTCGCGCACCATCTCGGCCACATACGGCGCATCCACTTCGATCGGTGGCTCATGCGGGCTTGCGTCCTGCATTTCGGCCTGTGCTTGTTGCATCTGGTCGTTGTTGATGAAGCCGTTTTCAAACATCCGGGCGAGCACGTAATTGCGCCGGATCAGCGCACGCTCGGGGTTGGATATCGGATTGCCACTGGATGGAAATTTCGGGATCGAGGCCAGTGTTGCCGCTTGTGCAAGCGAAAGTTGATCGAGCGGTTTTCCGTAATAAAACTCCGCAGCAGCGGCGACGCCATATGCACGGTTACCGAAAAAACTCTTGTTCAGGTACAACTCAAGAATCTCGTCCTTGCTCAGCTCGCGCTCCATTTTCAGCGCCAGAAAAATCTCGGTGAGCTTGCGTGAATAGGAATATTCCGAGCTCAGGAAGAACTGCCGGGCAACCTGCTGGGTGATGGTGCTGCCGCCGGGTATGCGGCGGCCACTGGTGGTTGCGAGCAGCCATACGGCGCGGGCAATTCCGCGCACATCGATGCCTGGATGCTCATAGAATCGGGCATCTTCCGTGGCGATGAAGGCTTGCTTGATTTGTTCTGGAATCTCGTCTATCCGCGCCGGATAGCGGCGCGTCTCACCAAACTGGGCGATCAGGCTACCCTCGCGCGAATATACCGTCAGCGGCACTTGCAACTCGGTATTGCGCAGGACCTGCACATCGGGCAAGCGTGGTGCAATCAGCCAGTACAGGGCGCCGATCGTAACCAGGCCAAACGCCAGTCCGATCAGGCCCACTACCAGCGCCAGTCGAAGCAGGCGGCGAACTTTAGGCATGGTTTTCAGCACTTGCATGATAAAAAAGGGGCGGGGAGCGCGCGTAGGATGGGTAGAGCACAGCGAAACCCATCTTTGCCGGAAATCGACGGGTTTCGCTGCGCTCTACCCATCCTACCTGCTAATCATCCACCGTGGCGCCCGTGCCCGCCGAGGAGCAACCTCCGCGTCGCGAGCCGCTTGCTTGTGGATGGCATCAGGATTCCAAAACTGTGACGGCAAACACGAAATGTCACTTCAGTACCGGGTAATCCCGATGCCGGGTTTGCATGATTGCAGGCGACATAGTATAGATCGCATACGGAATTGATGATATTGCCGATTCCGTCAGGTGCAGGGGGCGCTTGGCTCAGGTCGTAACCGCGCGCGGCGCAAAATGCCGGCAGGTGATCGACTGCAGCAGACATAACATTTTACCTGTTTTCGTACGCCCCTTTTTGCCGGCATAGATATGGCCAGTTCCAACCGACAGCTTGTTTGTGGCGAGCGAAGCGCCGGGGTGACGCTACCCGCGCGTGGGGTGCGTTTGCTGCCTGTCGTAGGTTGGCTGGTTCAATGGCGTCTGGGGCAATTGGCGGGGTTGGTCGGGTCAAATTCCGGTCATTGACGATGGTGCTCGAAACGCCATAGTTGCCAAACAGGTTAAAACCGGTATTTAATGTGCTTACGTAGTAAACGCGCGTAAGCGCCCGTGGCAAGGGGAGAATCCGTGGGTCTTCTCGGACAACGCAAGACGCCGCTCGTCGGCATTGACATCAGTTCCACCGCAGTAAAGCTGCTGTTGCTCAGTCAGAGCGCCGGCCGCTACCGTGTGGAGCATTACGCGGTAGAGCCGCTGCCAGCCAATGCGGTCGCCGAAAAGAACATCGTCGAAACCGAGGCGGTGGGAGAGGCGATCAAGCGCGCGCTCATCCAGGCCGGCGTCAAATGCAAAGACGCCGCAGTCGCGGTTGCCGGTTCGGCGGTGATCATCAAGCAGATCACCATGCCGGCGAATCTCGATGAAAACGAGCTCGAAGATCAGGTCCAGCTCGAGGCAGGGCAGTACATTCCGTACCCGATTGAAGAGGTCAGCCTCGATTTTGAGGTCCTCGGCCCAGTACCCGGCAATGATGAGATGGTCAGCATCATGCTCGCTGCCTCGCGCTCGGAAAATGTCGAGTTGCGGGTATCGGCGCTGGAAATGGGTGGTCTGATCGCGAAGATTGTCGATGTCGAGGCATTTGCAATGGAGAATGCCTTTTCCTTGATTGCCGAGCAGCTCAGTGTGCCCAAAGGCAATCTGGTGGCATTGGTGGATGTCGGCGCCACCATGACCACGCTCAATGTGTTGCGTGATCAGCGCAGTATCTATACCCGCGAGCAGGTATTCGGCGGCAAGCAGCTGACCGACGAAGTGATGCGCCGCTACGGTATGAGTTACGAAGAGGCAGGCCAGGCAAAACGGCAAGGTGGTCTGCCGGAAAGCTATGACGTGGAGGTACTTGAGCCCTTCAAGGAAGCCATGACTCAGCAAATCAGCCGTCTGCTGCAATTCTTTTATGCCGGCAGCGAGTTCAATCGCGTCGATCAGCTGGTACTCGCCGGTGGTTGCGCAGCGATTACCGGCATTGCCGACATGATCGAAGAACAGCTCGGTGTGCCTACGGTAATTGCCAACCCGCTCGCGAACATGTCACTGAGTCCGCGCGTCAAGGCGCAGGCGTTGCAACACGATGCGCCGGCATTGATGATTGCCTGTGGCCTCGCGCTCAGGAGCTTTGACTAATGGCCAGAATCAATCTACTTCCCTGGCACGCTGAGCGCCGCAAGCGGCGTCAGCACGAGTTCTTTGCCATGCTCGGCGCGGGGGCGTTGGTCGCCGCGCTGGTGGCGGTGCTGATCAACGGTTTTTACTCCGGCCAGATCGAGTCGCAGACCGCACGTAACACGTTCCTTGAAGTGCGCATTGCCGAGGTGCAAAAGCAGATTCTCGAGATCGAGGAACTGGACCGCAGCAAGAGCCGTTTGCTGGCGCGCAAGCAGGTAATTGAAGAGTTGCAGGCCAGTCGCTCGCAGATGGTGCATTTGTTCGATGAGTTGGTGCGCACGGTGCCGGATGGCATCAAGTTGATGCTGATTCAGCAAACCGGCGACCAGCTCACGCTGGAGGGGCTGAGTCAATCCAACGCCCGGGTCAGTTCGTACATGCGCAATCTCGATGCATCCGACTGGATGGGGACTCCCGACTTGACGATCATCGAAGCGAAGGGCGACAACAAGGCGCTGCCGTTCGAGTTCAAGTTGCGGGTACGCCTCGCCAGCCCTGAGCAAAAAGAGGGCAGTGAGTCCGAGCAGGCAGTGGCGGGGGTCAAACCATGAGCAAATCGATCGATCTCAAGAGCCTGGATTTCAACGACGCCGGCAACTGGCCGACGCCAATAAAGGCCGCGGCAACCGCGATTATCGCCATGCTGGTGCTGTTGCTGGCCTGGCAGCTGATCATCAGCGATAAAAGTGACGTTCTGGCAAGTCTCAAGATAAAAGAAACCGGGCTGCGCAGCGACTACGAGGTCAAGCAGGCACGCGCATCCAACCTCGAACCGCTGAAAGAACAATTGGCGCAGATGGAGACGATGCTGCAGCAGATGCTGCGACAGTTGCCCAGCCGCACCGAGATGCCGGATCTAATCGTGGATATCTCGCAGACCGCATTGGCCAGTGGCATCAGCAATGATCTGTTCCAGCCGGGCGCCGAGGTGGCGCGTGAGTTTTATGCAGAAAAGCCGATCGCTTTGCGCATGACCGGCAGTTATCACCAGTTTGGTGCTTTTGTCAGTGGTGTTGCCTCGTTACCGCGGGTGGTCATCATGACGATGCATGATATTTCGCTCAAACCGCTGCAGGACAAGTCGGGTGCAGCGAGCGACACACTGGTGCTGGCCGGCACCGTGAAGACCTATCGCTACCTTGACGAAGAAGAAGTGGAAGAGGCGGCCAAGGCTGCGGACGCCAAAGCGGGAGGGCGCTGATATGCGAGGAGATTCAATGCAGCGCACGCAAATGACACGCTGGGTGCTGTTGTTGCTAGGTGCCCTGCTGCTCGTGGCGTGCTCGCGCGGCACTCAGGATCTGCAGGCATGGGTCGCCGAAGTAAAGAACCGCCCGGCACCACCGCTCGACCCATTGCCGGTGATGCAGCAATTCGAAACGTTTCAATACACCGTGCAGAGCATGCGTGACCCGTTCAGCGCGCCAAGCAATGATCGTCGCGCGAACAGCAGTGGGCCACGGCCCGACCCTAACCGGCGCAAAGAACCGCTGGAAACATTCCCGCTCGATGCGCTGGATATGGTTGGCACGTTGGGTGTCGGCGTCAAGAGCGTCGCTTTGGTCATGGCGCCGGACAAAGTAGTACACAGGGTGCGTCCGGGGAATCACATGGGGCAAAACGAGGGGCGGGTTGCCAGTGTTACCGACTCGCGCATTGAACTGGTGGAATTGGTACCTGATGGTGCGGGTGGCTGGCTTGAGCGCTCGGTGGCAGTCGCTCTGGATAATCAGTGAATTGAGGGAAACATGATGACCGCAATGAACCTTGTTTCGGGCGCAGCCCGTCCCCGCTGGGCCGCTTTGGCCTCACTGAGTCTGTGCCTGGCCTTGGTGCCTGCCTTGGCGCTGGCCGAGAATGTATTGCGAAACGCCAGTTACCAGACCGGTAGTGGCGGAGCGGTGGATGTGGTGCTGGAGTTTGCCGAACCGGTAGCCGGGGTGCAAACGTTCACTACCGACAATCCGCCCCGGATTGCCATTGATGTGCCTGATACGCGCAATGGGCTGAATCAGCGTCGCATCGCTGTGGGCAGCGGCGCGACCAGCGCGATCTCGGCGGTAGAAGGGCAGGGCCGCACACGGGTGGTGATCGATCTGTTCCGCACCGCGTCGTTTGAAACCCGAACCGAGGGCAATCGCCTGATTGTTTCGGTAGCCGGCGGCGCAATGGCTGGAACCGCAGCGATTGCGGCCAATCCCGATGACCCCAGCAAGCGTGTCAATAGTGGCTTGGCGGTAAGCAATATTGATTTCCGTCGCGGTGACGATGGCGCTGGGCGTCTGGTATTGAGCTTTGATGGCGAGGGTGTGCTGGCCGATATGCGCACGGAAAAGTCGCAGGTGGTTATCGATGTCGCCAATGCCAGTTTGCCCGACTCGCTGCGCAAACGCCTGGATGTCAGTGATTTCGCCACGCCGGTGCGCAGCATCGAATCGCGGCCCAACGCGGGCGGCTCGCGCATCGTCATCGATACCGGCACTGCGTTTGAGGCGTTGGCTTACCAGACCGGTAACGAGTACGTCGTTGAAGTGGTGCCAATCAAGGCAGCCGCAGATCCGGTGGCTGCTGCATTGGCCAGCGGTGCACCGCCACCGAAGTACACCGGCAAACCGGTCACCTTCAACTTCCAGGATATTCCGGTTCGCACCGTATTGCAGTTGATTGCCGACGAGTCGAACCTGAACATCGTCGCGGCCGATACCGTGCAGGGCAACATCACCCTGCGTCTGCAGAATGTGCCGTGGGATCAGGCGCTGGATATCATGCTGCGCGCCAAGCAGCTCGACAAGCGTCGCGATGGCGATGTGGTCTGGATCGGCCCGCAAAAAGAATTGGCTGATTTTGAGCAGCAAAAGGAAGATGCCCGCATTGCCCTTGAGGAGCGCTCGGAAACCATCACCGAGTTCATTCCGATCAACTATGGCATCGCCGAAGATATCGCCAAGCTGCTCACCGAAGAGAGCAAGACCGGTAGCGGCGGCGGTGGTGGCGGCGGCGGTGGATCGTCAAGCGGCAGCCGGGGCTTTCTGTCGGAGCGCGGTAGCATCAGTTTTGACCGGCGCACCAACACCTTGCTGGTGATCGATATCCCCAAACGGGTTGCCGAAATCAAGCGCCTGGTCACGCTGCTTGATCGCGCGGTGGATCAGGTGATGATCGAAGCCCGTATCGTCGTCGCTTCGGATGATTTCGCGCGCGAGGTTGGTTCGCGTTTTGGCTTCCGTGGCCGCAACAACAAGGTCAATACGGTGACCACCAGCGGTACGCTGAACAGCGTCGTGGAGTTCAACAACACCTCCTTCGCGCGAAACGCGGAATTGGCCTCGCCCAACCCGATTGATCCGGCTGATCTCACGGTTCCGTCGTTCGGTACGCTTGATCAGGCATTGAACGTCAACCTGCCGGTGCTAAATCCGGCCGGCTCACTGGCATTCGCCATACTTGGCCCGCTATTCGAGATTGATCTGGAACTTTCGGCACTGCAGTCCGAGGGCCGTGGCGAGGTGATTTCCAATCCGCGCGTGATTACTTCCAACCAGCGTGAGGCGATCATCCGCCAGGGTGATGAAGTCGGCTTTGTCACCATCGCGCCGCAGCAGGGTGGTACTTCGGTGCCGATCCCGAACGTACAGTTCAAGGACGTGCTGCTGGAACTCAAGGTGACGCCGACCATTACTCAGGATGGCCGAGTGTTTCTCGCAATGGCGATCAAGAAAGATGAAGTATCGGGTTTCATCGACACCTCTATCGGACAGGTTCCGCAGATCCAGAAGCGCGAGGTAACGACTGCAGTACTGGTCGATAACGGGCAAACAGTGGTTGTCGGCGGTGTTTATGAGTTCAAATCACGCGAAGATCTGAGCAAAGTACCGTTCCTTGGCGATATCCCGGGGCTTGGCGCGCTGTTCCGCAAGAAAGGTCGCTCCGCCAACAAAGCCGAGTTGTTGATCTTTGTCACCCCGCAAATCCTGCGTTCATCAGGCGCTGCGAGTTAAGCTCCGCCTTTTCGACAATGCAGTAACGCAAGGGCCGCGCAAGCGGCCCTTGCGCGTTGTGCGAGCAACGATACGTTGCGCAATGCTGCGTAATCGTGGCCTCTGCCAGCATCCTGCATTGATTGGCATGACTAATTGCCATGACCAATTGCCATTGCGCATGCGCAATGCGATCACTCACAATCGGCGTTCCTGATTTTGCCTGTGTTGGTGCGGCGTGTGGCAGCATGGTCGAGTACTCAACACGCCGCTCGTCGCGATGATTTGCAGCGGCGCACTATTGCGCAAAGTTTCGACAGCTCTGGAATACGAATGATGCCTGATGACAACCCTGAGACCGGTCCGGCCGGCAGCCAGCTTCACAATGATTTCGTCACCCTGGCAAGTGCCTTGTCGGCCGCCGTTCTCGGCCAGGAACGCTTGGTTGAGCGCTTGTTGATCGCGCTGCTCGCCGATGGCCATTTGCTGGTGGAAGGTGCCCCAGGGTTGGCCAAGACAACAGCGGTGAAGGCGCTGGCGAGTCGTATCGATGCAGATTTTCAACGCATCCAGTTCACTCCCGACCTGCTTCCTGCCGATTTGACCGGTACCGAAATCTGGCAACAGACGGAAGCACAGTTTGCGTTCCAGCCGGGGCCGGTCTTTCATAATCTGCTGCTGGCCGATGAGATCAATCGTGCCCCTGCCAAAGTGCAGTCCGCCTTGCTCGAAGCGATGGGTGAGCGTCAGGTCACGGTGGGCCGTGTCACCTACCCGCTGCCGGAGCTGTTTTTGGTGATGGCAACGCAAAATCCCATCGAGCAGGAAGGTACCTACCCCTTGCCCGAGGCCCAACTTGATCGATTTTTGATGCATGTACAGGTGGGTTATCCCAGCGGCGATGCGGAAATGCAGATCATGCGGCTGGTTCGCGCGCAAGAGCTTGCCGCGCGCACCGTGCGATCCGGTATCGGCAGCGAGCGTATCAGTCAGGCGAGCATCTTTGCGGCACGGCGCGCTGTGTTGGAACTGCATCTTGCAGAGCCGGTCGAGCGATATATTGTCGAATTGGTGCTCGCCAGTCGCGATGCCTCGGCTTACGATTCGCAACTTGCAAAGCGTATTGCCTGGGGCGCAAGTCCGCGTGGCTCGATTGCACTGGAGCGTTGTGCCCGAGCGCGAGCCTGGTTGTCGGGTCGCGATTACGTGATGCCAGAGGACGTGCAGGCGGTTGCCCCCGATGTATTGCGACATCGGGTATTGCCAAGCTACGAGGCTACCGCAGAGGGCTGGAACGGCGAGCGTATCGTGGCAGCACTATTGCAGCGGGTGCCGCTGCCCTGACGGGTATTCTTGCAATCTGCTGCGTGACCCAATTGAGCGAGCCGCGCAGTGATGCTGAGACGGCGCAGGCAACGTGGCAATCGCTGTCACAAAGTGATTGTTTGCGACGTTGCGCGTCAAGCTGAATGTTCATGTGTGTGAATTAAACTCCGTGTTCAGCGCGCTGTGCGCCTTGTACCCGGGCCGCCAAGAGAAACTCCTATGCAAGCTGGCAAGTTCAATCCGGCGATATGCCCCCAGTTGAGCGAGCTGATTGCGTTGCGATCGCGGGTGCATGCATGGCCGCCGCCGCTGCGCGCTCGCGCTGGTCTGAGCGGTTTGGCCAGTTCTCCATTCCGTGGTCGCGGCATGGAGTTTGCCGAAACGCGCATGTACACACGTGGTGATGATGTGCGCCATGTCGATTGGCGGGTTACGGCGCGAACCGGGAAACTGCACACCAAGGTCTTTCACGCCGAGCGTGAGCGGGTGGCATTACTGATTGCCGATACCAGCGCGGGCCTTTTTTTTGGCACTCGCGCTTGTTACAAGTCGGTGCAGGCGGCGCGTGCTGCCGCCATCGTGGCGTGGGCAGCGCAGCGCAGTGGCGATCGCATCGGTATTCTGCGCGGTTGCACTTCCGAACCACCGTTGGTGCCAACAGCCGGCGTTCGCGGGGTGCTTCGGGTGCTCGACGCCGCTGCACGCTGGTATGCCAAGCCGCCTGCCGACGATGCCGGGCTGGCCGACGCGTTTACGGCAGCGGCACGGCTGCTGCGACCCGGTGCGCGGGTTATTGCATTGGTTGACGTACACGCGCTACAGGCAGTGACCGATGTCCAGCTTGCCGGTCTTGCTGCGCACCACGAGGTATTGCTGATACTGCTGACCGACCCAATTGAAACGGCGCCGCCGCAGATCAGCTTGCCGGTACAGGTGGGCAACGAGAGCGTGCGATTGAACTTGGCCACGCATGCGGACCTGGCACGTTGGCAGCGAAGCTTTACCGGCACCTTGAGTGCGGCGCGTACGCGATTGACGCGATTCGGAATTCGCAGTCATACATTGGCGACGATCGACAGCGCCGAGTCGTTGTTGCCGCTGCTGATGAGAGATGCAAGTTGATGTTTGCGCCGGCCGCACCTGCACTACCGCTCAAGGACATTCATTTGCCGCCAGCACCGGGCATTTGGCCGTTGGCGCCGGGTTGGTGGCTGGTGTTGGTGCTTGCGAGTGTGTTGGCAGCCGTCACCGTGCGCTGGGTGTGGCAACACTATCAACGCCGTGCCTACCGCCGCCAGTTGGAGTCGCTGCTGGATCAGGAGTTGATGAACAGCAACGATCCAGCGTCACGTCTGGCTAGCCTGTCGCAATTGCTGCGCCGCGCCGCTCGTGCTGCCTCGGGTGCTGCCGCGAGCCAATTGCTCGGCGAGCAATGGCTGCAATTCCTCGACGGAGCAGACCCCGGGAAACCGTTTACGCAGGGCCCAGGACGGTTATTGCTGACAGGGCCATTTGCGACCCATGCGGCGTCGGCGTCAGAGATCAATGCAGTGGAGGCCATTGCGCGCAGGCGTTTCATGCAGTTGGCGCTGATTGGGCGTGATCGACACCAACGCAAGGCAACAGACAACGGCACGGCTGTGGGGTTGGAGCACACTGATGATTGAGTTTGTCTGGCCATGGATTTTTCTGGCGCTGCCATTGCCGTGGCTGGTTGCGTGGTTGTTGCCGGCGCAGTTGTACAGTGGCAGTCGTTTGCGCTTGCCGCATCCGGGGTTGCAGGCGCTGTGGCAAAACGATGGTGCCACACGGCGTGCAGTCAAACCGCATTGGTGGGCGCTGCTGATCTGGGCACTGCTGTGCGTTGCGGCGGCACGCCCGCAGCAGGTTGGCGAAGCCGTGCCGCCGCCGCGAACCGGCCGCAACTTGATGTTGGTGGTCGATCTGTCAGGCAGCATGGGCCAAGCCGACATGCGCTTGGGTGGCCGCATCGTTGATCGGCTCACTGCTGTAAAGGCGGTGGTCGGTGATTTCTTGCAGCGGCGTGTTGGTGATCGCGTCGGGTTGGTGGTTTTTGGTGATCGCGCCTATGCAATCACCCCGTTGACGTTTGATCGCAATGCCGTGCGCGAGCAACTGGCCGACACGGTGGTGGCATTAGCCGGGCGCGAAACCGCGATCGGCGATGCTATCGCAATTGCGGTAAAGCGACTGCGACAGCAGCAGGAAAGTGAACAATCCGACGGCGAGCGCGTCATTATCTTGTTGACCGATGGCGTTAGCAATGCCGGTAGCCTCAGTCCTTTGCGCGCTGCTGAACTAGCGGTCAAAGAGTCGATACGTATTCATACCATTGCTTTCGGAGGTGATGGCGGCGAAGGCATATTTGGTATTTTTCGATCTCAAGCCAATGCCAGTATTGATGAGGTCGGGTTGCGCACGATTGCCGAGCAAACAGGCGGAGCCTATTTTCGTGCGCGTGATACCAGCGAGCTCGCCGGCATCTATGCGCAGCTCGATCAGATCGAGCCAGCAGCGCTGACAGGACGGATGGATAGACCACGCAGCGAGCGTTACCGGTTGCCACTCGCTGCGGCGGTGTTGCTCATGTTGGTTGCCATGTTGTGGCCACAACGCGGGTTACGGCGATGAATGAAGTGATCCAGAGTTTTCACTTTTTGCGCCCGTTGTGGTTGCTTGCGTTGTTGCTGCTACCACTGGTGGTTTGGCGCAGCTTGCGAGGGAATGGTGGTGACGGCGCAATCAGGCAATGGATCGATGCGCCACTGCGCGAACAGGTACTGATTGCCGGAACAGGAAGTAAACGATTGCTGGCACCGTTGTGGCTTGCAAGCGTGTGGGCCATTGCGGTCATCGCTCTGGCGGGGCCGGCGTGGCGGCAACAATCAGTCGCGTTGTACCAAGTGCAGGCACCGCTGGTAGTGGTGCTGGATTTGTCCTCGCACATGGCGGCCGATGATATTGCACCCGATCGCATTACCCGCGCGCGTTACAAGCTGATGACCTTGCTCAAAGAGCGCGAGGGCGGCCAGGTGGCATTGATTGCTTACGCCGGAGATGCGTTCACCGTTGCGCCGATGACCGATGATGCGGCAACCGTGATTGCCCTGATCGATTCATTGTCACCAGCACTGATGCCGGTAGATGGACAGCGTGCCGATCGTGCCCTGCGCCGTGCCGCCGCGCTGCTTGCGGGTGCCGGCTTCAACGGTGGCGATGTCTTGTTGGTTACCGACTCCGTTGATTCGGCAGCGCGCACGGCGGCACAAGCGCTGCTCGACAACGGAATCCGGGTGTCGGTGCTTGGCGTGGGTACCGAGCAAGGCGCAGCGCTGCGCGATGGCAACGGCGCCCTGGTCTACGACCGCGCCGGTGTGCCGCAACTGGCGCAACTGGACGAGTCTGGATTGCGCCTGTTGGCAAGCGCTGGCGGAGGCCGTTACGCGCGTTTGCAGGCGGACGGCGGTGATCTGCACCAGCTCGGATTACTGAATCCGGAAAGCCGGAGTGATGCGTCGCTGAATGAAGATTCCGCGCATGCACAGCGTTGGCGTGATGAGGGTATCTGGCTATTGCCGTTACTGCTACTTGTCGCGTTGCCGGGCTTCCGGCGCGGTGGTTTGATGACTGTGTTCGCAGTATTGCTGTTGCCGGCCACACCAGCGCGCGCCGTGGATTGGGATGCGCTCTGGCATAACCGGGAGCAGCGCGCCGATGCTGCTTTGCACGCAGGTGATAACGAAAGCGCGCGGCGACTGGCGAGCGATCCGCAGCGAATCGGGGCAGCGGCCTATCGTGCCGAAGCGTGGGATGCCGCTATCGAAGCGTTTGCCAAAGGCGATGACGCCGTGGCGAATTACAACCGCGGTAACGCACTGGCGCAGGCGAAGCGTTATGACGAAGCGCTTGCCGCATATGATCGTGCCTTGGAGATGAACCCGAAACTGCGTGATGCAAGTGAAAATCGCGCTGTGGTCGAACAGCTCAAGCAACAACGCGATGCATCAAATCAGCAACAAGATGGCGAGCGTGATTCGGATCAACAGGCGCAGAACGATAAAGCATATGGTGAACCCGGCGAGAGTGATGACGCTGGCGAATCACCCGGCAAGGGTGATCCTGGTGATGCTGGCAAGCCGGGAAATTCCGCGCCATCCGAACAGTCCGGTGATAGCAGCGATCAGCCAGCATCGCCGCAGGCTGGCGATGAGCAAACGGGTGACGCTGAGGGTGAGCCGCCGTCATCTGGCAATCAAGGCACGCCCGATGCCAAGGCCGAACAACAGGCACAGGAAGCCTTGAGTGATGCCATGGCAAAGGCTTTGGAGGACGCTGCTGCAAACGACGATGCAGCGCAAGACACATCCGGGCGCGAGCAGCGGGCAGGCGCGGCAACACTGTCGCCTGAACAACGCGAGCAACAAGAACAGGCTCAGGCAGTGGAAGCGGCGCTGCGGCGCGTTCCTGATGATCCGGGCGGGTTGCTGCGGCGCAAGTTTGTCATTGAGTATCAGCGCCGCGAAGCTGAGGGTGAAGAGCGATGAATGGTTTGCAAAGGTTGTTGGGCGTTTTGTTGTTGCTGATGTTTGTTGCTGAAATCAGCGCCGCACCGCGTGCCTGGCTGGATCGTAGCCAGATCAATCAGGGCGATACCGTAACCCTCAACATCGAGAGCGAAAACAAGGACGCCCCCGACTTCACGGTGTTGGAGGCAGACTTTGCATTGACCGGTCAGTCCAGCCAGACCCAAACCACCATCAGCAATGGCAGCATCAGCACACGCACGCTGTGGGCGGTGGCGCTGGAGCCGCGCAAGACCGGTGTGCTGAGCATTCCCGCGATCAGGGTTGGCAACGAGTCCACAGCACCATTGGCGCTGACCGTGTCGTCCGCGCCCGTGGGCCAGCAAGCACAGGGACAGGATGTATTTCTTGAAGTGCAGGTGGACAGCAAAGCGCCCTACGTCGGTCAGGCGGTGATTTATACCTTGCGGCTGAATTATGCAATCACGCTGCTTGATGGCGATCTGGATACGCCGCAAATCGACGGCGCGGATTTTCGTCGCATCGGTGATGACGCCAGCTACCAGCGGATGATCGCCGGGCGGCGATATCAAACACTGGAACGGCATTTCGTGATGAGCCCGGAGCGCAGTGGCGAGCTGATCCTCAGCGCACCACGATTCCGTGGCCGAACATTGGCCGGTTTGCGTGATTCCATCGTCGGTGGCGCGCGCGCCATCAGCGCGATGGGTGAGTCGTTGACGCTGGACGTGCGGCCACAACCGGCACAGGCAACGATGCCGTGGTTTCCAGCGCGTGCGCTCAGCATGGAGCGCAGCCAACCCGATTCCGATACCCATGTCGGTGAACCGGTGAGTGTTGAGTTGCGCATGCAGGTTGAAGGCGCGCTGGTGACACAGGTACCGGAACTGAGCATTTCCGAAGTGCCGGGGCTACGCGTGTTTCCCGATGTCGCCAAGGTCAGCGAACGCTTGATCGACGGCGTGTTGCATGCCGAGGTCAGTCGGCGTTTTGCGCTGGTTGCCTCGCGCGCTGGCGCCATACAGGTACCGGCGATGCAGGTTGGCTGGTGGAATACGGTCGAAAACAAGCCTGAGCTTGCGAAAGTAGCGGGCTTCACGCTGCAACTGGGAGCAGCGATTGATTCACAGCGCTCCCTTGCAGCCAGCACCGATGCAGTGGCCGCACTGCCACCGAAGCTGAGGGAGCCGGTGGCCGATGCCGGTCAGTTGTGGCGCTGGCAATTGTTCAGTGCAATGCTGTTGCTGCTGTGGTTGGCGACATTGGCACTGGCATGGCGGCGCGGTGCGCTGCGAGGGCCGCCACACAAAAGCGTCGATGCAGCGCGTACCAGCGGCGAGGATGGTGAGCGTGCGTTGCGCCGTGCGTTGGCCAATGACGATCTGGCGGGTGTGGACAGTGCATTGCGGCGGATTGCCGACGGGCAACCGCTCGACGCGCTGTTGGATGGGCCGGCACAACGCGAAGCGGTGGCAATGCTGCGCTCGGCACTTTGGGGGCAGGGTGACCGTGCTGCTGCCCGTGAAGCGTTACGCAATGCGTTTGCAGGTGGCGTACGCTTGCGCGCAGCAACTGCAGAAAGCCGGGGTGACGAGCCATTGCCGCCACTTTATCCGCGTTGATTGCCACTGCAATTCGCTCGGTCAAACAACGGTGCCTTTTGATTGCTTCTCCGCTTCATCCTGCTTCACCGTGTGCGAAATCGGTCGCCCACCGGGTGGGCTCCTACAGGGAGCGTTCACCGCTTTCGTGGGAGCGCGCCCCAGATCAAGTCTGGGGGCAGGCTCTGCGCGCGAAGCTCTTTCGCCAGTTCGTTCGCCGGCAGGCCGGCTCCCACAGAAGCACTGGCTCGCACC
>JAUXUI010000081.1 GCA_030681035.1 Lysobacteraceae bacterium | reverse complement strand
TCGGCGGCGGCATCTTCGGCGGCTGCAGCTTCGGCGGCTGCAGCTTCGGCGGCGGCAGCTTCGGCGGCAGCAGCTTCGGCGGCGGCAGCTTCGGCGGCAGCAGCTTCGGCGGCAGCAGCTTCGGCGGCAGCAGCTTCGGCGGCTGCAGCTTCGGCGGCGGCAGCTTCGGCGGCGGCAGCTTCGGCGGCGGCAGCTTCGGCGGCAGCAGCTTCGGCGGCAGCAGCTTCGGCGGCGGCAGCTTCGGCGGCGGCAGCTTCGGCGGCAGCAGCTTCGGCGGCGGCAGCTTCGGCTTCGGCAGTAGTGTTGATGACAGACGCATCAATGCCGACTTCCATCACATCGGAATCGGTGAACGATGGCAGACCGCTGACATCCGGCGCGTCAAGCGTGACAGCAACCAGCAACTCCGCGCTATCGGAATCATTGTCCGGGCCGAACCCATGGGACTCGACACTGGGCGAAGTCGGTTCGGGCAGTGTGTCACGCTCGGCGCGAACTCGTGCTGCCAGTGGCGAAAAATCAGGCAATCCGTTCTGTGGAGTTTCCAAAGCGAGCATGACTGCGCGGATCGCGTCCGCAGATTGCGCGACCAGGCCAACCCCTTGTGCGCTAGCGATGCGTTTGTGCGCCAGCAACCGTTTGATGTACGACTCCATCGGCCCGGTGACTTCGGTGATCGCCGGGACTTCGGTCATCGCGAATGCACCACTGATGGTGTGCATGGCACGCAGCAACGGATCCGTCGCGGAATAGCCGCGACCGCTCGCCGCAGCAAGCCACTCATCAATGGTGCTCAGATGCCCAGCGACCTCTGCTTTGAGTATCTCGAACAAAACAGCATCGATCGGCTGCACCGCCACCCGTGCGTGTTCAGGCGCATTTCCTGTTGGCACCGATGCGCCGGTGTCGGGCTCTGTTGTTGCGAACTGCGACACGGCCAGCGTGTCGAGCTCCACGACCTCCGCTGCATCTGTTGCCGAAGCCGGTACATCCTGGGGCTCGGCAATGATCGCTGTATCGCCAGCCGGTGCTTGCAGCCACGCCTCCTCGCCAGCAGCAATGCGATCAGCAACCGCTTTGATCGCTTCAATATCCACGGCAACCGAGGCAGAACCGTTGCGAAGCGCATCGTGCATGTGCGGCAACGCGCGACATGCAGCATCCAGGAGCGCCATCACCGCCGGCGAAGCTTCACGCGAACCTTCCAGAACCCGATTCAACATGTTTTCGACACGCCAGCTGAACTCGCCGAGTGACAAGGCGCCAACCAATCGCCCACTGCCTTTCAGGGTGTGGAAGACCCGTCGAATGGAACGCAGCACATCAAGCGCTTCGGGGTTGGCACGCCATGCCGGCAACGTCTGCTGCAGGTTCTGCACTTCTTCCTGGAACTCTTCCAGAAACACTTCCCGAATCTCATCGTCAATATCATCGGTGGCGCTTTCAAAACCCACCAGCGTGGCAACTCCGACCGACGGCAAGACGGTGGATGCAGCAGGCTCGCCACTGGCAACCCGTTCACGCGATTCGCCGGCAACTTCCCGTGCGGCGGCTGTATCAATTGTCTCGCCCGAAGTATCCAGTTCAACAGCGTGCGCGGATGCTTCAAGGAGTTCTTGATCCGGCTGACCTGGCACAACCGCGTCCACCGCGTCAACTTCGGCAACCGGTTCTTGTAGCGGCATCTGCTCCGGCAACGGCCAGTAGCCCAGTTGCTCCATCCCATGCCGCGCATGCTCGAGAATTGCATCGCGCCCCGGCCGGTGATCGCGCAGTGCTTCGAGGAAATATTCCAACGCAGCGACAGCATCCGCAAAAGTATCAATCTGCGTGGCATCTGGCACGCGCCGCAAGGCAATCAACTCGTTCTGGGTAAACCGGCCAACCGATGCCATCAATTGTGCGACATCGCTCAACTCGAGAATGCGCAATGCACCGGAGACTTCATCCAGCAGCCTGGGTACATCGTTCAACTGCGCGCTATCCCAGTTGGTTTCGATGAATGCCACAAACGATTGTCGTGCCTGTGCGAAGTTTGCTATCGCCTCTTTGACCACGGCGTCGAGAAGATGTTGGGCTTCGGAACCGGGCAGTGTCCGCGCACCATCGTTTTGAGTGTCTACCGCTGCCTGACCCAAACGCGATACCTGATCGTCAAGCGAAGCCTCCACGTACAGCAGCGCACCAGCGATATCGAGCAGCGAGGCCTCGTCAGCCGGACGATTGCCACCCACTATTTCAGCTATCGCCTGACTTTGCTCCTGTACCACGCGCCGAGGCACGCCAAGGCCAAGCATGCCCAGCGTATCAGCCACACGATCCAGTACATCTGCCTGCTCGTTCAACGCCGAAACCGGGTTGTTGGGTGAGCGCATGTGCAGGTCAAGCATATCCTTGACGCGCAACAAATCTTCTTTGATCGCGCCGCACACCGTATCGAGCAAAGCACGGTTGTGGCCTGTCATGCTGCCCTTGGCGTGGGCAATTTCCGCTTCGGTCGGCAGGTCGGCGTGCAGCCCAAAAACTTCACGCATTTCACGGATGCGGCCATATTCGGTGGGCGCGTTCGCAACGAAGTAAAGCAACTGCCGCGTGAGTTCGAGCGGCGGATCTTTCGAGAAAGCAGCATCGCCGGCATCGGCAAGACGCTTGATTTCTCGCTCGACGCGGGCCAATGCGCGCTTGAGTGGCTTGGACGCCTCAAAAGCTCCAACTTGCAACGCCTCCAGCGTGCCGCCGGCCACCCAGAACAATCGACGGGCATGTTCGGATCGTGTCATCGACACCAACCCATCGCAAACCTGGGTCAATGCTGCGATCAATTCCGGATTGCCTTCGTCTCGCAACCAGCGCAGCAATGATGCCTGGAAGCGCGAACGCAATGCTTCCGCCTGCGTACGAACCTGGTCCTGCGACAACGCGCTGGTTGGGCCCGCTACCGCAGCCGGCAATGGCCGTGAAAGATCCGGTGAGAACAGTACCGCCTCGGACAAACCGCGTTCGCCACGCGCTGCGCGCAACTCATTGAGCAGCGGCAGCAACACCACAGGAATATCTTTCAGGCCCGATTGCAGACGTTCCAGATAATCGGGCAATTGCACAATACCGCGCATCAGCACGGTGAACGCCTCGTCACGCTCGGTTACCGAACTCTCCAACAGCGACAGAGCGAGCTTTTCCATCTCCTCGGCAACCATCGCAGCACCGTAGAGCTCCACCATGCGCAAGGTGCCATGCACCTGATGCAGATATGCGGCACAAGCGCGCATCTGACTGGCGTCAGTGGAATCTTCAACGAAGGCCTCGATAGCAAATCGCGCCTGCCGTAATGTTTCATCAAGCTCGGGCTTGACCCAATTGAGCGTGGTGAAATTGATATCTTCTTGCAGCCTCATGCCCGGGTCTCGCCCCTGTAAGGAGGATGTGATGCGTGCTGCGAAACGACAAATGACTGCCGCGCATCATCGCCATTACACCCTCGTGCAACCTGAACTGAGCACAGCCTGCTTGTCATCTCGTCTTACCTGCCTCAGCCGGGCAACTTGAAGTCGGCCACCGAGCGACGCAAGTCGGCCGCGAGCTGTGCAAGGTTACCAATCGACTCGGCGGTTTGACTCGCACCTTGCGAGGTTTGCGAAGTGATTTCCTGAATCACGCTCATGGTTGTGGTGATGTTGGTCGCCGCAGCCGACTGCTGGCTTGCCGCCGACGAGATGCTTTTGATCAAATCGGCCAGATCGGTAGACACCTTTTCGATTTCACCCAACGCCAAGCCCGCATCCTCTGCCAGACGCGCACCCGCGACCACTTCTGCGGTGGTCTGCTCCATCGAGCTGACCGCCTCATTGGTATCGGACTGAATCGTCTGCACCAGCGTTTCGATTCGTTTGGTCGCATTTGACGCACGCTCGGCGAGCCGCTGCACTTCATCCGCCACCACCGCGAAACCTCGACCCGCCTCACCGGCAGATGCGGCCTGAATTGCGGCATTGAGCGCCAGAATGTTGGTCTGCTCGGAAATATCGTTGATCAGTTCAACGATCGAGCCGATTTCCTGCGAGCTTTCACCCAGCCGCTTGATTCGCTTGGAGGTCTCCTGGATCTGGTCACGGATCGAGTCCATGCCCTGGATCGTCTGGCGCACCACATCGGCGCCTTTTGCCGCGATTTGCACTGAGCGCTGCGCCACGTCAGCCGACTCGGCGGAGTTGCGCGACACCTCATCGATCGACACCGCGATTTCCTGAATCTTCGACGAAGCGGACGTGATTTGCTGCGCCTGATGCTCGGCAGCCTCGGCCAGATGCATCGCCGTTGCCTGGGTCTCTTGCGCTGCCGCAGCGACCTGCACGGCGGTTTCGTTGATCGTCTGCACCAGGCTGCGCAAGGCCTCGACCGCGAAGTTGATCGAGTCCGCGATGGCGCCGGTGATTTCTTCGGTGACCGTCGCCTTGACCGTCAGATCGCCTTCCGCGAGCGAGCCCATTTCGTCGAGCAGACGCAGAATCGATTCCTGGTTGCGCTGATTGTGCTCCTGCTGGCCGCGCAGCCGCTTGTTCTGCTCACGCCACAGGGCGAACAGCAAACCCGCCAGACCGATCGCGGCGCCGATGCCAGCGATGATACCGACCAACAACCCCGGAAACAGCCGAGTAGCGGGAAGTGCGTTGAAGGCGGTATTGAGGTTGCGCGCCGCATCGAGCATCAATGCGGAATCCTGGAAGATCTGCCCCGAGGCTTCCTTTACCTCGAACAGATCGGTGGACGCCTCGAGAATGCTGTCAACATCCTGCTGCACATCGGTGTATATCTCGGACAATTCGGCAAGCGAACGCTGCGCGGCGCCGCTATCCAGCCGGCGCAGCCCCATTTCCGCATTGCCGCGCTCCAGGCCAACCAACACCTGCGCAAAACCCTGTGCATCACGCGAGAATGCATCCGCAGCGGACACCGCGCCTGCGCCGCCCTGAAGGATGACGGTAACGCGGCGCAACATGCGATCTGCCAGCAGCAACTGGCGCATGGCAATGTAAACCTGCGAACTGGATGAGCCGGTGTCCATCATCTGGCGCACCACTTCATCCATCTTGGCCTGTAATTGCGGTACCCGGCTGGAGAACTCGGCGGCCGTATCAGCCAGACCCAGCACCAGTTCTTCACGCTCTGAGATGCGCTGCGCACTGCTGTTTACCGGCGCCCACGTGTCAACCAGTTTTTGCAGTGCGTCACCGACACCGGCCTGGCCCTGGTATGCCGGCACATTGTCGTCCGGATTACCGGTTTGCAGGTTGCGCACCAACCGCTCGATGCGTCCACGCGTTGATTTGAGCTCGGAAAACGCTTCAAAGCCACCGGAAACGGCTTCTGCGGAGAACTTCGCGATCTGCTGCGACAGCACCTGGATCTCGGCAATGTACTCGCGCGCCTTGTTCTCTTCGGCGTTTCGCTGGTTGCCGAAGTAGAAGTTGAGGAAGAAGACCGCGATCGCCACCACGAGCACGAAGCTGAATAAGTTGGTCAGCGCGCCGCGCTCCTTGCCGGTCTTTGCGCCTGATGCAGTGCTCATGATTGGACCTCATTGCGTTGTTGATTCATGACCAGACCCTCACGCTGCAGCCTGACGAAATTCGGGAGTACGAGTAAGCAAAGCCATATCGAACACACCCCAGGTAACTTCATTGACACGGTAGCTTTGCTTGATGAATCCATCGAAGCGGCTTGACTCGGATTCATCGGTTTCGGTGGAATCCTGGTCGTTGAAGGTTCGCTGACCATACATCTCATCGATCAGCACAGCCACATTGCCACCTGCCTGCCGCACAACCAGTACCCGCGCAGACTCATGCAGCGCAGTGCGCTCGTCTTCCATGAACTGCTTCAAGTCGACAATCGGCAACAAGGTACCGCGTACATTGGCGACACCCAGCATCCATGACGCGGCGCCGGGCACCGGCGTCGCCGCCGGCATGGGAATGATCTCAACGACCTCATCGAAACTGACCAGCAGACGGCGCTGACCAAGCCGAAAACCTACTCCGCGCCAATGCCCGGCAGCCTCGATCTGTTCCGGCCGACCGGGCTCATGGCTCAAGCTGCGCTGTTCGTAATCGAGCAGCACTTCAAATGGCTCTGCTGGTGCTTGGGTTGCTTGCATTGGCCGCTCAGCCCGCACCAAGAAGGGTTGCAATGCGATCAATCAGGTCGCGCTCGTTCGGTGGCTTGACGATGTAGTCGCGCGCACCTTGGCGCAAGCCCCAGACGCGATCAGTCTCCATCCCTTTGGTACTGACGATGATGATCGGGATGGATGCGGTGTCAGGGTCCCGCGTCAGGGCACGGGTGGCCTGAAAGCCGTTCATCCCAGGCAGAATGACATCCATCAAAACCAAATCCGGCTTTTCCTTTTTAGCAGCAGCGATACCGTCCTCGGCGCTGCCGGCGGCAATTACCTCGTGCCCGTTCTTTTCAAGCAACGTGGTAAACACCCGGGTATCAGTCGGTGAATCTTCGATGATCAAAATACGTGCCATCTAACCCCCCTAGGAATCTGGCATACCAAAACGAGCGTTTGCAGAATCATGTGCCTGGAATGAATCGGCGAATTGCGCCAAGCAACTCGTCGCGCGTAAATGGCTTGGTCAAATATTGCTCGGAGCCAACGATTCGGCCACGCGCCTTGTCGAACAAGCCATCCTTGGATGACAACATGATCACCGGCGTACCGCGAAACATCTGGTTGTTCTTGATCAGGGCGCATGTCTGATAGCCGTCGAGGCGAGGCATCATGATGTCAACAAAGATCACCTGCGGCTGTTGATCGGCAATCTTTGCCAACGCCTCGAAGCCATCATTCGCAGTCACCACCTCGCAGCCCTCTTTTTTCAGGAGGGTCTCGGCGGTACGTCGAATGGTCTTGGAGTCGTCAATTACCATGACTCGAAGCCCAGCGAAACTACCGGACTGTATTGCATCGTTCATCGAATTCCCCGCATGTACCACACCCATCTGGACTCGCCGACGCGCCACGCGCGCACATGTAACTAGCTTATATCCCAATCTCACCTGCGTCTGTCAAGCACTGCGTCATTCGACAGCGGTGCAGGCGGAACGCCTGATACGATACGCGCTTTATCCAGCAATCGCACAATCAGGCCTGTGCCGTGCGACCCACCTCCCGAATTGATGATACCAACACTGATGCTTACTGCGGCGAGCCCGGCGGCAACGCCGCCAAAAACTGGAGACCGCCATGCAATTTGATGTCGCCGTCATCATGGACCCGATTGCGTCCATCAAGATAGCCAAGGACTCGACGTTCGCCATGCTGCTTGAAGCGCAACGACGCGGCCACAGGTTGTTTTACGTTGCTCCCGGCGGGCTGTTCCTGGCGCAGGGTGTCGCAATGGCGAAACTGGCACCGCTGAGTGTGCGCGAGGATGCCACGAACTGGTACGAACTGGGGCCATGGCAGCAAAGGCCGCTTGCTGAGGTGCCGGTGATCTTGATGCGCAAGGACCCTCCGGTTGATGCCAATTTTGTGCATGACACGCAGATACTGTCGATGGCGCAGGAGCAGGGCTCGCTGGTCGTCAACGACCCTGCCGGCCTGCGCGACCTGAATGAAAAGCTGGCTGCGTTGCTGTTCCCCGACCTGTGCCCGCCGACGATAGTCAGCCGCGAGCGCGACCAGTTGCGCACTTTTATCCAGACCCACCACGATTGTGTACTCAAACCGCTTGATGGCATGGGCGGGCATTCGATATTCCGGGTACGCGCCGGGGAAGACAACCTCAATGTAATACTCGAAGCCCTCACCAGCCACGGTCAGCAGGCGATGGCGCAAGCCTATCTGCCGGCGATCCGCGAGGGCGACAAGCGCGTGCTGCTGATCGACGGCGAACCGGTTCCGTATTGCCTCGCCCGCATTCCGCAAGGGCAGGAGTTTCGTGGCAACCTCGCTGCCGGCGGCCGCGGCGAGGGGCGTGTACTGAGCGATGACGACCGCCGCATAGCGGCCATCGTTGGCCCGGAAATGCGCCGTCGCGGCATGATTTTCGTGGGCCTGGACATCATTGGCGACCGTCTGACCGAGGTCAATGTCACCAGCCCAACCTGCATCCGTGAACTCGACACCCAATTTGACCTGAACATTGCCGGACAGTTGTTTGATGCCATCCAAGCCCGCCTCAAAGCCCGCCATTGACACCCTGATTCGCAAGCAGGCAGGTCCCGGCGACCGCCTGAGCGCGACCCTGGCACTGTCGCTGATCGCGCATGGCGTGGTGTTGCTCGGCATTGGCTTCGCTCGTGAAGACCCTGCCGGGGTGCAACCCACGCTGGATGTGATGCTTACCGAGACGCGCAGCGAAAAAGCACCAGACCATGCCGATTTCCTGGCACAGGCCAGTCAACGCGGCGGTGGTGATGCCGATGTTGCCGAGCGGCCACGCGAACCGCAACTGGGCAACGTGGCCCGCGAACAGCCCGGCGTTGCTCGTCAGCCGTTGCAGGCGCAGGCACCGGCACCGCAGCCACCGCCCACCGACCGTGTGGTGAGCACCACCGAGGGCGATTGGCCAGTGCCCAACGCGGAGGACACGCCTCCTGAGCGCAATCCATTGCTGCCGTTGGGGCCAGAATGGATTGAGCGCCATGTCGAAATGGCGCGACTGGCGGCCGAGGTGGAGCAGCAAACGGTTGCCTATGCGCGTCGCCCCAACGAGAAGCGGATTACCGCCAGCACCCGTGAATACGCATGGGCGCCATACATGCGGGCGTGGGTCAACCGGGTCGAACGTATCGGCAACCTGAACTACCCCGAACAGGCGCGGCAACGGCGACTGCAAGGCCGTCTGGTGCTCACCGTATCGGTGCGGCGCGACGGCAGCGTGCAGGCCATCGAAGTGGTGGAATCGAGCGGTATCGCCTTGCTCGACCAGTCGGCGGTGCGCATTGTGCGGCTGGCCGAGCCGTTCCCGCCACTACCGGAAACCCGCGAACGCATCGAACTGCTGCACATCACGCGCACCTGGCAGTTTGCAGCGGGCAGCTTTAGCGGGCAGGCTCAATAAGCGGACGCCTCGCACCAACCGAACCGTCGCCCACAGGGGCGTTCACCGCTTTCGTGGGAGCGCGCCTGCGCGCGAAGCTTCTCGCGGCATTGTTCGCCGGCAGGCCGGCTCCCACAGAAGCCTGACTCGCACCAGCGGTCATACCGTTGCACCTACAACAAATCGGTGATCCACCCTGTAGGAGCCCACCCTGTGGGCGACCAGCGCGTGCCCCGGCTGGAAAATTACGGTCGCTCACAGGGTGGGCTCCTACAAAAACATGGCGTGCCGTGACCCTGTAGCCCACCCTGTAGATAGCTCACCTTGTGGGCAACCGTCATATCGCGGTGTTGCACCACCCATCACCGGCCAAGCAACTCCGCCAACACCGCCATGCGTACGGCAACGCCGTTGGCTACCTGCTGCAATACCCGCGACTGCGGCCCATCAGCCACCGCAGGGTCGATCTCGATGCCACGATTGATCGGCCCCGGATGCAGCACGATCGCATCACGCGCGGCGCGGCGCAGGCGCTCCGTGCTGAGCCCGAATTCGCGAAAATAACCGTCAAGCGAGGGCACCAGGCCCTGGCTCATGCGTTCGCGTTGCAGGCGCAACATGATCACCGCATCGACACCGGCGATGGCCTCGTCAAAGTTTGAATACACACTGCAACCCGCCAACACCTCGTCATCGGGCAGCAGGTTTTGCGGCCCGCAAATACGAATTTCATTGGCACCGAGCGTACGTAACGCATGGATGTCCGAGCGCGCCACTCGCGAATGCCGCACATCGCCGCAAATCACCACACGTAAATGGGAGAAGTCATTACCTTTTGCTTGACGCAAGGTCAGCATGTCGAGCAAGCCCTGACTGGGATGCGCGTTGCGGCCATCGCCAGCATTGATCAATACAGTTCCTGAAGCAGCTGCCTCGGCCAGCTCCGCCACCGCGCCATCGCGTCCGTGGCGCACGGCAAACGCATTGACACCCATCGCTTGCAAGGTTGCCAAAGTATCGCGATCCGACTCGCCTTTGCCCGATGATGAGACGGCGATATCAAAATTGAGCATATCCATGCCCAACCGCGTGGCCGCCAACTGGAAGCTGGAGCGGGTGCGGGTGGACGGTTCGAAAAACAGGGTACACAGCGTTGTGCCAGCCAGCCGCCCGCGCAACGCCAGCCCGCCATTGGCATGCTCACACATGGCTTGCGCGGTGTTCAGCAGGCGATTGAGCAGCGCGACCGGCATACCATCGAGCGTAATCAGGTGGCGCAAGCGGCCGTCGCCGCGCAGCCAGGGGTAACTCATGGCATCTCCAAAACGTGTGCCTGTTCGGGGTTGTCCAGCCAGCGCTCGATGATGATTACCGCCGCCAGCGCATCGAGCATCGCGGCATCGCGGCGGCGGCGCGCACCGGCGGCGCGGGCACTGGCAAACCGGGCTGCGGCCTCGACCGAACTGCGCCGTTCATCAACCATCAGCACCGGCCGGGCGAAGCGTCGCGCGGCTTCATCGGCAAAACGCAGCGCCGCCTGACGTGCCGGTTGATCGCCGCCTTCCAGTGTGCGCGGGTCACCGACCAACAAACTGGCCGGCTGCCATTCGCGCAGCAACTGCGTGATGCGGGCCCAATCGACCACACCATCACGCACGTCAACAACCGCCAATTCGCGCGCACCACCGCTCAACGCGCTGCCCACCGCCACACCAATGCGCCGGCTGCCGACATCAAAACCCAGCACGCAAGCTGACTGCATCGCTCCCGAAGACATCAAGCGTGCCCGGCGTAGCCCGTCAACTGGCCCGGATCGACGCCCAAACGGGCATTCGCGGTTTGCCAGCGCAGGTCCAGAGGCACGTCGAACAACAGCTCATCATCGGCAGGCACAGTAAGCCAGGCGTTGTCCGCCAACTCCGATTCCAATTGCCCAGGGCCCCAGCCCGAGAAACCGAGCGTCAGCAAAAATTGCGCGGGGCCTTTGCCCGCAGCAATCATCTCCAGCACATCTCGCGACGTGCTCACTGCCAGTGTTTCATTGATACGCAATGTGGAATCCCAATCGACAGTGCCCCCATGCAGCACAAAGCCGCGATCAGTCTGCACCGGGCCACCTGCCAATACCGGCCGATCAGGAAAATCCGGCTGCACATCGCTGATTTGCATCTGCGCGAGAATCTCGCTCAACCGATAGTCAGACAGGCGATTGACCAGCAACCCCATCGCGCCATCTTCATTATGCTGGCACAGCAGCACAACTGCCCGCGCAAAACGCGGGTCATCCAAGCCCGGCATGGCCACCAGAAGGTGGCCGATGAGGAAATCCGACGGCTGCGGTGCGGCTGCGCTCATGGGCGTATTGTAGCTCCCCCAGACTTTTCTCCGCCTATTTCGACTCGACCAGATCCACCCCATCCATGCCAGCCGACAACGAATGCGCGTCGCCACCCTGGCTGAGCTTGATCTTCAGACGCACCTCGTTGGTGCTGTCGGCATAACGCAAGGCATCCTCGTAGGAAATCTCGCCGGCCATGTACAGCTCGAACAGCGCCTGGTCGAACGTCTTCATGCCCAGGTTGGTCGATTCCTTCATCACTTCCTTGAGCTTGTGTATCTCGCCATCGCGGATGTAATCCTGCACCAGCGGCGTACCCAACAGAATTTCCATCGCCACGCGCCGGGATTTGCCATCCGGGGTTGGTATCAATTGTTGCGCAACCACGCCTTTGAGGTTCAACGACAGATCCATCAACAACTGATTACGGCGATCTTCAGTGAAGAAGTTGATGATGCGATCCATCGCCTGGTTGGAATTGTTGGCATGCAGGGTAGCCAGCACCAAATGCCCGGTTTCGGCAAACGCCACCGCGTGATCCATGCCCTCACGGGTACGGATTTCGCCGATCATGATCACGTCCGGCGCCTGGCGCAGGGTGTTTTTCAGCGCCGCCTCCCAACTGTCGGTATCGATACCGACTTCACGCTGGGTAATGATGCAGCCCTCGTGCTTGTGTACAAACTCGATCGGGTCCTCGATGGTGATGATGTGGCCCGACGAGTTCTGGTTGCGGTAGCCGATCAACGCCGCCAACGAAGTGGACTTGCCGGTACCGGTGGCGCCGACAAACAGGATGATGCCGCGCTTGGTCATCGCCAGTGTCTTCAGCACCGGCGGCAGGTTGAGTTCGTCGATGGTGGGAATGCGCGACTCGATCCGGCGCAACACCATGCCTACCTGATTGCGCTGATAGAAGCAGCTGACACGAAAGCGGCCGACGCCAGAAACGCCGATGGCAAAGTTGCATTCGTGGGTTTTCTCGAACTCCTCGCGCTGTGCCGGCGTCATCACGTTCAACACCAGATCGCGGCTCTGCTGCGGAGTCAGTGCGCTCTGCGTGATCGGCGAGATTTTGCCATTGACCTTCATCGACGGCGCCACGCCTGCGGTAACGAACAGATCCGAGGCTTTCTTGTGCGCCATCAGTTTGAGGTAGGAGGTGAAATCGATAGTGCTCATGGCAGGGTTCCTGCGGGGTGGGGGCATTGGGTGCTGCTGTGTTGCTGCGCTGCTCGGGACCCGGGACCCGGGACCCGGGACCCGGGACCCGGGACCCGGAGAAGCTAAAGCTTCAAGAAGCAAAAGCTTAACGCGAGAGTTCGCAAGCTTGTCATCCCGTGGTCCCGTGGTCCCGTGGTCCCGTGGTCCCGTGGTCCCGTGGTCCCGTGGTCCCGTGGTCCCGTGGTCCCGTGGTCCCGTGGTCCCGTGGTCCCGTGGTCCCGTGGTCCCGTGGTCCCGT
>JAUXUI010000079.1 GCA_030681035.1 Lysobacteraceae bacterium | reverse complement strand
GCCGCCGAAGCTGCCGCCGCCCAAGCTGCCGCCGCCGAAGCTGCTGCCTCCGTAGCTGCCGACGCCGTAGCTGCTGCCGCCGAAGCTGCTGCCGCCGAAGCTGCCGCCGCCGAAGCTGCTGCCGCCGAAGCTGCTGCCGCCGAAGCTGTCGCCTCCGAAGCTGCTGCCGCCGAAGCTGCCGCCTCCGAAGCTGCCGCCGCCGAAGTTGCCGAAGCCGAAGTTGCCGAAGCCGAAGTCGCCGAAGCCGAAGCAGCCGAAGTCGAAGTCGCCGAAGCCGCCGAAGTCGAAGCCGCCGAAGCCGCCGAAGCCGAAGCTGTGCCCGATCACGAAGCGCATCCGACAATGGCTTTGATCGAGGACGAAACCGATCCTGAGGTTCCGCTGGATCTGAGCGATCTCGACGAAGAGCTGCTTGATATCTTTATCGAAGAGTCAACCGATCTGCTGGATCACGCGGACACGTTGTTGACACAGTTGCGTGAAAACCGGTTCGAGCGCGAGCCGGTGGTTGGCTTGCAGCGCGATTTGCACACCTTGAAGGGCGGCGCACGGATGTCCGGAATTGCCGAAATGGGCGATCTGGGGCACGTTATGGAGTCGCTGCTGGAAGCGGTAGCAGAGGGCAGGCTCGATCTGGGAATGAGCGGGCTGGTGCTGCTGGAACGTGGTTTTGACCGTCTCAATGGCATGCTCTCACGCATTGTCACGCGCCAGGCGATCGCGATGCCGGTCAATCTGATTGCGCATTTTGAGCAGGCGTCAACCGGCAATTACCCATTGGTGCAGCCGACAACTGCGCCTGCGAAGAGCGAGGTTTCGTCAGCACCAGTTAAGCCGGAATCGGCAACCACAGCGGTCGTCAAGCCTGAAAAGTCACATCGAAGCGGCCGCTTGTCAGCACCGATCGAAACGGACTTTGATGATGCCGACGATATGCAGGTGCGGGCGCCACAGGAGCAGGTTCGTATTCGCGCCGATTTGCTGGATCGCCTGGTCAATTACGCCGGCGAAGTCGCAATCTATCGAGCGCGCCTCGAACAGCAACTGGCAAGTTTCCGTACCAATCTGGGCGAACTTGACCAGACCACCTCGCGTTTGCGCGACCAGTTACGCAAACTCGAAATTGAAACCGAGACGCAGATCATCGCGCGCTTCCAGCGAGCACCGGACGTGGCGGATGAAACATTCGACCCGCTTGAACTTGATCGGTTCTCCACGCTGCAACAGCTCACCCGCGGGTTGTCCGAGTCCGCCGCCGATTTGACCAACCTCGAACAGGTGCTTGATGACCTGACCCGTCAGCACGAAACCTTGCTTCTGCAACAGTCGCGGGTGAGTTCGGACTTGCAGGAAGGGCTGATGCGGACTCGCATGGTGCCTTTCGACTCGCTGGTGCCACGTTTGCGCCGTATCTTGCGCCAGGCAGGCTCGGAAACCGGCAAGTCGGTGCAGCTCAAGGTTGACGGTGCGCAAGGCGAAATGGACCGCAGCGTACTTGAACGCATCACCGCGCCGCTGGAACACATGCTGCGAAACTCCGTAGCGCACGGCGTGGAGTTACCGGCGGATCGTCGCAAAGCGGGCAAATCCGAGGACGGATTGGTTCGTATTGCCGTTTCGCGCGAAGGTTCTGAAGTGGTGATCGCAGTCTCCGATGATGGCCGTGGGCTCGACGCGGCTGCGATTCGTGCCAAGGCAATTGAGCGCGGGTTAATGGTTGCTGATGCTCAAGTGCCCGATGCCGAACTCTATGGGTTCATTTTGCATACCGGATTCTCCACCGCAGAATCGGTCAGCAAACTTGCCGGCCGTGGCGTCGGCATGGATGTGGTACACAGCGAGATTCGCCAACTGGGTGGTACGTTGGGGATTCGTTCTCGTGCGGGCAAGGGGACCGAGTTCCTGATTCGCCTGCCCTTTACGCTCGCGGTAACGCAGGCAGTATTCGTGAAAATTGGCGAAACCAACTTCGCGGTGCCGATTGCATCGGTAGCTGGCGTGGGCCGCATTGACCGCGACGAACTGGAGTTGGGGCAACTCCGTGGCGACGCGTCGTACAGCTACGCCGGCGATGTTTATCCGGTACACGATCTAGGCATGTTGATCGGTCACGCGCCCGCCAAAGCGGCAGAAAGCCTGCAAATGCCCCTGCTATTGGCGCGCTCCGGTGAATTGCGCGCAGCCATCGCAGTGGACCAGGTGATGGGCAGCCGTGAAATCGTGGTCAAGCCGGTCGGCCCACAGGTCAGTTCGTTGCCCGGTATTTTCGGCGCTACCGTGATGGGTGACGGCAGCGTGGTGGTGATTCTTGATGTGCTTCCGCTCGTACGCCGGCATCTGAGCCACGCCGACACCACCGAGACGTTGCTGCAACCACACGCGAACGTTCGCCCGGTGGCTCGTGTGCCGTTGGTGATGGTTGTCGATGATTCAATCACCATGCGCAAGGTGTCCAGTCGCGTTCTGGAACGTCAGAACTATGAAGTGCTGACGGCAAAAGACGGTATTGACGCGCTTGAGAAGCTTGCTGAACGTGTGCCTGATGTAATGTTGCTCGATATCGAAATGCCGCGCATGGACGGCTACGAATTGGCGACACACATGCGCAACGATGTGCGCTATCGTCACATCCCGATCATCATGATTACCTCGCGTACCGGCGAAAAGCATCGTCAGCGGGCCTTCGAAATCGGTGTTAACCGCTACCTTGGCAAGCCGTATCAGGAAGCCGAATTACTGCGCAATGTCGGTGAGTTGCTAAGCGGTGGTGAGATTCATGAGTAACACGCCTGCACGCGTGGCATTACTGGGTATTGAGGGTGATGTCCGCAGCCAGTTGCGGCAGGTATTGCTGGATTTTGGCGCGCAGATCAGCATCGAGGCTGATCCTCGGGCGGTTGAGCCCGAAGCGCTCAGCGAGGCGGGCTCTTCGATCATTGTGGTCAGTCTCGACGACAGTATTGAAGATGCACTTGATGCGTTTCAGCCGGTGTTCGATGATCCTGGCGTGAGTGTGATCTATGACGATGCCGCAGTAACACGCAAATTGGGTGGCTGGGAGCTTGCCCGCTGGGCGCGACATTTGGCCAGCAAATTGTCCGGCGATGCTGCCGCAGCGCTGCCGGCCGCACCGGTTGACGCACAGCGGCTACCGTCCTTTGATATGCGCCCTCAGCCGGGCGCCCCGATCCGGCCGGATCAGGAGATGAGCGCCGCGACGCTTTCTGAATACACCAACGATACGCCGGAGATGGCACGCGAAGTGCCATCGCTCGAGGTGCCCGGTGGTGGTGCGCGGGCGGCATATGCGCCGGCTTATGTCCGCTCTGATGAGTCGTTTGCCGATAGTTCGTTGCAGTTGAATGATGACGAAATCGAGCGTGCCATGGCGGGTGTTGATAGCGCAGATGCCGATCTTGCTCACACGCCTTGGCAACAGCCGGATAGCATCGAGCCGGGCTTGTCTGAAGACGTTGATCTTGCGGTGTACGTTGAAGATCAGGCGAGCAGCAATTTGGCATCCGCGCTGGACGAGCCGGCTGAGGTGCTATCGGAGAGCGGCGGCGATGAGCCTGTCCCGCTCATTTTGGATGACAGTTATCTGGAAGCCGATTTCTCGTTCGGAATTGAAGCAGCCTCGACTGAGACTTCCGCAGAGCAAACCTCGAACTTTGCGCAGTTTGGCGATGCCGACGATGAGGAGATAGTGCTCGATCCCGAATTGTTGGCTCTGGCAGCCCAGCTGGATGCGAATACAGCCGACAACGAAGAACATCCCGAGAACGCACAGCCTGGTTTTGCAGCACAGGGCTATGCAGACGATGGCAGCGATGCCATGTCAAACAAAGAGTCTCTTGGTAGTAGCGACGCGCTTGGCGCTACGCCTGAAAATCCGACTGGCGATAGCCAACCCGGCGAAAAAACGAGCATGTTTGGCAACCTCTCGCTGGTATCGGATGACGATAGCTCGCCGAGTGAAACCGTTGCACGGGGTCACGATTCGGTGGTGCCGCAGGACATCGACTTTGATGCGCTGATCGCTGGGCTTTCGCTCGCCGATGACGATGCCAGTACGGTTGCAACCCATCTTGGCGCGGTCGTCATTTTTTCCGGTCCCGGTGGCCCCGATGCCGTGCGACAAGTGCTCGCCAATCTGCCCGATGATCTGCCGGTGCCGGTGGTGTTGATGCAGCATCTTGAGGGAGCCAACCATGATCGACTGATCCCGCAGTTGGCCAAGGTAAGCTCGTTGCCCGTGGTGTTGGCTGAAGCGGGGAAAAGCATCGATGCTGGTCGCGTATTCGTCGTGCCCGGTGATTTGGGTCTGTCGATGGGCCGTCATGGCAACTTGTCGTTCATCACTGAGCGGCAAGCCGCCGACGTGCAGTTGGCTCAGCTCGTTGGGCTGGGCCGTGATCTGCTGGTGGTGCTCGCCAGTGGTGCGCCGGTGGCGTTGGCGAGCCAATGGGCGGCATGCATGGCGGCAGGTGTAACCGTGATCGCACAGGACCCCGCGACTTGTTTTGATGCGGCTGCCTGCGCCAGTGCTCATGCCGCCGGTGGTCGGGTGGGTGCAATGGCTGAGTTGACCGCCACGGCGGTGGAGCGTTGGAAGAAATGAACACACAAAGCACGTCACAACATTCGGTTGAGAATGATCTGCGTGGAGTGCTGATCTCCGTCGCGGGCGGGCGTTTGCTGCTGCCGAACGCGTCAATGGCCGAAATCATCAGCTTCTCGGATCCAGAGCTCGTCGCCAATGCGCCCGCATGGTTGCTTGGTCGCTTGCGCTGGCGTGGTTGGCGAGTGCCGGTTATCGCGTTTTCCCGTTTGGCCGGGCTCGCCGAAGAGCGTGGGCAACTTGGCTCCAAGGTGGTGGTAATCAAGGCGCTTGGTGGCAACCAACGGTTATCGTTTTTTGCCGTGCTCACCCAAGGGTTTCCGCGCTTGATCAATGTGGCGCGTGATCGACTGGCCGTCAGTGGCGGCGACAATCCGCTACCTTTGGGGGTCAAGGCCAGGGTTGTTCTGAACGATGACGCAGCCCTGATCCCCGACTTGACGATGATAGAACTGCTCATTGACGAGGCATTGCATCCGGCGGAGGCGCCCGCAACCTGATCGGGTTTGCGCTGCTGTCGCACACTTCCCGGCTGGCATGACCTTTTTTGCTGCGCTGCCGCATGGTAGCCTCAGCACTTCGACCCCCTCACGGAGTTTTCATGTCGCGCGTGCATAACTTCAGCGCCGGCCCTGCGGCATTGCCCGAAGCGGTTTTACGTCAAGCCCAGGCGGAATTGCTGGAGTGGAACGACCAGGGCGCTTCGGTGATGGAGCTCAGCCATCGTGGGCAGGCGTTCATCGATATGGCGGCCGAGGCCGAGCGCGACCTGCGTGAGTTGATGGCGATTCCAACCGAGTACGCCGTTGCCTTTTTGCAAGGCGGCGCCACCCTGATTCAAGCCCTGCTGCCACTCAATTTTGCCGCGTCCGGGCAAGCGGTTGACTACGTGTTGACCGGTCACTGGGGCGAAAAGGCGATCGATCAGGCGCGGCCTTGTGCCGACGTAAGCATTGCCGCCAGTGCCGAGGGCAACGGCTACACCAAGATTCCGGCACGTGCGTTATGGCGGCTGCGTGATGATGCGGCCTATCTGCACATCACCAGCAACGAGACAATCCATGGTGTCGAGTTTGCCGACACCCCTGAAGCGAGTCGCGCACCGCTGATCGCGGACATGTCCTCCAGCATCCTCTCGCGCAGCCTCGATGTGTCGCGCTACGGCATGATCTATGCCGGTGCGCAGAAGAATATCGGCCCGTCCGGGATTGCTGTGGCGATCATCCACCCGGAGTTGCTGGCACGCGCCGGGCAGCTGCGGGCGCCGATCTTGAGCATCGGCAATCACCTCAAGCACGATTCGATGCTCAATACGCCACCCACATTTGCCTGGTATCTGGCCGGGCTGGTGTTCAAACACCTCAAGCAGCTCGGCGGCGTGGCGGCGATTGAAGCCATCAATCGGCGCAAGGCGCAACGCCTGTACGCAGTCATCGACGGCTCTAACGGGTTCTATCGCAACCGTGTCGATCCAGCCTGCCGCTCGCGCATGAATGTGCCGTTTTTCCTCGCCAATGACGTGCTGGAAGCCGACTTTCTCAAGCACGCCACTGCCAATGGCCTGATCGGTTTGAAAGGCCACCGCGTGGTGGGTGGTATCCGTGCCTCCATCTACAACGCAGTGACCGAGGCCAGCGTCGAAGCGCTGGCGCAATTCATGATCGACTTCGCCCAGCGCAAGGCTTGAACCACCATGTCCCCACCACGCAAGAAGCAAACTCCCGCCAAGGCGGCAACGCCGACGCCTGACACGAGTCCGCGCAAGCCGGCAAAACGCGGCGCCGAGGCTAGCGCCACACCATCGCCGGCATTGGGGCAGGCGCGCGAACGCATCGACAGCATCGATCAGCATATCCAGGAGCTGATCGCCGAGCGGGCCAACTGGGCGTTGCAGGTGGGCAAGGCCAAGGGCCCGCTCAAGGCGGCCATCGATTATTACCGCCCGGAACGCGAGGCGCAGGTGTTGCGCAAAGTGGTGGATCGCAACGATGGCCCGCTCAGCGACGAGGTGCTGGTGCGTTTGTTCCGCGAAGTGATGTCGGCGTGCCTGGCCCAGCAGGAACCGCTGAAGGTGGGGTTTCTCGGCCCCGAAGGCACCTTCTCGCAGCAGGCAGTACACAAGCATTTTGGCCACAGCGCACACGGATTGCCGCTGGCCACCATCGAAGAGGTTTTCCAGGAAGTCGAATCGGGCAATGCCGATTTTGGCGTGGTGCCGGTGGAGAACTCGGGGCAGGGCACGATCCAGTCTACGCTCGACATGTTCCTCACCTCCAAGCTGAAGATTTGCGGCGAGGTGGAGTTGCAGGTACACCAGTTTTTGCTGTCGCGCAGTGGTCGGCTGGAAGATGTCGAGCGCATTTATGCGCACCCGCAATCGCTGGCACAGTGCAAGAACTGGCTGCGACAGAACTGCAACAAGACCGAACGCTTTGCCGCCACCAGCAACGCCGAAGCGGCGCGTCGTGCGCGCAATGCCGACGATACCGCAGCCATTGCCGGTGAATCCGCCGCGCATGTCTATGGCCTGAAAGTGGTGGCTGGCCCGATCGAGGACCGCCCCGACAACACCACCCGTTTTCTGGTGATTGGCCGTGACCTGTTGCCGCCATCCGGCCACGATCGCACCTCGCTGCTGGTGTTCGTGCGCGACCAGCCTGGCGCGCTGTTCAATCTGCTCAAGCCGTTGGCCGACAATGGCGTCAGCATGAACCGCATCGAGTCGCGTCCTTCGCATCAAGGACGTTGGCAGTACGCGTTTTTCATTGACGTCAGCGGCCATGTTGAGGACATGCCGGTGAAGCACGCGCTGGAGGGGCTTGGTAGTTTTGCCGCGCAGGTGCGCGTGTTGGGCAGCTATCCGGTGGCGATTTTGTGAGTGCGGCGGCAGCGGATTTCGATGCGCTGGCGCAGCCCGGTATCCGCAGCCTGCGCGCCTACGACCCGGGCCACGATCTGGTCGCGCTGCGTGCCGCGCACGCGGGCGCCCTGATCGAGCTGGGCTCGAACGAAAGCCCGTTTGGCATGGTGCCCGGTGCGCTGGATGCCATTCTCGCAGCACTGCCGGAGATTTTTCGCTACCCCGACCCGCGTGGCGGTGCGCTCAAGCAGGTGCTGGCACAGGCGCATGGTGTCGGACTGGAGCAGATCATTCTCGGCAATGGTTCGCACGAGTTGCTGATGCTGCTCGCGCAGGTGTTTGCCGGTCCCACTGCGGGCGTGGTGGCCTCGCAGTTTGGCTTTGCCGTGTACGCAATTGCCGCTAACGCGGCAAATGCACCATTGCGATTGGCGCCGGCGCTGCCGCGCACCGCAGTGATGGCGCGTGGGCATGATCTGGATGCCATTGCCGATGTGATCGATTCCAGCACCCGACTGCTGTATCTGGCCAATCCCAACAACCCCTCCGGCACTTGGTACTCCGGCGATGCGTTCGCTGCGTTGCTGGCGAAACTGCCGGCCAATGTGCTGGTGGTGGTGGATGAGGCCTACCGCGAATATGTCACCGCGCCCGAGTACGTTTCCGCAACCGCATGGTTGCATCGTGACCCGCGCGTGATCGTTACCGGTACTTTTTCCAAGGCATATGCGCTGGCAGGCCTGCGGGTGGGCTATGCGCTGGCAGCACCGGGTCTGATCGCAGTGCTGGAACGTGCGCGCGAATCGTTCAACGTCAATGCGCTGGGTCTTGCCGCCGCCGAAGCTTCATTGGCCGACGCCGCGCACATCGATCGGGTGCGTGTCCGCAACGCCGAGCAGCGGCAATGGCTCGCCGACGCGTTGCGCGCGCGCGGGCTGTTCGTGTATCCCTCGCAGACCAACTTTGTGCTAGTCGAGTTCGGCAACGACACGCTGCGGATCGAAGACGAACTGCTCAAGCGCGGCATCGTGCTGCGGCCGATGGCGGGATACGGGTTGGCTGATTGCTTGCGGATCAGCCTCGGCACGGCTGATGAAAATATGCGCCTCGTGGCGGCGCTGGATGCGGTGATGGCGGGTGAGGGCGGCCGATGAGTACGTTGGATTGGCGAGCCGGAGCTGGCCAGGCATTGCATGGTGAGATTGCTATTCCCGGCGACAAGTCGGTGTCACATCGCGCGATCATGTTCGCGAGCCTGGCTGATGGTGAGTCGCTCGTGGATGGTTTTCTTGAAGGCGAAGACACCCGCGCCACCGCCGCGATATTTGCCAAACTGGGCGTTCGCATCGACGCCAGCGGCGCCGGCAGCCGGGTGGTGCAGGGTGTTGGCATCGACGGCTTGCATGGCTGCGGCGAAACGCTGGATTGCGGCAACGCCGGTACCGGCATGCGCCTGCTGGCGGGCCTGTTGGCGGGTCAGCGTTTTGACAGTGTGCTCAGCGGCGACGCCTCGCTGAGCATACGGCCGATGGCGCGGGTGATCGAACCGATTACGCGCATGGGTGGCCTGATCGAGTCAAAAGCTGGCGGCTTGCCGCCGCTACGTATCCACGGTGGCCGTGCGCTGCACGGCATCGACTACACCCTGCCGGTTGCCAGTGCGCAGGTGAAATCGGCGCTGTTGCTGGCCGGCTTGTACGCACGCGGCGAAACCCATATTCACGAACCGCACCCAACCCGCGATTACAGCGAACGCATGTTGCAGGCGTTTGGCTGGCCGATTGCGTTCGGCCCCGGCTGGGTGCGGCTGAGTGGTGGCCATCGACTGCGAGCAACACAGGTGCAAGTGCCCGCTGATTTTTCCTCAGCGGCATTTTTCATTGTCGCTGCCAGCCTGGTGCCCGGTTCCGACTTGCTGCTGCGCGCGGTCGGCATGAATCCGCGCCGTACTGGTTTGCTGACAGTGTTGCGCGCCATGGGTGCCGACATCACGCAGACTCCCTGCGGCGAGCAAGGCGGGGAGCCAGTCGCCGATCTTCGTGTGCGCCATGCGCGACTGCGTGGTATCGCGGTGCCCGAGCAATGCGTGCCCGACATGATCGACGAGTTTCCGGTGCTGTTCGCTGCCGCTGCGCTCGCCGAAGGCAGCACGGTGGTCACCGGCGCCGCCGAGTTGCGGGTCAAGGAATCCGATCGCATCGCCACCATGGCGACCGGCTTGCGCGCGCTCGGTGCGCGTATCGATGAGACTCCGGATGGTGCGGTAATTCACGGCGGCACGTTGCATGGCGGTGACACGCATGCCCACGGCGACCACCGCATCGCCATGGCGCTGGTAGTGGCCGCGCAATGCGCCAGCGGCGAGGTAGGCATTGCCGATTGCGCCAATGTGGCGACTTCATTCCCGGGCTTTGATGAGCTTGCTCGTGGGGTCGGGTTTGGGATACGGGGGTAAGGATCATGGATTTTCTTGGCTTACGCTATGCTGCAGCAAGGGCGAGGCTTTCACCGGCCTGAGGCCACTTCACCGGCATGAAGAACGCGTAGGGCAAAGCAACCCGGCGCTTCTGGTCGAGCACAACATGTGGCTTGGGACAGCATGTTGGTGTTGTCTTGTGATGGGTTTCGCTGCGCTCTACCCATCCTGCGCCTACGGCGGGCATCGCCGATGTTGATGTTGTAGACCCTATGAGCCCGAAGGCGGATCGCCGACACTGCGATCCCCAACCGACGAAAGAGGAGATACGGCAATGACGGCGATCCAGAACGCAGTGTGCCAGATGGCGATGGCGATCGAAATCTCGGCGGCGAAGTGGATAGTGGCATCGATGGCGAACAGTGCGAGCAAGATTCGGCGCAAGAGTCTGGACCAGAGTGATGCGGCGGCGCGCT
>JAUXUI010000102.1 GCA_030681035.1 Lysobacteraceae bacterium | reverse complement strand
TGTAGCCCTGTGCGGGCGACAAGGTTACGCGTTGCTGGTGGGTTCACGGTCGCTCACAGGGTGATCTCCTACAAAAATCGCGGTGATCTACCCCTGTAGGAGCCCACCCTGTGGGCGACAGATGCCATGTGCGCAGCGTATGCCCGGTCGCACACAGAGCCTGCCCCAGGCTTGATCTGGGAACGAGCCCCGCAGAAAAACCGTGGTCTACCCCTGGAGCCCTGTGCGGGCGACAAGGTTACGCGTTGCTGGTGGGCTCACGTGGATATTCCGGCTCATGGGAAGCCACCGTTCCGAACCATGTGAAGCCACGATTCCGGAGCATGTGACGCCAGCCTCGGCGGCACGATTCCGGGTCATGGGAAGCCAGTGCGGGTGCGCGGTTGAAGTGGGTCATCCTTGCGGTCTTTTGGCCGCGAGCACACCCCATGACTCAAGCGAGGATTCCCATGCACCAACTCCGTGAACTACTGCGTTTGCATTTCGACGAAGGACTCAGCCAGCGCCTCATCGCGCGCGGTCTGAGCGTGGTGCGCTCCACCGTGGAGCGCGTGCTCAAACGGTTCGTTGCGGCCGGCCTGGCCTGGCCGCTCGATCCCGACCTGAGCGACGAGGAACTCGAGCGTCGGCTGTACTGCAGCCCCGCGCACCAAGGCGCCGCCAAGCGCTGCGCGCGACCGAACTACGCCGAGGTGTCCAAGCAGCTCGCACGCAAGGGCGTGACCCGCCGGTTGCTGTGGGCGGAGTACCGTGAGCGCCACGACGACGGCATTGGCTACAGCGTGTTCTGCGACGAGCTCGCGGCGCATCTCGCCGATCGCGACCTGGCCTATCGGCATCACCACGTTCCCGGCGAGTGGGCCTACTTCGACTTCGCCGGACTGACGTTGCGCTATCGCGACGGCGACGGCGTCCGCGACGCGCAGATCTTCGCCGCCGCGTTGAATTACTCGAATGCGATCTTCGCGTACGCCTATCCCGACCAGACCGCGGCAAGCTGGCTCGATGGTCAGCACCGCGCGTTCGTGGCCTATGGCGGCGTGCCGAAGATCGCGGTGCCGGACAATCCCAAGGCGCTGGTCGCCAAGCCCAACCGCTACGAGCCGACGTTGAGCGCGGTGTACGCCGATTTCGGTCGCCACTACGGCATCACCATCCTCCCGGCGCGGGTGCGCAAGCCCAAGGACAAAGGCGCCGTCGAGGGCGCGGTGAAGGTGATCGAGATGCGCATTCTGGCCAGCGCCCGTGATCGCGTGTTCGCATCGCGCCAGTGCCCGCACTTACTGCATTGCCGCCTTTGCGGCATCGGCCAGAAAGCCCGAGCGCGTCGCACCGTGGGCGCGGGCGTAGTCGTCGATCTCGGCCAACAGGAAACGAGGCAGCGAGATATTGACCCGCTGCGGCGCAGGGTCGATGCGGCTCACGTCGATCTCCACCAGCATCCACACCCCACCGCTTTGGTATTCCGGGTCTTTGACCAGCGCCTCCAGCGGGGTCGGCGACGGAACAGCCAACCCCTCCCCTGCCATGTGGCACTCGACCGCCTCCTGCGCCATGCGGGGAATATCCTGCCAGTTGTCGGCAGCGGAAAAGCAACCCGCAAAATCCGGGAACGCCATGCCGTGAGCGGTCTTTTCGTCGCCGATACTGACGTAAACGGGGTACAACATATTGCCTCCTTACTTCCAGTGCCAACCCGCTTGCCGATAAATGCTTCGCAGCGTGCCAATGGCCATGCCTTTTTTTGGGTGCGGCACCGTTACCATGCCCGGCTTGTCGGGGTGCTTGAACTTGGTGTGACTGCCTACCTGATGCACCTTGCGCAGTTTGTCCATGTCCTTGCCGCGTTTGTGCGCCAGCTTTACGTCACGTTTGAACTGGCCGATGTGGCTCGGCGAACGCATCAAACGCCCAGTTGCTTGAACAGCTCTGATGCGTTGGCCGCATGGAATACATCTTCGTCGCGGCGGGCCTTGCGGAGGGTCTCGGCGGTCAGCAGGTTTGGTACTTCGTTGTCGCCGATATACAGGCGCATGAGGTCGCGGATGATCTGCGCAGCGGGGCGGTGGCGCCGCGCCGCAGCGGCCATGAATTGGTCGCGAAGCTCCGCCTCCATCTTGATCGACATTTGCACTTCTTTGGCCATGGGGGGTCTCACGCGCTAGCAGCCTGTCGGACTTGACTTCGAAAGGGCGGCGCCGGGGCGCCTCAGAGAAGAAAAACGCACCGCTTTGGTGCGAAAAATGCAGTTTCGGCGTGTAATTCGTTCAGGCGAACGCTTTTCCCCCTTGTTCAGGCC
>JAUXUI010000056.1 GCA_030681035.1 Lysobacteraceae bacterium | reverse complement strand
GGTGAGGGTTCGGTGCGAGTATCGGCTATCGTACGGGCTTGAACCCTCATCCGGCGCTTCGCGCCACCTTCTGATGAAGCTACCAGCCAATCGACTAGGCGGCAAAGCCGCCAAGTCGCTGGTTGTCCCGGAGGGAGAAGGGGCCGAAGCCCGCCGGGCTGAGATATAGCGCTAATCAGGACCGGCATTGGACTATGGCGCCCGGCTTGGGCACCATGGCGCGGTTGGCCAACCAGGTTTGACGCATGCTCCGATTTTTGCGCTTTGTCTTTTTTGTCGCCGTGCTTGCCACGGCATCACTGGCGGCTGCGCAGTCGCCGGATCTTTACGAGGGCGAAACCGAGGTCGCCGATCAAAGCGAAGGCGAGCGCAATGCGGGTTTGGCGCGGATATTGACCGGCGTGATTGCGCGTTTGGCGAGTTATCCGAGCCAGGCTGCGGCGGCATCGATCGATGGCCTCACCGCAGTGGCGCCCGCGATGGCGCAACAATATCGCTACCGTCAAGATGTGGATACCAGCAGCGGGGTAATCGCTTATCGCCAGATTCTGATTGCACGGTTTGATCCGGCGATGGTTGAGACGATGCTGGAGCAGGCTGGCATTGCCTCTTGGCTTGGGCCACGCCCGGAGCCGCAGGTATGGCTGGCGATCGATGATGGCAGTGGGCCACGTTTGGTGGGGGCCGGGCAGGCCAACGCGGTGTCTGCCCTTAGTGCCCAGGCCCGTGCGCGTGGCTTGGTGCTGCGCTTCCCCGATAACCCGGCGCTGTCGGACTTGGGGCTGCAGGCCGCTTGGGAAAGCGATACCGATGCTGCCGACACCTTGCTGGGTGGCGCCGAGGCGCAGGTGCAGTTGCTGGGCCGCCTGTATCGCGCCGGAGGTGGCTGGATGGCGCAATGGACCTTGCGCGACGCAGGGGCACAAATCGCACGCATCACCCGTCCCGGAGCCAATACCTCGGTGCTGCTCGCTGCCGGCGCCGACCTGGCTGCCGATGCGCTGGCACGGCGCTATCGCGATCTGGCGGTGAGCGGCCCGCCGGGCCAATATCGGGTGCGCATTCACGGTATCGCTTCGGCCGAAGCGTATGCCCGCCTGCGTGCCTACCTCGACACCTTGCCCTTCGTGCGCGCAGTGCAGGCGATGAGTGCTGTGGATGATGAGCTGACCGTCCGCCTGGATTTGGCTTCCGGTATCGAGGGTTTTCGCGCTGCGATCGGGCAAGGAGCGATGTTGCGTGAGGATGCCGAGGTTGGCGAAATACCGAGTTTCGGGATGATTCGGTGAACCTTCGCCAGCTACCCAACACCTTGACCATCGCCCGGATATTGGCGGTGCCACCGTTGTTGTGGTTGCTGGTGGATGAGCGTTACCCAGCGGCATGGTGGCTGGCGTTGGCTGCCGGAGTTTCGGATGCGCTGGATGGCCTGTTGGCAAAGCGTTTCCACTGGGTCACCCGGCTTGGTGGCCTGCTCGACCCGATTGCCGACAAGTTGCTGCTCGCCGCAGGCTTTATCGGGCTGTGGATCGGCGGCCATGTGCCGACCTGGCTGCTGGCGCTGGTGCTGGCGCGCGATGTGTTGATCGTGGCGGGTGCCGGGGCATGGCATTGGTTGATCGGGCCGGTGCCGATGACCCCGAGTTGGCTGAGCAAAACCAATACCGCGATTCAGATCGCGTTCGTGCTGTGGCTGATGCTCACTCTGGCGTATCCATCGCTGCCAACACAGGGGCAGGCAGTGGCAGTCTGGCTGGTAGCGGCCTCGACCGTGGCCAGTGGTCTCCATTACGTTGTGTTGTGGGGCAACCGCGCCCGGCGCGTACACAAGGAAAGTTCGCCATGAATCCGACCGCACCGGTCTGGCAACCGCTGCGTTGGTTGCTGCCAACGGCAGTGATCGGCCTGTTGCTGTATCTGCTCGGGCCGGTGCTGATCCCGTTTGCGATTTCGGCGTTGCTGGCCTGGCTCGGTGACCCACTGGTCGGGCGTTGCCAGCGCCATGGTATGAGCCGTTCGGCGGCGGTCAGCCTGGTGTTCGTGTTGATGAGTGTGTTGCTGTTGCTGTCTTTATTGATCGTGATCCCGCTGCTGGAACGCCAGACCAGTCAATTGATCACCAATTTGCCGCGCTATCTGGGCTGGCTGAAAATTACGGCATTGCCGTGGCTGGAGCAGCGCACCGGGCTGGAAATCGCCGCGTATTTCGATCCCGATCAGTTGGTGGCGCTGCTCAAGGGGCATTGGCAACAAGCCGGCGGTATCGCCAGTGCCGTGTTCGCCGGGTTGTCCAGATCGGGTTTGGCGATTGCCGGTTGGCTGGCGACGGCGTTGCTGGTGCCGGTGGTCACCTTCTACTTCCTGCGTGATTGGCCGAAGCTGGTTGCACGGATACGCGAATTGTTGCCGCGACAGTTGGAGCCAACGGTAGTGCGGTTGGCACAGCAATCCGACGAAGTGCTGGGCGCGTTCTTGCGTGGCCAGGTGTCGGTAATGATCGTGCTCGGTGCGATCTACGCGCTGGGTTTGTCGCTGGTTGGCATCGACTTGGCATTCCTGATCGGCATGGGTTCGGGCCTGCTCAGCTTCGTACCGTATCTGGGGGCATTTCTGGGTGTTGCCGCTGGCCTGGTTGCCGCGCTGGTGCAACACGGCGATTGGCTGCATGTGCTGCTGGTGCTGGGCGTGTTCGGTATCGGCCAGTTGCTGGAAAGCTTCGTGTTGACGCCGTGGCTGGTCGGTGATCGCATCGGCATGCATCCGGTGGCAGTGATCTTCGCGATCATGGCCGGCGGCCAATTGTTCGGCTTTCTCGGCGTGCTGCTGGCGTTGCCAGTGGCGGCGGTGGTGATGGTGGTACTGCGCTACGCCCATCAGCGTTATCTTCAAAGCGATATGTATCTCGCTGGTGCAACGCCAGAAACCGAATCATCGGCCTTGGCGACGAGCGAGGATACGGCCGATATGCAGCCCGCCATCGCGCCCGACGAGCCGGTGTGACGCATCCGCAACTACCATTGCGGCTGCCGCCGGTGGCACCCGATCAACGTCTGACGGCGTTTGTCGGCAGCGAAGCGGCCTGCCGCCTGCTGGCTGCCGCTGCGCGTGGCGAGCACAATGACTGGCTGTATTTGTGCGGCCCCGCCGGCAGTGGCAAAACCCATTTGTTGCTGGCAGTAGTGGCTGAGGCACAGGCTGCTGGTCGTGACGTACGCTATTTGCCATTGAATGCATTCGCCGGGTCGCTGGATGTTGCGCTGCAAGGGCAGGAGCACGGTGATCTGGTCTGTGTTGACGCACTGGATGCCATCGCGGACAGCGCGGCGGATCAAGAGGCGTTGTTTCACTTCCATAACCGGGCACGGGCGGCGGGCAGTCAGCTGATTTATGCCGCACGGGCGGCGCCAACGCTCGCGTTGTGGTCGCTGCCGGATCTGGTGTCGCGGCTGAGCCAGTGCTCGCGCGCTTATCTGCCGCTGCTTGACGATGAGGGGCGGCGCGAACTGTTGTCGCGGCGTGCGGCATTGCGCGGCATGGTGCTGGAGCCGGCGGTGCTCGATTTCGTGCTGCGCCGGGTCGGCCGCGATCTGGCCAGCCTTACCGAATTGCTGGATCGCATTGATCAGGCCAGTCTGGCTGCCAAGCGCCGGGTAACGCTGGCGCTGGTGCGTGCCATCGTCGAGCAAACCTGATCGGCGTCAATATCGGCGTCACGTTGATTGCGCGACAATGATGCACTGAGTTATCTGGAGCCGATATGCCCATCCTGAATCCTGAGTTGCTGGCAACCTTCCGCGGCCTGCTCGATGACGCACGCAAGGCCGCAGACCCCGAGCCCACCGCCATGACCCTGGCCACCGTAGACAGCAAAGGCCAACCCTCGGCGCGCACGGTGTTGCTCAAGGCGGTCGATGCCGATGGTTTTGTTTTTTACACCAATACCCTTAGCCGCAAGAGTCGGCAATTGTCGGCCAATCCCCACGTCGCCTTGCTGTTTTTCTGGAAAACGCTGCCGGGCGGGGTGCAGGTGAAAGTGGAAGGCGCGGTGCAGGCGGTAAGCGACGCCGAAGCCGATGCCTACTTCGCCAGCCGGCCGCGGCAGAGCCAGATTGGTGCCTGGGCTTCACTGCAATCGCAGCTGCTTGATTCGCGAACGACGTTCGAGCAACGCATCGCCGACTACGAGCGCGAGTTTGCCGGCGGCGAGGTGCCACGGCCGCCGCATTGGTCCGGTTATCGGGTGCAACCGCATCATCTGGAGTTCTGGTATGGCGCCCAGTTCCGCTTGCACGAGCGCCACGTGCATGACTGGGTGGATGGCGCCTGGCAGCACAAGATGCTTTATCCGTGAGTGTCAGTGGCGGTAACGAGTCGGTCTATTGCTTCCCGGCACAGCGCTTCCAGTTTTTCGGCGCGCGGGTCATCGGTGGTGATCGGGCGGGTGTCCTGAGCGAACAGTTGGGCGATGGCCGCATCGACATGTTGACCGGAAACGAGCGATGTTACGGCATTGGACTGCGCCAATCCGGATGCGTCAAAGCCGTTGGAGTGATGTGCCATTGGGTTGCCCGCAGTCGAGCCCGTGATGCGGAGCTCGACACAATTTTCTACCGTGTAGATAGCCTCTTCCTCCAGACTGCCACCGTTCAGTTTTGCGCCTTTGTTCGATATGCCGTTGATTGAAAACATCACGTGCATCAATTCATGCGCGATATCGCGCAGTGCATTGCGCCTTGAAGTGTCGGAGTCCGCGTTCATGCGCACCGCAAATTCTGCGGAAACATTGTTCCCGGAAAAGATGACTGTTTTGGTTTTTACGTAACGAAACCCGTCTGGAATCATGACAACGCGCAAGCGTAGACGATTCATGGTGAATGGCAAAATATAATTCAGTGCGTCGCGGACACTAAGCAGATCGTTGGCAGTCAGAGCTGCCATGTTTTTGGTATGTTTATCCACGCTGCGCAATTCGATGTTGATGTAAACTTCATTGGCATTTGCATTGAAGCTTTCAATTGTTAAATTCCTTTCGTCCGCTTGTCCTGGTAAATAACTGATATATCGCGCAAAATGAAATCGACCGAAAGACGATAACTGGACCCCTTTCGCGCCATTGTTGCTCAGATGTGGTATCAAATCCTTTGGCGGCAGTGTGGTGCATGAGGTGACAATGAAGCATGCAGCGAACAAAACGTGCAAATTCAGGTGGCTGAAAACCCCCGAGCGAGTGTATCGCCCGGAGGTTTTTGCAGGCTGATCTGAAGGCATCAGACCACTCACTTGCAGCTTACTTCACTTGGCAGTTGGAGCATGATCCGCCGCCCGAGCCGGTCCACGAGTACGTCGATGCGGCCTGGACTTCACCTGCATAAGTGACCGATGTCGCGAATGTGTTCAACCCCGACACTTCTGCCGCAGGGAATGGCGCCAACGCGTACTGCATATCGTCAGCACCGCTGCCATTGTCCTGAATCCAGATATTTACCAGCGAGGGGTCGGACAACTTGATTTCTTGACCCACCTTGCTCCAGGCGAATGTACGCGATGCGACGACGAAGCCCGACGCGGAATCGACCAGCTTCAGCGTAATGTTTCCTGAAAATGGGACAGCGACGCTACTGCCGCTGACATCGATTGCGACATCGCCGATGTCAGCCATGGTCAAGTCCGCGACTGTGGGGCCTGTGTCCCCCAATCGCAAGTCGTGTGCGCCACGCGCCATCAACTTTTGTGCACCTCCGTGAATTTCTCCCTCGACGGAACAGCCGCTACCAGTGCATCCTGCCTTTGCACTCCAGCCCAAATTCGAACAACCAGACAGCCCAAGTGTTGCCGCCATTACTGCCGCTGCCAGCACGCGTTGCTTGATATCCATTGATAACTCTCCATGTGAGCCGACGATTCAATGGCGTTTCCTCGGCGTGGAGGGCTTGCGCCAAGGGTCGGCACCAAGAGTATTACCCCCCCCCCCCTTGTCTTTGTCAAGCGATTGCCAAGGGCGATGGTGCTGTCATGAGCGATAATTGAACGCCACCGTGCATCGATGATATCGCAGAGAGCCGTACATGAGTGGCCCGCAGCGCATCGTCTGTTTGACCGAAGAACCGACCGAGGTGCTGTATGGCCTCGGCCAACAGCAGCGGATCGTCGGTATCTCCGGTTTCACCGTGCGCCCATCGCAGGCACGCAAGGAAAAGCCCAAGGTCAGTGCGTTCACCTCGGCCAAGGTGGATGAGATCGTGCGCTTGCAACCGGATTTCGTGATCGGGTTTTCCGACATCCAGGCCGACATCGCGGCGGCGCTGATTCGCAGCGGGGTCGAGGTCTGGATCAGCAACCACCGCAGCGTTGCGGGCATCCTTGATTACATTCGTCGGCTCGGTGCGCTGGTTGGCGAATCCGCGCGCGCCGAGGCCTGGGCGGATGAACTCGAGGCCGAGCTTGATGCCATTGCCGCGCAGGCTGCCACCCTGCCACGGCGGCCACGGGTGTATTTCGAGGAATGGGATGAGCCGCGCATCAGCGGCATTCGCTGGGTGTCCGAATTGGTGGGCATCGCCGGCGGCGACGATATTTTCCCTGAGAGGGCGCTGGAATCGCTCGCGAAAGACCGCATTCTGGCCAATGATCGCGAGATCATCGCGCGCGCCCCGGAAATCGTTTTTGGTTCATGGTGCGGCAAGAAATTCCGACCGGAAAAGGTGGCGGCGCGTGTCGGCTGGGAACAGGTTCCGGCGGTACGCGATGGCGCGCTGTACGAAATCAAGTCACCGATCATTCTTCAGCCAGGCCCAGCGGCGTTGACCGATGGCGTGCGCGAGATTGCCAGGCTGATCCGGCACTGGGCTGTGGTGTCCAGGATGCGGTGACGCAGGGGATTGCGCGCGCTGGACGATTTGCGTCATTTGTACTAACGTAGCGTCTTGTGTACATCTCAAGAGACCGTGCCATGCCCGCCGTTACTGTAACCGTGCGTTCCGCTCGACTCGGGTTGCGCGCGACACCTGAGCAAGAGACGGTGTTGCGCCGTGCTGCCGAGGTCGCGCACAAGTCGCTGACCGATTTCATCCTCGACGCCGCGTACCAGGCGGCCGAACAGACCTTGCTCGACCAACGGCTGTTCATGGTTTCCGGCAGTCAATACCAGGCGCTTCTGGAAATGCTGGATCGACCCGAATCCGACAATCCCGGCCTGACCAAGCTGTTTTCCCGACGTCCGGTTTGGGCCAAACCATGAGCCTGTCGGCGCCGCGGTCGCTCGACGCGGCGCACCGTCTGGATGGATTCGACTGCGGAAAACCCGCGCTCACCGATTGGCTGCTGCGTTACGCGCAGCAAGCTCAGACCAGCGGTTCAGCGAGAACCTTTGTCGTCTGCGATGATGCGCGGGTAGCCGGATACTTCAGCCTGACTGTTGGTCAAATCGACACGCTTGAGGCGCCCGAGCGGATTCGGCGCGGGATGGGGCAGTACCCGATTCCGCTGGTCATCCTGGCAAGGCTTGCCGTTGATCTTGATTACCAGGGGCGTGGTCTTGGTTTCAGCCTGCTTCAGGACGCCATCCGCCGCACGCTGGCGATTGCCGAGCAGGCGGGCATTCGCGCGTTGCTGACGCATCCGATCGACGCGGATGCCGAGGCGTTTTATCGCAAGTTCGGTTTCGAGCCGACGCCTACGCACGAGCGGCAACTGATGGTGCTGCTCAAGGATGCGCGACGTATGGTTGGGACACCGCAAGGAGCCGCGTGAAACCTGCAGCACGCGCTCTCGCCGGCACGCCGTCACTGTGGTGGCCTCTTCATCCGCATGGTGGCGGAACGCTGCAAATCCATGCCGTTGCGTATGGCTCAGAGGCGCGCTTTCGCGATCAGACGGGGGTGGCGGGCTGATACACTACGCGCCTGCAATCGCCCCCGATACAGGTTCGCATGTCCACGCCCGCTGCTTCGATTGATACCCGCTACACCCTGGAAGACAAATACACACGCAGCGAGGGCCGCATCTATCTCTCCGGCGTTCAGGCGCTGGTGCGCCTGCCGCTGATGCAGCAAATGCGCGATCGCGCGGCGGAGTTGAACACCGCCGGTTTCATTTCCGGCTATCGCGGCAGCCCGCTGGGTGGCTTTGATCTAGAGCTGTGGCGCGCCAAGAAGCATCTGGCGGCGTCGAGCATCGAGTTCGTGCCCGGCCTGAACGAGGATCTTGGCGCGACCATGGTCTGGGGCACGCAGCAGACCAATCTGTTTCCCGGCGCGAAGTACGACGGCGTGTTTGCGATGTGGTACGGCAAAGGCCCGGGCGTGGATCGCAGCGGCGATGTGTTCAAGCACGGCAATGCGGCCGGCACGTCAAAATTTGGCGGTGTGTTGGCGCTGGCGGCCGACGATCATGCCTGCCGCAGTTCGACCCTGCCGCATGGCTCGGAGCTGGAGTTCGTGTCGGCGATGATGCCGGTGCTCAATCCGGCCGGGGTGCAGGACATCCTCGACATGGGCCTGCTGGGCTGGGCGATGAGCCGCTATACCGGGCGCTGGGTCGGCTTCAAGACCATCGCCGAGACGGTGGAGTCCTCGGCCTCGGTCAACGTCAATCCGCATCAGCTCGACATTGTCATTCCGTCTGATTTCGCACTGCCGCCGGGCGGTCTCAATATCCGCTGGCCCGACCCGCCGCTGGATCAGGAAATGCGCCTGCACCAGTACGCGGTGAAGGCGGCGATTGCCTTTGCCCGCGCCAATCATATCGACAAGGTGGTATTCGATTCGCCCAATGCACGGCTGGGCATCGTCACCAGCGGCAAGAGCTACCTCGATGTGTTGCAGGCACTGGAATACCTGGGGCTGGATCGCAAGGCTTGCGAGGATATCGGTATCCGCGTCTACAAGATCGGCATGACCTGGCCGCTGGAGCCCGAGGGTATCCGCGAGTTCGCGCACGGCCTTGAGGACGTGATCGTGGTGGAGGAGAAGCGTGCCTTCATCGAGTCGCAGATCAAGGAGCAAATGTACAACTGGGACAGCGCCACCCGCCCCAGTGTGGTTGGTAAGTACGACGAAGCCGGCGAGTGGATTCTGCCGTCCACCAACGAGCTGACCCCGGCCACGATTGCGCGGGTGATCGCCAAGCGGCTGGCGCGTTTCCATCAGTCCGAAACGATCCGCCAGCAACTGGCGTTCATGGAAGCCAAGGAAAAGGAACTGGCGCTGCCGCGTGCCAACTTCCCGCGGGTGCCGCATTACTGCTCGGGCTGCCCGCACAACTCCTCCACCAAGGTGCCCGAAGGCTCGCGCGCACTCGGTGGCATCGGCTGCCATTACATGGTCACCTGGATGGATCGCAACACCGACACCTTCACCCACATGGGCGGCGAAGGCGTGAGCTGGTGCGGGCAGGCGCCGTTCACCGACACCGAACATGTGTTCCAGAATCTGGGCGATGGCACCTACTTCCATTCCGGCTCGCTGGCGATCCGTCAGGCAATCGCCGCCAAGGTCAACATCACCTACAAGATTCTCTACAACGATGCGGTAGCGATGACCGGTGGCCAGCCGGTGGACGGCATCCTCAGCGTGCCGGCGATTGCGCAGCAGATGCGCGCCGAAGGCGTGCAAACCATCGTGGTGATGAGCGATGACATCGAAAAATGGTGGGATCGCAGCCAGTTCCCGGACGGTGTGCGTTTTGAGCACCGCGATGCGCTCGATGCCGTGCAAAAGCAATTGCGCGAGGTCAAGGGCACCAGCATCCTGATCTACGACCAGACCTGCGCCACCGAAAAGCGGCGCCGGCGCAAGCGTGGCCTGATGGTCGATCCGGCCAAGCGCGTGTTCATTAATTCATTGGTGTGCGAGGGCTGTGGCGATTGCGGCAAGGAAAGTTTCTGCGTGTCGGTGCTGCCCAAGGAAACCGAGTTCGGGCGCAAGCGCGAAATAGACCAGTCCAATTGCAACAAGGATTACAGCTGCGTCAAGGGTTTTTGCCCGAGCTTTGTCACCGTACACGATGCCCCGTTGCGCAAGCGCGAGCGTATCGATCCGCTGACCATGGTTCAGGATCTGCCGGCACCGCGTATGCGCAGCACCCTCGAACAGCCGTGGAACATCCTGATCACCGGCGTTGGCGGTACTGGCGTGGTCACCATCGGCGCCCTGCTCGGCATGGCCGGACATCTGGAAGGCAAGGGCGCCAGCGTGCTCGATCAGACCGGCCTGGCGCAGAAGGGCGGCGCGGTGACTACGCATGTTCGCATCGCGCAGCGGCCAGCCGATATCCACGCGGTACGCATCGCGGCCGGTGAGGCCGATCTGGTGCTGGGTTGCGACATGGTGGTGGTCAACGATTACTGGGCGTTGTCGAAGATTCGCGCAGGCCGCTCCAGTGTGGTGCTCAACAGTTATCAGGCGATGCCGGGCGGCTTCACCATGAAGCCCGACATGCAGTTTCCGAAGGCGCAGATTGTCGAAGCGGTGAGCCTGGCACTGGGCGGCAAGGCGCCGCTGCAGATCGATGCCACCGCGATTGCGACCGCGTTGCTGGGTGACGCGATTGCCAGCAATCTGTTCATGCTTGGCTTCGCCTGGCAGCAGGGTCTGGTGCCGCTGAGTCTGGAATCGATCATCCGTGCCATCGAGCTCAATGGCGCGGCGGTGGCGATGAATGTGCAGGCTTTTGCCTGGGGCCGCATTGCGGCGGTCGATCCGCAGCGGGTACGCGAGGCGGCAGCGCTCGATACCCAGCGCAGCGGCGTCATCGCGCCAACACTGGATGACGAGCAGGTTTCGTTGTCGCCACAACAGGCGTTCGAGCGGCGCGTGCGGTTTCTCGGTGATTACCAGAATGCCGCTTATGGTCAGCGCTATCGCGTGTTGGTCGACAAGGTTGCCAAAGTCGAGGCCGAGCGCGTACCGGGCTCCACTGCGCTGGGCGAAGCGGTTGCGCGCTATGCCTTCAAGCTGATGGCGTACAAGGACGAGTACGAGGTGGCGCGCTTGTACACTTCCGGCGAGTTCGAGCGGCGGATCAAGGCCACGTTCGCCGATGGCGGCAGCCTGCGCTTTCATCTCGCGCCGCCGCTGTTGGCGCGCAAGGATGGCAACGGCCACCTGATCAAGCGCGAATATGGTTCATGGATGCTCAGTGCGTTCCGTGTGCTCAAGCAGTTCCGCTTTTTGCGTGGCACGCCACTGGATATTTTTGGCTATTCCGTCGAGCGCCGTGCCGAGCGGCGCCTGATTGCCGAGTATTTCACCCGCATCGACGAGCTGCTTGCCACGCTCGATGCCGACAACATTGCACTGGCGGTGGAAATTGCCTCGCTGCCCGAGCACATTCGCGGTTTCGGTCACGTCAAGGAAGCGCACCTGGCGACTGTGCAGACTCAGACTACCGAATTGCTGTCGCGTTGGCGCAGCCAGGAACCGGCACGGGCAGCAGCCTGATATTGTCACAAAATCGACCCGGCATTACGCCGGGTCGATGGTTTACTTGATGCGCTTGACCTTGGCGCTGGCGTTATAGCCTTGCACTTTCATGAACCAGCCGCTGATTGCGCCACGACTGAGTGTCACCACCGGGTCTTGCAGTTTGACGCCGGCCAATACTGCGGTGGAATCATTGATTTGCCACACTTGGCCGTTTTCAAGCGTGAATCGCTGTTTGTCAGTCCAGCCGCGGAACTCGCCTGGGATTCGCGAGGTGATATCGCCATCGGGGCCTTGGTCGGCTGCACTCAACGGGAATCCTCGGCGGTCCTCGATGGGTTTCGCCATTGCTGCAGGAGCAGCGCTGATTTGCGGCAAATCCTTGCGCAGCCAGGCATTGAGTGCGGCCAGTTCTTCGGGTGACAGCTTTTCCAGGCCAGCGGCGCGGAACTCGTTATACGTCATCCGTTCTTCCAGCGATGAAAACGATTGTGCCGTAGCAACGGCAGGTGCGAGCAGCATGATGCCCATGAGGGCGAAAGCAATAGGGCGCATGTCGGGCAATCCATCCGGTTCGGTACAGAGAAACACTACACTAGTGTAAACCGGGTCAGCAGGGCAGTGCGGGATCGGCAGCTGACATCGACAATCGCATTGGCAACCGATGATGAAAAGCTAGTGAAACACAAGCACGATGATAGCCACAGTCTCGGCGACTGGCTGCGCGCACGTGGCCCGGCTGTGGGGCTGGGTGACGCGCAGGTGAAGGCGTTGCTGGCGCCCGATGATGCACCGCCTGCGGATACCGGTGTCACGGATGATGGCGCGCTGATCCAAACGCTGGAAATGCTGGTAGGGCTGCGCGTGGATGCCGATGTACTGGTTGCCACCATTTTGCATCAGCGTCCTGCACTGTTTGCAGCCGCTGGTACTGAGTTGGCCAAGCTGTTTCCAGATCTTCCGGCATTGCTTGAAGGGCAGCGTGCGGCGGAGCAGGTATGGCGCTTGTATGCTGGCCGGCCGGCCGGTGGCGATAGCGAGGGATTACGGCGTTTGTTGCTGGCCTTGATCAAGGATGTGCGCGGCATCCTGATCGTGCTTGTCCGGCATCTGTTGCAACTGCGTGCTGCGGCAAGTCTTGCCGCCAACGAGCGCCAGGCTTTGGCACGGTTGAGTGCCGACATTCTTGCGCCGTTGGCCAATCGGCTCGGCATCTGGCAGGTCAAGTGGGAGATGGAAGATCTCGCGTTTCGTTTCCTGCAGCCGGAAACATACCGCCGTATTGCCAATTTACTCGACGAAAAGCGCGGTGACCGCGAACAATTCATCGAGCAGGCCAAGTCACGCATTCTGGTTGCCTTGCGTGAGGCGGGCATTGACGCCGATGTGGCCGGCCGGCCCAAGCACATCTACAGCATCTGGAAAAAGATGCAACGCAAGGACCTGCCGTTCAGTGAGTTGTACGACATTCGCGCGGTGCGGGTGCTGGTCAACGATGTCGCCAGTTGCTATGCAACGCTGGGTCTGGTGCATTCGCTGTGGTCACCCGTTGCCAGCGAGTTTGATGACTACATCGCCAACCCCAAGGGCAATAGTTACCGCTCATTGCATACCGCTGTGATCGGGCCGGGCGGGCGCACGCTGGAAGTGCAGATACGCACTCACGAAATGCACGCGCACGCCGAACTGGGTGTGGCTGCGCACTGGCGTTACAAGGAAGGTGGCGGTGCCGATGCCGGCTTCGAGCGCAAGATCGCGTGGATGCGGCAATTGTTGGAAGGCCGTGATGAGGATGATGACAGCGCCCTTGTTGCCGGCCTGAGCAGTGATCTGATCGAGGATCGGGTGTATGTGCTTACTCCGCGCGGCGAGGTGATCGACTTGCCGCGTGGCGGCACAGTGCTCGACTTCGCCTATCACGTGCATACCGAGGTGGGCCACCGCTGTCGCGGCGCCAAGGTCAATGGCCGCATTGTTCCGCTCACATATGCACCTGCGACGGGTGATCAGGTGGAAATTCTCACCGCCAAAGCATCTGAACCACGGCGTGACTGGCTCGCGCAAGGTTCTGGCTTGCTGGTCAGCGCACGGGCGCGCGACAAGGTGCGTGCCTGGTTTCATCGCCTTGATCATGCCCGCAATGTTCAGGCTGGCCGCGATCAGCTGGATCGCGAACTCAAGCGGATGGCGTTGCACAAACACGATCTGAGCCCGGTGTTGGCACGCTTCCGGGTGCAGAGCCTGGATGAGTTGCATGTCGCGGTGTCGCTGGGTGACATCGGGCCGAGCCAGGTTGCGCGCGTGCTGCACGAAAGCCTGAGCGGCGAAGAAACTCGCGAAACATCGCGACCCGAATCGAAGGTCAAGCCACCGCGGCCGGATCAACATTTTGTGGTGGAGGGCGTGGGTAACCTGCTTACGCAACTGGCGCGTTGCTGTCAGCCGGTTGCTGGTGATGCAGTGGTCGGTTACCTCACCCTTACCCGTGGTGTCAGTGTGCATCGACACAATTGCAGCACATTTGCGCGGCTGGCGGTGAAGCACCCTGAGCGGGTATTGCCGGTAGAGTGGGGCCGGCAAGGCCGCTCCAGTTACAGCGTGGATGTGCGGGTGCGGGCCGTGGATCGCAAAGGACTGCTCAAGGATCTTACCAACGTCATCGCGCAGTTGGGTGCGCATGTTTTGGCGGTAAATAGCCATCTGGATGAAGTGCGCGCAGCAGCCGAGTTGCGCTTCACACTCAAGGTGAATGACTTTGAGCAGTTAGGCCATCTACTGGCGCGATTGACGGCGGTTCCCGGTGTCGGTGAAGCGGTGCGACTGTCCGAATGAGGTGGCTGGCGCGCGCACGATGGCCGCTGCTCGGCATTGCTCTGCTGCTCGCGGCATTGTGGTGGCTGCGCGCCCCGATTGCCGACTACCTGTTACCGCGCTCCACGACCGAGCGCTTGCTGGCGCAGGCAGAGCAAGCGCTGATGGCGGGAAGACTGCGTGGCAAAGATGGCGCGGGTGCGCTTGAAGGATTCAATGCCGTGCTGGCACGCGATCCAGACCATGCGGCGGCACGAGCCGGTTTGGAGCGTGTAGCTCGGGCAGCGCTGGCTGGTGCTGAGCATCGCCTTGAGCAAGGTGATCAGTCAGCAGCGCTGGCATTGCTTGACATCGCGCGCGCTGCCGGAGCGCCCGGTGCGCAAGTGGATGCGTTGCTGAAGCGAGCCAACACGGGGCAGTCCAGCGAGGCGTTATTGATGGGCTTGCTCGATGCGGCGCGTCGAGCGCAGGCGCAGGGCAATCTGGATGGAGATTCGGATTCGGCATTGGCGCGATTCAACGAGATATTGGAGCGCGATCCGGGCAATGTGCTGGCACTCAATGGGCGGGACGATGTGCTCGCTGGCATATTGGCACAAGCGCACAAGCGGTTGGATGCCGGCGATGGTGCCGGTGCCCTGGCATTGATCGAGCACGTTGATGCCATTGCGCCACGCCATCTCGGTTTGCCTGCTGCGCGTGCGGCGCTGGCGAGCCACTTGGGCGGGGTTCCGGCACAGGGCGCACTGCGTCGTGCGGCAATCATGGCTGCCATTGACGAGGGGCAATTGGATGCCGCACAGACGTTGTTCGACGCATTGTCAGATTTACGGCCAGCTGATGAAGGGCTGGTGCGCGAGTTGGCATCTGCATGGGCGCGGCGTGCCATAGTCGAGGCATTGCGTGAGCGTGATCGCGCCAGTCAATACGCACGCAATCGTTTGCTGGCATTGAATGTCGGCAAGAGCAATGCCGCTGGATTCATGGCGTTGGTGGACGGGCGCATGGCTGCCTGGCATACACGCCGCGACAGCCAGGCAAGCGACGACGACTGGTCGATGCTGTTTGCGGCATTGCAAGGGCAAGCATCCGATTCATTGACCGCCAATATGCGGCAGTGTTTTGAACAGGCGTTGGCAAGTATCTGGCTGGAACGTGCAGCCACCTGTCTGGAGGCAATGTCGGCACTGGTTGCGCGTGCTGATGCTGCCGGCACGGATCGCGCGCGTTTGGCCAAGGTGTATGTCGGGGTCGCGGAAGAGCGTCTGGGGCGCGGTAATGGGGATGGTGCCTGGCAGGCGGCGAATATGGCGCAATTGTGGGACCCTGGTGCAGCGGGGCTTGAGGGGTTGTTTGTGAGGTTGGGGCGGGTGGCGCGGTAGGCTTTTACGGCCCTGCGGCTGGCGAGGCCCACACCCGGCGGGGAGGGCCCCAAACGCCTTGCCCCCGTCCCGATCCCAGAGCCCGTAGGATGGGTAGAGCGTAGCGAAACCCATCACCAATTCCGAGCCCAGAGCCCGTAGGATGGGTAGAGCGCAGCGACCGAGTGCAACGAAGGCGTAGTTCGCGCAGCGAACGCTGTCGCGAAGCGACCGAAACCCATCAATCACCAAGCTCGCGTCAGTGTTGCCTGGGTGGTACGCGGGTGTCGCAGCTCTCGCCCATGTCCAGCGCCGGCGCCTGCTGTGCGGGTTGCCGCAACAGTTCAATCCTGGCGCGCATGGCGCGGGTGATGTACAGCGTGTCGTCATCGCCCAGCAGCATGGCGCAGCGGATGCCGAGCACGCGCAACGTGGATTCAAACCCGGCATGGCCGACCACCATCAAGGTGGTTGCGGCAACATCCGCCACAATCGGGTCTGCGTGCAATACCGTTGTGCTGGCGGTGCCCTGTGTCGGATGACCTGTCAGCGGGTTGATGATATGGGCCAGACGAGTGCCATGCGCAATGTCGGCGCGGTATTTGTTGTAGTCACCGGAGCTGAACAGTGCTTCGCCGTCGTTCAACAAGATGCCGGCAAATATGCCGCCGCGTGGATCAATGATGCCTACCCGCCAGGCGTCGCCATGATTGCTGCCCATCGCCACGATGTCGCCGCCCATGGTGATAAGGGCGTTGTGGATGTCGTGTTCGATGAGGATGCTCTGAATTTCCTGTGCGGCGGCCCCTTCCGCAATGGCGCCAAAGTCAAGTTGCACGGCGCGATTGCTGCTGCTCACGCGGCCATCGGCATGGATGGTGATATCAGCGATTGAGGGTTTTTCGCGCAACCATTGCGCAATTTCCACGGCTGCCGGAGGTGCGCTGCGGATCGGGTAGTCGCTGCTGTGAAAGCCCCATGCGGCAATGATGCCGCCGATTGCCGGGTCATAAGCACCGTTGACTTTCGCCGATAGCGCTTGCGAGCGCTGGATCAATGTGCGCACCGATGCCGGTGCCAGTGCCGATTGACCGGCAGCAAATGCGGCATTGATGCGGGTCAGGTCGGATGGTTTCCAGGCATGCCATTCACCATTGCGTAATGCCATGCGCTTGACGATTTCCGCGCTGCTGACGGCAACGGCATCGGCCGAGGCGCCGGCAATGGCGAGTTGCGTCGTCGAGCCGAACACCAGGAATTCCTGGTGCCAGACACGTGGCTCCGGCGAGCATCCGAGCAGCAGAAAAAACAGGCTGCCAGCAAGCATCTCGCGCAGCAGGGGCCGCGAGATAACCATCAATGCCGGTTGCGATCCTGATGCTCTACCCACAATCGCAGGAAGTCCGCGTCGGGCCCGGAAATATCAATGAAACGAAAGCCCAGCCAGACCTGGCCTGGCGCTGAGCCCTCATCGGTCCAAAGGTGCTGAATGCCGGCATCAAGGTCGCGTTGACGGCCATTGTCGTCGATCAATCCCAGACGGATCTGGAATAGTGCGTCTTCCGGGACCAGCACTTGCCCGATCACCATCATTCCCGTTTGCGAGATGTTGCCGATCCGACCCAACGACGACTCGGTCATGGTGTCGATCACTTCGATCGCCTGATTCACATCTCGCCGCTTGGCGCGCCGCGACTCGTTCATGCGGCACTCCCCGTCGGTGCTGTCTTGCCCGAAAACGACTTGAGTGCGGACATGATCGAGCTCCAGGCGCGATCAATCAGCGTTGATTTGTCGGTCATCACGATGCTCGCGGTGCCGGCAACCATGGCGCGTCCCACCGTCTCGATGGTCTGCTCGCCAACCCGCTGGCCGCGGTGATTGACGAACAGGATATGGCCGGTCACGGTGCTGAACCAGGACATGCGCCGCCGCACATGGGTACCGTCCGGGCCATCGCTGAACTCGAACCATGTACCGAACGGTAATTGCTTGATCTGGTCCATGGCTGCTTTCTCGGCGTCGCTGAGCGGTTTGCCTTTCTTGCCGGGTTTTTTATCATCGATGTCGGCACCCAGCCGCGAGCGTGCCTTCAGGCGCAGCGCGAGTTCCGTTTGCGACACTGGGCCGTCGCCGGATTCTGGCTCGCTGGCATGCGCCAACCGCGCGGCGATAATTTGTGCATCCTCGGCGTGATAGCCCACCTGGCCCAGTGACTGTTCGATTTCTTCACGCAGTGTTTCGGCATCGGCAGCCAATTGCTTCGCATCCGCCGATTTTGCGTCGACGGCGGTCGCGCTGGCGCTGGCGATCAGTTTTTCCGCGATCGCCAGTTGCTGCACAAACGCGGGCGATTCCTCGCCCTGCCGCAGCAGGCTCAATGCCAGCACGTCGGCCCACGCTTCGCTGAGCAGTGTCTTGACGAAGCGCGGAACTTTTTTTCCTTTCAGTCGATTGCCAATCTCGTCTGAAGCACGCAAGCGTGCCAATACCAGTTTTTCCTTGCCGCGCGCAGCATCCACGTGTCGGCGTTCGCTGACTTCGGCCTTGCGTGCGACGGTCTGCATGTGGCCGCCGAGATCTTGCAGCAGGTTGTCGAAAATGTTGACATCGCCATCGAACTCGCCGACCACGCGATCAACCAGCAGTTGCATTTTTTCGACGGTGCTGCGGTCGGCATCGTCATCATTGGCCCAAAATGCGCCAGTCTCGGCAACGGCATTGAGCATCTTGCGAGCGGGATGCTTTTGCTGTGTGAAAAAATTCCTGTCGCGCAAGGCAACGCGCAACAGCGGCACCTGAAGCTTGGCCAATAGCGTCGCCGCAGGTGACTTCGGGGTGACATCACGCATCAGCACATCAAACAGCATACCCACCAGATCGATGGTGTCGGTATCTTCCTCAGCCAATGCTGGCGACTTGCCATCCGTTGCGAGCGCACGCAACTGCGTAAGTAAATCTTGTTTGACATGGGTGACCGAGCGCGGTGTCGGCTTGCCATCAACCAACACTGCATGGTTGGCTTTTTGTTGAAGAATGCCAAGAACAGACTGCACGTCCTCGCCGCTTGCGACCTGGGTATTCCCCCGCTGTCGGTTCACGACAGGGCTCTGTCCCAGCTTGCCGAGCAGGGCGCGTCGATTGGACAGTAAGTCGCGCATGGCATGAAAGGCATCTTCGCCCGACTCGGCGTTGACATAGGCGCCATCGGTTTCCATCCCGGGCTCGGGGACGCCCGGCCACGAGGTCAATGGCGCCGGCGCCCGATACTCGGCTGCCGGTCGGTTCTGGGGTGTCGGCAGTCTTGGGCCTGGCTGCTGCTGCCCGGGTTGGCTGCTTTGCGGCGGTGTGGTGTCGGGCTTGGTCTCGTTGTCTTCTGGTGCGGTGTTGCGTGGGCCGCGCTTGTTCGCGCCCGGGCGGCCGCGAACGGGTACGAAGTTCAAGTGTGGCAGTACACCCTCGCGGATGAGAAACGTGTTGACCGCTTCCACAAAGCCGCCGAACGCTGGGGCCAAACGCTTGTCGAACTGATTCAATACCACCAGCCGATTGGTTTCGCTCAGATCCAGGCAGCGACTGGCCTCTGCCATGATCCGGGTCAGCCCGTGCGGGCCGATGGGTAGTTGTTCGGGGTCAAAGGCGGCATGCCCTATCAGCACGCCAAAACGCTGGCCGAGCAAATACAACGGCAGGCTGTTGCGGATTTCCAGACGGCTGGCGATTTCGCGCAGAGCCGTTGCCTCGTTGGCGTCAGCGTGCTCAACCAGTGCCAACCGTTCAAATGATGGGTCCGCAGCGTCTGCGGTGGCGATGCCTTTGCGTGCTTCACGCAAACTCGCAAGCTCCGCCTCAAGCCCCACCATGAATTTGGGTATCAAGTCAGAGCGGCTGCGTTTGACAGTGCGCAAGGCCTCAAAACAATGTTGTTGCACTTCATTGCTGCGCGCCTGCTCGGCGAGTTTGAACAATTGCTGTTCTGCGTCGTTGAGAGTCGCCGCAAGTATCCGCTCCATTTCATCGGAGGTATATTCAAGAATGCCTTCAAGCAATCGCCGCACACGTCGCGGAAACGCGGCGGCGGCGAGTGTCGCTGGCGGTTTGCTTCCTGCGCTACCGGGCGGTGTGGCCGATGCGGACATGCGGCGCTCCTGGATGATTATCCCCAACGTGCAGTCTAAGCACGTTCGCGGCTTGGGCCAAGCGTTTCCGGCGCTGGCCGCGCCATTTTTTGGTCACGGCCAGTCACTTGTCCGGTTTGTTGGTCAGAATGCGTTTTTGCGCGATCCAGGTGCCAACGCCAGGCTCACGCTCAGGCTGCGGCCCGGTGTGTTGAAACCGCGCGCCAACGTGTAATCGTGCGCAAGCAGGTTTTCCAGACGTGCCTCGATCTGCCAATGCGAACCGATGGGCAGCGAGCTGCGCAGATCGAAACGGCTGTAGCCGCCCAGATCGCCGCCAAAATCGGCACGCGCGGATACCACTGTGCCGTCAATACCGAGCAACCAGCCCTTGCTGGAAACATGGCTTACTTGCAGGGCTGCCTTGCGTGGTGCGCGGCGCAGCAGATCCGTATTCGCGCTGGTGTTCTGGGCGCGTTGCCAACCGGCGTTGAAATCGAACCGCCACGCGCGGTGCTGAAGGTGGTATTCCAGCTCTGCCCCATCCAGCCGTGCCTGCGTGATGTTGATCGCGGCAAAATCCGCACCGTCGAATGCCACCAGATCGCCAACGCGGGTGCGATACAGCGACAGCGACAACCGCTGATTGCTGGCAGGCGTGAAATCGACGCCACCTTCCAGCGTGCGCGAGCGTTCCGGGTTCAGTGCCGGATTGCCGGCGAACAGACCACCGAAACCGGGTGAGTACAGCTCATTGAAGTTCGGCGCGCGAAAGCCCTGGCCCCAGCCCAGCCGACTGCGCCAGCGCGGCGAAAGCTGCCACGCCCAGGCGGCGCTGGCGGTGGATTCGTGGCCGAACTGGCTGTTGTCGTCGTAGCGCAGGGCTGCTTCAAAAGCATGTGCGCCAAAACGCCCGCTGTACGCGGCAAAACCGGCTTGGGTGCTGCGCTCGCGGTCGAATGCCAGTGCGCCAAAATCCAGCGAACGGCCTTCCTCGTGTTCGCTGCTGATGCCGACGCTCAGGGTGCCGGTTGCCGCCAGATCACGGGTCAGCACCCAGTCAGCGGTTTGCCGGCGGCTGTCGAACACACTGCCGAACGCAGGGGTGTTGAGGTCTTCGTTGGCAAGGCCGATGCTCAGGCGATGGCTCCAGGCGCCGGCCAGCATGCCGGCCAGGCTCAGGCCGGAGGACACATTGCGTACCGACGACGCACCTTGGTCGAACGCGACATCGGCATCGGTGACCAGCGCGCTCAACGCCAATTGCTGGGTGCCGATGCCGGTATGGCCGCGCACGCTGACATTGCGGTTGTTGGTGCCGTCATCGTCCGGGTCGAAGCTGAAGGAGTCGGCGTTGCTCGCCGACAGGCCATCGAAGTGACGATAACCAGCAGTTAGCGCCAGCCCGCTGTCAGCGCCCTGCCAGCCCATGCTGGAACTGATCTCGGCGCGGCCATAGCGGCCGGCGGTGAGTCGGGCCGACGGGCCATCGGGCTTGCGGGTAAAGATGTGGATCACGCCGCCGATCGCATCCGAGCCCCACAGCGCCGCGCGCGGACCACGCACGATTTCGATGCGCTCGATCTGCTCCGGCGGCAGATGCGCCAGATCGAACAGCCCCGAGCCGGTGGCTGCGACGCGCACGCCATCGATCACGATCAGGGTCTGGTTGGAATTGGCGCCGCGCAGGAAGATCGTCGACGCCTGGCCCGGGCCGCCGGTGCGCGAGACATCGATACCGGCCTGCTGCCCGAGCACGGTGATCAGGTCGGGGGCCTGGCTGCGTTCGAGATCGGCGCGGGTGATGATGGTGATCGAGGCCAGCGCGGTGTCGGCGTTCTGTGGCCGGCGCAAGGCAGTGACCACGACCGTCGGCTGGCGGATGGCGTCGTTGTTGTCGGCGGCGATGGCGTTGGTTGGGGCGATGGTAAACGCGGTGATCGCCGCGCAGGCAATACGAAAAACGAGGGTTGTGGTGTTCATGATGAGCCTCCTGTGCTCTCCCGCTGCAGGAAGCGCGCAGTGCAGGCACGACACGAACACAGGGCACACGGGTGCGCCAAGCGCCGCACCGTTGCCCACCGCAACGCGCCAGTCGATGACGGCATGGCGATCACGCCACACCGTCGTGCTTCAGGCCGGTCTCCGGACTTGCAGGGGCGAGTGACAGCAACTCGATGTCCGCCGCCTTCCCAGGCAATGCCCAGTGGCGTGTGGCGGACTACACCTGCTTACCGTTGCGGGGGCAGTGCCGGATTCTCACCGGCTTCCCGAGCACCTGTAGCGGGGCACAGTGTAGGGCATGGGTGTTGCGGCGGGAAGACTTCGCAAAAGGCTGGCACAACTTCAAAGCAAAGCGTCAAAGCAAAGCGTCAAAGCAAAGCTTTCACCGGCCTGCGGCCGGCGAGGCCCTCACACGGCGGAAAAGGGCCCAAAACGCCTTGCGCCGGGCGCACGTCGGTGCGGCTCCTGCCGCACCGATCCGCTGCGCTTCTCGGCAACCGCAGGCCGGCGCCGAACTCGCACATCCATGTGCTTTAAACACCGGCGCCTTTCCCCTGCGTTTGCCTGTGATGCTCGCCGTGCTTTATGGCGCGTTGTCGCACTCGACCGCGCATCCATGCGCTACAGTGCAGCTTTTCCGTTTCATCCCACTGCACCCTTGCGATAATGGTCGCCCACAGGGTGGGCTCCTACAGGGGAAACACACCGTTTTTTTGTAGGAGCTCACCCTGTGAGCGACCGCGTCCCGCGCCTCAATCCTTGAGAAACAACAAAATCACGTCGTTGGTGAAACGCTGCCCGAGTGCGCTCGGTGTGATCTGCTCGCCGTCGATGGTGATCCAGCCGCGGGCTTTGGCTTCCGCCAGTTCATCGGCGATCACGCTGCGCGCAAGGCCGGTACGTTGCTCGAACAGCGTCAGGCTGAATCCGTCAACCAGACGCAGGGCATTGAGCATGAACTCGAACGGGCGCTGCGCCGGTTCAATCACGCTGTCGCCACCGATGCGCTCGGCACTGGCGGCGTGGCGCAGGTAATCGCTGGGGTGCTTGCGTTTGAAGCGGCGCAGCATGGTCTGGTCAACGCCGCTGGTGATCTTGCCGTGGGCACCGGCGCCGATGCCAAGGTAATCGCCGAAGCGCCAGTAATTGAGGTTGTGCGCGCAGGTGTTGCCATCGCGGGCATAGGCCGACACTTCGTACTGCGTGTAACCGTTTTCGGCAAGCAATGCCTGGCAGTGTTCCTGAATGTCGAACGCGGCATCGTGGTCGGGGATGCCGGCGGGCACGCGCGCGGCGAACAAGGTGTTGGGTTCGATGGTGAGTTGGTAATGGCTGATATGGGTGGGCGACAGCGCGAATGCGCGGCGCAGGTCGTACTCCGCCATTACCTGCGTTTGCCCGGGCAGTGCATACATCAGGTCAAGGTTGATGTTGCCGAACCCGGCATCCTGGGCCTGAAGCACTGCACGCTCGGCCTGCGCGCTGTCGTGGATGCGCCCCAGCCGGGTCAGGCAGCCATCGTCGAAACTCTGGATGCCGAAACTGAGCCGGTTGACGCCGGCTTCGGCATAGGCCGGAAACGCGCCGTGCTCGGCGGTGCCGGGATTGGTTTCCAGAGTGACTTCCAGCCCCGGTGCGAAGCGTAGCCGCGCCGAGGCCTCACTCAAAAAGCGGGCAATCGCGGCAGGTGGAAACAGCGAGGGTGTGCCGCCACCAAAAAATACGCTGTTGACCGTGCGCCCCCAGACTAGCGGCAGGTCCTGCTCCAGATCGGCGATCAGCGCATCGACATAGGCTTCGATCGGCAACTCGCCCTTGGCCGCATGCGAGTTGAAATCGCAGTACGGGCATTTGCGCACGCACCATGGTAGATGCACATACAGCGCCAGTGGCGGCGGGGTAAGAGTCAGCGCCATGCATCACGCAGACGATCACGCAAGCTGGCCAATGCCTGGCCGCGATGGCTGATGCGGTTCTTCAGCGCCGGGTCCAGCTCGGCCGCGCCAAGCTGCTGCGCCGGGTCGAAGAACAGCGGGTCGTAACCAAAGCCTTGTATACCTCGTGCCGCTTCGAGAATGAAGCCGGGCCAGATGCCTTCGGCGATGATCGGTTGCGGGTCGCTAGGCGAACGCAGCATGGCCAGCACGCAGTAGAAATGCGCGCGGCGCTCGGCTGCGTGTACGCCGGCCATGCGCTGCAACAGCAGGGCGTTGTTGGCCGGCACATCGCCGTGTTCGCCGGCATAACGCGCCGAGTACAGCCCCGGTGCGCCGCCCAGCGCATCCACCAGCAGGCCCGAATCATCGCCCAGCGCCGGCAAGCCGGTGGCGGCGCTGGCGTGGCGCGCCTTGAGCAGCGCGTTCTCGATGAAGCTGGCGCCCGATTCGACCGCGTCGCTGACGCCAAACTCCGATTGCGCGTGCAAACTCAAGCCGCTATCGGACAACAGCTCGCGCAGCTCGGCCAGCTTGCCGGAGTTGCTGCTGGCGAGCACCAGTTTCACGAGGCCAGCTCCAGTAGATCCCAGCGATTGCCGTACAAATCCTGAAACACTGCAACCGTGCCGTAGGCTTCGCTGCGCGGCGCTTCGAGAAACTGCACGCCGTTGGCGATCATCGCGGCATGGTCGCGGGCAAAGTTGTCGGTGTGCAGGAAAAATCCGACCCGGCCGCCGGTCTGGTCGCCGACCCGTGCGCTTTGCTGCGCGCCATCGGCCTTGGCCAGCAGCAGTGCGCAGTTGGCAGCGCCAGCGGGCGCCACCCGCACCCAGCGTTTGCCGTTTTCGCGCGGCGAATCCTCGAGCAGTTCAAAGCCCAACGCCTGCGTGTAGAAGGCAATGGCCGCATCGTAGTCGGCCACCACCAGGGTGATGCTGGCGATGCGCTGGCTCACAGACCCAGTACTTTGCGTTGCAATGCAATCAACTGTGCTATGCCTGATTCGGCCAGGCCGAGCAGGGCGTCGAGTTCATCACGACGAAAGGCGTGGCCCTCGGCGGTGCCCTGCAATTCGATAAAGGCACCGGCATCATTCATCACCACATTCATGTCGGTATCGCAGTCCACGTCTTCGGCATAGTCCAGATCGAGCACCGGCTGGCCGCGCCAGACACCGACCGAAACTGCCGCCACTGCGCCATGCACCGGGTCGCGGGTGATCACTTTGCGCTTGAGCAGGTCGCGGGTGGCGTCCATCAGTGCAACATAGGCGCCGGTGATGGCGGCGGTGCGGGTGCCACCATCGGCCTGCAATACATCGCAATCCAGGGTGATGGTGCGCTCGCCCAGTGCGGCGCGATCCACACAGGCGCGCAGGCTGCGCCCGATCAGGCGCTGGATCTCCAGCGTGCGTCCGCCTTGTTTGCCGCTGGCCGCCTCGCGTTGGCTGCGGCTATGGGTTGCACGCGGCAGCATGCCGTACTCGGCAGTCACCCAGCCTTCGCCCTTGCCACGCAAAAAACCCGGTACGCGGTTTTCGACACTGGCGGTACACAGCACTCGGGTGTCGCCAAAACTCACCAGTACCGAACCTTCGGCATGGCGGGTGAAACCGCGTTCGATCTGCACCGGGCGCAAGGCATCGGTGGCACGTCCGCTTGGGCGGGGGGCATTACTCATCAGGTATTTCCTATCAGGCAACGCAAAAGTTTACCATTCACCTTCAGCAACGCCGGGGAACAGCATGATTCGCAGCATGACGGCATTTGCCGCAGTGGAGAAGGTAACGCCGTGGGGAACGCTGGCGTGTGAGCTGCGCGCGGTCAACCATCGCTTTCTTGAGTTGGGTGTGCGCCTGCCCGAGGAGTTGCGTCTGATCGAGCCTGCCTTGCGCGAGCAGGTGTCGGCGCGGTTGGCGCGCGGCAAGGTCGATGTGAGTTTTCGTCTCAACGGTGGCGGTGCGCGTGGCGGCGAGTTGCGGCTCAACCCGGTGATGCTGGAGCGCCTGGGACACATTGCCCGTGAATTGACGGTGCAGATGCCGGCGCTGCGCATCGAGATGACCGAGTTGCTGCGCTTTCCCGGCGTGCTTGATGAATCACGGCCCGACCAGGGCGCGTTGTGCGAGGCCGCGCTGGCCTTGCTCGATCAATGTCTCGATCAATTTGTGCAGGCGCGCGAGCGTGAAGGCGAAAAGCTGGCGCAAGGCATGCTTGAGCGCATCGATGCCATCGGCAGCAATGTGGGCAAAGTGCGGCAATGGATGCCGCAGATCCGCGAGGCGTTGCAACAGCGGCTGCGCGCGCGCCTTGCCGAGTTTGTCGATGCGCCAGATTCGGGCCGCATGGAGCAGGAGCTGGTGCTGGGCCTGCAAAAGCTCGATGTCGATGAAGAGCTCGATCGCCTCGACAGCCATCTCGACGAAGCGCGGCGGATACTTGGGCTGCGTGAGGCGGTCGGCCGGCGGCTGGATTTTCTGTTGCAGGAGTTCAACCGCGAGGCCAACACCCTGGGCTCCAAATCGGTGGACGCGCGCACCTCGCAGATTGCCGTTGATCTCAAGGTACTGATCGAGCAGTTGCGCGAACAGGTGCAGAACATTGAATAGGGGATTGCCATGCGCGGCAACGTACTGATCGTCGCCGCGCCGTCCGGGGCGGGCAAGTCGAGCCTGGTCAATGCAGTACTGGCACTGGAGCCGCAGATTCGCCTGTCGATTTCATCGACCACGCGGCCGCCGCGACCCGGCGAAAGCGAGGGCGAGCACTACCATTTCGTATCACGGGCCGAGTTCGACCGGCAATTGGCCGAGGATGCGTTTCTTGAGCATGCCAAGGTGCATGGCAATTGCTATGGCACCGCGCGTGCTGCGGTGGAGCCGTTGCTGGAACAGGGTATCGACGTATTGCTGGAAATCGACTGGCAAGGTGCGCGGCAGGTGCGCTCACGCCTGCCCGACGCGCTGAGCGTGTTCATCTTCCCGCCATCACGGGCCGAGCTGGAACGCCGCTTGCGTTCGCGCGGCCAGGACGCCGAAGAAGTCATCGCCCGTCGGCTTGCTGCCGCGCACGAAGAGATGTCGCATTACCACGAGTTCGACTACCTGCTGGTCAACGACGACTTCGATACCGCCGTGCAAGAGTTGCGCGCCATCTTCGTCGCCCGCCGCCTGTGCCGCGCCGCACAGACCGCGCGCCATGCCGAGTTGATTGCGGCGTTGCTGGATCGGCACGGATAAGGCCGCTGGGGTACGCGCAACTGCCCTTGCGCAGGGTTGCCGGTTATGGGGGCTCGGTCGTGACGGTTCGTCCGCGCGCGTGCGGGGAACACATAGACCGCCTCGCGCGCAAGGTCCCGGATCGCTTCGTCGCTCAGAGTGCGCCTGGCGCTCACGCGGCACCGCCCAGGACCGCCTTAATCCCCGCGACGTCCGAGACGCGCAGCGCCAGCGCACGTCGCCGAGCTGCTACATAATTCGCGTGCGCCGAAGCCACCGCATCCGGGTCAGCGCCCGGTTCGTTTTTTAGCGCCACGTACGTCCGAAACACACCACCAGCGATCGCAAACAGCGCATCACGCGCCACTTCAAAATCCACGCCGTAAGTCACATCGCGATCGCGCAACACAGTCACATTCGTGTTCATGTCATCACCTCAAGGTTAGGGCAGGGCAGCGCACACATAGCAAGGCAAACGTCTTGACATCGCATTGTGCGCCATACACTTAAATGCGCACTGACCGATTGCCGATCCTGCTCAGCCGCACGTTCCCTGCGCTGTCTCTGGTTACGCTCAGCGCGCTCACTTACTGCGGGCAGCGATTTGCCTTGCGACAGATCGGTCGCGATGTTGTCGCGCTGCCGTGCGACAAAACCCTCATGTGCACCAGGCGCCAATCGCTGCTGGGCGAACGACCGAAATGCCGCATCCAGTGCGAAGGCGGTTCATCCCCGCGTGTGCGGGGAACACTGCATTGGGCTGGCCCCAGTGCCGCTGGATTACGGTTCATCCCCGCGTGTGCGGGGAACACTTGTCGCGCGATGGGCGGTAGGTTTTGGTGGTCGGTTCATCCCCGCGTGTGCGGGGAACACGTCTCCCAAGTGATCGGAACGATGCGGCCGTACGGTTCATCCCCGCGTGTGCGGGGAACACGATCTGGAACGCGCCGAGCAGTTGATCGAGCTCGGTTCATCCCCGCGTGTGCGGGGAACACACGAGTTTCAGTTCGGCGGCGGTGAGGGTTACGGTTCATCCCCGCGTGTGCGGGGAACACTTGCGGGTGCAACGCGCTTCGGCATTGTGGGACGGTTCATCCCCGCGTGTGCGGGGAACACCTGGCCTTGCTCGGACAAACTGGCCACGACCGCGGTTCATCCCCGCGTGTGCGGGGAACACAATCGCATCATCGCCATCGAATACGCATGCGCCGGTTCATCCCCGCGTGTGCGGGGAACACGGCTTCGGCGGCAATGTAGGCGTCCAGGCGCTCGGTTCATCCCCGCGTGTGCGGGGAACACTCGTGGTTGCGCGCAACTACCGTCAAGCTGATCGGTTCATCCCCGCGTGTGCGGGGAACACGTTGTCGTGGCGCGCAATGCGGCGCCCAGCGAGGGTTCATCCCCGCGTGTGCGGGGAACACGGGATCGCCGGCGTTGACAATTTGCTCGGCGTCCGGTTCATCCCCGCGTGTGCGGGGAACACCACCATGCGCCCTATCCCCTGGATGCTGTACGCGGTTCATCCCCGCGTGTGCGGGGAACACGGTCGCCGTGCAGCGTCTGGTGCTTCAACCAGTGGTTCATCCCCGCGTGTGCGGGGAACACAACGAATGCGCGATCGGTGTCCGCAATACATCCGGTTCATCCCCGCGTGTGCGGGGAACACTCGCTGATGTCGCCCACCAGCACCGTCACCTGCGGTTCATCCCCGCGTGTGCGGGGAACACATCTCGCGGCGACTCGGCATCTCGCGGCGCGGCGGTTCATCCCCGCGTGTGCGGGGAACACAACTCGCCAAGCTCAAGCTCAGCAAGCCTCGCCGGTTCATCCCCGCGTGTGCGGGGAACACGCTGGCGGAACTGCCGGGGTATCGATCGCAAACGGTTCATCCCCGCGTGTGCGGGGAACACGACATCGAGTACCAAAACGTCGTGGCTCGGGACGGTTCATCCCCGCGTGTGCGGGGAACACGCTGCTCACCGCATATCGCCTGCAGGCGTTCACGGTTCATCCCCGCGTGTGCGGGGAACACACCTGCGAGAGGTGATGGACAGCCTGAGCGATCGGTTCATCCCCGCGTGTGCGGGGAACACCACGCCATACGCGCCGAAGTTCTCCACCAACTCGGTTCATCCCCGCGTGTGCGGGGAACACCAACGTTGACTATCTGGCTGCCAAAATGGCGCCGGTTCATCCCCGCGTGTGCGGGGAACACCACCAAGAGGCATCGTAGAGGCCGTTTAGTGACGGTTCATCCCCGCGTGTGCGGGGAACACCACGTTGGTGGCGGTGGCGGCGGCATCGATGCCGGTTCATCCCCGCGTGTGCGGGGAACACGCGCTGTGCATTGGGGATGCACAGCGCGCTGGCGGTTCATCCCCGCGTGTGCGGGGAACACGAAGTGCCCGACCTGCACCAGCATGCACGTAACGGTTCATCCCCGCGTGTGCGGGGAACACGCCACCGGCCAGCGTGGTGTTGGTGTTGGCGGCGGTTCATCCCCGC
>JAUXUI010000054.1 GCA_030681035.1 Lysobacteraceae bacterium | reverse complement strand
AACAAACAGGGCGTGCAGCTTGGGCAGTGACATAAGGTCTTCAGTGAGCAAAAATTTCTCACTGCCGACCGCTTTTATTTCTGCAATGTCAAGCGTTATTTTGACTTATTTTCGAATGACCCTTAACTTGGGTGGATTGGGTATCACGGTCATAAAGCCCGCCGGCGAAGCCAAACGGCTGGAAGCCGGGATTGGTGTCGAGCGTCACGTTGCCAAAGGCATCGTAATCCATGCGCTGAGCGACTGCACCGGTCGCAGCTTCGATCACCAGCCGCACACTACCCAGATGGTCGCTGACGATGCGGTAGCTGACGCCGTTCTTGACCATGTACGCCGGCACGTTGGGCTGGTCGGCGTAGACGAAGCGTGCGACGAGTTGGCCCGCGCCGTTCAGTTCGGCCACCGGATTGAGTTGATCGCCGTAGAGCAAACCCTGCACCAGCACGCCATCGATCCGCTTGCCGATGCGCCGATCCTGGCCGTCGATCAGGTAGGCGATGGTCTTGTTGTTGGGTAAAACAACGGCACGCAGATTGCCGACCGCGTCGTAGTCGTATGCCGTGGTGCCCGCAGCGGTGGTCTTGCTACGCAGATCGCCGGCTGCGGTGTAAGCGTAGCTCGTCACCCCGTTTGTGCCGCTGGCCACCAATAGGCGATCCTGTTCGTCGTAACTGTAGGTGGTGGTGCCGGTGGGCGTGGTCTTGGTCGCGCGGTTGCTGTTGGCATCAAAGGTGTATCTCTCGACCATGGTGCCATTGCGTTGCACGTCGGTGAGGCGACCTGCAACATCGTAGACATAGGCCAGCGTTGAAGTAGTCGCTCCGATGGTTTCACCTTGCTCGACAATGCGGCCGAGAGTGTCGCGCGTGTAATCGACCTGATAGGCCGGGGCGCCAGCCACCATGACATTGCGATCAGCCAACTCGCCAAAGCCGTTGTAGGCGCGGGCATCGTCGATGATGCCCAGGCCAACGCCGGTGACGAGGCCGTTGCCGGGGTCGCGCGCAAGGCTCAGGTCACCCGCCTGAACCGGCAGGCCATCGGCGTCGTAGGCAAAGGCCACCGTATCGCCCTCGACGGTCTCTTGCGTCAACCAGAAATTGCTGTCGACACTGCGGCTGACTCTACCCCTTACCGGGCCGCTCCAAGTGGTGGACTTGGGCAACAGGCCGTCCCACGTGAACGCCAAGCCAATGCCGTCCGACGTGTCGATGGCAGCAAGTTGGCCGGTGGTGGCTTCGTAGGCGTAGGTATCTACTCCGGTGGGAATAGTGCGGCTCGCCAGCCGGCCACCGCCGTCGTAGGCAAAATCGATCACCGCGCCACCCGGGCGCTCTATGCTCGTAACTTGGCGATCGAGGTTGTAGTGATAGCGGGTGATCGTATCAACGCCGCTCAGATCGGGCGGGGTGTAGACGGTGGTCTGATTACGCTGGCCGTAGTCGAACACATGGACGGATCGACCTGGGGTGGTCACTATCGTGAGATTCCCTTGTATGTCGTACACGTACTCGACTGCGTTACCGTCCGGCAGTAACTTCTTGGTAACTCTACCAATGGAGTCGTAGACAAACGCTGTCTGCTTCCCACGTGCGTCGGTGATCGCTCGCAAGTAACCAGCTTGTGACCCCGCTGACGAATCGTAATAACTGAAGTTCACCGCCCGAGCGCCGCTGTCGCCGCCCTGAAGCACGAGATTTGGCCTTCCATGGCTGTCGTACATTGTTGTAACTGGTTCTAGTCCCGTGACAGCCTGAGTTAGTGGCCGGCTATCACCATCAACTGTACGCGTTATGGTTCGACTCGCGGCGGAAGTGTAAGTCCACATGCTTGCTGTAGCATCAAACGCCGCCATCTCGACGCGGCCATTGGTGGTCACCGTATCGGTGAGCGATTGCAGCGACAGCGCATCCGCCGGATCGGCCAGTGTTACCGCGCGCGTGGTGGTCTGCGCGAAGGCCAGCCCCGAGGGCAGCGTGACCTTGCGCTCGGCAAGCACCGGCGCGTCCATCTTGAAGCGCGGGTCCGGGCCTTCCTTGGTGAACAGCACAGTGCCGTCAGGCTGGGTGATGGTGGTAGCGCCGGCATCGTCGTAGCTGCGCGTGGTGATGCTGCCGTCCGGCGCCTGATCGGTGTACAGGCGGCTGCCGTTGCTTTGCCGGGTGGTGGAGAACACGCGCACCCGGCCCTCGCCGCTGATCATTTCGGTGCGGTCGCTGCCGTCGGCGTTCTCGCTGTGCTCGATCTGCCAACCACCGCCTTCGGGATCGAGGTCGCGCAGCAATCGGCCATCGGCATCGTAGGTGAAGGCATTGACGCCGCCGTTGGGGTGCGTGATGCCGGTCATCAGGCCGCTGTCGGTGTACTGCATCGCCCACGTCGCGCCGGTGGGGTCGGCGACCCCGGCCAGATGCCCATTGCCGTCCACGCGAAGCACGGTGCGCTGGCCGTGCGGGGCGATGATGGCGGTCGGTTGGCCGTTGCCATCGCGCTCGATGGTGGTGACATTGCAGTCGGCGTCGGTGACGCTGAGCAAGCGCCCTTCGCTGTCGCGGGCGAAGGTCAAAGCGGTCTGCCCGGTCAGTGTGTTCTCGGTGCGCAGATGACGGCCGGCTGGATCGAACACGAAGCGGCTGGCGCCGTCTTCGGAAGGGATGGCGAGGTTGCCGTTGGTGGTGAGTTGGCGGCCCGTGGTTACGCGGCGGATACGCGTGCCGATCAAGTCGACAATGTACACACTACCATCTGCCCCAGTGGCAACATCTCGCGGAAAGGTTAGACCCGCCTCCGTCGCCGGCCCGCCATCACCCGAGAAGCCCAGGCTGCCGTTGCCCGCAACGGTATCGATGCGGCCATCGGGCGCAATGCGCCGAACTCGGGAATTGTTAGCATCGACAATATACAAGCTGCCACCGGCATCGAGTGCGACTCTAACCGGGGCGTTCAAGCGCGCCTGTGCCGCTGGGCCGCCGTCTCCAGAGAAACCTTGCACACCTGTGCCCGCAACCGTGTCGATGATGCCGTCCGGCGTCACCCGACGGATACGGTTATTTCCCACGTCAGCAATATACAGACTGCCGTCGGCGCCGAGGGCGGCACCGCTCGGGTAGGCCAGGCGCGCCTGTGCCGCTGGGCCGCCGTCTCCAGAGAAACCTTGCACACCTGTGCCCGCAACCGTGTCGATGATGCCGCCGGGTGTCACACGGCGGACACGGTAATTGCCTTTATCGGCAATATACAAACTGCCATCGGCACCAATCGCCACTCCCCCTGGAGCGTTCAGACGCGCCTGCATGGCCGAGCCGCCGTCTCCAGAGAAACCTTGCACACCTGTGCCCGCAACTGTGTTGATGATGCCGCCGGGTGTCACCCGACGGATACGGTTGTTGTCTCGATCAGCGATATACAAACTGCCATCGGCACCAACCGCCGCTCCCACTGGATCGTTCAGACGCGCCTGAATGGCCGAGCCGCCGTCTCCAAAGAAACCTTGCACACCTGTGCCCGCAACCGTGTTGATGATGCCGCCCGGTGTCACGCGACGGATACGTTGGTTGCCGAAATCTGCAATGTACAGACTGCCATCGGTACCAACCGCCACTCCCGTTGTCTGGGTCAGACGCGCCTGCGTAGCCGGCACGCCTTCTTCATTAGTGCCGGATGTACCTGAGCCTGCGACGGTTTCGATGATGCCCCCTAAAAGCGAACGCCGCGCGCCAGTGCCAAGCCGCAGCATGCGTCCGTCATCGCCCAACACGTTCTCGACGGACAGCCCCCAATTGGCCACTGCCTCCGATTGCTTCGACGGCGACTGCAACGTCACGACTGATGTGCGCGGAATCTCGAACCCCTGGCAGCGATCCCGCGTGCCGATCGGGTTCGCGCTGTCGCCAAACTGCGCAAAGCCGTTGTCGCCCGGTCGGTATTCGCACGGGTAGATGTAAGTCAATTTGATGAACGCGGTCGCACTGCCCGTCACCGGCCGCCCCATGCCGTCCAGGCCATCCCATTCAAAGGTGTGACTCAGGTTGGGCGCAGCGGCAAAACGCTGCGTCTCGCGCTGGCCGGCGATGCTGATCGTCAGCTCGACCGTTTGCAAGCTGGCGGGAACACTGCCACCGGTCAGCGGAATGGTGACCGTATTGCGACCGAAGCCGGGCGCGCGCTCGCTCTGGTAATGCAGGCTGTAGGGCGTGCCGGCAATCGGGATGGATTCGCCCAGCGAACGAACCTGCGGGCTGATCACACAACCGGGGCATTCGTTTTCTTCATCCGAATCCGGCGGATCGTCCTTCTTCGGCGGATCGACTTTCGGCGGCTCCGCATCCTGTGGCGGGCCGTAAGGCCAGTTGTGATCCCACGTAGAGAAGTGCGTGAGCGGTACGCGCCACAGGCTGATACCGGGGCCGTAAGTTGCCGCGAGTTGCGCCAGTTCTGCGCCGCTGATGCCGAGCGCGGTCAACTGATCCGTGCTCGCCGGCTGGCCGTTACCGGCGACATCGAGTACCGCTTGGCCGTTCTCCTCGCTCAGGATTTTGACGATGCGGCCGTTGGGATACGGCACCCAGGCGGCGATGTCGGCATTGTAGTAGCCCACCGGCACCGCAGCGCCGACCGGGAAGTCGAGGAAGTTGTCGAGGTAGAACGGCACCGGCTGGTTGAACACCACATCCTTGCCATCAACCTTGATGCCCTGCGCCCGCGCCTGATCGACCGACAGCTCGACCGCGTAGGTGTAGGCCGAGGTCGGCGGCAACGGTGCTGGCATCGCATCCGGGCCGCTGCCGCCGACGGTGTACTCGGTGGCGCGTACATCGAGGGTACCGAGTTGCGCGGTGCTGCCGTCGGCGCGGGTGATGGTGGCGGTGGTGCCGGCCGGGAACAGCAGGCTCACCTGGCGGCGGCCGTCGCTGTCCTCGACCACGCTGCCCTGCGCCACCTGGAACGGCTGGCTGCTATCGGTCAGGTCGATGCGGGTGACCTGCGGGTCGAGCGGGATCATCACCACGTCGTCGGCAACGAACCAATCGTTCCACTGGGTCTGCACGTTGCGCTGTGCGGGCAGCAGACCGTCTTTTTGATAAACGAGGGTCATCAGGCCACCACCGTTGACGGCCAGATCGAACATGCCGTCGGCACGGGTCAGGGTGTGGCCGAGCTCGGGATGGCGCAGCACGCTGACGGTGACGCCGGAAATCGGCGCACCGGCACGGTCGCGCACGCTGCCGCGCAGCACCGCCACGCGCCGCGCCTCGATTGTGCCGGGCGCGACATCGCGCTGGATCGGATTGCTGCCGGTGTAAAGGAATGCGATGCGCTCGGCGAGCGGCGGCGCACCCACGGTGGGCAACGCCGGTGCAACGCTGAGCGGATCCGGCGGTATCGTTTCACCCACCGGTGGCGCAGCAGCAACCGGCACCGCCGGGCTGGCGTTGCCGGCCGCGTCGCGGGCGAGGATGACAAAGGTATCGGCGGTGCTGCCGGCAAGCGTTGCCGCGAAGCTGCCATCGGCATTGGCAATGACGATGACGCTGTCGCCGGTGGTCTGATTGGTGATAATCACCGAACCGCCCGCTTCCACCGCACCGGCTGAAACATTGACCTGCATCTGACCGCCAGCAGCCGATGCCACGACAATGCGCGTGGTATCTGGCGCGGCGGGCGGCACGGAGTCGCGCAGCACCGTGCGCTGCGCGGTGCCGGTATTGCCGGCCGCATCCTGCGCCGACAGCGCCAAGGTGTTCGCGCCTTCGTTCAAGGCGATCAACTGACTGAATGCAAGGTCGGCTGCCAGCGCAACGGGAGTGCCATTCAACGCCAAGGCAGCCGGTTCGCTGACGCTGCCGCGCAACTCGGTTTGCGCGATATTGGTGATCTTGCCTTCCGGCGGATGCTCGATATCGATCACCGGTGGGATCGAGTCGATCGAAAAGTGTACCGCCGGCGATTCGAAACGTGCGCCATCGTCGTTGCCAACGGCAGCGACCACGCTGTTTTCGCCTTGCGACAGCACGCTAAACGGGGTGCAGCGCCAGACGTCGTCTCCAAGCGCATCGCAGGTAACCGCTGTGTCACTGCCGTTGACCGCCAGATACAGGCGTGCAGGCACCGCGCGCAGGCCGTCGATAGTGAAATCGACTGGCGGTGGGTTGAGCCTGGTCGTACTGCCCTCAGCCGGGGCGATAATGGCCACGCGAACCGGCGGATCGCCGGCCATTGCGAGACCACTCAGCGGCGGCTTCCACCGGGCGTCGGAACCAGGCGCCAACGTGTGCAAGAGGCTGCCGTCGCGCGCGTAATGGTGCAGACGATCAGTTCGCAACACCCACACCGAACCGTCGCGGCGATCGGCTTGCAACGCTCGCGGCAACCCGTGCGTCTTGGCGGGCGGCTGTACCGCAAGATCGACCTGGCCGTCGCTGTCGAGGTGATACAGGGCGGATGCGGAAGCCGCCCACAGCCCGCCCTGGCCATCGGCATCGGCGCGTTCGAGTTTACGTGGCGCTGTACCGTCGAATACCCGATTGCCGTCGGCGTCGTAACGCTGCACGCGGCGATCGGCCACCAGCCACAACGACTCGGACACCGGATCGAATGCAACCGCATCAATCCCGGTTGGCGCGATACCGGATACGGCGATATCCAGCGTCTGCGTGCCGTCCGGCGCGAAGGCGAGCAAGCTATCGCGCGTGGCCAACCACAGGCGCGAGCGCGCCTCGTCGAGAGCCAGTGCGCGCAGTTGCGCACTCGGGTGGAACGCGATCTCTTGCTGCATTACGCCGGCGCTGTCGAAGCGATAGAGCGAGTGCTTGGCACGCAACCAGAGCACGCCAGCGGTGGCATCGACAACCATGTCGGCATCGCCGCCGGCCGAAGCAGGCAGGTCGGTGCTCAGCAAGGGCTCGCCGGCAAGATTGAAGGCGGTCAGCGCATCGGGTTTCGACAGCAGCCAGATGACGTTGCCGATTCGATCGATGGCGATAGCCTGGGAATGCTTTGCTGCGGCGATATCGCGCAGCACTTCGCCATCGACTGGGTCCACGGCAAACGCGCCGGTCGCATCGGCAACCCAGAGCAAGTGCAGATCAGCGGGCGGAGGGTTGCCGGCAATCGCCGGCAACGCCATGAACAGTAACGATGCGAGCAACAGCCCCAACGCCCGGCGATGCGAGCGCCCACTTCCATTCTTCGCTATGCAATCCCCCTGAACGCCGATGTGCTTTGTGTCACCGAGGGTTCTATACCCCCCCCCCCGTGTCAAGCACTACTTGATGGCGGTCACAGCCAGGCGCCGGGCGATCACCAAGAAACAACGACTTGGCGGTGTTGCTTCGATAGAGGTCGGTAACGCCGGACGATTGCACTGCGCGCCAGTGCCGGTCGGATCCGCGCCTGCGGCGCTTGATCCGACCTACATGAGCGTCGCAGGCTTGTCGTCCCGAGTCCGGAGTCGTAGGTCGGCTCAAGCCGCATAGCGGCGGAGCCGACATCGGTAGCGCCGGCCCAGCCACAGCGCCAGCACCAGCCACGCCGCAGCCAGCGGCACCGCTGTGAACGCGATGCCGGTGATGCCAAAGCCCAGCCACAGCAACAGGCCATTGGCCCAGGCGCCCACTTGATCGCCAACGCGGTAGACAAAGGTGTCGATCAGGTTCTTGGCCTTGTATTTGGCTTCACGCGGCAGCGGCACATAAAGTGCCTCGCGTGAGGGCCGCGAGAACGCGAAATTGGTCACCCGCCGCGCCACGGTGAACACCACCACGGCAACCAGCACCGGCATCATGCCCAGCCCCATGAAGCCAATGATGCTGATCAACGGCAATGCTGCCAGGGTGAGGCCCACACCCAGCTTCGCCATCAACCGGCCGGTGATGAACACTTGAAACACCAGTGTCAGCGAATTCACCCAGATATCGACATTGGCGAAATAGGCAGTTTGTGCGGTTTGCCCGTCGATGGTGGCATCGACGACTTGCGCCTGCAGGAAATACAGGAACGTGGAGCCGATGGTGTACAGCAGCATGTAGCCGCATACGCCGAGCAGGTAGGGCGAGCGCAGTGCCAGACGAAAACCGTCCAGCGCGCTGCCACCGACCACGGCTTCATCGCGCTGTTGTTGAGCCGGATTGCCGCTGCCCATGCGCCGGGTAATCGCGAACATGCACCACAACGCCAGCTCCAGCAAAACCAGCGAAATCAGCAGCAGCGGCGGCGCACCGAGCACATTGACCAGATTGCTGGTTGCCACACCACCGATCAGCGCACCCAGGGTACCGCCTGCTGCGATCACGCCGTACAGGCGGCGCGACTGTTCGCTATGGAACACGTCCGCCATGACCGCCCAGAACACCGAAACCGCAAACAGGTTGAACACGCTGACCCAGACGAAGAACGCCCGTCCAACCCATACCTGTGCGCTCTCGGGCAAGCCCGAAAGTGCGGCATAAAACAGCAGCAGGCACAGCATCAACAGCCGGTAGCTCCATGCCACGAATCGCCGCCGCGGCATGCGCGACACCATCAGCGAAAACAGCGGGCTGACTACCAGTGTCGCCAACAGCGTGGCGGTAAACAGCCAGGGCAGATTGCGTATGCCGCCAGCGACACCCATCTGATCGCGTATCGGGCGCAGGATGAAGTACCCGGCCATCAACAGCAGAAAGTACAGCAGCGCCAGACCCAGCACCTGCCACTCGTCGCGGCGCACCGCGAACAACTGCTGCAACACGCTGGGTTGGTCGGGCACTGCCGGCGCGGTACTCATCCGTGCGCTCAATAGCCGCGCTGGATGTCGACCACGTTCAGCAGTGGCTCACCGGCGACATAGCGGCGCAGGTTTTCGACAACCACAATCCAGTAGCGTTCACCTTGTGCATCCGAACTGGCCGCTACGTGCGGGGTGATGATCACGTTGGGTTGTAACCACAGCGCGTGCGACTTGGGTAGCGGCTCGGGTTCGGTGACATCAAGCCCAGCACCCGCCACCCGGCCCGAGCGCAACGCCGCGACCAGGTCGTCGGTGACCACGCTGCGACCGCGCCCGACATTGATGAAGTAGGCGCCGGGCTTGATCGCGGCGAAGAACGCACGATCAAACAGCCCCGTGGTTTCCGGTGTCAGCGGCGTCGCATTGACCACCACATCCGCCTGCGCTGCCAGGGTGAGCAATTCGTCGGACAAGCCCACTCTTGCAACGAAGTCGGGGCCCTCACGGCTGGAATTGCGGGTGGCGATCACGCGCATGCCCAGCCCGTGCGCACGGCGCGCCACTTCGGTGCCGATGCCACCCAGACCCACCACCAGCATAGTGCGGCCGGATGCTTCGCGCATCGCCGGTTCATCGTCTGCATCACCGCGCCATTCGCGCGCCTGCTGGGTGCGGCCGTAGTACGGCAAGCCACGGCCCAGCGCCATCATCATTGCGATCGCATGTTCGGCTATTGGCACCGCGCTGGTGCGTTGCATGTTGCTCAACACGATGCCGCGCTCGCCGATGCCAGGCACCGCCACACACCGTTCTGCGCCAACCGAAAGCAACTGGATCCAGTGCAATTGTTTCGCTGCCGCCAGCACCTCGGCGCTGCACACACCGACTACCGCCTGCACGTCGGCAAGTTGTGCTGCCAACGGCGCGCCCCGATCAAGCGCGCGCAAACGCACCTCGGGCACCGCTGCCTGCAACTGCGTCAAGCGTGCGGCGTCCGCGTAAGCCACCGCAATCTGCGTGGGCGCCTTCCAGCCCGGCACATCGCGCACGGCGATCGGGCTAGCCGGCAAACCCAGGGTCTCGATCAGCGCCAATGCTTCCGGGGTCGGCGCCGTGGGCGCCGCAATGATCTGGCCTGCCCAAGCCGTGAGCAACAGCGCGAACAGCGCACACTGGGGCCCGCAGCCCGCCCGCTTCACCGTCAGATCGTTTCCGAAAGTCATGGCGTGGCCTTGGTGAGATGGAGGATCGAAGCATAACCCAGGCATCACCGGGCGCCGCGACAAGCTGCAACTGCGGATTCGCCGCATCGGGTCTGCTTTGCCATCACTTGCCATCTGGATGGCAAGTTCCTATGATTGCACGCGTTCCAGCACCCGAGGCCAATTCCCATGCCCGAGCCGCAATTGTCCGTCCGTAGCGCGCGCGCGCGCGAACTTGCTCACAGCCTTGCCAAGCGAGAGCGCCGAACGGTCGCCGAAGTAGTCGAACGCGCGCTTGAAGAATATTCGGCGCATCAGACCGGCCGCGCACCGGCTGCTGAGTTTTATCAAGAGCTCAATCGCCAGTTCGCAACCGACGTGGATCTTGAGCAACTGATCCAAGCCAGCCGTGAACCGCACGCCGGGGCGATTCTTTGATCTTTCTCGATACCAATGTCATTTCGGAAACCCTGCGCAAGGCACCTGACGCCGCCGTCATGAACTGGCTTGCGGTACATGACGACTCGCTGGCCATTCCAACCGTCACTATCGCCGAGATCGCATTCGGCATCGCAAAGATTCGCCCCGACGAGCGCTCGCTGCTTTTACAGCGCGGACTGGATGCCTGGCGCAGTCGATTTGCCGGAAGGATTTTTGCCTTTACCGAACAGGCGGCGCTGATTTACGGCGACCTGATGGGCGCGGCACACCAAGCCGGCAGGGCGCTCAGTGCCCCGGATGGAATGATCGCGGCTATCGCGATCATCAATCAGGGCCGACTTGCAAGCCGCAACACCCGTGACTTTGGCGCGTTACCGGTACCGCTGATCAATCCATGGGACGACATCCTGCCCTGAGTTGCTTCGCGGCGGCGTGCGCCCCATATAGAGTGGCTCCGCCACAACGTGCCGACCGGTTTATTGCCATGCACCCACACGCCGCCACTGCCGGCAACGACAGCGACATCGCACGCGGCATTCTTGCCGCGTTCCGCTTCAGTGCGCGTGCGCTGCAACTGGTATGGAGTACCAGCCATGCGCTGACCTTCGCATTGGGATTGCTGACCTTGATTGCGGGATTGCTGCCGGCAGGTATCGCCTGGGTTGGCGCGCAGATCGTGGACGCGGTGGTGGCTGCGGCGCAAACCGTGCGCGCTGGCGGCGATGCGCCGCTGGCGCCGGTATTGTGGCTGGTCGCGCTGGAAGGCGGCCTGGTGGCGGCGATGGCCGGTGCGCAGCGGGGCATCGGATTTTGCCAATCGCTGTTGCGGGCGCAGCTCGGGCAGCGGGTAAACGAGATGATCCTGGAGAAGGCGCTGACACTCGACCTGGCGCAATTCGAGGACTCGGAGTTCTACGACAAGCTGACGCGAGCGCGGCGTGAAGCCTCCAGCCGGCCGTTGTCGCTGGTCAACCGCAGCTTCGGGCTGGCGCAAAACCTGATTTCGCTGGTGAGCTATGCGCTGCTGCTGGTGCAGTTTTCGCCTTGGGCGATGGTGGTGCTGGTGCTGGCCGGCCTGCCCGCCTTTTTCGCCGAAACCAAGTTTTCCGGCGATGCATTCCGGCTGTTTCGCTGGCGCTCACCCGAGACCCGGATGCAGTTGTATCTGGAGACCGTGATCGCGCGCGAAGACCATGCCAAAGAGGTCAAGCTGTTCGGGCTCGGCCCGCTGTTGCTGGAGCGCTATCGCAGCATTTTTCATCGGCTGTATGGCGCTGATCGCGCGCTCACGCTGCGCCGTGACAGTTGGGGGCTCGGCCTTGGCCTGATCGGCACGCTTGCGCTGTACGCTGCTTATGCGTGGATCGCGGTGAGCACGGTGCTGGGGCGGATCAGCCTGGGCCAGATGACCATGTATTTGATGCTGTTTCGGCAGGGGCAGTCGGCGGTGTCGGCGATCCTGTCGTCAATTGGCGGCATGTACGAGGACAACCTGTACCTGTCCACCCTGTACGAGTATCTGGAAACGCCGGTACGCGCCAGCGGCGGCAGCGCGGTGCATGGCCCGGACTCCAGCGACGGTATCCGCTTCGAGCACGTCAGCTTCACCTATCCGGGCGCCGAAACACCGGCGCTGCACGACATCAACCTGCACATCCGCCCCGGACAATCGCTGGCGCTGGTTGGCCAGAACGGTTCGGGCAAAACCACCCTGATCAAGCTGCTGACGCGGCTGTATGCACCCGACTCCGGCCGCATCGTGCTCGATGGCCGCGATCTGGACGCATGGGACGAGGACGCCTTGCGCCGCCGCATCGGCGTGATCTTTCAGGACTTCGCGCGCAACCAGATGCGTGTGGGCGAGAACATCGGCGCTGGCGATGTTGACCACTTCGAGGACACCGCGCGTTGGCGCGAAGCCAGCGACAAGGGCATGGCCAGTGCGTTCATTGATGCGCTGCCGGCCGGCTTCGATACCCAACTCGGCAAGTGGTTTCGCGATGGCCGCGAACTGTCCGGCGGACAGTGGCAGAAAATCGCGCTGGCGCGTGCCTTCATGCGCTCGCAGGCCGACATTCTGGTGCTCGATGAGCCGACCGCCGCGATGGATGCCGAGGCCGAGGCCAACGTGTTCGAACACTTTCGCGGGTTGAGCCGCAACCGCATCGTGATCCTGATCTCGCACCGTTTTTCGACGGTGCGCATGGCCGACCAGATCATCGTGATTCAGGATGGCCGCATCATCGAACACGGCAGCCACGCTGAACTGCTGGAACGCGCCGGCCACTACGCGCATTTGTTCGCGCTACAGGCGCGCGGTTATCAATAGCCGCTGCGATCAGGCAACGCGGAACAACGGGCGGTTGCTGGCACTGGTGTAGGAGCGGTTACGGACATAGCCGCTGCTGGCGCCGTAGCCGATGCCGAAGTCACGCTCGCGGTACTGTGCGCTCAGGCGGTCGCTGCCGGATTGCGCCTGACGCTCGCTCTGGCGGCGCTCGATGAGGTGGGTGACGTTAGCGCTTGTGTTGTTGGTGTTGGTGTTGGTGTTGGTGTTCATGGGAGCCTCCGTGGGTTGGTGTGCTGGTAATGTATAACACCAGAACAACAGCCGCATGTGCCGGAGGTCACCCCTCAAACAATTCGCCCAAAACCTTGATCCATAGAGGGCACTGCGGCTGCGCACCGCGCCCTTCAGCCGGCATCACCGAAACGCACAGCGCTGCACGGTGGCGTCGCGATCAAGCCAGACCGGCGCGATCTGGGCCACGGCGACGGTGAGGATGCTGTCGTTGGGCATGGTGCTGTCCTGCTCCGAAAGTGCTTGAATGATCCACCAATCTTCGGCCGAGGTCGATCATGCCGCCCGATCCAATCAGCATCCGCTCCGCCACTCCCGCCGATGCGACGGCAGTGGCTGCCATGGTGGAAAGCTACTGGCGCTTCGAGGGCATCGAAGGTTTTGCCGCCACGCGCGTCGAAGCGACGCTTGTGCAGCTATTGTGCGCGCCAGCGCATGGTGCGATCTGGATCGCTCGGGGCGACGATGAAAACTGCGGGTACCTGATCGCAATGTATGTGTTCAGCATCGAATTCGGCGGTCTGTGCGCCGAGATTGACGAGTTGTGGCTTGCGCCCGAACAACGCGGTAGCGGTGCCGGCCGCCTGTTGCTGGACACCGCCGAACGCGCATTCATCGCCCACGGCTGCGTGCATGTGGCTTTGCAAGTTGGTACCGAAAATGACAGCGCACGCGGCTTCTATCACCACCTTGGCTATCAGGCGCGCACCGGCTTTCGAATCCTGCACAAGCCGCTGGACGCCGTGTAAACCACCTCGTTCATCGGGCTGCACTCCCGCTCACAGGCTGTCGAAAAACCGCTGCGGCGCGCCGTCAAAGCCGCCGTTGGACATGAACACCACGTGGTCGCCGGGCTGCGCAAGCGTGTGCAGTTCGGCGAGCAGGGCATCGCTATCGGGCGCGCTGCGGGCACGGCCGTGCAGGGCGTCGATTACCGCGTGCGCATCCCACGGCAAGCCCGGCCGATGCAGGAATACCACCGCATCGGCATCCGCCAGCGACGGCGCCAGTTGCGCGGCGTGTACGCCGAGGCGCATCGAGTTGCTGCGCGGCTCCATCGCCACCACGATACGGGCGCTGCCGACATTGGCGCGCAGCCCGGCCAGGGTGGTGGCGATGGCGGTGGGGTGATGGGCAAAATCGTCGTAAACGGTGATGTCGCGCGTGCAGCCAATCACTTGCAGCCGGCGCTTGACGCTGCGAAACCCGGCGAGTGCTTCGACGGCATCCGCCACCGGCACGCCCACCGCGTGTGCGGCGGCAATCGCCGCCAGCGCGTTCATCACGTTGTGCCGGCCAAGCAACGACCAACGCGCCGTGGCAACGGCTTCACCGCGGTGCAGCACGGTGAAGACTGAGCCATCGGGCGCGTTGAGCTGCGCGCGCCAATCGGCGTCGGCGCGCTCGCCAAACGTTTCCACCGGGCTCCAGCAGCCCATCGCCAGCACCTGCGCCAGATTGTCATCATCGGCATTGACGATCAGCCGGCCGTTGCCGGGCACGATCCGCAGCAGATGATGGAACTGGCGCTGGATCGCGGCCACATCGGGGAAAATGTCGGCGTGGTCGTATTCCAGATTGCTGAGGATCGCCAACCACGGCCGGTAATGCACAAACTTGGAGCGCTTGTCGAAAAACGCGGTGTCGTATTCGTCGGCTTCCACCACGAACTCGCGGCCCACACAATGCGTTGCGGCCAGCGGCCGAAGCTTGATTCCTTCCCCCTCCGGGGGAAGGTGGCCCGCAGCGCCGGATGAGGGAGGCGCGCCAGCGCCGCCGATGCGCGCCGACACGCCGAAGTTCTCCGGCACTCCGCCGATCAGAAAGCCCGGATCGCGGCCAGCGCGTTCGAGGATGTAGGCAAGCAGGCTGCTGGTGGTGGTTTTGCCGTGGGTACCGGCCACCGCCAGCGTACGCCGCCCCGGCAGCACGTTTTCGGCCAACCATTGCGCGCCGGAGGTGTAGGCACGGCCAGCATTGAGCACCGCTTCCACGCTCGGATTGCCCCGCGACAACGCGTTGCCGACCACGATCACATCGGCATCGGCGGGAATGTCTTCGGGCGCATAGCCCTGGGTGAGCGCAATGCCAAGCGCTTCGAGCTGGCTGGACATCGGCGGATAGACATTGGCATCGCTGCCGCTGACGTCATGGCCAAGTTCACGCGCCAGCGCGGCGACGCCGCCCATGAAGGTGCCGCAAATACCGAGGATGTGGAGTTTCATAACCCCATTGTAGAACGCAGCTTGTGCGCTATGGGGCAACACTGCCTTGCAACCACTGATCCAGGCCCAGCTCGACCAGAAACAGGCCCAGCGCCAGCAAGGCGGCGGCGAGTGGCGGCCAGTCCAGCGCGAAACGCAGGATGTGGCCATTGACCATCAACTTCCACACCACCAGCAACAATACGGCGGCACTGACCAACGGCGCTGGCGCAGCCGGATCGACGCTGCCGGCAGCACTGATCAGCAACAGCGGCAGCAGTGCGAGAGTAAACAGCAGGCTGGTGCCAGCCAGCGCGATCAGGGTTTGCACCAGGCGCCCCGAGCGTGCGCGCAGATGCAGCAGCAACCACGGCGCCCCCACCAGCATCAGCGCGCTCAACACGGTGCGCGGCAACAACAAACCGTCGGGCACATCCAGCAGCTGCGACAACACCACTTCCAGCATCAGCACGGTGACGACCAAGGCTTTGGCGGTGGCCGGCGCATAGACCATGTCTTGCGGGCCGAGGCGCAAGCGGCAAATCGCAATCAGCCGGGACAGCAGCGCGTTCATTGCGGGCGCAAGCACCGCGCGCGCCGTGCATACGTGCCCCTGCGGGCCCTCACTTGGCGGCAGCGATGGCGGCGAGAATGCGCGCCAGAACCTCGTCCATCGAACCGACACCGTCAACGCAGCGCAGGCGGCCAAGCTCGCGGTAATAGTCCACCACTGGCGCGGTTTGATCGGCATACACATGCAAGCGATGGCGCACCGCATCGGGACTGTCGTCGGCGCGGCCTTCCAGCTTGGCGCGCCCGGCGATACGCTCGACCAGCAATTCCGGGTTGACATCGATCTGCACCGCCACATCCATCGGCTGCTCCAGCCGCGCCAGCAAGGCATCGAGTGCGCTGGCCTGCGCCAGATTGCGCGGGTAGCCATCGAGGATGAAACCATTGTCGGCATCCGGGTGGTGCAGGCGCTCTTCGAGCATGCTCAGCACAATGTCATCGGACACCAGACAGCCCGCGTCCATCACCGCCTTGGCCTTGAGACCCAGCGGGGTGCCGGCAGCAACCGCCGCCCGCAGCAAGTCGCCGGTGGAAATGTGCGGCACCTTGAAATGATCGCGCAGCCGGGTGGCCTGCGTGCCCTTGCCCGAACCGGGGGCGCCGAGAAGTACCAGTCGCATGCGCGAGTTCCTTAGATCAAACCGTGGCACGGATTCGTTCTGCCGCCGGATACCGCTAAACTGGCGAACAAATATCGTGCAAATTGTATGAAACGCTAACCGCAGCCCCCCATCAAGTCAAACAAAGGTGCCCCATGAGCGCGCAAACCCTGCTGTATGCCCAATCCGGCGGCGTCACCGCCGTCATCAATGCCAGCGCCAGCGCAGTAATCCAGACCGCGCGCGCACACAAGGTCAAGGTGCTGGCAGCACGCAATGGCATTCTCGGCGCACTCAATGAAGACCTGATCGATACCAGCAAGGAGCCGATTTCGGCGATCCGCGCACTGGCGCACACCCCGGGCGGCGCGTTCGGCTCGTGCCGCTTCAAGCTCAAATCGGTGGACGCCGATCACGCGCACTACCAGCGTTTGATCGAGGTATTGGCCGCGCACAACGTGCGTTATTTTCTCTACAACGGCGGCAACGATTCGGCCGACACCTCGGCCAAGGTGTCGCGTATTGCCAAGGAGTTCGGCTACCCGTTGATCTGCGTCGGCGTGCCCAAGACCGTCGATAACGATCTGGCGGTGACCGACTGCTGCCCGGGCTTTGGGTCGGCAGCAAAATACACTGCGGTTTCGGTGCTGGAAGCCAGCCTCGATGTCGCGGCCATGGCGGAAACCTCGACCAAGGTATTCGTCTACGAAGTGATGGGCCGCCATGCCGGCTGGCTGGCCGCTGCCGGTGGCCTGGCCGGTGATGGCAGCACCAACGCGCCGCCGCACATCATTCTGTTCCCGGAAGTGGCGTACGACGAGGCACGCTTCCTGGCGCAGGTGAAAGCGGTCGTGGCCAAGGTCGGCTATTGCGTGGTGGTGGTGTCCGAAGGGCTGCGCGATGGCAGCGGCCGTTTCGTCGCCGAAGCCGGCGGCAAGGATGCCTTCGGCCACAGCCAGCTTGGCGGCGTCGGCCCGGCGCTGGCCGCCACCGTGAAAGACAAGCTCGGCATGAAAGTGCATTGGGCCGTGCCCGATTACCTGCAACGCTCGGCGCGGCACCTGGCCTCGGCCACCGATTACGCGCAGGCGCTGGCGGTGGGCAAGGCGGCGGTGGAATACGCGCTGGCCGGGCGCAACGCGGTGATGCCGGTGATTGTGCGCAGCAACGATGCACCGTATCGCTGGAAGATCGAAGCCGCGCCGCTGGACAAGGTCGCCAACCACGAAAAAACCATGCCCAAGAGCTTCATCCGCAAGGACGGCTTTGGCATCACTGCCGCCTGCCGTCGCTACCTGCAACCGTTGATCGCCGGCGAAGCGCCGCCGCCATACGGCAAGGACGGATTGCCGGTCTACGTGCGGCTGAAAAACGTGGCGGTGGCCAAGAAGCTGCCGCCGTATGCGCTGAAGTAACCGCGTCGATCGCAGAGCCTGCCCGAGATTAGCTCTGGGCGGGCTTCAGGCGAGCCTTCGCTTCGCTCGACCAGCGTGCGCTCCGGCTGGAAAATTACGGTCGCCCACAGGGTGAGCTCCTACAGGCGTAGATCATCGCTTCGTTGTGGGAGCGCACCCTGTGCGCGACTGCACCGCCATGCCGGGTGCCTCTGCTTGCTTGTGGCATGCGACCCTTGATTCGCGATGGTCGCCAAGTACTCTTCGCAAGCACCTCAGCCCGCATCCCACGGCGGACGCGGGACATTGGTCAGGTCACGCGCGCCATGCACAATGGCGAGGATTTCCACCCCGTCGGTGCGCAAACGGTAGATGATGCGATAACGCTGGAACAACAGTTCACGCACATCCTCGCGTGTCGATTCCGGCACCATGCGCCCGCGCGCGGGCAACTCGCGCAACGACTCTGCCGTGAGAATCAGGCGCTCGACGAACACGCCGGCGTAAAACGGATTGTCGCGGCCGATGTAGTCGCGAATGGCGGCTAACGCGGCGACCGCCGGCTCGGACCAAACCAGCCTCACGGCCTGAGCGCAAATCGCCGCTTGACTTCCTCGTGCGACACCACGCGGCCCGCATCGGCCGCCTGCAAACCTCTCTCGATCTGTTGCCGCACATAGATTTCGTACATCAGATCATCCCAACTGGCGTGCTCGGACAGATCGCGCACCAGTTGTTCCGCATCGTGCTTTACGTTGTTGTTCATGGCGGGTTCCTGCGATTCGACATGGTGACTACACGTAATCACTTCCAGTTTACGCCTTCTCGATGCGATACAAGGAGTACTGCAATGGCGCCTGCGACGACTATACCCGAGTGCAGCAAGCGACCGCTTTCAAACCGGTGCCACGGTCAAGCGGACGCCCAGCGCCTTGCCGACCTTGAGCAGGGTGGCGAGGGTGGGATTGCCGTCTTCGGACAGCGCCCGATACAACGCCTCGCGCGACAGGCCGGTGTCGCGAGCCAGTTGCGCCATGCCGCGCGCACGCGCGACCACACCAAAGGCGCGGGCAATGAACGCCGCATCGTCGCCCGCCTCCTCGAAGCACGCCTCCAGAAACAGGCGCACGTCCTCATCGCAAGCAAGGTGTTCGGCGGCATCCCAGCGGGTGGTTTTGATCTTGGCCATCGTTTACTCCAGCGTTTTCGCCATCCGTTTGGCACGGGCAATGTCGGCGGCCTGGCTCGACTTGTCGCCGCCACAAAGCAACACAATCAGCGTCGTGCCGCGTTGGGTGAAGTAAATGCGGTAACCGGCACCGACATCGACCCGCATCTCCGATACGCCCCGCCAAGCGCTTTCACATCGCCCGGATTTCCCGCTTCGGCACGCAGCAGGCGAGCGACGATGCGCAGCTTGGCGCGCACATCGCGCAATGCCTCCAGCCAATCGACAAACGCCGCCGTCTTGCGCACTTCGATCATGCGCCTAGTGTACCTTTAAAGCTACACATTGTCCGCATCGACCCGGCGCGCCTGCGCCTCAATCGTCATCGCCGAGCATCCAGCCGATGCCGAAGGCGGCGGCCAGCGATAACAGGCCGTTGCGGTGATCCGGGCGCGGTGGCGGCAGCAGAGGCTGGATCAACTCCGCTGGCGCGGTTAGCGTCAAATGGCATTCCAACTCGATATGCACCGGATCGGTGCCGGCGAGACGATCCGGCGCGATGCGCGCAAGCGGGTGTTCCAGGGTGTCGTCCATTTGCTCCAGCCAGTCGCTCAGTTCGTCCAGTGAGTGCTGATACAGCGCCAGCAACTGGGCACGAACCGATGCCGTTTCGGCTCCGGGGTAGACATCACGCACTTCGATGAAGCCGCGCAGCCAACGCTCGATGACGCCCTCGACCCGGCCGGCGGCGCGGTAGATGGCGGCGGCATCCGGCGCGTCGGCCTCCCACACGTCACGGTTGAGCGCTTGCAGGGCATCCACCAGATGCTGGCTTGCCGACGACCACAGCAGCAAATGGCGCTGCCGCAGTTCTTCCGAGGAAAGGCCTTCGCAGGTATCGGCATCGCCTGTGCCACCGGCGAGCGTGGCACGCAGGCGTTCGCGCAGCGCTTGCAGGGCGCGCCGGAAGGTTGCCACCTGCGCCGCGCGTTCGCCCCAGGGATTGCTTGCCATGCTGCTTCTCCGTGCGCCAAGGTGGCTCCAGCGTGCCTGATGGCTGTCTCACCACGTGAGACGCACCCGATGGCTTGCCAGCGCCGCATATGCAGCCGCACGGATGGAGGCATGCGAGCAGCCGCTGGCAACGAAAAACGCGATCTGTTCAGCGTTGCCTGCCGCCCTTTGCCGACGGCGGCGGGCGTCACGGGCCGGACTCGGTGCCGTTGCGGGCTATGGCACATCCGTCAGCAGGCGCTGCATCTCGGTCCTGACCACGCCATAACACTCGCACGTGCGCAACGCCAGTTGGGTGCGGTCGAGTACGGTGATGTGCCCGCGCCGATAGCTGATGCAACCGGCCTGCTGCAGATTGCCGGCGGCCTCGGTAATGCTTTCACGGCGCACGCCGAGCATGCTGGCGATCAGCTCCTGGGTCATCACCAGCTCGCGTGAGGGCGCGCGATCAACAGTGAGCAACAGCCAGCGGCACAATTGCTGCTCCACCGAGTGATGGCGATAGCACACCGCGTTTTGCGCCATTTGCGTGATCAATGCCTGGGTGTAGCGCAGCAGCAAGCGCTGCAGATAGCTACTGCGCTCGAACTCCTGCTTGAGCAGACGCCGTTCGAGCCGATACGCGTAGCCCGCCGCCTGCACCATGGCGGCGCTGGAAGTGGTTTGTCCGCCCATGATCAGGGCGACACCGACAAAACCTTCGTTGCCGACACCGACGATCTCGGTCGATGCACCCGATTCCATTACGTAGTGCAGTGACGCGATGGCAGTAGTCGGAAAATAAGCATGTGCCAATTGTTCGCCAGGCTCATAGAGCACCTTGCCCAGCGCCAGTGGCACCAGTTCCAGATGCGCGGCAAGGCGCTCGAAGTCCGCAGCCGGCATCGCGGCGAGCAGGCGATTGTGTTGCGGGCTATGCGGTGCGGCGGCGATCACGGCCGGCGCTCGGGTGGCGATGTCATCACCGGAACCTCAACGCCGATGCCGCGATAGCCGATAAAGCGGCAGGCTTGGGTGAACATCGGCTCGCCACTTACCCGATAGGTCTGTTGCGAGCCATCGCTATTGACCCGGCTGAGGACAAAATCCAGAAACGGCTCACGCGCCGCGATGGTGGCCAACAGGTAGGCGCGCTCGACCGGATTCCAGCCCGATACCGTTGCATCGCTGCGGGTTCCGGCCAGTGAATCGACCTGAATACCGAGCATATCCAGCACCGGCCCGGCTACCTTGGTGAAATGGCCGGTCTCATCTTGCTCCCAATACCAGTCAGCGGCCAGTTCGGTCAGGCTGCGATAACGCGCCTCGCTCTCGCGCAATTCGGCAGTGCGTTCGGCCACGATGCGTTCCAGACTTTGGTTGAACTCATCAAGCTTGCGGTAGAGCAGACGCACCTCGAGCATGTTGCGGATGCGCGTCCGGACTTCGGCCAGATCAAACGGCTTGCTGATGAAATCCTTGGCGCCCATCTGCAAGGCGTGCAGCTTGTGCCCGGGTTGCGCGGTGAGCACGATCACCGGCAGGTAATCATCATCGATGTTGGTGGCCAGGCCTTCCATCACCTGAAAGCCGTCCATGCCCGGCATCTGCAGGTCGAGCAGGATCAAGTCGTAATGGTGGTGGCGATGCAGGGTACACACCTCCAGCGGGTTTGTCGTCGAGCGTATCTGGGTGTATCCGGCATCGGCCAGCAACTGCTCCAGCAGCGCGATATTGGCCGGCTGGTCATCAACGATCAGAATCCGGGCGGTGAGAATCTCGGTTTCCGGGAGCCTCATGCGTGGTGATCCGCGTCGCTGCGATCACGTTGGGACTCGGCGTATTTCAGCGTGGCATCCAGGGTTTTCATGAACTCCAGGACCTTGATCGGCTTGGTGAGGTAACGGAAGAAACCGGCCTGCACGCCTTTTTCGATATCCCTCGGCATCGCATTGGCACTCAGCGCCAGCACCGGGATATGCGCGGTCAGAGGGTCTTCGCGGAGGATGCGTAATGCCTGGATGCCGCTGATACCCGGCAGGTTGATGTCCATCAGGATCACATCGGGAATGGCGGCGCGCGCGATTTCGATGCCGCTGGTGGCGTCGCGTGCGCTCAAAAGCCGGATGTCCGGTCGCCGCGCAATCAAGTCCTCGACCAGCATCAGGTTGGCCGGATTATCTTCCACATACAACAGCGTGCGACCATTGCGGTTGGCATCGTTGACAGCGGCGAGGTCTAACACCGGCAGAGCACTATCGCTTCGCGGCTGCAACGCTGCAGTGCGCGTCAACTCGATCCAGAACACACTGCCGGTGCCGGGCGTGCTTTCGACACCGATAACGCCGCCCATCCATTCGACCAAGCGCTTGCACACCACCAGGCCGATGCCGGTGCCTTGCTCGGTGGTGGCCTCCTGGCCCAGCCGGTTGAAAGGTTGAAACAGGTGTTGCATCTGCTCGGGGTTCAGACCATCGCCGGTGTCGGTGACGCGGATGCGCAGGCGATCGCTGCCGATTGCAACACACTCCACCACGACCGAGCCGCCATGACGGTTGTATTTGATCGCATTGGACAGCAGATTGATCAGTACCTGCTTTACCCGGGTGCGGTCGCCTTTGACAAAGTACGGGGCATCGAGTTGCGGAAAGCTGACACGGATCTCGCGCTGCTGCGCCTGCGGTTCGATCATCGCCCGGCATTCGTGCATCACCTCGGCCAGCGCCAACGGCTCCAGCGATAGCGACAGCTTGCCCGATTCGATCATCGCCAGATCGAGCACCTCGTTGATCAAATCCAGCAGGTACCAGCCGGCCTGGAGGATCTGATCGATGCTGCGCCGCTGCGCCGGGGTTGGCTGCGGCGTGCCCGATTCCAGCAGTTGCGCAAATCCGAGGATGGCGCTGAGCGGCGTGCGCAACTCATGGCTCATGCTGGACAGAAAATCGGATTTCGCCAGATTGGCCTTCTCCGCCGCCGCCATCGCGGCGTTGAGATCGAGCTCGACCTGCTTGCGCACCGAATTGTCGGTGCCGATCAGCAGGTAGCCGATGATGGTGTCGTAGTCATCGCGCAGCGCGGTAATCGAGACAATCGCCGGAAAACGGCTGGCGTCCTTGCAAATATAGGTCAACTCGTAGATGTCCTCGATCCCGCGCGAGGCCTTGAACGCCAGCGCCTCGAAACCTGCGGTGATCGGTGTCTCCAGCTCCTGGCTCAGCGCCTGCGCGCGCGCCTTCACTTCCTCGGCATCATGCAGATCGCTCGGCGTGCAGCGGTTGACCACATCGACCGCGGCATAGCCGAGCATGCACTCGGCGCCGACATTGAACAGCTGGATGATGCCCTTCTCGTCGGTGGCGATGATCGAAAAATTGGGGCTGGTCAGAATCGCATTCTGCAACGCACCGGTTTTCAGCAGTGCCGTTTGCCGCTGCTGCTCAGCGAGGCCGCGAGCCTGTTCGGCATCGCCGCTCAGGACAGCGTCATTTGTGGGGGTGGGCATTAATGATTCCGATACGGCGAGCGACGCAACGCGGACGCGTTGTGGCGATAGTCGCACAAACAGGGACGCCGATAATTCCGGCTGCACTCCGACGGCGAGACAGAGGCAGCGCTCTGAGCGTCGCGCATTACTCGTGTCGTGTCGGTGCGCTAGCCAACATAGGCACTCGACACCGGCCCTGTCCGTGCATGGTTTTTGTCGGGGCGTGCAATACGGGCCAGCCTGCCGGTAGGCAGGTCGCCCACAGAGCCTGCTGCGGCAAGCTGCAGCGACCTTGGGAACCTGTGATATTCAAACCGGCGCCACGGTCAAGCGAATACCCAGCGCCTTGCCGACCTTGAGCAGGGTGGCGAGGGTCGGGTTGCCGTCTTCAGACAGCGCCCGATACAACGCCTCGCGCGACAAACCAGTATCGCGGGCCAGTTGCGCCATGGCTCGCGCGCAGCGCTTCGCGGAGCTTCGCCCCAACGCTTCGCTGGTCGCCCACAGGGCGGGCGACAACCGCTGTCGAACTCGCCATTCGCGTCAGGCTGCCAGCGCTCCGAAGTGGATATGGACGCGCGTGTTCGGCTGGTACAATAAGGCGCAACCTTACCCCGTCGTTCCGGGCAAGCTTGTCATCCGACCGGAGGCTCTTGCCCAATACCGGCTGTGAGCCACAGGTACCCGCCAACCATCCGCTGGAAAAACGATGGCCTGCGAAACGACGAAAGCGCCCTATTCCACACGCTTCACGGCTGGCAGCCAAGGGACGCCATGAACCCGCTCATCGAGGACCGCCGCGAACTGATCGCCGCCCTGTGCCGGCAACATGGCGTGCGTCGGCTGGATGTTTTTGGCTCCATTCTGCGCGACGACTACGACGAAACGCGCAGCGACGTGGATGTAGTCGTCGACTTCGACCCGCAGTTACCCGGCAGCGCCTTGCGCCGTTACTTCGATTTCAAGGCCAAGCTCGAGGCCATCCTGGACCGGCCGGTGGATATTGTTGTACTGGACGCCATGGACGATACCCGGCTCAAGCGCATCATCGAGCGAACCAAAGTGCCCGTCTATGCAGCGGCGGCCTGACGTCTATCTGGACCTTGCCATAAACGCGCTGCGCAAGCTGCCGCGTTTCCTGCAAGGCTGCTCGCTGGAAACCTATCTTGACGACGAGTACTGCCAGTCGGCGGTTGAACGCCAACTCGAGATCGCCGGCGACGCGCTTGGCCAAATTCGCAAGCTCGATCCTGATCTGTTCAAACGCATCCAGGACGGTGACCTTATCGTGGGATTTCGAAACGTACTTGCGCACGGCTACGCCGTTCTGGACCACAGAATCGTTTATGAAGCGGCCGATGCCAAAGCGCCGGATCTCCTGACAACGCTGGAACGCTTGCTCACCGAGTTCCCCGAAGAATAGGCGTCACTGCATGCCTGCTCAAACCCGCCGCCTCCCCTTTCCCCGGCCATGTCCCGTCGCGCCCGCGTCGTAGTCCCCGACACTCGCCAATCTCTTCATCGCGCGTACGTTGGGAAAACCCGATTTCCGCCGGGGGCAAAGATTTGCGATACTCCGGCGTCGGCTGAAGCCGCAGGGTCAACATCAGGGTGCCGAGAAAACCGTCGTGAGCGGCCCGAGTGCAAGGCGCACGGAGCGCAGGAACCGCAGTGTACATACCGGTACATGCGGATTCCGAGCACCGCGCAACGCAGCAATCGGGTCGCGCAACAGGTTTTCAACGTGCCCACCAATCTGGGGAGAGGTACATGTTGCAGCAATACGGTTTGGAACTGGCACTGGCCTGTGCGGCCTTGGCCATTATTTACGGCATCGTGTCGGCGCGTTGGATCATGGCGCAGCCGGCGGGCAATGAGCGCATGCAGGAAATCGCGGCGGCCATCCAGGTGGGCGCGCGCGCCTACCTCAACCGCCAATACACCACCATTGCGGTGGCCGGTGCGGTGCTGTTTGCGCTGATCTTCTGGTTTCTGGGTTCGCTGACCGCGATCGGCTTCCTGATTGGTGCGGTGCTGTCCGGCGCCGCTGGCTATATCGGCATGAACGTGTCGGTGCAGGCCAATGTACGTACCGCCGAAGCGGCGCGCCGGGGCATTGGCCCGGCGATGGACGTGGCATTCCGCGGTGGTGCTATCACCGGCATGCTGGTGGTCGGCCTGGGCCTGGTCGGCGTGGCGGGTTATTACCTGGCACTGATCAAGATGGGCCACGGCGGCGAAGAAGCGCTGCACGCATTGGTCGGCCTGGCGTTCGGCTCATCGTTGATCTCGATCTTCGCGCGTCTGGGCGGCGGCATCTTCACCAAGGGTGCTGATGTCGGCGCCGATCTGGTGGGCAAGGTGGAAGCTGGCATTCCTGAAGATGACCCGCGCAACCCGGCGGTGATTGCCGATAACGTCGGCGACAACGTCGGTGACTGCGCCGGCATGGCCGCCGATCTGTTCGAAACCTATGCGGTGACGGTGATTGCCACCATGCTGCTGGGCCTGTTGATGGTGAGTGATGTCGGTGCCAACGGCGTGCTGTATCCGCTGGTGCTGGGCGGTGTGTCGATCATCGCCTCGATCATCGGCACCTTCTTTGTGAAGGTGAAGGAAGGCGGCTCGATCATGGGCGCGCTGTACAAGGGCGTGATCGTGTCGGCGGTGCTGGCCGCTGTCGCGTTCTACCCGATCACCAACCTGCTGATGGGTGATTCGCCGTTGGGCGCGCTCAACCTGTTCTACTGCTCGTTGATCGGCCTGGTACTGACCGGCGCCATCGTCTGGATCACCGAGTACTACACCGGCACCCAATTCAAGCCGGTGCAGCACAGCGCGCAGGCCAGCACCACCGGCCACGGCACCAACATCATCGCCGGCCTCGGCGTATCGATGAAGTCCACGGCAGCACCGGTGCTGGCGGTATGCGCGGCGATCTGGGGTTGCCACGAACTGGCGGGCCTGTACGGCATCGCCATCGCCGCCACCGCGATGCTGTCGATGGCCGGCATGATTGTGGCGCTGGATGCCTACGGCCCGATCACCGACAACGCCGGTGGCATCGCCGAGATGGCGGAACTGCCGCCGGAAGTGCGTGCGGTCACCGATCCGCTCGACGCCGTTGGCAACACCACCAAGGCGGTAACCAAGGGCTATGCGATCGGCTCGGCCGGCCTCGCCGCGCTGGTGCTGTTTGCCGATTACACCCACAACCTCAATGCCGCCGGTGAAGCAAAAGCGGCATTGCTTGGAGCGACCTACGAAGCGTTGCGCTTTGACCTGTCCGACCACATGGTCATCATCGGCCTGCTGATCGGCGGCCTGGTGCCGTTCCTGTTCGGCGCGATGGCGATGGAAGCCGTTGGCCGCGCTGCCGCGTCGGTGGTGGTGGAAGTGCGTCGCCAGTTCAAGGAAATCCCCGGCATCATGGCCGGCACCGCCAAGCCCGATTATTCGCGTGCGGTGGACATGCTGACCAAGGCGGCGATCAAGGAAATGGTAGTGCCCTCGTTGCTGCCGGTCGCAGTGCCGGTGGCAGTCGGCCTGATACTGGGCAAGGAAGCGCTGGGTGGCCTGCTGATCGGCACCATCGTCACCGGCCTGTTCGTGGCGATTTCGATGACCACCGGCGGTGGCGCCTGGGATAACGCCAAGAAGTACATCGAGGATGGCCATCACGGCGGCAAGGGTTCGGAAGCGCACAAGGCCGCCGTCACCGGCGACACCGTGGGCGACCCGTACAAAGATACCGCCGGCCCGGCCGTCAACCCGCTGATCAAGATCATCAACATCGTGGCGCTGCTGCTGGTGCCACTGCTGTAAGCGGTTTGCGATAGCGGTAACGACGAAGCCCCGCTCAATGCGGGGCTTCGTTTTTTGCTGCGGGCAGCCCGATTGCTGCGCCGCAGCAGTTGTTGGCGTATCCTGTGGCCCCTGAATCCCCCACCAGCAACCCGAAATCCAGGAGCAGCCATGGGCCTCGACCTCGTCCCTTCCGGCAAGGATTTGCCAAACCAGATCAATGTCGTCATCGAAATCCCCAAGGATGCCGAGCCGGTCAAGTACGAGGTGGACAAGGAAACCGGCGCGATCTTCGTCGATCGCATCCTGTCCACGCCGATGCGTTATCCGTGCAACTACGGCTATATCCCGCACACCCTGTGTGGCGATGGCGATCCCGCCGATGTGCTGGTGATCCTGCCGCTGCCGTTGATTCCGGGTTCGGTGATCCGCTGCCGCCCGGTCGGCGTGCTGCGCATGACCGACGAGGCCGGTAGCGACGAGAAGATTCTCGCGGTACCGGACGACAAGGTGTTCGCCGGCTATTCGCACATCCATGACATTGGCCAGGTGTCACCGCACTGGCTGGAGCGCATCGGCCACTTTTTCGAGCATTACAAGGATCTGGAAAAGGGCAAGTGGGTGAAGCTCGATGGCTGGGGCGGCGCCGAGGAAGCACGCGGCATCATTGTCGACTCGGTGACCCGCTATAACTCAGCGGCAGACAAGCCGAAGTTTTGAGAGGTACCCGGACTTGACGCTGATAGTCAGCGGAAAAGCTGAATTTGGATAGGTTTTCCGTTCAAGCCAAATCTTGCGGTCGGCGGAACCGCGCGGCGCAGCCACCATGTCGCGTCATCGCTCACTGCGGCGTTTGGTCGCCCACAGGGTGGGCTCCTACAGATGTGTACAACGCTTTTTTTGTAGGAGCCCACCCTGTGGGCGACCGAGCGAAGCGAAGCCGTAGGTCGCGCAGCGATGCGCTGTTACGAAGCAACTGTCCGATCGAGCCGCGCAGCGGTCGAGAGCCCGGTTTTCTCTCACTACGATGAGTCACGTCCGACAGGCTCCCGGCGTCATCCCGACAATCGACGACTTGCGGTAAGCTGCGCCCAGTGCGCATCTACGCCGCCTTGACGTGACACAACGCGAAGCGTTTCCTTGTCCCCCTCTCCCCCCGGGAGAGGGCAGGGGTGAGGGAAACGGCATGGCGTGAAAACGTTTCATGATGCGGGATGGCCAATCGCCATGTCCGTTCGGGCGGCGTCTTCGTTCAGCACCTCGGGAGTGAGTCATGGCGTTGCCGTTTCGTGGTCTGTGCCCGTTGGGCGCGTTGTGCCTTGTCGCTGTATTGGCTGGCTGTAGCGGCGAAACCGGCAGCAAGGTATTGCCGATCGGCGCGGTGCAGGGCAGCGGCTCAGTCAGCCCCTTGCTCGGGCAAACCGTGGTCATCGACGGCGTGGTCACTACCGCGTTCGAGCCCAGCCTTGGCGGTTTTTTTGTGCAGTCGATGGCCAGCAACGATGACGGCGACGCCAACACCTCCGACGGCCTGTTTGTGCAGGCGCCGGACGATGCCATTCGCTTCGCGGTTGGCCAAACGCTGCGCGTCAGCGGACAGGTGCTGGAACTGGGCGATGAAGCAAGCAGCCTCACAGCACTGAAGATGACTGCGGCCAAGGCCATCGGCGATGCCGTGATTGCACCGGTAACGCTGATCGCGCCGGCAGCAAACTGGGAAGCACTGGAAGGCATGCTGGTGCGCATCAGCGCGCCGCTCACCGTTGGCCGCAACGATCAACTGCGCCGCTACGGCAGCATTGGCGTCAGCTTCGGCGGGCGTCTGTTTCAGGCCACCGAGCGTGTGGCACCGGGCGACGACGCACGCCGGATCGCCGCCGAAAATGCACAACGCAGCCTGCTGCTGGATGACGGCAACGACCGCGAGAACCCCGCGTTGATCGCTTGGTTGAGCGACCCTGCCGCGCCGTTGCGCGCTGGCAGCGAAATCATCGGCGTGCAGGGCGTGCTCGATCAGCGCCACGGCCACTACCGTGTGCAGCAAACACAAGCGCCCGAAAAAATCATTCGTGCCCAGCGGCCAGCGCCACCGGCGATTGCCGGTAACCTGCGCATTGCCAGCCTGAACCTGCTCAACCTGTTCAATGGCGATGGCAACGGCGGCGATTTCCCCACTCCGCGCGGGGCGCAGGATGTGGCCGGGTACCAGTTGCAGCAAGCCAAACTGGTAGCGGTGATCGCGGCGTTGCAACCAGATGTGGCGGCGCTGATGGAAGTCGAGAACGACGGCTTCAGCGCGGATTCGGCGCTGGCGCAACTGGTCGCCGCGCTCAATACCGCACCCGGCAGCGCCGCTGACTGGCAACTCGTCGATGCCGGCGATGGCCCCGGCACGGACGCCATCCGGGTGGCCCTGATCTATCGCAGCGGCCGGGTGACGGCAGTCGGTCGGCCCGCTTCGATCACCACCGGCGCCTTCGCGCGCGGCAGCCGACCACCGCTGGCGCAGAGCTTTCGCGTAGGCAGCGGCCCGGCGTTCACCGTGGTGGTGAATCATTTCAAGTCCAAGGGTGGTTGCGCACAAGCCACCGGAGCCGACCGCGACAGCGGCGATGGCCAAGCCTGCTGGAACGCTGCCCGAGTGGCTGCAGCAACCCAACTCGCCCAATGGATACGCAGCGATCCAACAGCTATCGGCGGCGATCGTGCGCTTATCATTGGCGATCTGAACAGCTACGCGATGGAAGACCCAATCACCACCCTGCTCGCAGCGGGCTGGCGCGACGCCCTGCAACTGAGCGGCGTGGCGGAGCCCTACAGCTTTGTCTGGGACGGCATGGCCGGCCGCCTCGACCACGCCTTGGTCACCCCGGCGCTGGCGCCTGCCGTGCGCGGTGCCGCCGAATGGCACAACAACGCCGACGAGGAAACCGCGCAAGGCTACCCGCACGGCGACCCCGGCCCGTGGCGGGCTTCGGATCATGATCCGCTGTTGCTGGGGCTGGATATCGATATCGCCAATCCATAGGCGCGCCGCACACGATCCAACCTCATGGCTTCAAACCGCGAGTACACAAGTGTCATGTAAGCGGTTACTGCTTGACGTGTAACGTCGTTTGTAGTTACATATTGCCCAGAATTGAGTAACCACCCATGACCCTGAGCCTTGAATGGGACGATGAAAAAGCCGCTTCCAACCTGACCAAACACCGTGTTGCTTTCGAGGACGCCGCCCGGGTATTTCTCGACCCCAACCGCCTTGATCGCCACGATCACCGCGAGAACTATGGTGAGGATCGTTTTCTCACGATCGGCCTCGTTGGCATGGTGGAACTGGCCGTGGTTTACACCGTTCGCAGCGACATCTTCCGTATTATTTCTGCCCGAAAAGCTGAATCCAATGAACGACACGAGTACTGGAAAATCCGTCAGGTTTACCCTTGATCCGAACACGCCGCTTAGCGATGAAGCCAAGGTGCGACTCGCACGCTTGGCCGCCATGCCGGACAGCGAGATCGACTTCAGCGACATTCCGCCCAGCCCGGCCGATGCCGAGTGGACACGTCCCGGCGTACCACCAACCGAGAACAAGCAGCAGGTTACGCTGCGGCTTGATGCCGATGTCCTCGACTATTTCCGGCAATCCGGGCGTCGCTATCAGACCCGAATCAATCAGGTGCTGCGCACCTACATGCAAGCCCATACCGGCCAGCCCCGTACCGGCAAGTAGCGGTTTCGCGTTGGCGCTTTCCATCTTGTCTTGCGCGCAGCGCCTGCAACATAACACGCGCAAAACGTGCCGGGCCGGTGTCGTTGCGGTCATTGCCCGGCGACACCAGCAACCAGTCGCTGCTTTCATAATCAACCGCTTGCACGCTGTCAACAACAACGCATAGTGCATCGCAACAAAAAGGCTTGACAGCCCGAGCCGGCCTGTGGTTTCTTTGAGTCATGACCTTTGCCGCACCGCCGCAATCTCTCTCCAACGCGCTCGCCCCCTTGCGTGCGTCGTCTGCGCGTGTCGCGGCAACCGTCATTACCGTCGTCGTCCTAGTCCTGGTTATTACCGGGAGTGCGGGATCGTAGACGGCTGAAACACCTTTCAATACCAGCCTGCAACGAACCCCGCACCCGCAACGGTGCGGGGTTTTTGTTTTTGGGCTTCACCAACCGGAAACCATACCCTCGTGAACAGCGACGCAATCAAAACAGGCCCCGCCCGCGCACCCGCCCGCGCCATGCTGCGCGCCACCGGCCTTGACGATGCCGCCATCGCCAAGCCGCTGGTGGCGGTGGTGCATAGCTGGTCGGATGTATCGCCCTGCAACCTCAACCTGCGTGCGTTGGCCGAACACGCCAAGGCCGGCATCCGCGCTGCCGGTGGTACGCCGGTGGAGTTCAACACCATCACCGTCACCGACGGCATCGCGATGGGCAGCGATGGCATGCGCTGCTCGCTGCCGTCACGCGAGACGATCGCCGATTCGATCGAGCTGGCGGTCAGCGGCCATTGTCTGGATGCGGTACTGGTGCTGGTGGGTTGCGACAAGACCATTCCGGCGGCAGCGATGGCGCTGGCGCGGCTCAATCTGCCCGGCCTGGTGTTGTACGGCGGCACCATCGCGCACGGCCACTGCGGCGGGCGCAAGGTGACGGTGCAGGATGTGTTTGAGGCAGTTGGCGCGCATGCCGCCGGCAAGATCGACGACGCCGAACTGGCGCGGGTGGAACGCAGCGCCTGCCCCGGTGCCGGTGCCTGCGGCGGCCAGTACACCGCCAACACGATGGCAATGGTGCTGACCACGATGGGCCTGTCGCCAATGGGCCTGAACGATATCCCCGCCACCCACGCCGACAAACCGGCGGCCGCCAAACGCTGCGGCGAGCTGTTGATGCAATTGCTGGCCGCAAACCTGCGCCCGCGCGACATCATCACGCCCATCGCGCTGCGCAATGCCAGCCGCGCGGTGGCCGGCACCGCCGGTTCCACCAATGCGGTGCTGCATCTGCTCGCCATCGCGCACGAAGCCGGGGTGGCGCTGGACCTGGAAACCTTTGAAGACGCTTCGCGCCGCACCCCGGTGATTGCCGACCTCAAGCCCGGCGGCCGTTACACCGCCGTCGAGTTGTTTGAAGCCGGCGGCACTGCACGGGTGCTGGCTGAACTGCGCGCCGCCGACCTGCTTGCCGATGCGCCCACGGTCAGCGGTCGCAGCCTGTTCGCCGAGATTGATGCCGCACCAGCAGCCGCTGGCGGTGATGCCGCCCATCCGGTGGTGCTCGATTACCGGCAGCCGATCAGCGCGCGCGGCGGCTACTCGATTTTGTACGGCGCACTGGCGCCGGAAGGGTGCATCGTCAAGCTCGCCGGCCACGGCCGCAGCCGCCATGAAGGCCCGGCGCGAGTGTTCGATTCCGAGGAAGCGGCGTTTGCCGCAGTGCAGGCGCGGCAGATTCAGCCTGGCGATGTGATCGTGATCCGCTTTGAAGGCCCGGCCGGCGGCCCCGGTATGCGCGAGATGCTGGCGGTCACCGCAGCGCTGGTGGGCCAGGGCCTGGGCAACGATGTCGCCTTGATCACCGACGGCCGTTTTTCTGGTGCCACCTACGGCTTCATGGTTGGCCACATGGCGCCGGAAGCGGCACGCGGCGGCCCGCTGGCGCGGCTGCGCGAGGGCGATCACATCGTCATCGATGTCAGCCAGCGCCGCATCGACACCGACGCCGATCTCGACCAGCGCGAGCCGACACCCGCGCCGGTACGGGTCAGCCATGGCGCACTGGCCAAGTACGCACGGCTGGTCAGCTCCGCCTCGCGCGGCGCTATCACTACCGTCTGAAAGCAGCTACCGCCTGAGTTTCCACCATCAACCCACCGACCATCGCAAGGACTCATCATGACCAGCACCAAATCCGCTCCCGCCGCACTGCAAGGCAAAACCGTCGCCGTCATCGGTTACGGCAGCCAAGGCCGTGCCCATGCGCTGAACTTGCGCGACTCCGGCGTCACCGTCAGCGTTGGGCTGCGCCCGGGCGGCCCCACCGAAGCGCGCGCACTGGCCGATGGCTTTACCCCAGTCACGCCCGCCGATGCGGTGGCCGCTGCCGATCTGGTGGCGGTGCTCACCCCGGACATGGTGCAACCGCGCCTGTACGTGGAAGTGATCGCGCCGAACATGCGTGCCGGCACCTGCCTGTTGTTCGCGCACGGCTTCAACGTGCATTACGGCCAGATCAAACCGCGCCGTGATGTCGATGTGATCCTGGTGGCGCCCAAGGGCCCGGGCGCACTGGTGCGCCGCGAGTACGAAATCGGCCGTGGTGTGCCCAGCGTTTACGCGGTCGAGCAGAACCCGAGCGGCAATGCCGCAGCGCTGGCGTTGGCCTATTGCGCCGGCATCGGCGGCACCCGCGCCAACGCCATCGCCACCACGTTCAAGGAAGAAACCGAGACCGATCTGTTCGGCGAGCAGGCGGTGTTGTGCGGCGGCGCCACCAAGCTGGTGCTGGCTGGCTGGGAAACGCTGGTGGAAGCGGGCTATCAGCCGGAGATCGCTTATTACGAGTGCCTGCACGAACTCAAGCTGATCGTCGATCTGCTGTACGAGGGCGGTCTCACCCGCATGCACCAGTTCATCAGCGAAACCGCGCAGTACGGCGACCTCACCCGTGGCCCGTACGTGGTTGATGACCACACCAAGGCACAGATGAAGAAGGTGCTTGCTGAAATCCAGGACGGCACCTTTGCCCGCGAATGGATCGCCGAATACCAGGCCGGCAACCCGCGCTACCGCGCCCTCAAGCAGGCCGATCTGGATCACCCGATCGAGAAGGTCGGCAAGAAACTGCGCGCCGCCATGAGCTGGCTCGACAAGGACGGCGAACCGAGCACCGCCAAGCCGGTCGCCACTGCCACGGAGGCTGCCGCGTGAATGCAGCGAACTGGCTGGTGCAGGCACTGGAAGCCGAGGGCGTTGATGTCCTGTTCGGCTATCCCGGCGGCACCATCATGCCGTTCTACGACGCCCTGATCGGCTCGCGCCTGCATCACGTGCTGGTGCGGCACGAGCAGGGCGCGGCGCTGGCCGCGAACGGCTATGCCCGGCGCAGTGGCCGCGTCGGGGTGTGCGTGGCCACCTCCGGCCCCGGCGCCACCAATCTGGTCACCGGCCTGGCTGATGCGCTGCTCGATTCGGTGCCGATGGTGTGCATTACCGGCCAGGTTGCATCCGGGGTGATGGGCACCGATGCGTTTCAGGAGCTGGACGTGTTCGGCCTGACCATGCCAATCGTCAAGCACAATTTTCTGGTGCGCCACGCCGACGAGTTGCCCGAAGTGGTTGCCGAAGCCTTCCGTCTGGCCCGCGAGGGCCGGCCCGGGCCGGTACTGATCGACCTGCCCAAGGATGTGCAACTGACCAGCGCCGATCATCTGCCGCCGCACCAGCCGCTCGCGTTTGCCGCCATCGACAACCCGTTTCCGGTCGGCCTGGTTGATGCCATGGCCGAAATCAGCGCCGCGCAGCGGCCAGTGATCTACGGCGGTGGCGGCATCGCCATTGCCAACGTGGTCGAGGAGTTTCGCGAGTTCGTCGCGGCCAGCCAGATCCCCACGGTGGTGACTTTGCGCGCACTCGGCGCACTGCCGGTCGGCCATCCGTTGCTGCTGGGCATGCTTGGCATGCACGGCTCGCAGGCCGCCAATCTGGCGGTGCAGGAAGCCGATCTGCTGATCGTGGTCGGTGCCCGCTTCGATGACCGCGCCACCGGCAAGCTCGCCACCTTCGCACCACATGCGCGGATCGTGCATCTGGATGGCGATCATGGCGAAATCAGCAAACTGCGCTTTGCCGATGTTGCCCTGCACGGCGAGCTGGGCACCAGCCTGCAAGCGCTGTGCGCAGCGTCCTCGCATTGCGATCCGTGGCGCGCGCTGTGTGCCCAGCGCATGCTGGCGTTTGCCGCGCGTTACGACGCACCGGGCAACAGCATCTACGCGCCGGGCCTGCTGCGCGATCTGTCCGCACTCGAACCTGACGCGGTGGTGTGCTCGGATGTCGGCCAGCACCAGATGTGGGTGGCGCAGCACTGGGCGGTGGCACATCCGCGCAATCATCTGTCCAGCGCCGGCCTTGGCACCATGGGTTTCGGCTTGCCGGCAGCAATCGGCGCGCAGTTGGCCGACCCCGGCGCACGGGTAATCTGCGTCAGCGGTGATGGCGGTTTCCAGATGAACATCCAGGAGTTGGCCACCATGGCCCGCGAACGCCTGCCGGTGAAGATCGTGCTGATCGACAACCAGGCGCTGGGCATGGTGCGGCAGTGGCAGGAGTTGTTTTTCTCCGAACGCTACAGCGCGGTGGATCTGTCCGACAACCCGGATTTTTGCAAGATCGCCGAAGCCTACCGGATTCCCAGCCGCAGCATCTCGCGCCGCGACGAAGTGGCCGACGCGCTGCGTGAATTGCTGGCCAGCCCCGGCCCGATGCTGCTGCACGTGAAGATCGACCAGAAGGCCAATGTGTGGCCACTGGTACCACCGAATTGTTCCAACGCTGAAATGCTCACCGAGGAGACCGCGTCATGCGCTACCGCTTAGATATGACCTTGCGTCAGGCCGAAGGCTCGCTGTTGCGGGTGCTTGGCACCACCCAGCGCCGGGGTTACCAGACCATCGGCGTCAATGGCGAAACCAGTGCCGATGGTGATCGCTGGCACCTCAGCCTGATCGTGGAAAGCGATCGCCCGGGCGAGGTGCTCAAGTCGCAGCTCGACAAACTCTACGACTGCCTTGCGGTGGAGGTGGCGCCATGTTGAGTGCGACCACAACAGCCGCGCCCGAAGCGCCGGTCGCGCCGCCCGCGACGGCCCCGTTGCAGCAGTGGTTCGATGGCGAAATCGCCAGCGCCGAGCGCCTGCATGCACCGCTCACCAGCCACGCCCTGCATTACGGCACCGGCGTGTTCGAAGGCATCCGCAGCTATGCCACCGCTGCTGGCGGCGGCGCGGTTTTCCGCCTCGATGCGCACCTGCAACGCATGGCGCGTGGCGCGCGGGCATTGGCGATGCACTTCGATGCCGATCAGGCCAGCGCCGCGATCATCGACACCCTGCGTGCCAATCGTCAGCGCGATGCCTACGTACGCCCGCTGCAATGGTACGGCGAGGGTGGCCTTGGCCTGGATGTGGCGCCGCTGAGATCGCACCTGATGGTCGCCACCCTGCCCTGGAACAGCCATCTGGGTGGCCACCGTGTGCGCCTGACGGTATCGCGTCTGCGCCGCACCCCGGCCACTTCGGTGCCGGCGCTCAAGCTGTGCGGCAACTACATCAATTCGATTCTGGCCAAGCACGATGCCAGCGAGCGCGGCTTCGGTGAAGCCTTGTTTCTCGATGCCAACCAGAACGTGGTCGAGTGTACCGGCGAAAACGTGTTTCTGGTCAAGGATGGCCGCGTCACCGCCGTCGCCCACGACGACGCCTTGCCCGGCATCACCCGCGACAGCGTGATCGAACTCACCGGCGCCGACGTACGCCCGGTCACCGTGGCCGAGTTGCACGCGGCCGACGAGGTGTTCCTCACCGGTACTTCGGCGGAAGTGGCGGCAATCGAAGCGCTCGATAACACCGTGTACGGCGACAACCCGGTCACCCGTGAATTGCAGGCGCTTTATGCACGGCTGGTGCGCGGCGAAGTAACGGGATACGAACACTGGCTTACGCGGTTTTGATGGACACCTCCAACAACCTGCTGCACCGCTGCCCTGAACTGAAAACACGCATTCGCATTGCCTGAAGGATTCACCATGAACGCCCATTCCAAACGCATCCAGCTTCTCGATACCAGCCTGCGCGACGGTGAACAGTCGCCCGGTTGCAGCATGAGTGCGAAGCAGAAGCTGCGCTTCGCCCACGCCCTGCGCGAACTGGGTGTGGACTGCATCGAGGCCGGCTTTGCCGCCAGTTCCGAGGTGGACGCCAACGGCATTGCCGCCATCGCCCGCGAAGTGCGCGGCGTCGGCATCGCCAGCCTGTGCCGCTGCACACCGGGAGATATCCAGGCTGCTGCCCGCGCTCTGGAACACGCCGAACGGCCACGCATCCATCTGTTCCTCTCCACCAGCCCGGTCCACCGCGAACACAAACTCGGCATGTCCAAACAACAGGTGCTCGACCTCACCGCCAGCAGCGTCGAGCTGGCCGCGCGGCTGGTCGGTGAGGTGGAGTTTTCCGCCGAAGATGCGCTGCGCACCGAGCCCGAATATCTGGCCCAGGTGCTGGAGCTGGCGCTGGCCTCGGGTTCGCGCATCCTCAACGTGCCCGATACCGTGGGCTACACCACGCCGGGCGAAATCCGCGCCCTGTTCGAATACCTGCGCCGCACCATCGCCAACGCCGATCAGGCCATCCTGAGCGCGCATTGCCACAACGACCTGGGCATGGCGGTGGCCAACACCCTCGCCGCGATCGAAGGCGGCGCGATGCAGGTGGAATGCACCGTCAACGGCATCGGCGAGCGCGCCGGCAACTGCGCGCTGGAAGAACTGGTGATGGCGCTCAAGGTGCGCTCGGAAGTGTATGGCTGCGACACCGGTGTCGACAGCCGCCGGCTGGTGCCGACCTCACGCCTGCTCACCCGCCTCACCGGCATGCAGGTGCAGCGCAACAAGGCCATCGTTGGCGCCAATGCGTTCGCGCACGAATCGGGTATCCATCAGCACGGCATGCTGCGCCATCGCGATACCTACGAAATCATCCGCCCCGAAGATGTCGGCGTGGATCGCTCGCAGATGGTGCTGGGCCGCCACAGTGGCCGCGCCGCATTGATCGAGCGCCTCGCGTTTCTCGGCTACGTGCTCGATGACGCCGCGCTCGGCACTTTGTTCGCACAATTCAAGACCCTGGCCGAGAAGAAAAAGGAAGTGTTCGATGCCGATCTGGAAGCGCTGCTGGCCTCGGATGATGGCCAGAGTGTCGATGGCTGGCGGCTGAAGGCATTCCACATCAGCACCGGTGCCGGTGAAGGCACGCGGCCAGCGGCAGCGGTGGAAATCCGCGACGCCAGCGGCACCGCATTGCGTGGCCGCGCCACCGGCGATGGCCCGGTACACGCGCTGTTCGAAGCACTGGCCGCCGCTACCGGCACCGCGTTCATGATCGAGAGCTATCAGGTGGGCAGCGTCAGCACCGGCGAGGATGCGCTCGGCCAGGCCAGCGTGATCACCTTGATCGACGACCAGGAAATCAATGGCGTCGGCACCAGCACCGACATTCTGGAAGCCAGCGCGCTGGCCTGGCTCGATGTCGCCAACCGCCTCGCGCGGCGCGAGCGCGGCCGCATTACCCAGGTTGCCGATCGCGCCCGCGTCGCTACTGCTTGAACAAACATTCTGACGAGGTTTCGACCATGACCCAAGCCCGCACCCTGCTCGACAAACTCTGGGACCGCCATCTGGTGGTGCCCGAATCCGATGCTGCACCGGCGGTGCTGTACATCGATCTGCACCTGATCCATGAGGTGACCTCGCCGCAGGCGTTTTCCGAGATCGAAGCGCGCGGCCTGAGCGTGCGCCGCCCCGAGCGCACCAAGGCGACGATGGATCACTCCACCCCGACGCTGGCGGCCAAGGCCGATGGCACGCCGGCCTGGGTGACGCCGGCGGCGCGCTCGCAGGTGGAACGCCTGCGCGAGAACTGCGCGCGCCACGGCATCGAGTTGTTCGATTTCAATGGCTCCGAGCGCGGCATCGTACACGTGATTGGCCCCGAGCTGGGCCTCACCCAGCCGGGCATGACCATCGTCTGCGGCGACAGCCATACCGCCACCCACGGCGCGTTTGGCGCACTCGCATTCGGCATCGGCACCAGTGAGGTCGGCCATGTGCTGGCCAGCCAGTGCCTGTTGCAGCGCAAGCCCAAAACCCTGGCGATCACCGTCAATGGTCAGCTCGGCGCCGGCGTCAGTGCCAAGGACCTGATCTTGCACATCATCGGCGTGATCGGCGTCAACGGCGGCACCGGCCATGTCATCGAATACCGCGGCGAGGCAATCCGTGCGCTGTCGATGGAAGAACGGATGACGGTGTGCAACATGTCGATCGAAGCCGGCGCCCGCGCTGGCCTCATCGCGCCCGACCAGACCACCTTCGAGTGGCTGCGTGGCCGCCCGCGCGCGCCGCGCGGCGAGTCTTTCAGCACGGCGCTTGCCGACTGGCAGACGCTGCGCTCCGATCCCGGTGCGGCGTTCGACCGCGAAGTGGTGATCGATGCCAGCCGGGTACGGCCGACGGTGACCTGGGGCACCCATCCGGGCCAGGTCACTGCGATCGAGGATCGCCTGCCGGCCGCCGATGCCGACAGCGAGCGCGCACTCGATTACATGGGCCTGCACGGCGGCCAGGCGATGGCCGGTCATCCGGTCGACGTAGTGTTCATTGGCAGTTGTACCAATGGCCGGCTCAGCGACCTGCGCGCGATGGCGCAACTGCTGCAAGGGCGCAAGGTGCATGCACGGGTGCGGATGCTGGTGGTGCCCGGTTCGGACGCAGTCAAGCGCGCCGCCGAAGCCGAAGGCATCGATCACATCGTGCGCAGTGCCGGCGGTGAGTGGCGTGAGCCGGGCTGTTCGATGTGCATTGCCATGAACGGTGATTTTGTCGGCCCCGGCCAGCTCGCGGTCTCCACCAGCAACCGCAATTTTGAAGGCCGTCAGGGCAAGGGCGCGCGCACCGTGCTCGCCTCGCCACTGACCGCCGCCGCCTGCGCCATCGCCGGCGCAATCACCGACCCACGCCAGTTTCTGCTGGAGGAGTCCGCATGATGGCCGCGATGCACACCATCACCTCGCGCACCGTGGTACTGGCCGAGGCCAATATCGACACCGACCAGATCATCCCGGCGCGTTTTCTCACCACCACCGAGCGCACTGGCCTGGGCCGTCATGCGTTTGCCGATTGGCGCTATCTGGCCGATGGCTCGAACAACCCCGCATTCGCGCTCAACCAACCGCAAAACGCCGGCGCCGAAATTCTGGTGGCCGGCCGCAATTTCGGCTGCGGCTCATCGCGTGAACACGCGCCGTGGGCGCTGCTCGATGCCGGCATCCGCGTGGTCATCAGCAGCGAGATCGCCGACATCTTCCGCGGCAATGCGCTGAAAAACGGACTGGTGCCGGTGGTGCTGCCCGAAGCCATCGTCGCCGAGCTGCTGAACGCACCCGGAGTCGAGCTGTGCATCGACATCGCCCGCAGCGAAGTGATTTTGCACGACGGTCGCCGGCAGGCGTTTGCGCTCGACGATTTTGCCCGTGTCTGCCTGCTCGAAGGCGTCGATCAACTCGGTTACCTGCTCACTAAAGCGCCCGCCATCACCCACTACGAGGAACGCCATCATGCATGCTGATATCGCAGTCCTGGCCGGCGACGGCATCGGCCCGGAAGTCACCCGCGCAGCGCTGGATGTGCTGCATGCCATTGGCCAGCGTTACGGCCACCAGTTCAGCGAGCATCACCATCTGATCGGCGGCGCTGCCATCGATGCCAGCGGCGAAGCGCTGCCCGCCGCTACCCTGGCGGCCTGTCGCAAGGCCGATGCGGTTTTGCTCGGTGCCGTTGGTGGCCCGAAGTGGTCCGATCCCAAGGCCAAGGTGCGGCCCGAACAGGGCCTGCTCGCCCTGCGTCAGGAACTCGGCCTGTACGCCAACCTGCGCCCGGTGCGCCCGCACCCGGCGGCGCTCGGTGCCTCGCCGATCAAATCGCATCTGCTCACCGGGGTTGATCTGATCGTGGTGCGCGAGCTGACCGGCGGCATGTACTTCGGCGAGAAGAGCCGCAGCGCCGATTCCGCCACCGATGTATGCACCTACACGGTGGCCGAAATCGAGCGCGTGGTGCGCCGCGCCGCCACCCTCGCCAGCGAGCGCAGCGGCAACCTGGCATCGGTCGACAAAGCCAATGTGCTGGAAACCTCGCGGCTGTGGCGCGAAGTCAGCAGCCGGGTGCTGGCCGAGGAATTTCCGAAGGTGCGCCTGACCCACTACCTGGTCGATGCGATGGCGATGCATCTGATCGCGCGACCGCGCGAGTTCGATGTCATCGTCACCGAAAACCTGTTCGGCGACATCCTCACCGACGAAGCCTCGATGCTGGCCGGCTCGATGGGCCTGCTGCCTTCGGCCTCACTCGGCGATGGCAAGCGCGGCCTGTACGAACCGATCCACGGCTCGGCACCGGACATCGCCGGGCGCGGCATTGCCAACCCGATTGCCGCGATCCTCAGTGCCGCGCTGTTGCTGCGCCATTCGCTGGATCTGGCCGACGAGGCCGAGTGCATCGAGCGCGCGGTATCGCAATGCCTGGATGAGCATGTGTTCACCGCCGACCTCGCCGACGGCGGCCCGTCGGTGAGCACCGAACAACTCACCCGCGCCGTACTCACCCAACTCGGCGGCTGCTGCTACGTGCCCGAATTGCGCGATTGAATGCATAAAACAAACCGACTGATGTAGCCCGGGTTAGCCGCGTAGCGGCGTAACCCGGGACCGCCATACGCTCATGGCAACGTCTCGACGTGCAAGGCAACGCGAGTTCCTGCATCAGGTAATGTGGGGAATGAATCCGGTACACCCACAATCTGGCTAACGTGGGATGATGTCAATTGAGCTGGTTCGCTTCCATTGCTTTTGCTGTGCTCTGTGGGTGTCCCGTCCAACGTCTATAATTGGCTGCATGACTACACTCCGCACTACCGCTGTCAGACCCGTTGGAATCGACCTGTTCGCTGGAGCGGGCGGGTTAAGCCTCGGCTTTGAGCAAGCTGGATTTGATGTCGCGGCGGCGATTGAAATCGACCCGATCCATGCTGCAGTACACGAGTTCAACTTTCCACAGTGCGCGACGATCTGTCGCAGCGTAATCGATCTCACCGGCGATGAGATAAGGACGATGTCGGGCATCGGCACTCGCAATGTCGATGTCGTTTTCGGAGGCGCGCCATGCCAAGGGTTCTCGATGATCGGCAAGCGCGCTTTGGATGATCCTCGCAATACTCTGGTGCATCATTTCGTCCGACTTGTCGTGGAGCTGGACGCAAAGTACTTTGTGTTTGAAAACGTAAAGGGGTTGACTGTCGGGCGCCACAAGCAATTCCTGGACGAACTCATAACGAGCTTTCGTGCGCATGGCTACGATGTGCTTGAACCCTATCGTGTTCTAAACGCTGCCGACTATGGCGTACCGCAGAGTAGACATCGCTTGTTTCTTATCGGTTGCCGAAAGGGTCATGTCTTGCCTGCCTACCCACAACCCGGCGGATGCACTACCGTCGAGGAAGCGATTGGCGATTTGCCTGATGTCGACCATGTCGAAGCGCTCGCTCGCAGCGACGTCGCGCGGATTGTTCCAGGCGAGCCGTCGCCATACGCGGCGATACTCCGCGGATCGGAGATCGATCCTTTTGATTATTCGCACCCTCGAATTTGGGACGCGACAGTGCTCACATCCAGCGCGCGGACCGTTCATACCGACCTGTCCCGGCAGCGCTTTGCGCAAACTGATCAAGGAAAAACCGAACCGGTGAGTCGTTTTCTCAAGCTGAATCCAGATGGTGTCTGCAACACGTTGCGCGCCGGCACGGCAAGTGATCGGGGTGCATTTACGTCGCCGCGCCCCATACATCCGACTCACGCACGCGTTATCACAGTGCGTGAAGCTGCTCGACTTCACTCGTACCCCGATTGGTTTCGCCTGCACGCTACCAAGTGGCATGGTTTCAGGCAGGTCGGCAACTCCGTTCCGCCTTTGCTAGGGAGAGCAGTTGCGGGTGCATTGATCCAAGCGATGGGCATAGAGTCCGTGAAGCCGGACGTCGCGATCCCACTCGGCGATGAGACGTTGCTGTACATGGACATGGCGAGTGCGTCGTCGCACTTTGGCGTTCCGACGAATACGATTGCCAAACGATCTAGAAACCTAGGACTCCTCGAAAATGCCAAGCAAGGCCACAGGCAGGAAAAGCAAGCGCCAACCCAACTCGGACTTGGCCTATTCGCTGATGATCGAGGGCGTGTTCTTCGATCATCGTAGTGGCAAGGAAAGCGAGTTTTATTTCGAACGCAAAGCTCTCGATGCGCTCGCCAGATCGCCCGCAGTTATCGCCGCGAACGACGGAAAGCCAGTGTCAAATCTAGGTGACGTGCTGTACGCATTCCGCTCCCGGCGCGAGCTGCCGGATCGCATCATAGCGACTCAGCCACCCGGCTTGGAGTGGACGATTGAGCTTGCAGGAAGAGCGCGCTATCGATTCAAACTTGCGACGGCAAATCGCATCTTGCCGCGTACCGATCTCATTACGATTCCAATCCCCGATTCGACGCCCGAGATTATCGCCAAGTACGCATTGAACGATGAACAGGCGTTGCTGGCGAAAGTGCGCTACAGCCGCCTCATCGACATTTTCCTCGGCATCACAGCTTACTCGCTGCAAAACCATCTACGCACGTCGGTTGTTGGCGTCGGTCAGATAGAGATCGACGAGTTGTACGTTGGTATCGATAAACTCGGACGTCATTTTATCGTTCCAGTACAAGCCAAAGGCGGCAAAGACAAACTCACACCACTGCAATCCAAACAAGACATCGCTTTTTGCCGCAAGCGATTCCCGAAATTGCAATGTCGCGCAGTTTCGGCGCAATTCATGACAGATGATCGCATAGCAATGTTCGAACTAAAACAGGAAGGCGATGAGGTAAAGGTCGTGGAAGAACGACACTACAAGCTGGTTCAGGCAGACCAAGCCGACCCACACTAGCTAAGAAACCGCATCACCTTGCGCACCAGCGCCGCCTCGTCCTTTGTCTCGCGTTCCCACACAACCAAACTGAAGCAAATCCGGGAATTCGCACAATCTCGCTAACAAGACTTGTTGTCAAGAACGACTTGTTCGGAGCATCCCTAAGCGATGGGCAGGATGCCCGAGTGCCGTGGTGCGGGTGCTTCCGGCATCCTGCCTCACGCACCACTTGTGCATCCATGCAGCCTCTACCCATCCTACGGACTGCCATGCGCATTCGATGCGTTGTATTCGATAGCATCAGCAGCTCTTTGCCATGCCTCACATCACCCCACCCGCCTGACCTGATACCCGACATATTCGAGCGGTGTGGTAATGGCAGTGTTGAGGGCGTCGAGGCCGCCGACTTGTTGCAGCAATGGCGCGATGCGCGCGCGTTCGGCGTCGCTCAGTTGCTGGTAGAACTGTACCGGACGTTGGAACATCCATTGCGCGTAGGGCTGGATTGCGCGGTCGTTGCTGGCGCCTTCGAGGGTAAAGCGGTGGCGACCGATCACCCGCGGCAGGGCGTCGGTGGCCGGGTTGGCTGCGCACCATTCGGTAACGGCGCGCACGGTGTCTTGCAGCACCGGGGTCTGTTCGCGGAACACGCGGGTGAGCAACGGGATCAGGGTGTCGGGGATTTCATCGTTTGGCAGAAACGTGCCGCTGAGCGGTTCGGGATGCTGCATGCGTTCGACCCAGCGTGCGACATTGGGTGCGCGTTCGCGCATCAGTTTGCTGGGCGCTGGATCAGCGTACAGGTGTGCGTACAGCGGGCCGATGAAGCCGAAGTCACCGATGCTTGGGCGGCTGCCGAGCAGAAAATCATGCTTGCCCAGATGCGCGTTGAACTCATCGAGAAAGCCTTCGTAACTGCGCTCGACGGCGGCGTGCATGCAATCCACCCAAGTTAAGCCTTCTGGTCTGGGCTAGCACTGTTTTTGCGTCATCGGTTTGTGCGGCTTGTGGCCGAGGTTGCGCGGTTTCGAGACGTTCGCTCGATGGCGATAGGTTTTTCGAGCAATCAACGCGAGCAG
>JAUXUI010000044.1 GCA_030681035.1 Lysobacteraceae bacterium | reverse complement strand
CTAGTGTCACGTCACATGTAGTATGACGTATGCAATATGGTAGGCTTAGGCCGTCTTTTTCAAGACGGCGAGGGCTTTCCGATGAAGCTATACAAAGTGACGCTGTTGGCGGATGAAAGGACGGGTCTGGAAGCGATCACTCGCAAAGGCTCCCACCAGTCCCAGAAAGTGATCAATGCGCTGATTCTGTTGAACTGTGACGAGGGAGAGTTCAACGATCAGCGCAGCCGCGGAGAAGATGTGGCGAACATCTTGCGGATCAGCATGCGCAAGGTTGATCGGGTCAAGAAGCGCTTTGTCGAAGAGGGCCTGGATGCGGCATTGGTGCGGCAGCCGAGTCAGCGCAGCTACGAGCGAAAGGCCGATGGTGAACTCGAAGCCCACTTGGTCGCCCTGAGTTGCGGCGAGCCACCCAAAGGCTTTGCCCGCTGGTCGCTACGCTTGCTGGCTGATCGGGCGGTGGAGCTTGAGTATGTCGACAGCATTTCCTACGAGACGGTCCGCCGCGTCCTAAAAAAAACGAAATCAAACCGTGGCGGAAGCTTGGTTGGGTAATTCCTCCCGAAGCCAATGCGGAGTTTGTCGCCGCGATGGAACGGGTTCTCGACGTGTACCGCCGGCCGTATGCCTCGGACATGCCGGTAGTGTGCATGGACGAGACGCCGCGACAACTCATCCGCGAGACGCGCACACCGATTCCGGCTTGCCCCGGACAGCTCGAACGGCACGACTACGAATATGAGCGCTGCGGTGCTTGCAACGTATTCATGGCGAGCGAGCCGCTGGCAGGAACGCGGATGACCAAGGTGACGGCGCGCAAGACCAAAGTGGATTGGGCACAATTTCTCCACGACATTGCCGAACGCTATCGGGATGCTCGGAAGATCACGCTGGTGATGGACAATCTGAACACCCATAGCCCGGGTGCGTTATACGAGATGTTTCCTCCTGATCAGGCGAAAGCACTTTGGGATCGCTTTGAATTCATCTACACGCCAAAGCACGGCAGTTGGTTGAATGTCGCCGAGATCGAGCTCAATGTGTTGATCAGCCAGTGCCTTGATCGGCGTATCGGCAGCATGGAGGAGCTACGCGGGGAGGTTGCCGCCTGGCAAGCACGCCGTGACCAGATTCGCGCCAAGGTGAACTGGCAATTTACGACCGAGAATGCACGCGTAAAACTCAGACGATTATATCCGACATTTAACGCATGACACGACACTAGCCGTTTCGGACATCTGCTTGGGGTACCAATGGAACTTGCGGGTATCTATGCGGGTACTGATTCGGTATTAGTATATTTACAGGGCACTTCTATAAATCCCCCAATCTGGTTACGCTGCTGGCATGCAAACCAGCCTGTTCGACCTTGAGAACCGCTACGCCAGTTTGAGCGAAGCGGGAGACCCACTGGAACGGCTCAACGCCGTCATTGACTGGGAAATATTCCGCCCCATCCTTGCGCGCATCGACGCCAAAGAGCGCAAGACTGCTGCTGGGCGTAAAGTCACCTGCCGCGTGCTCATGTTCAAGCTGCTCGTCTTGCAGCGGCTGCACAACCTGTCCGACGAGCGCCTGCAATACCAGGTCAGCGACCGGCTCTCCTTCATGCGCTTTCTCGGGCTGGAACTGTCGGGCAACGTGCCCGATGCGCGCACCGTATGGGCGTTTCGCGAAGCGCTCAAGGAACACCGGCTCACCGATGCGCTGTTTGAACGCCTGAACCAGGCGCTGGCCGACCTCGGCGTCGAACTCAAAAGTGGCCAGATCATCGACGCCACCTTTGTTCCGGTGCCGATCCAGCGCAACAAACCTGAGAACAACGCCCTCATCAAGTCCGATGCTGTCCCCATCGAGTGGGGCAAGACCCCGGCCAAACTGGCGCAGAAAGACATCGACGCCCGCTGGACGAAGAAAGGCGGACAAAACCACTACGGCTACAAGAACCACATCAACATTGATCGCGACACCAAGCTCATTGCTGCCGCCGTCTGCACCGCTGCCAGTGTGCATGACAGCCAAGTGCTGGATGCGGTGTTGCGTGATGCGGCGGTCGGTGGCAAAACGGTATGGGCAGACAGCGCGTATCGCTCGGACGAGCAAGAGCAAAGCCTTGCCGCAAGCGAGCACGAGAGCCAGATTCATGAACGGGCGTATCGCAACAAGCCGCTGAGCGAGGCGCAAGGATTGAGCAACACGGAGAAGTCACGGGTGCGTGCCCGCGTCGAGCATGTCTTTGGGCACATGCACAACAGCATGGGCGGCATCTTCCTGCGCAGCATTGGTGCGGCGCGTGCGGCGGTCGGTGTGGGTTTGATGAACCTGACTTACAACCTCGCCCGGATCGAAGTGCTGATTCGACTCAAGGTGTTCGACTTTGACAGGATAGGTACGCCAAGAATACGGACAACCGGATGAAATCGGATGGAAAACCACCCGTATCAGCCACAGAGGACAAGAAAATCAGGCTGACTTCAGCCAGAAGCCTCACGCAATCCGGAAAGTTTCAAAAAATGAAACTTGGGCATGCACCGCAAGCGTTCAAACGTGATTTATAGAAGTGCCCTACACCTTGTGTAATCAATTGGATACGTTTGAAATGCTGCTGATGATCGACAACTACGACTCATTCACCTGGAATCTCGTGCAGTACCTGCAGGAGTTGGGCGAGGACGTGAAGGTGGTGCGCAACGATGAGCTGGATGTAGCGCAGATTGCGGCGCTGGCGCCGTCGCGCATCGTGATTTCGCCGGGGCCGTGTACGCCGAACGAGGCCGGGGTGTCGCTGGATCTGATCGCCACGCTGGCGGGTCGGGTGCCGATCTTCGGCGTTTGCCTTGGCCACCAGGCGCTGGGGCAGGCGTTTGGCGGCTCGGTGGTGCGCGCCAAGTCGATCATGCACGGCAAGACATCGATGATCCACCACACCGGGGCCGGCGTGTTTGCCGGCTTGCCCAATCCATTCGAGGCCACGCGTTATCATTCGCTGGTGGTCGAGCGGGCGTCGCTGCCCGAGTGTCTGGAAGTCACGGCGTGGACGCAGTCGCCTGACGGCGGGTTCGATGAAATAATGGGTCTGCGTCACCGTGTGCTGGCCGTTGAGGGTGTGCAGTTTCACCCGGAATCGATCCTCACCCAGCATGGTCATGCGCTGTTGCGCAATTTTTTGCAGCCAAGGCGGCTGGCTGCTTGAATCGCTGGGTTGGGGTCGCCCACAGGGTGGGCTCCTACAGGCGTGCATTGCGGTGCTTTTGTAGGAGCCCACCCTGTGGGCGACCATGTGGCTGCACGACATGCTCGTGCAGCGTCAGCCGGGGCACAACTTGCCTGAATTTCATGGAGATACGCTGATGTCGATCACACCCCAGGAAGCATTACAGCGCGCCATCGAACACCGCGAAATATTCCACGACGAGATGGTGCACCTGATGCGCGTCATCATGCGTGGCGAGCTCAGCCCGGTGATGACAGCGGCGATTCTCACCGGCTTGCGGGTAAAAAAGGAAACCGTGGGTGAAATCGCCGGTGCGGCAACGGTGATGCGCGAACTGGCGGAAAAGGTGAGCGTTGCCGATGCCAGCAAGCTGGTCGATATCGTCGGCACCGGTGGTGATGGCTCCAACACCTTCAACATTTCCACGGCATCAATGTTTGTGGTGGCAGCGGCGGGTGCCAAGGTCGCCAAACACGGCAATCGCAGTGTCAGTTCCAAATCCGGCAGCGCCGATGTACTGGAATCGCTGGGCGCGGTGATCGAGCTGTCGCCAGCGTGCGTGGGCGAGTGCATCGATGCGGCCGGCATCGGTTTCATGTATGCGCCGGTGCATCACCCGGCGATGAAAAATGTGGCGCCGGTGCGCCGCGAAATGGGCGTGCGTACGCTGTTCAATATTCTCGGGCCGCTGACCAACCCTGCCGGTGCGCCGAATATCGTGATGGGTGTGTTCCATCCCGATCTGGTCGGCATCCAGGTGCGCGTGTTGCAACAACTCGGTGCGAAACGGGCGCTGGTGGTATGGGGTCGCGATGGCATGGACGAAATTACCTTGGGTGCGGGAACGCTGGTAGGCGAACTGCGTGATGGTCAGGTGCGCGAGTACGAGATCCACCCGGAAGATTTCGGCATTGCGATGGCGGCCAGTCGCAACCTCAGGGTGGAAAACGTCGAACAATCCAAAGCGATGCTGCTGGAGGCACTGAACAACGTCGATGGCCTGCCACGCGAAATCGTGGCGCTCAATGCCGGTGCCGCGTTGTATGTGGCTGGTCTGGGCGAGTCGATTGCCGAGGGTATCGCGCTGGCCCGTGCGGCACTGGCCAGTGGTGCAGCGCTGGCCAAATTGCATGAGTTTGTGGCGCTTACCCAGGCCCACCAGGCACGAGCGCACTGCAAAATCGCGGATTGAACCGGGAACGAAGCAGTCCGGGTCGGGCCACGATCCAATCCACCCAAGTTAAGCCCTCTCGTCTGGGCTAGCAGCCTGTCGGGCTTGGTGCTGATCTACTCGACAATTGCTCCGGCGGCGCGAGTATCCGTACCAACGATCACTCTGACAGGTTGCCTACGACTGAGCCTTGAATTGGGTGGATTGGGCCACGATCCGGTAAAGTGGCGGTTCGATTCGTTATGCGGGTTTTCCGATGAGCCAGACTGTCGATTTTTATTTTGATCTGATCAGCCCACCGTCCTACCTTGCCTATACCCAGTTGCCGAAAATTGCGGCGCAAACCGGTGCGCGCATCAACTGGCGGCCGGTGCTGGTCGGTGCCATCCACAAGGCCACCGGCAATCGTGCGCCGATCGAGGTGCCGGCGAAAGGCAAGTATCTGCTGGGCGATCTGGCACGTTTTGCTGCGCATTATCAGGTGCCGTTCCGGCTCAATCCACATTTCCCGTTCAGCACGCTGCTGCATCAACGCATCGCCACCGGCTTGCTGCTGCGTCAGCCTGAGGCCTTCGTTGGCTATGTCGAGGCGATGTTCGAGGCAATCTGGGTGGAGGGGCTTAACCTCACCGACCCGGCCGTGATCGCGCAGGTGGTCACCCGTGCTGGCGTTGATCCGGTACAGGCGCTGGCATTGGCTGAGGATGCCGAGGTCAAGGAGGCATTGCGCCAGGCCACCGAGGAAGCGGTTACGCGCGGCGCGTTCGGGGTGCCGACCTTCTTCGTCGGCGAGGACATGTTCTGGGGCCAGGATCGCCTCGACTTCGTGCGTGCTGCACTGACAGCGGGAGCCTGAGCGCGTGAGCGATATCCTTGCCGCCATCTGCCTGCGCAAGCGCGAGGAAGTGGCGGAACGCCTTGCCCGCGCACCGTTGGCCGAGTTGCAGGCGCGTGCGGCGGAAATGCCGGCGTGTCGCGGTTTTGCCAGCGCGTTGCAGGCACGCATCGCCGCCGGTGATGCGGCGGTGATTGCCGAGATCAAGAAAGCCTCGCCATCCAAAGGCGTGATCCGTGCCGATTTCCAGCCCGACGCGATTGCCCGCAGTTATGCCGCCGGTGGCGCGGCCTGCCTGTCGGTACTCACCGACATCGATTATTTTCAGGGTGCCGATGATTACCTGCGTGCCGCGCGCGCTGCTTGCAGCTTGCCAGTGCTGCGCAAGGATTTCACCGTCGATGCCTATCAGGTGGTTGAGGCGCGGGTATTGGGCGCCGACTGCATTTTGTTGATCGTTGCCGCGCTTGATGATGATGCGTTGGTGGCGCTGTCGAGCCTGGCGATGGACTTGGGTATGGATGTACTGGTCGAGGTCCACGATCTGGATGAACTGGAGCGTGCCTTGCAGGTGCCGGTGCCGCTGATCGGCATCAACAACCGCAATCTGCGCAGCTTCGAGGTGTCGCTCGATACCACGCTTGCCATGAAGGATGCGGTACCCAATGATCGCCTGCTGGTTACCGAAAGTGGTATCCATCAGCGCACGGATGTGCAACGCATGCGCGCGGCTGGCGTACACGCCTTTCTGGTCGGCGAGGCGTTCATGCGTGCGCCCGATCCGGGCACCGAGCTGGCGCGATTGTTCGTGTGAGCCGGGTCGTATTGTTTGATTTCGATGGCACGCTGATTCGCGGCGACTGCGTTTCCGGCCTGTTGCGCCGGCTGCTATCCACCAGCCGCTGGCGTCGTGCGCTGGCGCTGCTGGCAATGCCGCTGTTGCTCGGGTTTATGTGGTGGCGCACGGCGCGGCTGCCGGCCATGTTCTTTCTCTGGCTGGCGATGGTTGGGCGCAGTGAGGCTGAGTATCAGCAGGCCTGCGCCGCGTTTGTCGCGGACTTTACCCGCGACCCGCAGCGCCGGGTTATCCAGGTGGCGATGCAACGCCTGCGCGCGCATCTGGCAGCCGGTGATCGCGTGTATATCGTCACCGCAGCAAATGAGTCGCTGGCCACTGCCATCTGGGCCGCCATCGACGGGCCACCAGTCAGCGCGATCATCGGTTCGCAGATTCGCCGTGGTTTTGCTGGCTGGCTGTGGGTCTTTCATTGTTTCGGCCCACGCAAACTGTGGGCGCTGGCGCAGGTGGGTGTGCTGCCACCGTTTGCCGTGGCCTACAGCGACAGCAGCAAGGATTTACCGATGTTGCTGGCCGCCCACCAGCGCGTGCTGGTGGAGCCTTCGGCGCGATCACTGCGCCGGTTTCGCCGAGCATTGCCAGAGTTTGAGCTGATCCGCGACTGAGCGATGTGTCCAGGGCACATCGAAAAATCGGCACAAGCAATCGGGTCGTGCAGCAGGTTTTACAAGGCGCTGATTCAGCGGGTGCCGAAAACCACCACGGTTTTGCCATGCGCGGTGAGCAGACCCTGGTCTTCCATCTGCTTGAGTACACGGCCGGCCATCTCGCGCGAGCAACCCACGATCCGCGCCAGTTCCTGCCGCGAAACCTTGATCTGGGTACCTTGCGGGTGAGTCATGGCGTCGGGTTCCTGGCACAGATCGAGCAGGGTGCGCATGATCCGGCCACTGACATCGAGGAATGCAAGGCTGCTGGCCTTGCGGCTGGTATCGAGCAGGCGCTTGGAAATCTGCGCGCCGATCGCGTACAGGATGCGCGGGCATTCCATCATCAGCGGACCGTTGAACAATGCCAGCAGGCGCTCGTAACTGATTTCGGCCAGTTCACAAGCGCTGCGCGTGCGTAACTGCACTTCGCGCCGTTCGGCATCAACGAACAGGCCCAGCTCGCCGACAAACTCGCCGGGATTGATGTAACTGAGCACCAGTTCGCGGCCGTCGGCTTCTTCGCTGATGACACTCAACGAGCCGCTGATGACGTAATACAGGGTGTTGGCCGGGTCGCCTGGGCGAAAGATCTCGGTGCGATTGGGGTAGCGCCGGCAATGGCAGTGCGCTAGAAATTTGTCGAAAACCGAGCGGTCGGGGGCCAGCGGGCTGAACAGGCCAGAGCGCTGGGCGTGCGGTTGCAACAAGGTCGGACGTGCAGCCATGGTGGGCACTCAAATGGTCAATACGGTTTCAGCTTAGGCTGCATTGCGTGATCTATCAATATTCAACGCAGCCGCTGGGGCCGTTGCACCGCGTGATGAACACTCACGGCGATAACAATCGGGGTCAACACGCCATCGCAATGCATCGTAAAAGGGCAAACGGGGAAAGTCGGCAATTCAGGCCATCACACGATTGCAGCAGCGGTAAAGCACTGGTTCGGTACAATGTTGGTGCGAAGTCCCTTTATACCGGATAATGCGCGCCCTTGTTCCTTGCCGGGAGTTGTGTCGAAGTGGTCAAGCCCATTCCACGCTTGAAGCTGCAAGGCTTCAACAACCTGACCAAATCGCTGAGCTTCAATATCTACGACGTGTGCTACGCCGTGAACGAGGATCAGCGCCGCCGCTACATCGAGTACATCGATGAGGCCTACAATGCGGATCGTCTGACCGAGATTCTGACCGAGGTCGCCAACATCATTGGCGCCAACGTGCTCAATGTCGCGCGCCAGGATTACGACCCGCAGGGCGCGTCGGTGACGATGTTGATCTCGGAAGAACCGGTGATCGACAAAAAAGCGGCCGGCAAGCAATTATTGTCGGATGCGGTGGTGGCGCATCTGGACAAAAGCCACATCACCGTCCACACCTATCCTGAAACCCATCCGCACAATGGTATTGCTACCTTCCGCGCCGATATCGATGTTTCAACCTGTGGCGTGATTTCGCCGCTGAAGGCGCTGAATTACCTGATCGAGAGTTTCGAGTCGGATATCGTGATCATGGATTACCGGGTGCGCGGCTTCACCCGCGACATCAAGGGCAAGAAGCATTACATCGATCACAAGATCAACACGATTCAGGAGTTTTTGTCGAAGGCGATCCGTTCACGCTACGAGATGTTTGATGTCAACGTCTACCAGGAAAACATCTTCCACACCAAGATGCACCTGAAAGAGTTCGACCTCGACACCTACCTGTTCGAGGAAAGGGCCAGAAATCTCGGTTTCAAGGACCGCATTCGGGTCGAGGCGCAGGTGAAGCAGGAGATCGAGGAGCTGTTCCACGGCCGCAATCTGGTGTGAGGGCGGGCTTCGCCGCTCGTGCCCAGTCGCCTGAAGTCACTGGATTCCCGCTTTCGCGGGAATGACGAATTGAGTGGGTTCTGGCTTAAGTAAGCGCCATTCGGATCAGACCCCAATGGCACTTCCTCAAGCGCCGTCATGCCCGCGAAGGCGGGCATCCAGCTTCTTTCGCTGTCATGCCCGCGAAGGCGGGCATCCAGTGCTTTTCGTTCCTGCCCAGTCGCCTGAAGTCACTGGATTCCCGCTTTCGCGGGAATGACGAACCATTGCCATTCGAATCAGATCAGATCAGATCCGGTAGGCGATCAACTTCATCAGTTTCGATACCGCCGTCATCGCCTGCGGGATCGGCATTGGCAGGGTGCGCGCGCCGGCATTCAGCGCGTTGTCGGCATGCCGTGCTTCATCGGCCTTCATCACTTCCACAATCGCGCGGCTGCGTGCATCGCCGGCCGGCAGAGTGTGCAGGTGTTCGGCCAGATGCGCTTCCACCTGGCGTTCGGTTTCGACCACAAAGCCGAGGTTCCAGCCATCACCGCGTAGCCCAGCGAGCACGCCGATGGCATGGCTGCCGGCGTACCACAACGGGTTGAACACGCTGGGGCGGCTGTCGAGTTCATCCAGTCGCTGCGCGCACCAGGCCAGATGATCGGATTCTTCCTGTGCAGCATGCAGCAATTGGGTTCGCGTCGATTCATCGCGTGCGACGGCGGCCTGGCCCATGTACAAAGCCTGTGCGCAGATCTCCCCGGTGTGATTGATCCGCATCAGGCCGGCGGCGTGACGCTGCTCAATGGCGTCCAGTTCAACCTCGGCAACATCGCTCGCCGGGTTGGCACGCGCCGCCTGTGCCGGCGCGAATACCGTGGCCAGCGCATGATTGGCCTCGATCAGCAGGCGGTCGATGAATCGGTAGTGGCGGGTAGGGGTCATGACAGATGCCGAGCCAGGAATACGATGGGATGGACCACCTCGATATCGCTGCCGGCGGCAAGATGCAGGCGGCAACCGATATTGGCAGACACCATGATACTCGCGCCGCCAACGCTGGCGGCTTGCAGCAACGGCGCGCGCAGTGCGGCGGCACGTGCCGGGTGATCGAGCATGTGAGTGCCGGCCGCGCCGCAGCAACCCATGCCGTGCAGCTCAATCACCGTCAGGTCGGGAATGCGGGCAAACAATTGGCGCAGCGCGGCCTCGCTGCCGACCACGGTTTGCTGGCTGCATGGCAGATGCAGCGCCACCGGGCCGCTGGCTGCACGAAAATGCAGCCGGTCGGCGCGTTCGGCCAGCACAGCGAGAGCATCGCGCAGCCGTTGCGCGGGTGCCAAGGCATCAGCCAACGCCGCATGGCAACCCGACGCGGTACACACCACGGTGCCGCATCCGGCGAATGCATGCGCATTGGTTGTTGCCAACGCCGCTGCCTGCGCCACGTTGCCGGCATGCAAGTGCAGGGTGCCACAGCAGGTTTGGCGAGTGGGCCGCTGCGGCGCGAAGCCGGTGGCAATCAGCAACTGGTCCAGCGCCGATGACAGTTCAGCATCGTAGGCGCGGGCAATGCAGCCGCTGAAGATGGCGATGGGCTCCAGGGATGGGGTCAGGTCTTGCCTTTTGCCTCGTGCAACACCGAAGTTGAATGGGTCACTTGCACGAGGCAAAAGGCAAGACCTGACCCCAGTAGTTCTAGCAGCTTCGCTCGGTCGCCGTAGGATGGGTAGAGCGCAGCGAAACCCATCAGGCGAGTTGCAATGGCGTGGTTGATGGGTTTCGCTGCGCTCTACCCATCCTACGGCAACCTGCCAGAGTGATCGTTGCTGCGACAGGCTCCTGGCCAGGTGCAACAGTCGGGACAGCAATGCCGGATGCGCAGTCAACCATTCCAGTGCGTGCTGGCGCAGTGATGCGCCGCGTCGGCGGCGTTGCCGGCGGCGTGTTTCCAGCAGCAGCGGCGCAAAGGCCACGTGCGCCGGGCACACCACCTCGCAGCGGCGGCAGCCCAGGCAATGATCCAGCGCGGCATCGGCACTGGGCTCTGCTGCCAGCCGGCCATCGGCCAGCGCACGGGCGATGGCGATGCGGCCACGCGGCGACTCGGATTCATCGCCGGTTAGGGCATAAGTGGGGCAATGTGGCAGGCACAGACCACATTGCACGCAGGCGTCAGCAAGCGTGAGCACGAGGTCGGGTTGTGGCTGTTCGGACATGCCCAGAATGCTATCAAGTCCCTTGCCGCAGTGTTGAGCTAATCGCACATTGTTGAAATACTGACGCCATGAAAACCATTTGTTTGCGTGCTGTGGTGGCGATGGCCTGCCTGTTGCTGGGAGCCTGTTTTTGGCGCGGATCATCGCAGCACGATGCGTCCCCGAGTTCTGGTGATGTCGATTACGATTTGGTTGCCATCGCCTGGCTGTCGCCCGAAGCTGTCGGCGATGAACTGGATAGTCTGGCGGGCTGGGCTGCGCCCGACGGTACGCAATGGCTGATTGCCACGGACAAGCGCGGTAATCGCCTGCGTGTTTTTGATGGCGAAACCGGCACGCCGCTGCATGTTTTCGGTGGCGCGGGTGTACGCCCCGGCGAGTTCAATTATCCCAACGGCATCGCCGTGATCGACGACTTGCTGCTGGTGGTCGAGCGTGACAATCATCGTGTGCAAGTTCTGCGGTTGCCAGACTTCCTGCCGCTGGCGACTTTCGGTGAGCGCGATCTGCGCAGCCCCTATGGAATCCACGTGCGTGTACTGGCGTCGGGCGAATACGAGGCACTGGTCACTGACAGTTACATGTCCGAACTCGACGTCAGCATCATTCCCGCACTACCGCTGCTCAACGCGCGGGTCAAACGCTTTCACATCGAAGTGGATGCAGCCTACGTCGGCGTGCAACTGCTGCAATCATTCGGTGACACCACGGCCGCTGGCGCGCTGCGCAAGGTAGAGTCGATCATGGTGGATGCATTCAATCAACGCATCCTGATCGCCGAGGAGGAACGCAGTGTGGGCACTGCGCTGCGTGCCTATACGCTGGATGGTGCCTACAGTGGTCGCGATGTCGGCTTCGGTACGCTGCGCTTCCAGGCCGAGGGTATTGCGCTTTGGGCATGTCCCGATGGCAGCGGCTATTGGATTGCCACCGACCAGTTCCCGGATCGTTCGGTGTTTCAGGTGTTTGATCGCCGTGCGCTGACCCGCGTCGGTGCCTTTGCCAGCAAGCGGGTCGCCAATACCGACGGCATCTGGCTACGGCAGCACGCATCGCCCAGGTTTCCCGATGGCGCGCTGTTTGCCGTTCATGACGATAAAGCAGTTGCTGCCTTCGACTGGCGCGTCATCGCCCGTGAATTGCGGCTGCGAATGAATTGCGATACGCCGTAATGTGAACTGCATCGCAACTCTCGGCGGGCAGGGCGTTAGACTCGCTGTGTTGGCGAGGGCATGGATGATGCGCACGTGACGGCAAAGGGTCCGCCGAGGTTCAAGGTACTGCTGCCCATACTGCTGGGCATCGCAGCAAACGTGCTTGCGCTGGCGCCGGACAAACCCTTCCATCAGTACGTGCAGGAGCGCTGGTCAACGCAAGCCGGTTTGCCGCAGGTCAGTGGCAATGCGATCACGCAAGATGGCATGGGCTATATCTGGGTTGGCACGCAGACCGGGCTGGCGCGTTTTGATGGTGTGAGTTTCACTACGTTCACGCCGGCCAACACCCCGGCATTGCCCGGTGTCTGGATACGCGTGCTGCGAACCGATGCCAAGGGTGCGCTGTGGGTGGGTACCTACCAAGGCGTGACGGTCCACGACGAACGTGGATTTCGCACGATCACTCCGCCCGCTGGAATGCCTGCGCCAGATGTTCAGGATATCGCCTTCGCCGCCAATGGCGCGGTATTTGTGGCAACCGAGCAAGGAGTGTTTACGGTATCTGGCGACCAGTTGCACGAGCTCGAAGGTGCGCCGCGCCCGGCGCGTGCGATTTGGGTAAATGCCGAAGGTGTATGGATTGGCTCGGTTGGCGGGGTGGTGCGCATCAAGGACGGCGTGTCACATACCTTGCAACTGCCGCACGCAATGAGCGATGTGGCGATAACGGCGTTGCGTGAAGTAGGCGGCCGATTATGGCTGGGTAGCCGGCGCGGCCTGTTTGTGCGCGATGGCGAATCCTGGCGCCAGGTTCCATTGCAGGCGCCGGGCTTCAATGATGGCCTGGTCACGTTTTTGCAGGACGATCACGACGGCAATCTTTGGGTGGGTAGCGAACACGGGCTGGTCCGGTTGCGTAACGAGCGGCCGCAGGAGTGGGTTGATGCGCGCTCGCCCGGTTACATCAAGGCGCCGCTGTCGGCATTCGAAGATCGCGAAGGTAATTTGTGGGTCGGTAGCCAATCCGAAGGGGTGGTGCGTTTGTGTAGTGGCTGGGCCCGTCGCTACAGTGCGCTGGAAGGCTTGCATGAGCCTTTGCTCTGGTCGATAACGTCTGGCCCGGACTCGAAGCTGTGGGTTGGCACCAACGATGGCCTCGCGCTGTGGGCCGATGGACGCTTTCAAAAGGTGGTGTCTGGCGAACAACTGCCGCATCCGCAGGCCTACAGCTTGCTCGCCGAAGCGGATCAAGTATGGATCGGTACCCGCCGTGGATTGGCGCTGTGGCGTGATGGCCAGGTGCGGATACCTGAGGGGTTTGCGGCTGTTGCCAACGCACAGATCAATGGCATTGCGCGCGATCCGGGCGATGCCGCCGGCAATGGCCGGGGCGATTTATGGCTGGCAACAAGCGAGGGCCTGTACCGCGCGCGCAACGGACAGGTGCGGCACCTGCTGCCTGAATCGCCGACGGCGCCGATCGGGGTGCGTTACCTGTTGCGGCGCCATGATGGCACATGGCTGGCCGGTGGTCGCGGCGGGGTCTGGCGGGTCGCCACTGACCGCTTGCTGCCGTTTCCCGCAAGCAGCGAACTGCCGGCGACACTGGATGTCACCGCGCTGTACGAATGGCCCGATGGCCGATTGCTGATCGGTGGCCTGACCGAACGCGCGTACCTGTTCGATGGCAATCATTGGCTTGAGATCGGCCCGGCGCAGGGCTTGCCAGCGAACGTGCCGTTTTTTATCACCCAGGTCGATGATCAGCTCTGGATGGCCGGCATTCGCGGCATCAGCCGGGTTCCGGCGGCCGATTTGTCGGCATTTGTTGCCGGCAAACGCAAGGATGTGCGCGGCGAGATGATCGTCAACGAGCGCGGCGATCTGCGCAGCGGTCAGCAGGGCAGTTGCTGCAATGGCGCCGGCAATGCCAAGGGGGTTTTTGCCGACGGCGCGTTGTGGCTGCCCAGCCGCGATGGTGTGGTGGCACTGGTGCCGGCCGAAGTCATCAAGAATGCCGTGGCTCCCAGCGTGTTCATTGAACAGGCGCGGATTGGTGATGCCTGGCACGACGTTGCGTCGGCGAGCTTGCCGCGGCTGGCACCCGGCATGCGCGACATCGCGTTCGCATTTGCTGCGCTGAGTTATCAGGATCCGCGCAGCGTGATGATCCGTTACCGTCTGCACGGCTATGACCGGCGCTGGTACACCTTGGCCGACGGTGCGCCACGGCAGGCCAATTACACCAACCTGCCGCCTGGTGACTACACGTTTGAAGTGCGTGCGGCCAACAACGCCGGCGTATGGGCTGCGCAACCGGCGCGGCTGGCGTTCACCATTGCTCCGCAGTGGCATGAAACCGCGTGGTTTCGCGCCACCGCGGTGCTGATCGTGCTGGGCTTGCTGGTCGCAGGGATCCGGCGTCTGTTGCGGCGTCACGTGCTGCACGAAGCCCGGTTGCAGCGGCTGGTCGACAGCCGCACGCTGGAGTTGCAGCAGCTCAATGCACGGCTGAGCGAGACCAGCCAGACCGATCAACTGACCGGCTTGCGCAATCGGCGTTTCCTGGAATCGCAGATGCCGGCGGACATCGGATTCTATGATCGCGAATATCCGGGCTTGGGCAAACACGAGCAGGTAATGCTGTTCGCACTGCTGGATCTGGATCACTTCAAGATGATCAACGATCAGTATGGGCACCTGGAGGGAGACCGCGTCTTGCAGCAGGTTGCGAAGCAGTTGCAGGACTTGCTGCGTGCCGGCGACTATGTGGTGCGCTGGGGTGGCGAGGAGTTTTTGTTGATTTTTCGGCCGATGCCGAATCAGTCGCTGACTGTGATCGGTGAGCGGTTGTGTCGGCAGATTGCCGCGCACCCCTTTGCATTGGCTGATGGGCGAAGCGTGTCGCTGAGCGCATCGGTGGGGCTTGCCGAATACCCGTTGTTCCAGGATGCGCAGGCCCGGCTTGGCTGGGAGGACATGATCGAACTGGCCGACAAGGCGCTGTACTGGGTCAAACGGCACGGCCGCAATGGCTGGGCGGCATTCCGGCCGACCGAGCGTACGGTGCTGGCGACGCTGATCGCCCGGCTGCGTGCCGGCGCCGAGCCGATGCTGCTGGGAGGGGAGCTGCAACTGCTTGGTTCGGCGGGTGTAGTGCCGGTGTCGCACGATCCTGGCCCCGCACCGCGACCACCACCGGGTTGAATCATCTGCGGATGTGCGAGTATTCGCGGTTGTTGTCGTTCCGGTCGCCCACAGGGTGGGCTCCTACAAAAGCGTGGTGGTCTACCCTGTAGGAGCTGTGTTGCACGCCGGTGCGAGCCAGTGCTTCTGTGGGGGCCGGCCTGCCGGCGAACGAACTGGCGAAAGCGCTTCGCGCGCAGGCGCGCTCCCACGAAAGCGGTGAACGCTCCCTGTAGGAGCAACTGTGGGCGAGCGAGCACGCCGCTTAGTGGCGCAGCGTCGGTGCGAAGCAACCGACCGCGCGAAGCGACGAGCCGCTCTCGTCGCATGATCGGTCACGTCCGGCGGGCTCCAAGGCTCGTGGCGGTTTCGTGGCCCCGTCAGCGGGCGTAGGATGGTGCAATGTCCCATCACTTGCTATCGACGCTGCGGGTCGTCGTACTGCTCGGGCTGTATCTGGCCGGAGCCGCTTTGTCGTTGCATCTGATCCATGCGCCGGGCGAGGTGGCCTTGTTCTGGCCAGCATCGGGTTTGGCATTTGCCGTGGTGTTGCGCTACGGCTTGCGCTGGTGGTGGTTTGTGCCGGTGGGCAATCTACTGATGCATGGGCTTCTCGACCCGGTGGCGTGGAATTTTTTGCCGTTCTCGGTGTTCAGCAACGCCCTGGGCGTTATTGCCGGAGCCTGGCTGGTGCAGCGGCATGCCAACATGCCGCGCTTGAGCGTGGCCTATGGTTTGAGCATCCTGGAAGGAGGGCTGTTGCTGGCGGCAATCAGTGGGTTGATCGGGGCGGTAGGGTTGTACGTCGCCGGGTTGAGCAATCTGCTACAGATGCCGGTCAACTTTCTGCGCTGGGCGTTGGGTGACGCACTCAGTGTTGCGGCGATTACGCCGATTGCCTTGCAGTTGTTGATGCGTGAACGTGCTCGATCGCCGGTTTTGCGCAACGATGATTACGGCGCGTTGCGCGAGCGGGTAATCTGGTCCCTGCTCATGCTGGCTGCGTTGATTGCCGTTATCACCGGCGCGCGGATCGAGAGCCCGTTTATTCTTGGTTTGACTGCGGTGCCATTGGCGCTGTTGTTATGGTCGGCCATGCGCTTTCCACCGATCTGGACCGCCGCAGGGGTGGCGTTGATGGTGTTCGTGATGACCATCGCCATTGCGTCCAATGTGGGCAGTTTTGTGCAACCCACGCACCTGCGCGATATCGTTATCCTGTTGGTGTTTCTCAGCCTGCTGGCAATAGCACCGTTGTTGTTGGCTCTGGGCAATCACGAACGGAGGCTGGCGCAGCGTTCGTTGTTGCGTAGAGCGCTGACCGACACACTCACCGGTTTGCCCAATCGCACCGCGTTCGAAGATGCGCTGCGCACGCAGATTGATCGGATGCAACAACAGCCCGGCCACAGCGGCGCTGGGCAATGTGCTCTGGTCTATTTCGATCTGGATCATTTCACTCTGATCAACGACACGGCCAGCCATCAGGCTGGTGATGCTCTGATCAAAGGGGTTGCGTCGTTGATACGGGCGCAACTACCCGCATCCGATGCGGTTTTCCGCATCGGTGGCGATGAGTTTGCTGCGTTGTTGGACGATTGCGATGAGTCCGGGGCGCGGACACGGGTGCAAGGTGTGTTGTCCATCCTCGAGCGCTATCGGCTGGCATGGCATGGTTTGGTGCTCAATACCAGTGCCAGCGCCGGTATCGCAATGTTCGGCGTGCAGGCCGGCGGCTATTCCAGCCTGCTGGCACAGGCTGACGCGGCCTGTTTCACGGCCAAGGAAATGGGCGGCAATCGATTGTGCGTGGCATCCACCGGCCCTGGAGAAATGCGTTCGCGTACCGAGGCCATGCGCTGGGCGGTACGCATCCGTACCGGCTTGGACGATGATCAGTTTGAGTTGTACTGCCAGGACATCGTGTCGAGCACGGCGCTGGTACAGCGCGGGCGCCACTTCGAAACACTGCTGCGACTCAATCCGGGTGGCCCGTTGTTGATGCCCGGTGATTTCATTCCGGCGGCCGAGCGTTTTCGCCTGGGTGTGCAGATTGATCGTCATGTGGTGGCGATGGTGTTGCGCTGGTTCGACAATCACCCCGATGCGCTGGCCGATGTCGATACCTGCGCGATCAACCTCACCGCCGGTTCCTTGATGAACGAGGATTTTGCCCGTTTCGTCGATAGCCAATTACGGGGTTCGCGAATGGTGCCTGAGCAATTGTGTTTTGAGATTACCGAAACCAGTGCCGTACACGACCTGGCGCGGGCACGTGCCTTCATTCAACAGATGCGGGCGCTGGGGTGTCGTTTTGCGCTGGATGACTTCGGCACGGGTTTCAGTTCGTTCGCCTATCTGCGCTCGCTGGACGTGGATTACATCAAGATCGATGGCAGTTTTGTGCGTGATCTGGAAGGCTCGCCGATGTCCGGTTCGGTGGTGCGTTCGATCACCGACATTGCCCATGTGCTGAACAAGCGCACCATCGCCGAACATGCCGAAACCGAATCGATTTGTGCCACCTTGCGCGCGATGGGAGTTGACTATCTGCAAGGTCACGCATTGCATCGGCCAGAACCGATCGGGCAATACTTTGCCTATGAGCCACGCACCGGCCAACGGGCATCGGTGTAGTGTTTTGTTCCGGGCAGTGTTTTCAGATCAGCGCCAGCAGGCCCGGGCACCACGCAAAGGCAAGGGCAAGCAGCACACAAGCGCACTGATATAATCGCCTGCTCACTCTTTCGATACGCGGCCAGATGGCCGCACCCAAGCATGTCCGAGCAAAACAGCGAAACCCGACGCCGGCGCACGTTTGCGATCATTTCGCATCCCGATGCCGGCAAAACCACGCTGACCGAAAAACTGCTGCTGTTCGGCGGCGCGATCCAGATGGCCGGCTCGGTCAAGGGCCGCAAAGCTGCGCGCCACGCCACCTCCGACTGGATGGCGCTGGAAAAGGAACGCGGCATTTCGGTCACTTCATCGGTGATGCAGTTTCCCTATGAGCGACGCATCATCAATTTGCTCGATACCCCGGGCCATGCCGACTTCGGCGAGGATACCTATCGCGTGCTTACTGCGGTGGATTCGGCGCTGATGGTGATCGACGTGGCCAAGGGCGTCGAAGAGCGCACCATCAAGCTGATGGATGTGTGCAGGATGCGCGATACCCCGATCATGACCTTCATCAACAAGCTCGACCGCGAAGGCAAGCCGCCGGTCGACCTGCTGGATGAAGTCGAATCCGTGCTCGGCATCCAGTGCGCGCCGATCACCTGGCCGATCGGCATGGGCTCGCGCTTGCGTGGCGTGGTGCATCTGCAAACCGGCGAAGTGCATTTGTACGAGCCCGGCCGCAATTTCACTCGCCAGGATTCCACCATCTTTGCGTCAATTGATGCGCCGCAGTTGCGCGAGCGCCTGGGCGAAGCGCAATTCAACGAGCTACGCGACGAGCTGGAGCTGGTGCAGGGCGCTTCGCATCCGTTCGATGAGGCCGCATATCTTGCCGGCAAGCAGACGCCGGTATTTTTCGGCTCGGCGGTCAATAACTTTGGCGTACAACTGCTGCTGGATTTTTTTGTTGCGCACGCACCGCCGCCGCGCACGCATGCTGCCACCACACGGCAAGTGCATGCCGAGGAGGAAAAGTTCACCGGTTTCGTTTTCAAGATACAGGCCAACATGGACCCCCAGCATCGCGATCGGGTTGCCTTTCTGCGCATCTGCTCCGGGCGTTACACGCCGGGGATGAAGGCGTTGCACGTGCGTTCGGGCAAGGAGGTGAAGCTGGCCAATGCGCTCACTTTCATGGCGTCGGATCGCGAGATAGCCGGCGATGCCTGGCCCGGCGATGTGCTCGGTATCCATAACCACGGCACGATTTCGATTGGCGATACGTTCAGCGAAGGCGAGGTGCTGGCATTCACCGGCATTCCCAACTTCGCGCCGGAATTGTTCCGGCGCGCGCGCCTGCGCGATCCGCTCAAGCTCAAGCAACTGCAAAAAGGGCTGGCGCAGTTGTCCGAAGAAGGCGCAACCCAGTTCTTTCGTCCGCTGATGAGCAACGATTTAATACTTGGTGCCGTGGGTACCTTGCAGTTCGAGGTGGTGGCCTATCGGCTCAAGGACGAGTACGGCGTGGATTCGAGTTTCGAGCCGGTGGCGGTGGCGACGGCGCGCTGGATACATTGCGCGGATACCCACATGCTGGAAGACTTCCGCGAGAAGGCGGCATCGAACCTGTCGTTGGATGCCGCCGGTTTGCTGGTCTATCTGGCACCGACACGGGTCAACCTGCAACTGATGCAGGAGCGCTGGCCAAAAGTCCGCTTTGCCGCCACCCGCGAACATGCCTCCGCCGTCGCGCTTGACTGAGCATCGCGAGCACCACCTGTCGCGCTGGCAGGTGCCGCTGCTGACCGCGCTGACCTTGCTCGCCTTCGCCGGCAATAGTGTGCTCGGTCGCTTGGCGCTGGCGACAACCGTGATCGAGCCTGCGGCGTATACCCTGCTGCGCCTCGCTTCGGGCGCATTGATGCTGGCTTTGCTGGTGCATTGGCGTCGCCGCTATGGCGCCGGGGTGCGGCAGGCGGGCGACTGGCACGGCGGGGCTGCGTTGTTCGTGTACGCCGCCGCGTTTTCGTTTTCTTACGTCAGCGTGGCGACGGGTTTGGGCGCATTGCTGCTGTTCGGCGCGGTGCAGATCACCATGATCGTGGCCGCCATCATCGCCGGCGAGAGGCCACGGCCATTGCACTGGCTTGGCTTGGTCCTGGCATTTGTTGGCTTGGTGTTGCTGACCCGGCCTGGCCTGGATGCGCCGCCGCTGCTGGGCAGCGCGTTGATGCTCACTGCTGGTATTGCCTGGGGTGTGTATTCCTTGCACGGGCGGCGCAGCCGCGATCCGCTGGCCGCAACTGCCGGCAACTTCGTCCGTGCCAGTGTTCTGGCGGCAGCGCTGGCGGTGCTGGTCTGGCCGATCACGCCATTGCCGGCTGATGGCGTGGGCTATGCACTGCTCTCGGGCATGGTCACTTCGGGGCTGGGATACGCGCTGTGGTATCGGGTATTGCCCGCGTTGAGCGCAGTGCGTGCGGCCAGCTTGCAACTCACCGTGCCGGTGCTGGCCACGCTCGCCGGCGCGGTGCTGGTGGCGGAGCCGATCACGTTTCGGGTGGTGGTTTCGGGCATGCTGGTGTTGGGCGGCATCGCGCTCACCTTGCGTCGCGGGTGAGCGCATGGCAGTCGCCCACAGGGTGGGCTCCTACAGTAGAAGCCACCCAAAAACAGCGCCCTGACCCTGTAGGAGCCCACCCTGTGGGCGACCAAGGCTTCGGGCAACGCGCACTGCATTGTGTGCCGCGCCAGGTCGCGTTGCCGGCCTCTTCAAGGTGTCGTTTTCAACGTTCGCTCGAACAACTCCAGGATGCGCCGGTATTGGTCGTACCAGCTTTCCGGATGCACGAAGCCATGCCGCTCCAGCGGGTAGCTGGCCAGCTCCCAGTTGGCCTTCTTCAACTCGATCAGGCGCTGCGTGAAGCGCACCGAATCTTGATAGAACACATTGTCATCGATCATGCCGTGTGCGATCAGCAGATGGCCCTTGAGGTTTTGCGCGTACTCGATCGGTGAGCTGATGCGGTAGGCCTCGGGGTCGATATCCGGGGTGTTGAGGATGTTGGCGGTGTACTCGTGGTTGTACATCGTCCAGTCGGTGACCGGGCGCAACGCGGCGCCAGCGAGGAAAGCATCGGGCGCTCGCAGCAATGCCATGAACGCCATGAAACCGCCATAGCTGCCGCCATAGATTCCGATTTTGCTGCGATCAGCCTGCTGGTTGTCGGCCAGCCAGTCGATGCCGTCGAGATAGTCGTCCAATTCGGGATGACCCATCTGCCGGTAAATGGCGGTCCGCCAGTCACGGCCATAGCCGGCCGAGCCGCGGTAATCCATGTCCAGCACGATGTAGCCGCGCTGCACCAGCAGGTTGTGGAACATCTGCTCACGGAAATAATTGGGGTAGCGCATCCATACGTTCTGCAAGTAGCCGGCACCGTGTACGAACATCACCACCGGGTAGCGCTTGCCCGGCTGCAAGGCATCAGGGCGATACAGCTTTGCGGCAATGCTGCCGGCGCCGTGCTTGGAGGACACCTGCACGAACTGTGGTGCGATCCATTGCTGTGCCTTGAACGCCTCGCTGCGGGTGTCGGTGAGCTGGCGCAGGGCACTGCCATCGGCAGCCATCACGCTCAGTTGCGGCGGCAGATAACTGCCCGAATGGCGCAACACGAGGTGTTGTTGATCGGGCGACAGCGCGAAGTTCTCGACGCCGTCGAGTGCAGTCAACTCGCGCACGGCGGCGGATTTCATGTCCAGTGCGCACAGTTCGTAATCACCAGGCGACTGGCGGTTGCAGACGAAGTAGAAACGCTGACCGTCGGCACTGAGCGCGGGCTGTGATACTTCCCAGTTGCCGGCGGTCAGTGCCTTGGCGGCTTTGCCGGCCGGCGCCAGATACAGGTGCGAGTGGCCGCTTTGCTCGGACAGCAGCCACAGGCTGCGATCATCGGGCATCCAGCCCAGATCGTTGAAACTCCAGTTGATCCAGCCCGGATCGGTGAGGCGATGTCGGATGCTCAGCGATTTGTCAGCCGGGTCGAGGCTGACGATCCAGCGGTCCTTGTTGTCGATCGCGCGCAACACGATCGCGGCGCGATCACCGCTGCGGTTCCATAACGGGGTGTCGCTGGTGACCGCACGCAGGCCCTTGAGCGGGTCTTTTCCGGCAGCCTTGCGCAAGCGGGCGAGCGGGTCCTTGTCGATCCCCGGCAGTGCCTTGAGATCAAGCGATGAAATGCTGCCATCACGCAGGTCGATCAGTTTGATGCTGTGCGCCAACGGCGGCTTGCGGCCAACCCGGGTGCGCACATCCTCGAACTCCTCGTAGCCCGTTTCGGTGACATATTTGGGCATCTTGCCGGCCTTGCCCTTGTCGCCGTTCTTGGCGGTGGTGACGATCAACAACCAGCGGCCATCGGGTGACAGGCTGCTGGCCTGAATCTCGATTTCATCACCCAGGTACACAGGCGCTGCTGCGCGTGAGGGGTCGGCCTTGCGCAAGTCCTGTTCACGTTGCTGCGTGGCCTTGCGTTGCTCGCGATCACCCGCCAGGGTGCTGATCAGGCGCAGTTGATTGTTGCGCAGATCATCGGCTTCGGGCTCGGCTTGCGGGTCTTTCTCGGCGCGCGGCAATGCCACGGCACGGGCTACACCTTCGCTGAAGTTCAGCGCAAACCAGTCATTGCCCACCCGCCACAACGCAGCCTGTTGATCGGCGCTGAACATTGGGTCGGCTTCGCTTTCCGCGCTGGCGCTGAGCTGGCGCAGCGCACCGGTGGCGAGAGTGCGCACGAACACATCGCCATTGCGAACAAACACCGCACGCTGACGTGCGCGATCAAACACCACGCTGGCCGGATCGAGTGTTGCCTCCTGTGCCGGCGCAGCTACCCTGCTCGTGCCGCTGGCGAGATCGAGCACGATGCGATTGCGAAGCGTGCCCCCATTCTGCTTTTGTTGATAGGTGAGGGTGTTGCTGTCCAGTTGCCACCAAACCGCTTCTACCGGGTTGCCAATCCAGTCCGGGTCGGCCATGACCTGATCCAGGGTCAGGGGTTGGGCGTTGATCGGCAGAGCAAATGCCAGTGCGAGGAGCGCGACAGTGCTGCGCATGGTGATCTCCAGCAAGATGCAAAAGGCGAGACTAACCCGGAAGTGCGATAACTGACGACTGCCAAATGTGCCGACATTTGCGAAGAACCCTGCCAGTGCGGTTATCCTTGGCCGATCATGGCGCCCCCGCGCCGTTATTCAAACGGATATGAACTGTTCGCTGTCGCCAATTATTTCAATTGCCGCTGCGCGGCCGCTGTCGCATGATTAATCTGCGACATCAGGCCAATCTGCAGGTTGCGCTGCCGGCGCTTGTTCTGGGTGCTGTGCTTGCCATGCTGCCCCTCGTGGTGCCGCATTCGATTGCACTGTTGGGCCTGTGGCTGGCACAGGCACCACTGGCTCTGGCAGCGGGCAATGCCTTGGCGTGGCGGCCACGCGATGAAAGCTGGGGCAAACGCGGGCGCGACCTGCTGGCCAGCACCTTGCTTTATGCCTTGCCCTATCTTGCAGCGGCTGTTGCCATTGCCTGGCCACTGAAGATGTTCCTCGCCTATCCGGGCATTGAGTCGTTGCTGGTGCTGTGTTCGGTTGCCGGCCTGCTGTTGTTGGCCCTGTGGAATACCTGGCCGAGCTTTGTTCGCGCAGCACGAGTAGGCGGCAATTTTCGTGCATTGCTCGCAGCTGGCCGCGATGGTGATGAAGGCAGCGACAGCAGTGATGCGTTTGGCCTGATTGCGGCCATCGCCCTGCTGGCAGTGGTGTTGGCGGGTTTGCTTCTCGTCTGGCCAGAGCCCTTGTTCAATGAAGCTTCGCGTGCGCCGCTGTTGTTTGGTCATCTTGCGCTGGCCGCAGCAGTGCAGGTCTTGCTGGCATTGCCCAGCCGTAGCAACCGCGAGCCGGCAACGACTGGCGAATCCATGATTACGCAGCGGTCTGCCCGGGTCGAGCCGGTGCTGGTCCGCGAATGGGGCGCGGTACTGCGGCCCGAACCGGAAATCGAAGCCTCAGCCAACGACCCGAACGATGCGCAGGCGCTTTATCGCGCGATAGGCGATGGCGAGAGTGAAAACGCGCTGGCCTTGATTGCGGCCGGCGCCGATGTGCATGCCTTGCCGGCGGATGACGCGCCCGATCAACGCACGTTGGCGATGCTTGCCGCGTTGCTGCCCGATCTTCGCGTTCTACGTGCCTTGCTCGAACGCGGCATCGACATCAATCGCGTGCATGCCGGGCTCAGCCCGCTGCTTGCGGCGACGCGCGACAGTTGGCAAGGGCGGCTCGATGCGGTCAGCATGTTGCTTGCCAATGGCGCGGACATTGGCGTTGCTGATAGCGACGGCAACACGCCATTGCATCACGCGGCACGCTCCAGCGATCCGGGTGTGGTGGCGGCGCTGCTCGATGCCGGAGCTGCACTCAACGTGCTCAATCACGAAGGTCAAGCTCCGCTGGCCATGGCCTGCGCCGTGGCGAACTGGCGAATCGCGCGGCTGTTGCTGGAGCGCGGCGCATTGCCAATACCCGATGCTGGTCAACCGGCATTGCACGCCGCCAGCGCTGGTGATGACGATGCCGCCGGGGTGAGCTTGCTGTTGCGCCACAAGGCAAAAGTTGATGCCCGCGACGCAAACCAGCGCAGCGCATTGGTGCTGGCTTGCCAGGTCGGCAATTGCGAAATCGTCGAAGCCTTGCTTGCCGCCGGAGCCGACTGCAATGCCCGTGACACTGCCGGCATGACGCCGCTGCTGGAAGCTGCCAACAATGGCAACATCGCAGTGTTGCAACATCTGGCCGAGCAGCCTGGGCTGGATGTTCTGGTGTGTGACGCGCAGGGCCGCAACGCGCTGGCGCTGGCATGCCTGTCGCCGAACAACGAGCCGGAAGTCATCGCCTTGCTGTTGGCGATTGGTGTGGATCGCGAGCAAAGCGACCAACAGGGCAAGCGACCGATAGAGCACGCCATGACGGCGGGGCGCTGGCGCCTGGTTGCGGTACTGGAGCCAGGGCAAGCGTTGCCGGCCAGTATTCAGAGCGATGCGATGGGCGCAGCCAACGACGAGCGCACGCCAGCGGTGTTGTTGCGCGCAGCGCTTGGCGCCGGTGATCTTGTGCAGGCGCAGGCGTTGCTGGAAATGGCGAGGCCAGAACCCGCAGCGTGCGATGCGCTGTTGCGTGATTGCATCGATGACGCCAAGCCCGAAATTGTTCCCTGGTTATTGGCGCACGGCGCGCAGGCGGATCGCGCGCATGGCGTCCAGGACAGCGTGCTGTTTTCCCTGCTTGATCGCGGTGAGGCCGGTGCGGCGGGCCTGCGCCGGTTGCTGGATCGCGCCATCAGCCCGGCTGGTGCCGGTGGCCTGGCGCGTTATCTGAGCGCATGCGTTGCGGGTGTTGATGATCCCGAGCGCGCCGAACAACTGGCACTGGAATTGCTGGTGCGCGGAGTCGATCCGTTCGCATCCGATACGCAGGGAACGCCCAGCGTGTGTCTGGCCGCGCGTCTGGATTGGCCATTGTTGCTGGATAGGCTGCTGGCGATGGGCGTGGATTCGGGTCGCCGCGATGCACGTGGATTCACTGCGCTGCATATCGCGTGTACCGTCGGCAGCGACTTGTCAGTGCGGGTGCTGGTGCGACACGGCGCCGCAGTCAACGCTCGTGCGCCAGATGGCCAGACTGCGCAAGGCATCGCGCTGGCCAATGGCCACCATGATCTGGTGCGCTGGCTGCAATGGCCATTGTGGCCGTTGCCGAATCGTGCCCTGCGGCCAGCGGATGTACCCGCTGCGGCGATGACCGGAGACCTGCTCGCGATCGAACGTCTGCTGGCATTGGGGATGCCGATCAACGCCCAGGACGCGCAGGGTTGTACCGCCTTGTTGCGTGCCGCCGGTGGCGGGCAGCGTGCCATTGTCGAGCGTCTGCTGCGTGCTGGCGCTGATCCATCGCTTGCCGCCAATACCGGGGCCACCCCGCTATCGGCGGCGGTCAGCATGCGGCAGGCGGAGATCGTGGAGTGTTTGCTGGCTGGTGGCGCTCAGGTTGACCAGCCGCTGCCGGGCGGGGTAACCCCGCTGATGGTGGCGTGTGCGTTGGGTCTCACCGAGTTGGTCAAGCGCCTGTTGTCGCGGCGTGCCCGGATCGACGTGCTCGACGATCAAGGCCATTCGCCGCTGCATTACGCCGCGCAATTTTTGTTCCAGTGCCGTGATCGCCAGCACGCACTCGACCTGCTTGACACCTTGCTGGTGTCGGGTGCCGCGCCCGACCCGGTCAGCGACAGTGGCCATACTCCGTTGCTGTTGTTGCTCGGTGCGCGCGCCGACACCGGTGCGCAATGTGACGAAACCGTCATCCTGGCGGCCCTTGATCGCCTGCTTGTCGAGCGGGTGGCGCTGGATAGCCGTGAAGGGCGCGGCTTTGCACCGTTGCATCTGGCTGCCTTGCATGGCCTGGCCAGCGTGGTACGACGGCTGTTGCAGGCCGGCGCCAGCCCCGAGGTGCGCGATGGCCTCAATCGCAAAGCGCAGGAAGTGGCCGTGCTGCGCGGTTTTGTCGATGTTGCCGCCGAGTTTGAACCGGCGCGTGCCGGCGCATCGATGGCGCGGTTCCTGCGTAATCCCGATCCGGGCTGAGTAGTCTGCCGTCCGGCAATATCCGCGGGCTGACAGATTGCTGTCGCGCACAACCTGCCGCGCGCAACCCCTTTTACCGGGCGCCAATCGCCTGCTATACTTTGCGGTCTCGGTAGCACGAATGTGCTCGCCGGCCCCTTTTTACTGTGAAAACCGGAACCGAACGTGCGTACATCCACCGTTGCGGGCCGGCAGGCAGCACTGCGGCTGATGGCAATTCAATCGGCTGTGGTGGCACTGCTTGCGCTGGCGTACTCGATGGTTGGCCTGCACTCCGCGCTGGCGGTGCTGGTTGGTGGCGGCGCGGTGGTGCTGGGCGGTGTGTTGCTGGCGCAGTTGGCTTTGGGCGGAGGGGTTTCCGCCGCAGGCGTGGTGTTGGGGCGGTTGCTTGGCGGTATGGCTCTGAAGTGGTGTGTCATCGGGCTGGCGCTGTATCTCGCGCTTGGGCCTTGGGCGCTGCCTGCTGGGCCGGTTCTGTTTGGCGTAGTGGCAGCAAGCTTGGCGCAGGTGCTGTTTGGCAAACTCAATCAATTTCAAGGTGACGTGTGAGCGTTGAACCCGGCTCCGGTGGCGGACTAACCGAATACATCCAGCACCATCTCACCCATAACGCGGTGCAGACCGGGTCGGGCGCGGTGCATTTTGACTCTTGGGCAACCGGTCTGGGTGTTGGGCTGATTTTCTGCCTGTGGTTCTGGCTGTTGGCGCGCAAGGCGACCGCCGGCGTGCCGTCCAAGGGCCAGGCGTTCGTTGAGATGGTCGTTGAGTTCGTGGATGGCCAGGTCAAGGATGTATTCCACGGTGATCGCAGCTTCATCGCGCCGTTGGCGCTGACCATCTTCATGTGGGTGTTCTTCATGAACGCCATGGATCTGCTGCCGCTGGATATGGTCGGTTTCGGTGTGCATCACCTCGCAGGTGCTGAAGCGGCACATCACACCTACTGGCGCATCGTACCCACCGCCGACCTCAACACCACATTGGCGATGTCCACGGTGGTGTTCCTGCTCACGATCTTCTATTCGATCAAGGCCAAGGGCGGCTGGGGCTTCACCAAGGAATTGTTTACTGCGCCATTCCATGCCGATGGCGCTGGCGCCAAGCTGGCGCTGTTGCTGCCCAATTTCGTGCTGAATGTGGTCGAGTATCTGTCCAAGCCGGTGTCACTGGCGATGCGGCTGTTCGGCAACATGTACGGCGGCGAGTTGGTGTTCATGCTGATCGCCGGCCTGGCGGCAAGCTGGGTCACGTTTGTGCCGGGCGTGCTGTTCAACACCGCGTGGGCCATCTTCCACATCCTCATCATCCTGTTGCAGGCCTTCATCTTCATGGTGTTGTCGGTCGTCTATCTGGCGATGGCACACGAGCATCACTGATTTTTTCGCAATCACTTTTTTATTTCAGGAGAAGCAAAATGGTCGAGTACATCGCACAAGTTCAGGCCTTTACCGCGATTGCGGCCGGCATCATCATCGGCCTCGGCGCCCTGGGTGCCTGTATCGGTATCGGCGTGATGGGTTCCAAGTTCCTTGAGTCGGCAGCGCGTCAGCCGGAGCTGGTGCCGATGCTGCAGGCGCGCATGTTCCTGCTCGCCGGCCTTATCGATGCCGCATTCATCATCGGTCTCGCCATCGCCATGTTCTTCGCCATTGCCAACCCGCTGCTGTCGGCGGTGCTGGCGGCGGGCGCCTGATTCCGGGGTAATTGCCGGCCGCGCATGTGGCCTGCACGAACCGGTGGCTTGCCTCGTTGACGACGGCAGCCACTTACCGACCATCGGGAGAGCACCATGAACCTGAATGCAACTTTTTTAATGCAGGCGTTCAGTTTTGCGCTTCTCATCGGTTTCACGATGAAGTTCATCTGGCCGCCGCTGCTGGCGGCCATCGAAGAACGGCAAAAGCGCATTGCTGAGGGTCTCGCATCCGCCGAGCGCAGCCAGCGTGATCTGGCGCAGGCGCAGGAAAAGGTCAATGACGTGATCAAGGAGGCCCGCACCAAGGCCAACGAGATCATCGATCAGGCCCACTCGCGCGGCAACCAGATCATCGATCAGGCCAAGCAAGATGCGGTGGCGGAAGCCACGCGTCAGAAGGCCGCTGCACTGGCTGAAATCGATGCAGCTGCACATCGTGCCAAAGAAGAGCTGCGCCGGCAGGTGGCGGGTCTGGCCGTGGCCGGTGCTGGCAAGCTGATTGGTCGCGAGATCAATCAGGCCACGCACAAAGCCCTGCTCGACGAACTGGCGGCCGAGATCTGACATGAGTACTGCACTGACTCTCGCCCGCCCCTACGCCCGCGCAGTGTTTTCGCTGGCCCGGGATCATGCCTGTTTGCCGGCGTGGTCGCAGGCGCTGGGTTTTGCTGCCACTGCGGTACTCGACTCCCGCGTCAGCGCGGTGCTTGGCAACCCACACTGGCAGGGTGCAGCACTGGTCGAATTGGTGAAACCGCCGCAGGCTGACGCCATGTTCGCCGAGTTTCTGGCTTTGCTGGCCAACAACCGCCGGCTGGAATTGCTGCCGGATATCGCGGCCCAGTTTGAAGCCTTGCGCGCCGATGAAGAGCGCGTGGTCAAGGCAACCGTGACCGCAGCGACAGCGATGGATGACGCGCAGATCGAACAGATCCGGCAGGCACTGACCCGGCGTTTTGGCCGCAATGTGGCCATTGAAACAGCGATTGACCCGGCGTTGATCGGTGGCGCGGTAATCGCCGCCGGCGATGTGGTTATCGATGGCTCGATTCGTACCAAGCTGGCGCGGCTCGGTGCCGCGCTGGCGCAATGACCGATCACTTTTGATGCAAGCGCCGGCCCAGGCCGGTTGACCAAGGGATGTCCCATGCAGACGCAGCTCAACCCATCCGAAATCAGTGAACTGATCAAGAACCGCATCGAGAAGGCGCAATTGGCCGCCGAAGCGCGCAACGAAGGCACGCTGACCAGCGTTTCCGACGGCATTGTGCGCGTACACGGCCTGGCCGACGTGATGGCCGGCGAAATGATCGAGTTGCCGAACAACACGTTCGCACTGGCGCTCAATCTGGAACGCGATTCGGTCGGCGCCGTGGTGCTGGGCGACTACGAGCACCTGCGCGAAGGCGATACCGCCAAGACCACCGGTCGCATTCTTGAAGTGCCAATTGGCAACCAGTTGCTTGGCCGCGTGGTCAACGCGCTGGGCGAGCCGATCGACGGCAAAGGCGCGATCAATGCCGAGCAATCGGCGCCGGTCGAAAAAGTGGCGCCGGGCGTGATCTGGCGCAAGTCGGTCTCGCAGCCGGTGCAGACCGGTTACAAGTCGGTCGACTCGATGATCCCGATCGGCCGTGGCCAGCGCGAGCTGATCATTGGCGATCGCCAGACCGGCAAGACCGCACTGGCGATCGATGCCATCATCAACCAGAAAGGCAAGGGCGTTAAGTGCATCTACGTCGCCATCGGCCAGAAGTCGAGCTCGGTGGCGGGCGTGGTGCGCAAGCTCGAAGAAAACGGCGCCATGGCGCACACCATCGTGGTGGCGGCCACCGCGTCGGAATCGGCGGCGATGCAGTTCATCGCGCCGTATGCGGGCTGCACCATGGGCGAGTACTTCCGCGACCGTGGTGAAGACGCGTTGATCGTGTACGACGATCTGTCCAAGCAGGCCGTTGCCTATCGCCAGATTTCCTTGTTGCTGCGCCGCCCGCCGGGCCGCGAAGCGTATCCCGGCGACGTGTTCTATCTGCATTCGCGCCTGCTTGAGCGCGCCGCGCGGGTCAACGAAGAATACGTCGAGAAGTTCACCAACGGTGCGGTCAAGGGCAAGACCGGCTCGCTCACCGCGCTGCCGATCATCGAAACCCAGGCCGGCGACGTGTCGGCGTTCGTGCCGACCAACGTGATCTCGATCACCGATGGCCAGATATTCCTGGAAACCGATCTGTTCAACGCCGGCATCCGGCCGGCAGTGAACGCCGGTATCTCGGTGTCGCGCGTCGGTGGCGCGGCCCAGACCAAGATCATCAAGAAGCTCTCCGGCGGCATCCGTATCGCGCTGGCACAGTACCGCGAGTTGGCGGCATTCTCGCAGTTTGCATCGGATCTTGACGAAGCTACCCGCAAGCAGCTTGAGCGTGGTCAGCGCGTCACCGAATTGATGAAGCAGAAGCAATATGCGCCGATGACCATCGCACAGATGGCGCTGTCGATTTATGCCGTCAACGAGGGCACCATCGATGACGTGCCGATGGCCAAGGTGCTGGCGTTCGAAGAAGGTCTGCACGCACATTTCGCCAACACCCAGGGCGAGCTGATGGACAAGGTTACCGACAGCGGTGACTGGAATGACGCGATCGAAGCCAGCTTCAAGCAGGGTATCGCCGAGTTCAAGGCATCCGGTAGCTGGTAACTTTTCCCCGGGACTCGGGACTCGGGACTCGCAATAGCGGGTTTCCGGAGTTCCGGGCAACGAGGCCCGGACACATAACGACAAAGGCATGGTCTGCGGGGTGTCATCCCCGAGTCCCGAGTCCCCAGTCCCGAGTCCCGAGAATAAAGATGGCAGGCGGCCGCGAAATAAAAACCAAGATCAAGAGCGTGATGAGCACCCGCAAGGTGACACGCGCGCTCGAAATGGTCTCGGCATCGAAAATCCGCAAGGCGCAAGAGCGCATGAAGGCGTCGCGTCCGTATGCGCGCCTGATGCAACAGATGATTGGTCATATCGCCCGTGCCAACGCCGAGTACAAGCATCCGTATCTGGTGGCGCGTAGCGAGATCAAGCGCGTCGGCTACATCGTGGTATCGACTGACCGTGGCCTGTGCGGTGGTTTGAACTCCAATCTGTTCCGCAAGCTGCTCGGCGAGATCCGCCAGCACCAACAAAACGGGGTCGAGGTCGATCTGGTGTGCATCGGCCAGAAGGCAACCACCTTCTTCCGCCGGATCAAAATCACCATGCGCGCCTCGGTCACCCATCTGGGCGAAAAGCCGCAGGTCGAAAAGCTGGTTGGCGTAATCAAGGTGATGCTTGATGCCTATTGCGATACCAGCCTGGATCGCGTCAACCTGTGCTTCAACGATTTCGTCAACACCATGAGCCAGGTGGCGACCGTGCAGCAGTTGCTGCCGCTGCCGCCGTCCGACATGGTGCAGTCGGCGCATGACTGGGATTACATCTACGAGCCCGATGCCGCGCAGGTGCTCGATGATGTGCTCACCCGCTACATCGAGTCGGTGGTGTATCAGTCGGTACTCGAAAACCTCGCTTCCGAGCATGCCGCACGTATGGTGGCAATGAAGGCAGCATCGGACAACGCGACCAAGCTGATCGATACGCTGAACCTGGTTTACAACAAGGCCAGGCAAGCGGCGATCACTCAGGAAATTTCAGAAATTGTCGGCGGCGCGGCGGCAGTGTAACGGATTTTTGTAGGAGCCCACCCTGTGGGCGAAACCGGGGTCGCCCACAGGGTGGGCTCCTACAACCCAGATTGAAGATATCGAGGAAACAACCATGAGCCAAGGCAAGATCGTTCAAATCATCGGCGCCGTCATCGACGTCGAGTTTCCGCGTGCCGAGGTGCCGAGGATTTATGACGCACTGAAGGTGACCGATACCGAGATCACCCTCGAGGTGCAGCAGCAGCTCGGCGATGGCGTGGTGCGCTGCATTGCCCTGGGCTCCACCGACGGCCTCAAGCGCAATCTGATTGCGGTCAATACCGGCAAGGGTATTTCGGTACCGGTCGGCAAGGGCACCCTCGGCCGGATCATGGACGTGCTCGGTCGCCCGATTGACGAAGCCGGCCCGATCGATGCCAGCGAAGAGTGGGAAATCCATCGCGCGGCGCCGAGCTACGAAGAGCAGGCCGGTGGCAACGAGCTGTTGGAAACAGGCATCAAGGTGATCGATCTGATGTGCCCGTTCGCCAAGGGCGGCAAGGTCGGCCTGTTCGGCGGCGCCGGCGTCGGCAAGACCGTCAACATGATGGAACTGATCAACAATATCGCCAAGCAGCACGCTGGTCTGTCGGTGTTCGCGGGCGTTGGTGAGCGTACCCGTGAGGGCAACGACTTCTACCACGAGATGAAAGATTCCAACGTGCTCGACAAAGTTGCCATGGTCTACGGCCAGATGAACGAGCCGCCGGGCAACCGCCTGCGCGTGGCGCTGACCGGCCTGACCATGGCCGAGTTCTTCCGCGACGACAAGGACCCGGCCACCGGCAAGGGCAAGGACATCCTGTTCTTCGTTGACAACATCTACCGTTACACCCTGGCCGGTACCGAAGTCTCGGCGCTGCTCGGCCGCATGCCGTCGGCGGTGGGCTATCAGCCGACCCTGGCCGAAGAAATGGGCGTGCTGCAAGAGCGCATCACCTCAACCAAAACCGGCTCGATCACCTCGATCCAGGCGGTGTACGTGCCGGCCGACGATCTCACCGACCCCTCGCCCGCCACCACCTTCGCGCATCTGGATGCTACCGTGGTGCTGAGCCGCAACATCGCCTCGCTGGGTATCTACCCGGCGGTCGATCCGCTCGATTCCACCTCGCGCCAGCTCGACCCGAACGTGATCGGTAACGAGCATTACGATACCGCGCGCAAGGTGCAATCGACGTTGCAGAAGTACAAAGAGCTCAAGGACATCATCGCGATTCTCGGTATGGACGAGCTGTCCGAAGAAGACAGGCAGGCGGTGTCGCGCGCGCGCAAGATCGAGCGCTTCTTCTCGCAGCCGTTCCATGTGGCCGAAGTGTTCACCGGCTCGCCGGGCAAGTACGTCACCCTCAAGGAAACCATCCGTGGTTTCAAGATGATCGTCGAGGGCGAGTGCGACCACCTGCCGGAGCAGGCGTTCTACATGGTTGGCGGCATCGACGAAGCCTTCGAAAAGGCCAAGAAGATGAGCGCGGCGGCGTAACGGCCGGAACTACGGGACTACGGGACCACGGGACCACGGGACCACGGGACCACAAGCTTTAGACATTCTGCTTCTGCTTCTGCTTTTGCATTGTGGCTTTTGCTTTTCCGGGTCCCGGGTCCCGGGTCCCGTGGTACCGGCTTCATCGAATCCTGAGTCCCGAACAACGCAGCACCGATTGGAGAGATCACCCATGGCAAGCACAATCCGTTGCGACATCGTCAGCGCCGAGGAAGAAATCTTTCACGGCGTGGTATCGATGGTAGTCGCCACCGGCGAGATGGGTGAGCTGGGCATCGCCCCGCGCCACGCGCCGCTGATCACCCGCCTCAAGCCGGGCCAGGTGCGGGTGATCCTGGAAGATGGCGAGGAGCAGACCTTTTACGTCTCCGGCGGCATTCTTGAAGTGCAGCCGCAGGTGGTGACCGTGTTGGCCGATACCGCGGTGCGTGCCAAGGACATCGACGAAGCCGCCGCCAAGGCCGCCAAGGATGAAGCCGAGCGCGCAATCGCCAACCGTACCGACGTGATGGAAGTAGCGCAGGCGCAAGCGCGTCTGGCCGAGGCGGTGGCCCAGTTGCAGGCGCTTGAACGCCTGCGCAAGAATCTCAAGCACTGATAGGTCGTACACGTTTGCCCACAGAGCTTGCACCAGATTTGAACTGGGGGTTGGCTCCCACAAAAGCAGTGACCTGCTTTTGTGGGAGCGCACCCTGTGCGCGACCGTAACTTCTCAAATTGCGGTGTGCTGGTCGCCCACAGGGTGGGCTCCTACAAAAAAGCGGTGATCTGCTTTTGTGGGAGCGCGTCTCGCGCGCGAAGCTTCGCAACTCTGGCCGGGTGCTGCGCAACGCCGGCTTCGCCATCAAGCGAAACACCAAACCGGCTTTATTTGGCTCGCCTCACGCATAAATCCAATGCCGTGACACGAAGCACGCAATGACGGCCGACACGAACTCGATGATCGGCTTGACACAATGTCGGCAAATTTCGGGCGCCCGAGGATTCGAGTTCAAGCGCTGTTGTCTCGCCACGGCGAGCGCATCCGTGCCAGCATCGGATGAATCGGTTGACGCGGTTCGGCACTGATGTCGAAATTCAACCACGACAGCAGCAGTTGCATACCAAGGATCAGTGGCAGCGCGGCGAGCATCACCGTTCCGGCGCTGGCGGTCTCTCCAGAACTTGCGGAATCTAGCCAGTGCCAGGTGCCAAAACCCAGCCCGAACAACAGTAACGGCAGCGATGCCAGCAGTTCGAGCGAGGCGATGGAAAAACCGCGCAGGAAGTAGCCGTAGCCAATTCGCCGGAACAGGTTGTAGAGGTTGCCAGCGAGGAACGGACCGATCACCCGTCCGGGCCGCAGGCTCGATACCTCCTTGCCGTACACAGCCGTCATCGGCAGTTCGGCGACTACCGCGCGCAGTTGATTAAGGTGGTAGAGCAGGTCGGATTCGAAAAAATAGCGCCGCGCAAGGCAGTCGAGATTGATTTCATCCAGCACTGCGGCATGGATAGCGGTAAATCCGTTGGTTGGGTCGAAAAGCTGCCAATATCCACTAGACGCCTTGGTCATCAATGACAGGCAGGCGTTCCCCAATACGCGCGTTGCCGGCATTGCGCGCAGATAAACGAGGCGGTGGAAACGATTGCCCTTTACGTAGTCGGCACTGCCGGCAATGATCGGGCGGACCAGAGCGGGGATCAGCGACGGGTTCATCTGGCCGTCGCCGTCGAGCTTGATCACGATGTCGGCTCCTGCATCCAGTGCGGCACGGTAGCCGGTTGCCACCGCCGCACCGACACCTTGGTTCTCGGCGTGGATGAGCACCGTTACGCGCGGATCGTGACAACTCGCACGCACGCACTCGCCGGTGTTCAGTGGACACGCATCGTCAACCACGATAATGGATGACACTTCCTCGCCAATCCGTGCAAGCAGAGCGAGCACCCCGCTGCCAATCCGATAGCAAGGTATGACGACGACGATGTTGGGTGTGGGTTCTGTCATGGCGTTAGTGATTGATCAGACATGGGAAGGCAAGAAGTCAACGAGCGCCGGCAAGGTGCCTTGACGATTTCGGCGAAGGCGCACTTGCCATTGTTCCAGAACCCGGGCATTCATCACGGATGCGGCTGCCACGACGGATGCAGGGCGAGGCCTATCCTGCGGACCATGCGGCAGGCCGCCAGCAAGCAGGGTAGGCATTGGCGCAGTTTGCTCATGGGTTACCGCCTTGGCTGCTCGGCGACTGTGTCGGTTCACCAAGACGCCACATTTCAGCGTCACGCACCACATCGACTCGCCGCGCGTCGGCCAGCACAAGTGCATTGCGTAGTGACAACGATGCTTTCGCCGGTACGATAATGACCCAGCGCGCGCCGCTGGTTTCAAACAGCGAGCGCCATTGCTCGCCGCTTGAATCGGTCTCGGCCAAATGGTGCGCGGCGCTCAATTTGGGGGCGTGAACGACCACGCCGCGACCGCGCAGACCCAACTCGGCGATGTACGCACGGCTCGGATCGGTGGCCAGCACGATGCCGTTGTCGTCCTTGGGGAGGCGCCGGATCAATACGCGCTCCGGAACGTACAGCGAATAAATTGCCTCGGCGTCGCCGAAGGTGCGGATTGTCCGCTTGAGCGCGGCAGAATGATGTGTCCAGCCCGAGTTGGCCTGAAAAGCGAGGTTGAGCATGCAGACCCCCGCGAATAGCCAGCAAAATCCACGGCGACCGAGCATGTCCTGCCCACGAACGACCAACAGCACCGCGATCAGGATCAGCCCTGGATAGGCGTAGCGGGCATACTGCATCGGCACCAATGGTAGCCACGCGACCAGCGTCAGGGTAATCGCGATGCCGCGTCCGCGCTTTCGAAGCAGTGCCGTTAGCCAGACACCGGCAAGCGCAATCTGGGTAAAGCCGATGCCGCCGTTGAACGCCTCGACATAGCGTGGGGTATCAAACGTCATCAACCATGGCAGCGCCATACCAAAGCCGGTATCCCAGCGCGGGTCGCGAAGGGCTTCGGCGGGCAGGTAGGGCGATTGGAACAGATTATTGAACAGCGGCATCAACGGATTTCCGGTATGCCACCATGCCTGCAAGTAGCTTGAGCCTGCTACCAGCAGCGCCAGAGCGCAGGCGACGGCGAACGCACTTGCGCCAAGTCGTGCCCGGTGATGCCACAGCGCGTAGACACCGAGCGGAATGGCGGCGAACGCATGCATGGTCTTCAGCGCGAGCAAGCCGGCAAACAGAACAGTAGCTGGCCACAGCCAGCGCGGCTCGCGCGAGGTCGTCACCACCAACGCCGCCAGCAGCAGCGCGGTGGCGGGAAGTTCGGTCTGCATGCCCGCCGCCATCCACACCAGCGGCGGAAAACTGCCGATCAGAGCGACACAGGCCCAGCGTTCGGCCGGTCTGGCCCCGAGCGCCGCACTGGCAGACCACGACAGCGGTGCAATCAGCGCCAGCCATAGCGCGTTGATCGCGCCGCGCGCGTCCTCGCGGGCCAGCAGCGCGGCAATCCCTTGCAATACGTCACCCAGCCACGGTGCGAAAGACCATATCTGATACGCGGGATCGGGTTGGTAGCGTCCATACAGCAGCAGGTGACTGGGTAGGCCAAGATGGTAGGCAAGGTCGTCGACCTGCATCGTCGGGATCCAGCACGCGGTCGAGGCCAGACCGAACAGCATCACCGCGAATGCCGCCCAGCGCGGATCGTGTTCGACCGCGCCGCGAAGGCTGGCCATGGTTTCGCCAAGCACCGCGATCAGTCGATGGCGGCCCAGCATGGTGAGGATCAGCAGCACGAACGCCCAGGCAGATGTCGAGTGCAGCGGCCAGGTTAGCGCCCAGCCGGCGACGCCACCGAGCAGGCTCAATCCCACGCACAACGCTACGGGTACCCGCGCCGGTATACCCGGTGGCACCAGCCAGGTGCCCACCACGAGCGCCGCTGACGCCAGCAGCAGCGACGCAAAAACCGGCAACGGGCCGACGAACAACAGCAGCGCCGCGAACCAGACGATCATCAGCGCCAACGCCCAGGGCAGTCGCGCAAAGCGCCGCAGTGGCCAAGCAATCATTGTGGCCAGCAGCGCAAGCTCCAGTGACAACGCCAATCGTCCCCAAGGCAGGTGCTGCCACATTCGCGCGTGAACGAAACCGATGACAACCGCCAGCGGACCGGTCGCGATCAGCGCGATCAGCGCGAACGCGTGAGGCGGGCGGATATCGGGGGGCGATGAGGGCATGCCGCTCTCGGCAACGTCCGTGGCTTGCGTCATGCGAGCCGGGCGCAACGGCATATTGTTGCGAGGATCATCATCGGTTCAACGTCTGAGAGAGTGCGTCCATATTCGTTGAATCTTTTTTTATGTCAATACCTTGCGAGCATTCGGTTAGAGATGCTCTGCGCAAATGTGTTTTCGTCATTCCAACAGCACAGCACCCGAGCACCGAAGACGGACAGAAGGACGAGTCGCGAAGCGACCTAAACCCATCAGTCACGAAGACCCGAGTCCCTACCGCAACGAGCACTGCGCGTCACGCATAAATCCAATGCCGCGACACGAAAAACGCAATGACGGCCAGCACGAACTCGACCACCGGCTTGGCGATGTAAACCGACTGCTCGCCCAATGAGTGATGGCAGGCCCACAGCACCGCGGTGCTGATCGCGGTCATCAGCAGCCACCAGGCTACATACCGCCCGAGCCGGATCGCATGCGGACGCGCTTCGCCATGGCCGGCAAAGCTATAGCGACCATTGAGGTAGAAGCTGGCCAGCGCGGCAATCACGCGCGCAGCCGTGTTTGCCGGCAACAGCGCCACATCAAACCAGTGCAGCAGGCTGAAAACTCCGGTATCGATCCCCATCAGCACTACACCGACCACGGTGAAGCGGGCCGCCTGTCCAATCAGAACGCGCATCAAATCCTCCTGAATATGCGCAAATGCAGCGTCGTTAGGGATGTTATGAATAAGCTGTCATTGCGAGGAGCGAAGCGACGTGGCATACGATTCCGCATGGCCTTCAGACCATAGCGGATCGGAGTCCTTTAGGGCAATCCAGAAATTCCCGTAATGTCAAAGCACTGGATTGCTTCGCTGCGCTCGCAATGACGCCACTGGGGCTTGTTCAGAGGCTCCTTGGCAATTCCGGTTAATCCATCACAACAGCCATGCGCCAGATCATGCGCGATACACCCACTGCCGCAGCACGATGAAGCTGACCATCGCCAGCAATGCCTCGATGAGCGGCTTGCCTAGCCATGCGGCGTGCAAGCCCAAATGATGCGTTACAAAAGCTACTGCCAAGGTACTGATTATCGTCAGGCTGACCCAGGTAATTGCAAAGCGCCAGAATCGTGTTGCGCCCAAGCGTGGCCCGGCTGCATCTGCAAAGGTGTGCCTTCCATTAAGCCAGAAGCCCACGCCCGCCGCGCTGGCACGCGCCAATGGGTTGGCAATTGCAGGGCTAATGCCCACTGCGGTGAGTGCGACAAACAGCAGCGTATCGAGCGCCAATTGCAGCAACCCGACAACGATATAACTCGTGCTCTGGCGCAGCAGCTGATTCATTGGATGTGTCTCAGGCAAGGCCGCTCGCCAACGCAACTGACGTTGTACCCAGAGCACATGCGCGACATAGAATGGCCAACAGGAAAACCGGAGCAATCATGGACGCCAGTTTACATGTGGTGATCCTCGCCGCGGGCGAGGGCAAGCGGATGCGCTCGACGTTGCCGAAGGTACTGCAACCGGTAGCGGGGCGGCCGATGTTGCGCCATGTGCTGGACTCCGCACGCGCGCTGTCGCCCGACGCGGTGCATGTGGTGTACGGCCATGGCGGAGAGCAGGTGCGTGCCCAATTCAGTGATGCCGAAGGGGTCAACTGGGTGGAACAGGCGCAACGCCTCGGTACCGGGCACGCCGTCGCGCAAGCGCTGCCGTTGATCCCGGACGATGCGCGGGTGCTGGTGCTGTATGGCGATGTGCCGTTGGTTACGGTGCCAACCCTGCAACAACTGGCCAAGGCGCACGCCGCATTGGCAGTGCTGGTCGCCGAGCTCGACGACCCCAGCGGCTATGGCCGCGTGCTGCTCGATGGCAATGGCCGCGTGCGCGCGGTGGTTGAACAACGCGATGCCAGCGCCGAAGAGCGCGCAGTGCGACGGATCAATACCGGATTGATTGCAGTGGATGCGCGGCGTCTACGTGCGTGGCTGGCGGCAGTGCGCAACGACAACGCACAGGGCGAGTATTACCTTACCGACATTTTCGCGCTCGCCACCGCCGAGGGCGAGCCGGCGTTGCTGGTGCCGCTGGCCGATGCCGGCGATTGCGCCGGCGCCAACGATTTGTGGGAGCTGGCGCAGATCGAGCGCCGCTATCAACGGCGGATGGCGCGCGAGCTGTGCCTGGCCGGCGCGCGGCTGGCCGATCCGGCGCGGGTGGACGTGCGCGGTGTAGTGTCGGTTGCGCGCGATGTGCAGATCGATGTCGATGTGATTCTCGAAGGCCATGTGGTGCTCGGCGAGGGCGTCAGCATCGGGCCGTTCTGCCGCCTGCGCGATGTGTCGCTGGCCGCCGGCACGGTGGTGCGTGCGCATTGCGACCTCGATGGTGTCATCAGCGGCAACGATTGCGTAATCGGCCCGTTCGCGCGTTTGCGGCCGGGCACCGATCTCGCCGATCAGGTCCACGTCGGAAATTTCGTCGAAACCAAGAAAACCCGGATCGGCAAGGGCAGCAAGGCCAACCATCTGAGCTATCTGGGTGATGCGCACATTGGTGAGCGGGTGAACATCGGTGCCGGCACCATCACCTGCAACTACGATGGCGTCAACAAATCACGCACCGATATTGGTGATGGCGCCTTCATCGGCTCCAACACCGCACTGGTAGCGCCGGTCACCGTGGGCGCAGGTGCCACCATCGGCGCCGGTTCGGTGATCAGCAAGGCAGCACCCGAAGGTCAGCTCACGGTGTCGCGTGCGCGCCAGGTCAGCTTGCCGGGCTGGCAGCGGCCGCAGCGCAAACCGTAAGCTACGCGGGCTCAACACGAATGGCACTTGTAGCACCGTCATGCCAGCGAAGGCAGGCATCCAGTGCTTAATGGTTCCTGATTAGTGTCGAACCTCAGCTGTGATGCGCTGTGAATCCTTCTCCCACCGGGAGAAGGTGGCCTGAAGGGCCGGATGAGGGTGCGGCGCAAGAAAAATTACCGTCACGCTTACGTTGAGCCCTCACCCCAACCCCTCTCCCGGGGGGAGAGGGGTAAAGTCAGCTGAGGTTCGACACTAATCAGGTAATGGTTTGAAGTCACTGGATTCCCGCTTTCGCGGGAATGACGAAAACCCACTTGTTCAGAGAATTAGTGAAATCGATCCGCAAAACACGCCATGAACGCGATGGCAACGCCGCTTACCCGATGTCTGTGTCCTTTGCGGACTCAATGCGCTTCTGGCTCTTGAGCGCGTTAACCCGCCGGCAAGGTCGGCGTCACACTCAGTTCACCGCAGTTGCGCACACGCGACGTCGATGGCGGCTCCTGCACGCCGAGGCCGAGCATCGGGCGCCTGTCAATCGTCTAAAGTGTGAGCGGTGATCGGCACGCCAACGCGAAACCGGCAGCGGCTGCCGCCGCGCACGATACATTCCATGTGGTGAATGCGGCGACCGCTCGCGGCTTCCATGTAGGCGATGTCGAACCGGCAGACCTGTGGATGGGTTTGCGCCAGTGCATGAAATACGCAGTTGAACGCTTCGACCTCGGTATCGTTGCCGTGGGCGACCGCGAGCGCTTCGTAACCCAGCGCATCAAGGTGATTGGCGAGTGTCTGCGCGACATCGGTGTCGGCGGCGGTTACGGGCAATGCAACTTGCTGGCTGCCGAGCGTGCGGCCGAGGGTCTCCAGAAAACGCTCCAGCGCGGCGGCACCCATGCTTGTCTGCAACTGGGCGAGCAGTGCAGTTGCCAGCACGCCGTAATTTCTCGGAAACAGCGCACGCCCCGCCTCGGTGAGGCAGAACGTGGCTTGTGGCCGCCCACCGCTCGCGCGCGATTGCCCGCGCTCGACGTAGCTGTGCACAAGCAGGCTACCCAGATGCTGGCGCACCGCGTTGTGGCTGATATGCAAATGCGCGCACAGCGACTCCACCGTGCAACCCTCGGGCACTGTCGACAACTTGCGCAGCAGACGTTGCTGGGTCGTGCCGAAGTGCCCGAGTGTGGCCATGCTCAGTTGGCCTTGTCCGGAAACTGCGCGGCGATACCATCGGCGAGCGCGTCGGCGATGACGTCCATGTGATGCTGCATTGCCTTCCAGGTCTGGCGCTCGCCCTGCACGTCATCGGCCATGATCTGCTGGATCTGCGTGGCATGATGGCCGACGTGTGCCGAAAGCAGACCCTGCAGCGCGCTCTCCGGCAAATTGGGATTGGCACCCGAGAGAAACGCCGAAATTGCGCTCACGTTCTGCGCAAGTTCGGACATTGCCTTGCTCTGTGCCGCCATGTCGCCGGCAGCGCGCGCATCGGTGAGGGCCTTGACGCCGCCCCAGTGCCCGGCAAGCAGTGTCAGCATTTGTGCACCCGCCGCATCGCCATAAAAGCTTCCCACCGCATCCGCAAGCTGTTTGGCATTGGCCACCACCGCGTCCGCCGCCGCATTGGCTTGCGACGCATTGTGTGCGTGCACCGCGACTGCGTATTCGCGGGTGTGCAGCACATGGCCCTGCCACAGCGCGCGCAGTGCCACATGCAGTTTCGGCGCCACCAGTGTCGACGCGTCGGCGGCCGGCGTCGTTGCCGCCATTGCCGTTGCGGAAGCCGCCGTGCCAGCCTGAGCCGTCATCCCCAGCAACAACGCGCTGATGGCAATTACTCCACAAGAAAGCATTTTCATGTTTGTCTCCAAAGCCGTCGCGAATTGCGACAACCGACAGGATGGACCCTCCATTCACTTACACAATATACGTATGTGTAAAGCAATGATAGCGAAACATGATCCCGGTCTCGCAGCGCCGACTCAGTGCGGCAAGGTCAGCGCCACGATCAGCCCACCATCGGCGCGATTGCTCAGGCTGATGCTGCCGCCGTGGGCCTCGGCGATCTCGCGCGCCAGCGCCAGGCCGAGGCCGGTGCCGCTGCGTTTGGTGGAGTAGAACGGAACCAGCGCGTTGGCCAATACCGCATCGTTCATCCCAGTGCCGCGATCCATCACTTCGATGCGTGTCCCACGCGCCACTTCGCGCACGCGCAACTGCACCTGCTGCGGGTCGGAACCCGATTCGTGCGCATTCTTGATAAGGTTGAGCAGCGCCTGCTCCAGTTGTGCGGCATCGGCGCGCAGTGGCGCGAGTGGCAGTTCGCCTTCCAGCACGAATTGCGCGTGAAGTTGCAGACGTTCGAGAAACGCCGGCCACTGCAATGCTTGCAAACGCGGCGTCGGCAACTTGGCAAAACGGGCGTAACCGTTGATAAAGGCTTCCAGATGACGCGCGCGCTCTTCGATGGTGGCGAAGATGGATTCGATGCGTTGAACCTGTTCGCGCCGGATCAGCTCGGCGCCGGAATGCGCCAGCGAGGCGATCGGCGCCAGCGAATTGTTGAGCTCATGCGAGATCACCCGGATCACCTTCTTCCAGGTCTGCACTTCCTGCCGGCGCAGCTCGCTGGTGAGCTGACGCAGCAGCAGTAACTGATGCGTGCGGCCGTTGAGGCCGAACTGCTTGCGCGCCAGGTGATACACCTCATCATCATCGGCGGTGTCGGCCGAATCTGGTCGAATCACGAACAGGCCATCGCCCGGCCGCTCCACCGCTTCGGCCAGAGACGGCGGGGCGGTTTGCAGCAATGCCTCCAGGGTGTGGCCTTCAAGCTTGCGCCCTTGGTTGAGCAGTCGCCGCGCGCTCAGGTTGGCGAACACCACATGACCTCCCGGCGCGATAAGCAGCATCGCCACTGGCGTGTTCTGCACCATGGTGTCGAGCAGCAATTCGCGTTGCACCAATGCCAGACGCTGCTCGCGCAAGGCCGCGCCGAGCGCGTTGTGCGCGGCGACCAGATCGCCCAGTTCATCGTTGCCATTCCAGACGATGCCGAAGCTGAAATCATTGTCGCGATAGCTGCTGACGGTGCCGCTGAGCGCGCGGAACAGTGATAGCACGGCACGCAGCAGGCGGCGGCTGAAGGCCAGTGTCGACAGCAACACCAGCGCGGCGAGCGCGACGGCCAACAATACGTTGAGATCCGGGAACTCGCGCAACAGCCACCATTGCAGCGCCAGCCAGAACACGGACCACAGCAGTAGTGCCAGCGCCAGCTTGCCGGCCAGTGAAAAGCGGCGACGCGGCGCGCTCATCGCTTCATCCGCGCGACAGCCCCAGCCGTTCCATGCGCCGGTACAGCGCCTGGCGGCTCAGCCCCAGTTCGGCGGCGGCCTGGCTGACATTGCCGCCGGCACGGCCCAGCGCCGCCTCGATCGCGACTCGATCAGGTTCGCTGTCAGTGTTGATAGCGGCAACCGCAGCGCTCGGCAGCCCCAGATCCCGCGCTTCGATGGTGGTAGCACCAGCCAGCAGACAGGCGCGCTGAATCACATTCTTCAGCTCGCGCACATTGCCCGGCCACGGGTAGCGTTGCAGCGCGTTCAATGCCGACGGCGCCAATTGCTTGCCCGCCTCGAGAAAATGGATCGCCAGCGGCACGATATCGGCGGGGCGTTCGTGCAGCGGCGGCAGCTTCAGTTCGATCAGATTGAGGCGGTAGTACAGGTCTTCACGGAACTGCCCGGTGCGAATCATCGCGCCGATATCGGCATTGCTGGCGCTGATCACGCGCACCTGCACCTGGCGTTCGCGATTCGAGCCCAGCCGCTCGAAGCGGCCGGTCTCCAGTACCCGCAACAGTTTCATCTGGCCAGCCAATGGCAAGTTGCCGATCTCGTCGAGAAACAGGGTGCCGCCGTCGGCGGCCTCGAACTTGCCTTCGCGCGCCTTGTTGGCGCCGGTGTAGGCGCCAGCGTCGGCGCCGAACAACTCGGCCTCGATCAGTTCCGACGGCAGCGCCCCGCAATTGACGGTGACGAAGGGGCCATCGCGCACGCTGGAATTGGCCTGCACGATGCGCGCGATGCACTCCTTGCCGCTGCCGTTGGCGCCACGGATCAACACCGGCACTGGCGCCCGCGCCACCTGGCAGGCCATCGTCACCACGCGCTCGGTGGCGGTGTCGGCGTACACCATGCCGCACAGGTCGTACTGGCTGGCGATGGCGCGCTGCTGGCGGCGCTCGCTGCTGCGGCGTTGCTGAAGATCGCGCTGGGTCTGGCTCAACTCCAGCAGATTGGACACCGTTGCCATCAGCTTGTGGTCGTCCCACGGCTTGGCCAGATAATCAGCGGCGCCGGCACGCACCAGCTCCACTGCGCTCTCCAGATGCGTCCAGGCGGTGAGCAGGATCACCGGCAGGTCGGGCTGTTGTTCGCGAACGGCCCCGAACAGCATCACTCCTTCCTCGCCGGAGGTGGTGTCGGCGCTGAAGTTCATGTCCTGGATCACCAGGTCGATGTCGCCCGCGTCCAGTCGCGCCAATCCTTGCTGCGGGGAGGCCGCGCTGACGCAATCGATCTCGTACAGCGACAACAGCACTTCCAGCGCCGAAGCCACTGCCGGGTTGTCGTCGATCACCAGTACTGTAGGCATGCCGACAAGCCTACCTCAAGCACTGCGGGTGGCGGTGGCCGGTGCCACGCTGGCCGCACGCCGCGCCGGGCCGTAGACCGCCACGATGCCCAGTATCCACAGCACGCCCATGCCCACCAGCAGATGCGGCAACGGCAATCGCGACAGCTCGAACTGGCTCACCAGCAACTGGTTCAACGCCAACGCCAACACCGTACCTGCCGCGATCCCAAGGCTGCTGATCAGCACGTTTTCGGTGATGAAGTAGCGCAGGATGTCGATGCGCCGCGCCCCGAGCGCTCGGCGCACGCCGATCTGCTTGCGCCGCTGGTTTACCCACAGCGTGGCCATGCCGACAATGCCCGACGCCGTTACCAGCAGCAGCAACACGGTGATTGTCAGCAACATCCACACCATCGCATTGTCGGCGCGGTAGCGCTGATTGCGCGTTTCGGGCATGGTTTGTTTATCAATCAGCAGCCGCTCGTTGCCGGCGCGGGTCAGCGCGGCTTCGACGTCGCGCATGACCCGGTCAACCTGGCCCGGTTCGGTGCGCACCACATAGTCGACGTAGGCCTGGATCGGGCGGATCGCCGTAATCAACGACAATTCACCGGCTTCGCCGTGCTGCGCCCACGGGCTTTGCAGGCGTTCCACCACGCCCACGATTTCGTATTCCGGTGCGTCAGCGGAGTTGCCAAGAAACGCATGCTTTCCCACCGCCGACGCGTCGCCAGGGAACAGCTTTTTGGCCAGCGCCTGGCTGATGACGGCGACATGGCCGAGGCGATGCTCATTCTCTCGCACATTGATCACTTCGACATCGGCATCGGTGAGATCGCGGCCCTCGACCAACTTCAGCCCGAGCGTCCGCACCAGCGGGCCCGGCGTGAAGTAAAACGCGATGTCGGCGCTGGAATCGGTCTGTGCCTTGTTCAGGAACAGGCCCATGTTCCAACCACTTTGGCTGAGCGGAACCTGATTGGTAGCGGATACCGACTCCACACCGGGCAAAGCGGCAAGCAGCCGCTCCTCCTGCTTTTGCAAGGCCAGCGGATCGCTCGGCGTGTTTATCGAATCGACGGCAATGTGGAACACGCGCGATTCGTCGTCGATTCCCGATGACCGGCTGGAGATTGCGACGCGGTCGCGGATGATATAGGCGGCGTTGCTGACGATGGCAAGCGTCAGCGCGATTTGCGCCGCGATCAGCAGTGCGCCGGTCTTGTTGCGCAACAACGCCGACACGATGGGACGGATTTCCATGAGCGTTCTCCTCACTGCGATTTGAGTTGCAGGGCCGGCCGCACCTGACAAGCACGCCAGGTGGGCAGAAAGCCGGCAATCAGGCTGGCCAGCAGCGACAGCAGCAGAGTGGCGAGCAGCATGCTCCAGTCCATCTTTGCCACTGCCGCCATTGCACCGGATTGCTTGCTGATCAGCCACAGCCCGGCAAAGCTCAGTGCCAGGCCCAGTACAGCGCCAACCAGGCCAACAACCGAGGCTTCGATCAGGTATTGCCGGAAAATTTCGCGGCGAGTGGCGCCCAGCGCGCGGCGCACGCCGATCTCGCCAGCGCGCGCCGAAAATTTCGCCAACAGCAATCCCACCGTGTTGACCAGACATACCAGCAGGAAGCCGAACGCCAGCCACACCTGAATCCGGCTGTCGCGGCCCACCACCTCCAGGTGCTGCAGCCACTGCATGGTGTTGCGCAGTCGCGTGTTCACCGGCCGCTTGAACCAGCCCAGCCGGCGTTGCTCGCTGGCGTAATCATCCAGCCATGCCTTGATCGTGGCTTGATCGGCAGCGTTTGCGCCCTCGAACCAGAACTGGATCCAGGTGCAATCCGAGGCAATCCAGCCGGCGTAGCCAGGCTCCGGGCCATCGCCATTGCAATTGTTGTTGCCGCTATTGCGTTTCTCGTGGCGGACGGCGGCGGAAAACGGAATGAAAAATTCGTCGCTACCGGCAAATGCGCCGCCATTGCCATTGATGATGCGGTAATAGCGCGGCAGCGGCTTCCAGTCGCCAAGCACGCCGACCACGCGATAGCTGGCATCGCCCAGCTTGAGTTCGCGACCCACCGGATCGACATCGCCGAACAGTTTCTCGCTGGTTGCGCGCGCCAACACAATGACATCGGTCTTGCGGGCATCGTCATCGGCGTGCCACGGATTGCCGTAGCGAAATGGCACCTCAAACATGGCGAAGAAATCGCTGGTGGTGGCGCCGCCGTTGGCCAGCAGTGGCGCCATGTCGGCGCGCTCTGGCGTGATCGCATCATTGATGCCGAAGATAGCGGTGCGGCGCACGCCCTGGCCGCTGGCGAGCAGGCGTTGGGTATCGGGATAGCTCAATTGATCAGCCGGCTCCTCGCCAGCGGTGTAGCCGGTCATGCTGCCGGTGTCGAGCTGCGGTACGAACAGTCGATCGCTTTTATGCGGAATCGGGTCGCCGCTCATCATGTGCAACACCGTGTAGGTGGACATGCTGGCGGCGACGCCAACCGAGAGCGTGATCACCATCAATACTGTCAGCACCGGGTTGCGGCGCAGGCTGCGAAAGCCCAGTTGCAGGTAGTAGCGGAACATGGCCGGGTCCTCAGACGTTGGGCTGCATGGATGCGTGGTTGCGCTCAACGGTGCGCAATGCCGGTTCGTGCATCACGTCGGTAACCTGGCCATCGACGATATGCACATTGCGTTGCGCGCGCGCCGCCAGTTCCGCGTCGTGCGTCACCATCACGATAGTGGTGCCGCTGCTATTGATCTCCTCCAGCAACTCCAGCACGCTGCGCGCCATCTGGCTGTCGAGGTTGCCGGTGGGCTCATCGGCGAGCAAGATGCGCGGCGAGCCGGCCAACGCGCGGGCGATGGCGACGCGCTGTTGCTGACCGCCGGAGAGTTCGGCCGGGTAGTGGTGTTGCCGCGAGGCCAACCCGACCTGCGTCAACGCCCGTTCAATGCGTTGGCGGCGCTCGGCTGCGGCGAAGCCGCGATAGCGCAGCGGCACATCGACGTTGTCGAACACATTGAGGTCAGTGATCAGATTGAAGCCCTGAAAAATGAAGCCGATCTTTTCGTTGCGCAGGCGCGAGCGCTGATCGTCGTTCATGCCATGCACGTTGACGCCATCAAGCAGGTACTCGCCGCCACTGAACTCCTCCAGCAGGCCGGCGATGTTGAGAAAGGTGGTCTTGCCCGAGCCCGATGGCCCGGTGACCGCGACAAATTCACCGGCTCGCACGGCAATATCGAAGCCGCGCAAGGCATGGGTTTCGATCATCTGGGTGCGATAGATCTTGCTGAGGTTTTTCATCACCAACATGACAGTTCTCCGTACAGGGGGTTGTGGCGCGCACGCCGGTTATTGGTTGATACGCACGCGCTCGGCGTCTTCAAAAGTATCGGTGCCGGCGATGACCACGCGCTCGCCAACGCTGAGGCCGTTGACGATCTCGACTGCCGAAACACTGGTGGCACCCAGCGTGATCGCGCGCCGCACCGCGGTGTCGCCGTCCATCACGTAGGCGAAGCGGCCGCCCTGCTGATCGACAAACGGGCCGCGCGCCAGCATCAGCACGTCGGGCCGCTCGTCGATCAGCACCCGTGCGCTGACGCGCTGGTTCTGGCGCAGGCCGTCGGGTTGCGTGCCGTCAAAGCGCACCCGGGCCAGCACCTGGTGATTGACCACCTCCGGCGACAAAGCCGACAACTTGCCGCTGGCATGTACGGTGCCGATCGACACGTCGGCGCTCATGCCAATGCCGAGGTCGTCGGCATAGGTTTCCGGTACTTCCAGTTCCACTTCCAGCCGCGACAGATCCACCAGCGTCATCAGCGCCGTGTTGGCCGGCACCACCGCGCGATCGGCCACGGCCAGCGTGCCGACCACGCCTGATACCGGTGCGCGCACGTTCAATTCATCAACGCGGCGGCTGACGTTGGCGACCACCAGACGCTGGCGTTCGAGTTGCTGCTGCGAGGTCTTGAGTGCGAGCTCCACTTCGCGCGCTTCCAGCGTTGCCGCGTTGCCGGCATGCGCGGCATGGATCTCGGCGCTGCGCAAAGTGTCCTGGGCCTTGAGCAGGTCGATCTGCGGCAGCGCGCCCAGATCAACACCGCGTTTTGTACTCTGCAGATCGCGTGCGGCACCGGTGCGCGCCACGTCGGCTTCGTCGGCGTCGCGCTGCGCCAGCAGCCGCGCCTTCTGCGCCAGATTCCGCTGACGTGCCACTTCTGACTCCAGTTGCTCCAGGGTGGATTGCTCGCGCTTGAGTTCGTTATCCAACTCCGGCGAATCGATCCGCGCCAGCAGTTGGCCCTCGTCGACGCTGTCGCCGGCATGGATTTGCAGCGTTACCGTGCCAGCCGCCGCGGCATACAGCGTGGGACTGACTGCGGCGACCACGCGTCCATTCACCGTGGCGTCGCGCACCAGCGTGCCGCGGGTGACTTCGGCAATCCGCACGCGGTTGCCGTCGATCGAGCGCTCGGCTGAAGCCCAGCGCGCGAGGAGACCGATCAGCGTGAGCGCGGCTGCTGCAATCGCTGCGACAATCAGCAGGCGCCTGCGATTTGGCGACGGCGGCGATAACAGGCGGTCTTGGGCGGCAGTGTCACGAATCATGCGGTTGGGTCTGCGAACGGTGATGTGCTCGTCCTTGCATGTCGTATGCCAACTTCGAGTGCCATGATTATCAACGCGTTGCGCGATCACCCAGGGTGTCCGCAGCGCGCGCTGGCCGTCCGCCGGACGGTCACACGTTCAACTGTGTTGCGCCATCGCGTCACCACAATCGCCCGCACGGGCTTGGTGACGGGGCGCTAAACTGATCCCCTTCGCCGAAAGGAAAGAGTTCATGTGTGGCATCGTTGGCATCAGCGCGCAGCGCGACGTTGTTCAAAACCTCATTGCCGGGCTCAAAGCGCTGGAATATCGCGGCTACGATTCCGCTGGCATCGCCGTGCTCACCGATAGCGGTGTGCGCCGCTTGCGTGCCAAGGGCAAGGTCGCCGCGCTTGAAGCGCGGCAGCAGGCAACGCCGCTTGCCGGTTTCAGCGGCGTGGCGCACACACGCTGGGCCACCCACGGCGTGCCCAGTGAAGACAACGCGCATCCACACGCCTCGCAAGGTATCTGTGTGGTGCATAACGGCATCATCGAGAACCACGCCGCGTTGCGCGTGCAGTTGCAGCAGGCCGGGTTCGTATTCGAGTCGCAGACCGATACCGAAGTCATCGCCCACCTGATCGTGCATCTGCAGGCCGATGGCCGGCCGTTGCTGGCAGCGGTGCAGGCGGCGCTGACTCAGCTTGAAGGTGCCTATGCCATCGCGGTGCTCAGCGAGCGCGATCCCGGCGTGTTGATTGGCGCGCGTCGCGGGTCGCCGCTGGTGCTTGGGCTGGGCGAGGGCGAGCAGTACCTCGCCTCCGACCCGCAGGCGCTGATCGCGCTGACCCGCCGCTTCGTGTATCTGCAAGAAGGCGACGTGGTGGAGCTCACCCGCGAGCGTGTGCAGATTTTCGACGAGCACGGGGCGCTGGTCGAACGCCCGATCAAGCAGGCGGCGTTTGGCAGCGATGCCGTCGAGCGCGGCGAGTACCGCCATTACATGCTCAAGGAGATCCACGAGCAGCCGCAGGTGATCGCCGAAACCCTGGAAGGCCGCATCGCCGGTGGCAAGGTGCTCAACGAAATTCTCGGTGTCGGTGCCAGCGAGTTGCTGGAAAAAACCCAGGCAGTACACATCATCGCCTGCGGTACCAGCTATCACGCCGGCCTGGTGGCGCGCTACTGGATCGAGACCCTCGCCGGGGTGCCGTGTACCACCGAGATTGCCAGCGAGTACCGCTACCGCAGCCCGGTGGTGCAACCCGGCACGCTGTTCCTCACCATCTCGCAGTCCGGCGAAACCGCCGACACCCTGGCCGCGCTGAAGATGGCCAAGTCCCGCGGCTACTTCGCCGAACTGGCGGTGTGCAATGTGCCCGAATCCTCACTGGTGCGCGAATCGCGGCTGGTGCTGATGACCCGTGCCGGCCCGGAAATCGGCGTTGCCTCGACCAAGGCCTTCACCACGCAACTGGCTACCCTTGCCCTGTTTGCGCTGGCGCTCGGCAAGGTCAAGGGCATGGACGAAGGCCGTTACCGGCGCGGCGTGCGCCAGCTTGAACAATTGCCGGCGATGGTGGCCGAAGCACTGGCGCTGGACCCGCAGATCAAGCTGCTGGCGGAACAGTTCGTCGACAAGGAACATGCCCTGTTCCTCGGCCGTGGCACCCATTGGCCGATCGCCATGGAAGGCGCGCTCAAGCTCAAGGAGATTTCCTACATCCACGCCGAAGCCTACGCCGCCGGCGAACTCAAGCACGGCCCGCTGGCACTGGTGGACGCCAACATGCCGGTGATCGCAATCGCCCCCAACGACCACCTGATCGACAAGCTGTGTTCCAACATGGAAGAAGTGCGCGCCCGTGGCGGCCGCCTGTACCTGTTTGTCGAACAGGGCGTCGCCCGCGGCCTCGACGGCGAGAACGTACTCACCTTGCCCAAGTGCGGCGAAATCTCCGCGCCGGTGGTGTTCACCATCCCGCTGCAATTGCTGGCCTATCACGTCGCCGTACTGCGCGGCACCGATGTCGATCAGCCACGCAACCTGGCCAAGTCGGTGACGGTGGAGTAGGGGGCAACACGCTGCACGCGCGATGGCAGCAGACATCGCCGCTGGCGAAGCCCGAGAGACGTGAAGCTCGCCGGCACGATGATTGCAAAAACACGCGATCGAAATGTGCCGGTTCGGGAGTTCATCGAGAGTACGGAGATCAAACCATGATCCATTCCATGTCCAGCAAGGGCTACACGGCAAGCATGGTCTTCGACGCTGAAGACAAGGTCATCGTTGGGCGCATCCAGAGCATCGACGACATCATCGCCTTCCACGGCGAGTCGGTCGCCGAGTTCGAGTCCAGCTTTCACGTCGCCATCGAAGACTATCTGGCCGCCTCCAGGGAACTGGGCTCGGCTGCAGAGAAGCCGGCAAGCGGCAAACTCATGCTGCGTATCGCGCCCGAGGTACACGTTGCCGCACTCAAGGCCGCAGCGAGAAGCGGCACCAGCCTCAACAAATGGGCTGAGCGTGCGATTGGCAAGGCGTCGCGGAAGCCTGCCACGCGGGCTGGTTCGCGCTGATAGCGCACAGGCTGCGAACCGCAGTGATTCCCAGACCAGCATTTCGGGGGATTGTGGGTGTCCGGAATCCGTTGTCCCGAATCTGTCGTTCAGGCCAGTGTGGTGCGTACCAGGGCTGTTCCGTTTGACCGCAAGCGGTGTTGGTAAAAAAGTGGGTGTCCCGGGCTGGCTTTCACGGGCTGGCTTCAAAAAGTGGGTGTCCCGGGCTGGCTTCCCGGGCTGGCTGGGGCTGGCTGAGAAGTGCCCAAATGTAGCAATACAAGACCTGACCCCGTGCTTTTGCGGGCTGGCTGGGGCTGGCTGAGAAGTGCCCAAATGTAGCAATACAAGACCTGACCCCGTGCTTTTGCAAATGTAGCAATACAAGACCTGACCCCGTGCTTTGGCACGGTTGGTGAGCAGCATGCGCCGCACATCGGGATGCACGATGATCGGGTCGGCGGCCTTGTCCGGCCGCACCGGGCCGCTGGCGGCGCGCATCTGCAGGCGCTCGCGGGCATAGCTGAGCGCCTGCTGGTTGGCCAT
>JAUXUI010000040.1 GCA_030681035.1 Lysobacteraceae bacterium | reverse complement strand
TTCGATCGCCATCGCCATCTGGCACACTGCGTTCTGGATCGCCGTCACTGCTGTCATTGCCGTATCTCCTCTTTTGTCGGATGGGGATCGCAGTGTCGGCGATCCGCCTTCGGGCTCATAGGGTCTACGTCGCTACGTCGCACCCTGCGCAGCCATAAAAAACCCCTGCCGTCGGGGAGTGACGGCAGGGGCAAACGGGGGTACCGGTGACATGTTGAATCAGTTGCCGCATGGTGCCGCATGGTGCCGCATATTGATGGGTTTCGCTGCGCTCTACCCATCCTACGTCGCTACGTCGCACCCTGCGCACCCATAAAAAACCCCTGCCGGCGGGGGAGCGCCGGCAGGGGCAAGCGGGGGATGCCCGTGACGCGTTGAATCAGAAGCTGTAAGACGCTCCGAGCAGGAACGTGGTACCAAACTTCTGGCGATCCACCACGAAACGCTGGTCACCCTGTTCGAAGGTGGTGAAGGCCGAGTTGAAGATATCGAGAACCTGTGCCGTCACGTTCAATCCCTTGAGCGATCCGCTCTGGAACTCGTAGCTGACCTGCGCATCGAAAACGCTCTCGCTCTTGGCTTGACGCAACGTACGGGTTGCACTCAGACCGAAGATCTCGGACAGAAACTTGCTGCGATAGCGATGGCTGATCCGTGCGCCAAAACCACTCTCTTCGAAGTAGAAGGTGCTGTTGGCCACCCACCGTGAAAGGCCGGGCACGGTTACCGAACTTTCACCCGGCGCCAGTTGCACGCTGGAGTTGGTGAACGACCCGCTGGTGATCAGACCAAAGCCACCCAGCACCGGGGTGAGCATATCCAGCGGTATCGACACCGTGCCCTCGACGCCTTCGATATGGCCGTCGCCAGAGTTGGTGGGGCCTGAAGCGATACCCAGGGTGGTGCCCAGCGCAGCCTGCTCCTCCGGACTCAGGAACTCGTCGACAAACTGGCTGAAGTCAACCAGACGTGCCGAACTCTGATTGACGAAGTCATTCAGGTCTTTATAAAAACCAGCCAGCGACACATAACCCTTGCCGTCGGCGAAGTACTGCTCGACCGATAGATCGAGGTTGGTCGACTTGAACGGCTTCAGAGCAGGGTTACCGCCGCTGGAGCTGAATGCTGCACGGTTGGGATCGGTGTTCGGGATCTGGGTACGGTTGACATTGAGGGTCAGGCCGGCGTTGAGTTGATCCGGGCGAGCACGGGCAATGGTCTTGGCGGCCGCGAATCGAACCTTCAGGTCATTGTCAAAATCAAAGATCAGGTTGGCACTTGGCAGGAAACGCCAGTATTTGGCACCGCCTCTTGATTCAACAAAGTTGACGCCGGTGCTGACGGTACCACCGCCAGTACCCGTTGTTACCTCCGGCGCTGCCGCACGGAAACCGCCGGAACTTTGGTCGGTATAGACCGCTTGCACACCAAAGTTGCCGGCCAGACCAACAGAGCCGATGTTGGTATCCAGGTCAGCCTTGAGATAGCTCACGAAGATGTCCTCACGCATCTTCCAGTCTTGCGGAATATTGAACGACGACAGCGCAGTGGAAATTGCCACCAGATCACCGTCGGCGATCAACTGCCGCGGGTCCAGCGAAATGTGACCCGGGATGCCAATGAATCCCAGATCGACTGCACTGCCAAGCAGGGCATTGGTCGGAATCGCTGTGAAACCGTTAGTGTTGTCGGTGCCGTTGACCGGGGTCAGGAACTGCTGGCGGATCTGACGATTCTTGTCGCGACGGCTGAAATCAACGCCCAGCGCGACCCTGGAAATCGCCCCTTCGACGAACGAGCGATCAAGAATGAACTTGACATGCGCCAGTTGATCCTCAACCTCGGGACGATTGATGAAGCCAGCCTGGGTCAGCCCGGCACCACCACCCCAACCCTGCGGGTCGGTCAGGCCGAACAGACTGATGTCGCTGTAGTCCAAAGTCGGGTTGAAGGTGAACTGGCCACTGCTGGACTGCGAGAAACCCAGTGAATCGGCGGCACCGTTGTCGGCACCCGGACCGGTGCCCAGATACGTTTCCATATTGGTATCGACACGATCAGACGCCGAATAACTGATATCGTTCTCGAAACCCCAACCCTCGGCAAATTCCCAGCGATTGTTCCAGCCAAAGTTCATCAACTGCGCGTTGCGCTCATCGCGATCATTGCGCATCACGCCACGCACGTTGTTGAATGTGCCTTGGGTAATCAAGCCATTGTCGACCGTGAAACCGGGCTGCAACTGCGCGTTCGACCACTGCAACGGAAACTCGATACCACGCATCAGCTTGGTCTCGTTGAAATCCGAATAGTACAGATCCATCGTGCTGTGAAAGTTTTCGTTGGGCGCCCATTCCAGGGTGCCGACCACGGCGAAACGGTTGAGATCGTTGGTTTGCGCAAACGGTTTGGCGCCACCGACCACCTTGGTGCCATCCGGGCCGTCGGCGAAGCCCCAGGCATTGAATCGTTCGATCTGCCTCGGCGTGGACTGGTTGGTGACCGTGAGGGCAACGCCGAAGGTATCGTCGAAAAACTGATCGACATAGATGCCCGAGAGACGGCTGCCTTTATCGGGCGCATCCGGGTTGAGGTTGCCGTCGTTGTTGGCCTCGCCGCGCGCGCTGACGGTGAATGATTGCCGGCCATGCGCCAGCGGGCGGATGGTGTGCAGGTTCACGGTGCCGGCCAAGCCCTGGCCGATCAGTGCGGAATCAACGCTCTTGTACACGGTCACGCCGCTGAGCGACTCGGACGCGTACTGGTCAAACTCGACGCCGCGGTTGTCGCCGATGGCGACCTGCTCGCGGCCATTGAGCAGTGCGGTGGTGAAGTCAGGGCCGAAGCCACGTACGGATACCACTTGCGCACGGCCGTCGACGCGCTGCGTGGCCACGCCGGGCAACCGCGCCAGCGACTCGGCAATGCTCACGTCGGGCAGCTTGCCGATGTCTTCGGCGGAAATCACTTCGACGATCGAGGTGGCATCGCGCTTGGCGGCGATCGCGGTTTCAACGGAAGCGCGGAAACCACGCACTTCGACCATGTCGAGCAGCGCCGCGGTCTCTTTCTCCTTGTTGGCCCGGTCTGCCGCCTTGTCGGCCGCTGCGTCGGCCTGCGCCGTGCCGCCGCTCTGCGCGTCGGCCGGTGCAACCGGCTCGGCCGCCATCGCGCCGAAGCTCATGCAAAAACCAGCCGAAGCCAGCGCCAGGAACAGCTTGTTGCGCTTGTACACCTTCATCATCGCCCCCTCCCAGTGGTGTGCGAATGTTTTTGATTCCCGGTCGCGCAACATGCGCTCCTGGGCTGAACTCGAGTGACACCATCGACTTGCGTCAACTTGCGGGCAATGGTAGGTCGGTGGCCCGCGCCAGAACAGCCACTTGCATACGTATTCATTGTTTTTGCGCAGGTAAAAGACGTGTTTGCTCGATTTCATCGTGCCGGAAAGACGGCCATCGCTGCGCTCTCCTGCAGGAGCCCTGTGTGGGCGACCCGACTACGCGTTGATGGTGGGCTTACGGTCGCGCGCACAGCGCTCCTACAACAAAGCGGTGATCTGCCCCTGTAGGAGCCCACCCTGTGGGCGACCGAGCGCCCCGACTGAAAGATCACGGTCGCGCACAGGGTGCGCTCCTACAAGAAGCACCGCGACCTGCTCCTGTCGGAGCCTTGTGTGGGCGACCGAGCGAAGCATCGGGGCGAAGCCCCGCGTAACCGCGCAGCGGTCGAGGGCATAGCAAGCGCAGCTTGCGCTGTCACGCAGCGACTGACCCGCTTACGCGGTGATGGTGGGGTTACGGTCGCGCGCACAGCGCTCCTACAACAAAGCGGCGATCTGCCCCTGTAGGAGCCCACCCTGTGGGCGACCCGCTTACGCTGTGATGGTGGGCTTACGGTCGCGCACACAGCCCTCCCACAAAACCAACGCAGGTTTGCCATCGCGCACCGCCGCCACACATGAATACGTATGCACAAACCGCTGCTGTCACGGTAACTTGCCCGTAGACTGCGCCATTGAGTTCGCCGCCTGGATTCGACCATGCTGCATAGCGCTATGCCGACACCACAACCCGATCACCTGCACGCCACGCAGACGCCGTGGTGGCGCGGCGCGACGATCTATCAGATTTACCCACGCAGCTTTGTCGATACCAACGGTGATGGCGTTGGCGACCTGCCCGGCATCATCGATCACCTCGAATACGTGGCGAGCCTCGGCGTTGATGGCATCTGGGTTTCGCCATTCTTCAAGTCGCCGATGGCCGACTTTGGCTATGACATCGCCGACTACCGTGCCGTTGATCCGCTGTTTGGCACCCTGCCCGATTTCGACCGCCTGCTGGCCAAGGCACACGGACTTGGCTTGAAGGTGATGATCGATCAGGTACTGAGCCACAACTCGGTCGAGCATGAATGGTTCAAGGAAAGCCGCAGCAGCCGTGACAACCCGAAGGCCAACTGGTACGTATGGGCCGACGCCAAGCCCGATGGCAGCCCGCCGAACAACTGGCTGTCGATTTTCGGTGGTGTCGCCTGGCAATGGGAACCGCGTCGTTGCCAGTATTACCTGCACAACTTTCTGACCTCGCAACCGGATCTCAATTTCCATAATCCGGAAGTACGCGCGGCGGTGCTCGATGTCGTGCGCTTCTGGCTGGATCGTGGCGTCGATGGGTTGCGCCTGGATGCCATCAACTTCTGTTTTCACGACCGCCTGCTGCGCGACAACCCGGCCAAGCCGGCGGCGCAACGCGTTGGCCGCGGTTTCAGCCCCGATAACCCGTACGCATTCCAATACCACTATTACAACAACACCCAGCCCGAAAACCTGGCGTTTCTGGCCGAGCTGCGTGCGCTGCTCGACCGCTATCCCGGTGCCGTGAGCCTGGGCGAAATATCCTCGGAAGATTCGCTCAAGACGATGGCGGAGTACACCACCGAACGTGGCCTGCACATGGCCTACAGCTTCGAGTTGCTCACCGACGACTTCAGTGCTGCGCATTTCCGCAATACGTTGCGCACCCTGGAAGCCGCGATGCCGCACGGCTGGCCGTGCTGGTCGATCTCCAACCACGACGTGCGCCGAGTGATCAGCCGCTGGGGTGGCGAGCAGCGCAATCCCGCGCTGGCCAGCCTGTTCACCGCACTGCTGTGCAGCCTGCGCGGTTCGGCCTGTATCTATCAGGGTGAGGAGCTCGGCTTGAGCGAAGCGGACGTGCCGTATGAAGCGCTGCAAGACCCGTATGGCAAGAACTTCTGGCCCACCTTCAAGGGGCGCGATGGTTGCCGTACACCGATGCCGTGGGACGACAGCGCCGGTGCCGGCTTTTCGACTGGCACGCCGTGGCTACCCATTCCCGACGCCCATCGCGTACACAGCGTGGCGAAGCAGGAAGCAGACCCCGATTCGGTATTGCACAGCTTTCGGCATTTCATGCACTGGCGCAAAAGCCAGCCATGCCTGCGCTGGGGTGATATTGCTTTCCTCGAAACCGCTGAACCCATTTTGGCCTTCACCCGCCGCTTCGAAGGCAACACGCAACACATGGTGTTCAACCTTGGCGCGGCCCCGGCGAACATTGAATTGCCATTGTCTGAAAACCTGCGGTTGCTAGAGGGTCACGGCTTGCGCACCGGCACGCTTGCCGGGCGATGCCTCGAACTCCCTGGCTACAGCATGGCCGCACTGCATCCGTTTACCTGACAATAAACACGTCGGCACCATAAACGAACCTGTTTAGTGTCGAACCTCAGCTGCTTTGTCCCCTCTACCCCCGGGAGTTGGGCAGGGGTGAGGGTTCGGCGCGAATGTGGCTATCTGCACTTAGCCCGCACCCTCATCCGGCCCTTCGGGCCACCTTCTCCCGATGGGAGAAGGATTCACAGCGCATCACAGCTGAGGTTCGACACTAATCAACTTCCCAAGTCCGCAAAACGCGGACCAGACGTTCTAGAAAAAAAAAACAAAGACTTACAGTTTTGTTTCTTGAGAGGTAAACGAACGCCGGAGCCATCATGCTCTTCGATGAACTCCAATCTTCACCGGAGTTGCAAAAGCAACCTTGATCAGTGCTTCGCCAAAGCCAGTGTGTGGCAAACACTGCGGCAACCCTCGCCCCACCCGCCACCGGTATAATCCTGTGCTTCCCACACAGGCACGGCCATGACCACTCCCGCCGCAAACCACGATGCCGCCGAAGCGGTGGTCGCCGAACTGGTCGACCTGTTGCACCTGGAACGGCTCGAAGACAACCTGTTCCGAGGCCAGAGCCGCGATATCGGCACCAAGTACGTGTTTGGTGGCCAGGTGCTGGGGCAATCGCTGTCGGCGGCACAACAAACCGTCGATGAGGATCGGGTGGTGCATTCACTGCACGCGTATTTTCTGCGTGCAGGCGATGTCAATCACCCGATCATCTACGATGTGGATCGCGCCCGTGATGGCAAGAGCTTTTCGGTACGGCGGGTAACGGCGATCCAGCACGGCCAGCCAATCCTGGTTGCGGCGATTTCGTTTCATCAGCCCGAACCCGGCGCCGAGCACCAGATTTCGATGCCCGAGGTGCCGCAGCCCGAAGACCTGCCGCCACCCGAACCGCTGGATGCCGAAACCCTGGCCCTGCTGTCACCCAAATTGCAGCGTTGGGTCAATCGCGGCGGCCCTTTCGAGTTTCGTCACGTCTATCCGCGCAACGAGTTCAAACCAACCAAGCGCCCGCCATATCAGCAGGTCTGGTTCCGGCTTGCCGACCGGATCGGTGATGACAGCGCACAACACCGTGCGATGCTCGCCTATGCCTCGGATTTCCACTTGATCGGCACCACCACATTTCCGCACGGCATCAGCTATTTTTTGCCGAATGTGCAGATGGCCAGCCTCGATCATGCGCTGTGGTTTCATCGTCCGTTCCGGGTTGACGAATGGCTGCTATACGCCTGCGACAGCCCGAGCGCACAAGGCAGCCGTGGCCTGGCACGCGGCATGATTTACCAGCGTGACGGCACATTGGTGGCGTCCACCGCGCAGGAAGGCTTGATCCGGGTATTGGCGGAACAGGAGTAGCCCATGCGCCAGGTATTCAGTTCGCCGCGTCTGGAAAATGTCGAAGGTGTCGCCCGCCTGCTCAACGAGCAAGGCATCGAAACCTACGTCAGCCAGTCGCGCAGCTACAAGGGCCAGCGCCGCGCCACTTTCAGCTATACGCAAAGCGGCCGTGCTGACACATCACAATGGCCAGCGGTATGGATCGTGCGTGCCGAAGACCAACCACGCGCACGCGAGATGCTGCGCGAGGCGGGCCTGTTGACAAGCACCAGCAAGCCCACCAGCTTGCCCGAGGCCGAAGTGGATCGCACGCAGACTGCCAAACCGCCATTGAGCGCGGCTTGGGTATTGCGCTTGCGCCTGCTGGTGCTGGCCGCAATCGCTGGCATCACCTTGATGATTTATCGTCACGTGATTTCCGGCTGAAGCAACGCCGCCCCATCAAGCCCAGGTAGCGGTTACGATGCGCTTATGCAACAGGGCTCTACCATCCGGCTGTACCAAACAGGCGAACACCGCTGCGGCTATTTCGTCGAGCGCATGGCCCGCGATCTGCTGCTCGACCCGCACGATGCCAACGTGGCCCACGCCTATCCCACCGCGCTGGCCAGCGGCTTCCGCCGCAGCGGTGATCACGTGTATCGGCCGCATTGCCCAGGCTGCAGAGCCTGCGTCGCGGCGCGGGTTACGGTGCCTGCATTCACCGCCAGCCGCAGCCAGCGCCGTTGCCTTGCCGATAATCGCGATCTGCAAACGCGCGTGGTGCCAGCACTGCGCAGCGACGAACACTTCCTCCTGTACCAACGCTATCTGGCGGCACGCCATGCCGGCGCCGGCATGGACAACCCGGCGCCGGAGGACTTCGATCAGTTTCTGCGCAGCCATTGGTGCCAGACCCGCTTTCTGGAACTGCGCAAGGACGAGCAACTGCTCGCGGTCGCCGTAACCGACCAGCTACCGGATGCGCTATCGGCGGTGTATACCTTTTTCGAGCCTGATCAGGCTGCTCGCAGCCTCGGCACCCTGGCGGTGTTGCAACAAATCCTGTGGGCGCAACGCGAAGGCTTGCGCCACTTGTATCTGGGTTACTGGATCGCCAATCACCCCAAGATGGACTACAAGGCACGTTTTGCGCCTCTGGAAATTCTCGACAAAGGGCGCTGGGTTCGCAAAACCTGACTCCTGCGCAAAGGACATGCACTTCGACCGTGCGAGAATTACGCCATGACCCGAATTCTCCTGCTTGCCCTCACTAGCCTTGTGTTGTCCTGCTCACAGGCGTCCGTTGACATGCCCACCACCGTGCGTTTTGCCACCTTCAATACCTCGTTGTATGCCGACAGCGACGGCGGCCTGATTGCGCGATTGATGAATAACGATGCGGCGGCACGCAAGGTGGCTGCGATCATCCAGCACCAGCGCCCGGATGTGTTGTTGCTCAATGAGTTTGATTACGACAGCGAAGGCAAAGCGGTTGCGATTTTTCTGCGCGATTATCTGGCAGTCGGCCAGCTCGGTGAGCAACCCATCAGCTACCCGCATCATTTCAGCGGCCCGGTGAACACCGGTGTCGCCAGCGGCCTTGATCTGGATGGCGATGGCCGCAGCGATGGCCCCGGCGATGCCTGGGGTTTTGGCCGGCATCCGGGGCAGTACGGCATGCTGGTGCTGTCGCGTTATCCCATTGATGCAAACTCGGTACGCAGCTTCCAGCACTTTCGCTGGGCCGATCTGCCCGACGCGCTGACGCCGAAAAACCCGGATACCGGCGCCGCGTTTTACCCCGACACGGTTTGGCAGCAACTGCGGCTGTCGTCGAAATCGCACTGGGATGTGCCGATCCGCAGTCCGCTCGGGGTGATCCACTTTCTGGTCTCGCACCCAACTCCGCCAGTGTTCGATGGCCCGGAAAATCGCAACGGTTTGCGCAACCACGATGAAATCCGGCTCTGGGCTGAGTACCTTTCCGATGCACGGCTGGACTGGCTCTACGATGATGACGGTAAGCATGGCGGCCTGCTGCAAGATGCGGCTTTCGTGATTGCCGGCGATCTCAATGCCGATCCGATAGACGGCGATGGCTTTCAACACCCGGTGCGCCTGTTGCTCGATCACCCACGGGTCAATACGCGCTTTGTGCCTACCTCCAACGGCGCCCGCGCACAAGCAGCACGCTACGGCCATTCGCGAGAAGGCAACACGGCAACCCATACCGGTGACTTTGGCCCCAGCGCCGGCACCCTGCGTATTGATTACGTGCTGCCATCTCGCCAGCTCAACGTGCGCGATGGTGGCGTATTCTGGCCCGCCACTGGCGAGCCGGGCCACGACTGGATCGATGCCAGCGATCACCATCTGGTCTGGCTCGACCTCACCATCAATCCCAACAGCACAACGGAGTAACCATGGCTTTTCTCGAACCCCTGCCGCCGGAAACCACGCCCGAGCTGGCCGATACTTTCACGCAATTCCGCAACATCCTCGGCTTTGTGCCCAATTCACTGCTGACCATGCAACGCAAGCCGGCGATGGTGCTGGGCTTTGGCGTGTTGACCAAGGCGGTGATGGCAGCTGACAGTGAGGTCGATCTGGGCTTCAAGCGCGTGATTGCACACTTTTGCTCACGCGCCGCCGGTTGCCAGTACTGCATGGCGCACTCGCTGGCGGCGGCTAAAATCCATGGCATCAGCGATGAAAAAGTGGCCGCAATCTGGGACTACCAGAGCTCGTCACTGTACAGCGATGCCGAACGTGCGGCGCTGGATTTCGCGCTCGCTGCCGGCAGCGTACCCAATGGCGTCGATCAGGAAATCTTCGATCGCCTGCGCCGGCATTGGAGCGAAAACCAGATCGTCGAGATTCTTGCCGTAGTCTGCCTGTATGGTTTTCTCAACCGCTGGAACGATTCGCTGGCCACCACGCTGGAAGCCGATCCGGCGCAACTGGGCAAGGACGTGCTGGCGCAAGGCGGCTGGACCGGTCATCGTCACGGGGTTTGAGCGCTGCGCGGGTAAACGCAGCGTTTGCTCTCGTCAAGAACGTCAAGAACGCAGTATCTTCAGTTCGTCATTCCGGCGAAAGCCGGAATCCATGTTGGTCTCGATTCGAAAAGAAAAGTCAACGTGGACCCCCGCTTTCGCTGGGGTGACGACGTGGCGGTTTCCCATCTAGCCGAACAGTCAAGAAACGCGCCGAGGTGCTTCGCGGCTTCCACGCGCATACCCGTATCTATCACAACAAACCTTTCGCATCCGAGCGCGAGCGGCAGGCCAGGGACAACTTGACCAACGCCGTATCCAAATTGTCGGGGCACGCATAACTCGGCATTCGCAAGGCATACACCCAGAGCTTGCTAAACTTCATGGTTTGGTTTGACCTTGGCCCCCATGGACTCGATCCGCCTGCGCGGCGCGCGCACCCACAACCTCAAGAACATCGATCTGGATCTGCCGCGCAACCGGCTGATCGTGATCACCGGGCTGTCCGGTTCGGGCAAGAGCTCGCTCGCATTCGATACCATTTATGCCGAAGGCCAGCGCCGCTATGTCGAATCGCTGTCGTCTTATGCCCGGCAGTTCTTGTCGGTGATGGAAAAGCCCGACATCGATCACATCGAGGGGCTGAGCCCGGCGATTTCGATCGAGCAGAAATCGACCTCGCACAACCCGCGCTCCACCGTCGGCACCATCACCGAGATTTACGATTACCTGCGCCTGCTGTTTGCCCGTGTCGGTACCCCGCGCTGCCCCGATCACGGCTTCACGCTGGAGGCGCAAACGGTCAGCCAGATGGTCGATCAGGTGCTGGCGCTGCCCGGCGATCACCGTTTCATGCTGCTGGCACCGGTAGTGCGCGGGCGCAAGGGTGAGCACGCGCAAGTGTTCGAGCAATTGCGTGCGCAGGGATTTATCCGCGCGCGGGTTGATGGCGAGGTATACGAACTCGATCAGGTGCCGGCGCTGGCGCTGCGCCAGAAGCACAGCATCGAGGCGGTGATCGACCGTTTCAAGCCGCGCGCCGATCTGAAGCAGCGCCTGGCCGAAAGTTTTGAAACCGCGCTGCGCCTGGGCGATGGTATGGCGCTGGTGCGCGACATCGACGAATCCATCAGCGCCGAGCTGCTGTTTTCCAGCCGTTACAGTTGCCCGGTCTGCGATTACGCGTTGCCGGAACTGGAACCGCGATTGTTTTCATTCAATTCGCCGATGGGCGCATGCACGGCTTGCGATGGGCTTGGCGTCACCCGCTTTTTCGACCCGGCACGGGTGGTGGCGAACCCGGCGTTATCGCTGGCCGCCGGCGCGGTGCGTGGCTGGGATCGGCGCAATGCGCATTTTTTCCAGTTGATCGTGTCACTGGCGCGGCACTATGGTTTTGATGTCGAAGCGCCGTGGTGTACGCTGTCGCCAGCGCATCGCGAGGCCATTCTCAATGGCTCGGGCGACGACATCATCGCCTTCACCTACCTCACCGAGGGCGGCAGCAAGAACCAGCGCAAGCACCGCTTCGAAGGCATCGTGCCAAACCTGGAACGGCGCTACAAGGAAACCGATTCGGCGCTGGTGCGCGAGGAGTTGGGCAAGTTCATCAGCACCCGGCCCTGCCCCGATTGCCAGGGCACGCGCCTGAACCGCAGCGCGCGCAGCGTGCAGGTAGCGCAGCGCAGCCTACCCGAACTGACCGCGCTGCCGGTATCCGAGGCATTGGCCTTTTTCAGCAGCCTCACCCTGCCCGGCTGGCGCGGCGAGATTGCCGCGCGCATCGTCAAGGAGCTCAGCGAGCGGCTGCGCTTTCTGGTCGATGTCGGGCTCGATTACCTCACCCTGGAACGCACCGCCGACACCCTGTCCGGCGGCGAGGCGCAGCGCATTCGCCTGGCTTCGCAGATCGGCGCCGGTCTGGTCGGGGTGATGTACGTGCTCGATGAGCCGTCGATTGGCCTGCATCAGCGCGACAACGAACGGCTACTCGGCACCCTGATCCGCTTGCGCGATCTGGGCAATACCGTGATCGTGGTGGAACACGACGAGGAAGCGATCCGCCGCGCCGATCACATCCTCGACATCGGCCCCGGTGCCGGCGTGCATGGCGGCGAGATCGTTGCCCAAGGACAGTTGCAGGACATCCTCGACGCACCGCGCTCGCTCACCGGCGCGTACCTGTCCGGCCGTCGCCGGATCGAAATCCCGGCGCAGCGGCGCAAACCCGACCCGGACAAAACCCTGCATCTGCTCGGCGCCAGCGGCAACAACCTCAAACAGGTCGATCTGGCGATTGCGGCCGGGCTGTTCACCTGTATTACCGGGGTATCGGGCTCGGGCAAATCAACGCTGATCAACGACACCCTGTATCGCATCGCCGCACGTGAACTCAACGGCGCCAGCACCACCCCGGCGCCGTACCGCGAAGTGCAGGGCATCACCTTGTTCGACAAGGTGGTGGATATCGATCAGTCACCTATCGGACGCACGCCGCGTTCCAATCCGGCCACTTACACCGGCCTGTTCTCGCCGCTGCGCGAGTTGTTCGCGCAGGTGCCCGAATCGCGTGCGCGCGGCTATGCGCCGGGCCGGTTTTCATTCAACGTGCGCGGCGGCCGCTGCGAGGCCTGTCAGGGCGATGGCCTGATCAAGGTCGAGATGCACTTTCTGCCCGATGTCTATGTCGCCTGCGATGTGTGCGGCGGCAAGCGCTACAACCGCGAAACCCTGGAAATTCTGTACAAGGGCTTTTCGATCCGCGATGTGCTGGAAATGACCATCGAGGATGCGCATGCGCTGTTCGAGCCGATCCCTGCGATTGCGCGCAAGCTGGCCACGCTGATCGATGTTGGCCTTGGTTACATCAAGCTTGGCCAATCGGCGACCACGCTGTCGGGCGGCGAGGCACAGCGGGTGAAGCTGGCAAAAGAGTTGTCGCGGCGCGATACCGGCAACACTCTGTATATTCTCGATGAGCCCACCACCGGCCTGCACTTCCACGACATCGAACACCTGCTGAGCGTGCTTCACAAGCTGTGCGACGAGGGCAACACGGTGGTGGTGATCGAACACAACCTCGATGTGATCAAGACCGCCGATTGGGTGATCGATCTCGGCCCCGAGGGCGGCAGCGGCGGCGGCCAGATCATCGCCAGCGGCAGCCCCGAGGCGATATGCACAGTACCAGCGTCGTTTACCGGCCAGTTTCTGGCGCGCAGCCTGCACATTGATGAACCGGTCATCGGCAAGCCCGTCACCGCAAAACCCACGAAACGCAAGGCCGCACGATGAGCAACGAGCAAGCCCCCAGCGTATCGGCACCAGTGCTGGCGCGAATCGCGATACCCGTGCGCTGGCGTGACCTCGATGCCTTCAACCATGTCAACAACGCCAGTTACCTTACCTATCTGGAAGAAGCACGGCTGCAGTGGCTCGGCACGCTGCCCGGGCCGTGGCTGGACAGCGCGTCTGCGCCGGTGCTGGCGGCAATCCAGATCAACTATCGGCGTCCGATCGAATGGCCGGAAGACCTGCTGGTGGAACTGAGCTGCCTGCACCTTGGCAACAGCAGCCTGCGTCTGGGCCATCGCATCCTGGCTGCCAACGCCACCGATACCGTCTACAGCGATGGCGACGTGGTGATGGTGTGGGTTGACCGCCAGAGCGGAAAAAGCGCCGCCCTGCCCGAGGCCGTGCGTGCTGCGTGCGCGGCGACGTAATCAATGGTCGCCCACAGGGTGGGCTCCTACAGGGGACGTTCACCGCTTTTCCACGGCATCGTGATGATGAACCGCGTAGGGGCGCAATTCATTGCGCCCCACGACCCGGTTGCGATGAACCAAGGCGCGATGAATCGTGCCCCTACGGCAGGGATTGGGCGATGGCCTTGGATGCGTTCGTGACCATGTGCAACCATTTTGGAGCCCACCCTGTTGGCGACCTGCCGACGCATGTCGATGCGCCAATCGATCACACCTTTTTCAGGTAACACGCCTTGAGCATGTAACCGGTGCCATCGATCTTGGCGTCCACCTCGTGGTCGCCGGAAACCAGGCGGATGCTTTTGATCTTGGTGCCCATCTTCAGGGTCGAACCGCCCTTCACTTTCAGGTCCTTGACCAGCACCACCGCATCGCCGTCTTGCAGCAGATTGCCATTGGCATCCTTCACCACCAGCGCATCGTCATCCGCCGCCTCAGCATCGGCCGCCGGCCACTCGTGGCCGCAGTCAGCACAAACGTAGTTCTCACCGTCGGGGTAGGTGTTTTCCATGCCGCATTGCGAGCAGGCGGGGATGGTGGGCATGCGTGGTTCCGGGTTGAGAAGTTGGCCGCAATTATAGCGCCGGCTTTGCTGGTGCCCCGACCGCCGAGGCTGCTACGGTGTATCTTTTGCATCCCGTGCTTCCGGAAATCCGCCTCGTGTTGCGAATCACCGATCTCAAACTGCCACTGACGCACTGCGAACGTGAGTTGCACGATGCGATTCTGGCGCGCCTTGGCATCCGTGCCGAGTCACTGCTCGGCTATCACGTCGCCAAGCGCAGCCACGACGCGCGCAAGCGCGGCGCCATCGTGTTGATCTACGCGCTGGATGTTGAAGTGGCGGATGAGGCCGCGCTGTTGCGCCGCCTGAGCGATAGCCACGAGCGCGGTTCGCGGGTGGTACCGACGCCAGACACCAGCTACCGTTTTGTTGCGCAGACCGCACAACCGCTGCCGCAACGCCCGATCGTGATCGGCACCGGGCCCTGCGGCCTGTTCACCGCATTGTTGCTGGCACAGATGGGCTTGCGCCCGATCGTGCTCGAACGCGGCAAGGCGGTGCGCGAGCGCACGGTGGATACCTTCGGCCTGTGGCGCAAACGCCAGCTCAATCCCGAATCCAACGTGCAGTTCGGCGAAGGCGGCGCTGGCACGTTTTCCGATGGCAAGCTGTACAGCCAGATCCGCGACCCGAAGCATCATGGCCGCAAGGTGATTGATGAACTGGTAAAGGCCGGCGCGCCCGCAGAAATCGCGTATGTGAGCAAGCCGCATATCGGCACCTTCCGCCTGGTCGGCATCGTTGAAAATCTGCGCCAAACAATTACCGCGCTGGGCGGCGATATCCGCTTTTCCAGCCGCGTCGATGATCTGCTGATTGACACCGGCGCGAACGGTACACGCCAGGTGCGCGGGGTGCGGCTGAGCAGCGGCGAAACCGTGCACGCCGATCACGTGGTGCTGGCGGTCGGCCATAGTGCCCGCGACACCTTTGCGATGTTGGCCGGGCGCGGGGTGTATCTTGAGGCCAAACCGTTCTCGATCGGCTTTCGTATCGAGCACCCGCAATCGTTGATCGACGAAGCCCGGTTCGGTCCTCAGGCCGGGCACCCGTTGCTCGGCGCCGCCGATTACAAGCTGGTGCATCACTGCCGTGGCCAACATGCCGGCCAGGGCCGCTCGGTTTACAGCTTTTGCATGTGCCCGGGCGGCACCGTGGTCGCTGCCGCCTCCGAGCCCGAGCGCGTGGTCACCAACGGCATGAGCCAGTATTCACGCAACGAGCGCAACGCCAACGCCGCCATCGTGGTGGGTATCACCGCGGACGACTACGCGCCTTACGGCGAAGGTCCGTTGGCCGGTATCGCCCTGCAGCGGCACTGGGAGTCGCGCGCGTTCATCGACGGCGGCAGCAATTACAGCGCACCGGCGCAGCGCGTCGGTGATTTTCTCGAAGCCCGCGCCAGCACCGGCCTGGGTACGGTACTGCCGTCGTACACGCCGGGCGTGCAGCCCACCGATTTAAGCGCGTCGCTGCCCGATTACGCCATCGCCGCAATCCGCGAAGCGCTGCCGATGTTCGCGCGCCAGATCAAGGGCTTCGCGATGGGCGATGCCCTGCTCACCGGTGTTGAAACGCGCACCTCCTCACCGCTGCGCATCACCCGCGGCGAAGACGGCCAGAGCCTCAACACGCGCGGCCTGTACCCGGCGGGCGAAGGCGCTGGCTACGCCGGCGGCATCCTGTCGGCGGCGGTCGATGGCATCGGCATTGCCGAGGCGGTGGCGCTGCGCATGATGGCGCAATAACACCAGCGCCCGATCATTCCAGCTCGGCGCGCCGAGGCGGCGATGGCGCCACATAACCGACCACCACCAGCAGCAGCCCAACCGCCAGGAACGACACGATGCCAGGGATATTGCCCATGTAGTGGCGATCGACCCCGACCAACTTGAGCAGCACCACCGCCATCAGGACCGCCCCGGCCAACCACAGCGGCCGCCGCTGCAACCGCGAACCCAGCACCCATGCACTGACACCGAGCAGGCTCCAGACCACGGTCAGGCTGGTTTGTGTGAAGCCCGATCCAAGTATCTCAAGTGACCACGGCTCGCCATGGCCATGATGCACCGCGCGCAGCGTCGCCATGCTCAGCCACGCGAAGGCCATGCCCGGCCACAACAGCCGCTGCCGTGCCAACTCCGGCACCCGCTCGCGACAAAAACCCCACAGCAGCAGGCCGATGGCGAGCAGCGTCAGCTCCAGCGGATTGAGCAGCGGCAGATACGGCCATGGCGCCAGCGTTCCCGACTGCAACAATCCGAACACCCAGACCAGCCCCAGCAACAACAGCGCCGGGGTGAACCACAAAGCCTGATAGGTGCCCAGAAAAACCGTTGTACGCGGCCAGGCCAGCCACTGCGGCCGCCACCACAGGCCGAACGTCGCCAACACCAAGGGCGCACTCACCAGCATGAAGCGCCAGCCGGGCGGGCCCGCCACCACAGCCTCAATCTGCATCGTGATCACCGCAACCACGCTCCACAACCACAGCCCGTGTGCCAATGACACACTATGCCCGCTGTGCTTGCGCGACGACCACAACCCCACCAGCATCGCGGCAATAAACACGCCCCAACCCGGCAATGCCGGTGCCGCCAGCGGCGCGGTAAACTCCTGATTCGCCCACAATACCAACAGCATGCCGAAACCCGCTGCTGCGGTGATCACCCAGGTCAGGCGCGGCCAGCTCAACCACACCCGCAACACCGATGCCAACAGCACGCTGGCGGCCAGATAGATCGCTGCAAATGTCCATGCGCCGCTACGTGTGTCGGCGATATCCAGTTGGCTCAGGCCCGCGATACTCCACCACAACAGGCCCCACAGCATCAGTGCTGCCGGCAACGGCGGTTGTGGCCGCCAGCGGTCATGCACCAGCGCCAGCGCGATCCCGGCAAAACCGAGGATGGCAGCGCCCAGCCAGGTGGCATTGAGCAGCAGCATGTCGTCAGCGTGAAAGCGATTGATCTCACTCAATCCGTACGATCCGGCGGCCAACACCTGCAAGGCCAGCCCGGCCAACCACGACAAGCGCTTGCCCTGGCGCAGGCCCAGCCAAGCTGCCGCCGCGCCTTCCAGCGCCCACAGGCTCGCGGTAGTGCCGGCGCTGAATGCCAGCGGCACCGCCAGGGTGATGAATCCTGCGCCCAACGCGGTGTAGGCATCGGCCAGCAAGGGTTCCAGCCGGCGCACCCGCAGCCAGTACACCAGACCGGCGTAGATTGCGGCAACCACCACCGCACTCCAGGCCAAGGTGATCGGCTGATTGCTCAACAACGCGGCCTGCAGCGAAAACGCGACCAATGGGGTACCAAACACCAGCGTGCCATCGAGCCACGGCCGGCGGTGTTCTTGCTGGCGCACGACATAGAGCAGGCCAATCGCCACATAGAACAGAAAAAACAGCAGCAGAAACGGCTCAACCGTCGCGAACAGCTCCGGGCGATAGCTGCTCGCGCCCCAGAGGCTGCCGACACTGAAGGTGAAGACGAAACCGATCAGATTGAGCAACCGCCAATGCTGCCGCCACGAGATGGCGAACACTGCGGCATTGAGCACCGCGTAATAGCTGAACAGGGCGACATGATTGCCGCTGCCGGTAGTAATCAACACCGGTGCCAGATAGCCGCCGAGAAAGCCAAGCACCGCCAGCGCCATCGCCTGTTGCAGCAAGGCCAACGTCGCCGCAGCGGCAACCAGCAGCACCACCAACGCAAAGCTCAGGCCCGCCGGCAACAGCGCATACAGGCGAAACGCGGCGAACACGGTCAACAGCAGCACACCGATGGCGCCGCCCTGCACGCTCAGGCCAAAGGTGGGGCGACGCAGCCGCTCTCGCCAGCCCCAACCGAGGCCCAGCAGCGCCAACCCCGCAATCAATGCCAAGCGCGCGGTGATCGACAAATTGAGATAGCCCTCGGCTGCCGCGAAACGCAGTGCCGCCGCAACGCCAGCGAACAGCACCAGCACACCCATCTTGACCGGCACATTGCCCTCGGTCAGCCAGCGTTTGAGCAGCAACGCCATCCGCTCAAACTCGCTGGGCAGCGGTGGCACCACTGGCGCCGGTGCCGATGCCGGCTTGGGCCTAACCGGCGGCAACCCGTGTTCAACCGGTGGCGCTGACATCGGCTTTGTTGACGGTGTGGGCACCACGAGGTCTGGCGCAGGCCGAGCAGCCGGGGCACGACTGACCTCAGCAATGGCCCCGTGTGCCGTTGGCATGGACAGCGCCGCAACGCGTTGCCGCAGCTCACGCAAGTCGTGCTCCAAGGCCGCGAAACGCTGCTTCATATCGCGCTGCGCATAGAGCAGCATCGCCACTGCTGCGGACAACACGATACCCAACAGATACCGGTCACTGGCCAGCACTTGACCGATCAGCGCACCCACCATTCCCCAAACAAGATTCATCAGAGCACGCCTCTCCCCGGGCAGTACGCTGAGTCTGCCACGGCGAGCGCTGGGCCGGCTACACTACAGGTGCAGTCCCGATTTTCAACCCAACCAACGAGGATGTCATGAGCAAGGGTTTGAACCAGAAAAAGAACAGCAAGAAGCCGCCCGCCAAGTCGCTCAAGGAAAAGCGCGAAGCGAAACAGGAAAAAAAGAAGTAATCGCGCTACCGCTGTATCACCGTTGGTAACGTCAACGCATGGTATCGAGCGCGGACCCAAATCAGCGCAACTGGCTGTCCTTGCTGCCGCGCCGGTTATAGCCGGCGCTGCTGGCTTTGGTTTTGTCGTGCTGCTGCTGGCACTGCACACACAGGCGAACGCCAGGCACCGCCTTGCGCCGCGCCTCGGGAATCAACGCATCGCACTCCTCGCAATGCGCCAGGCCCGGGCCGTGCGGCAACTGGTTGCGAACGCGTTTGATCGCATCGTTGATGGTCGCGTCGATTTGTTCCTGTACCGCATCGTCGTTTGCCCAGCCGGTGGCCATGGCGGTCTCCTGATTTGCAGCACTCGTGTTCGCGTGCAAGGATAGCGCGATGGTGCTGAATGGTGCAGGCGGCGGAACCCGTTTGGTTGCCAATCCGTAAACCATCCGCTTGGGAATTGCCCACTTGATGCCCGACCCGCCGATCGCCATAGCGCAACAACCGGCATCGGCCAGCGCGCGCGCCCCCTACCTGCGATCACTGCATCAGCGCACGTACAAGCTGCGCGTACTTGGCATGGGCCTGGCAGCGCTGCCATTGAGCATGGTGCTGTTGGAACTGCATGCCTCTTGGCCGAGTTGGGTGTGGCTCGTGTTCACCTGCCTGCTGTGGCCGCATCTTGCCTACCAATTGGCGCGACACAGCCGCGATCCGTTGCACGCCGAACTGCGCAATTTCGTGATCGACTCGCTGTTCGCCGGCAGTTGGGCGCCGATGATGCACTTCAACACCCTGCCCTCGGTGATGTTGATCACCACGGTGATGGCCGACAAGATCAATACCGGCGTGCGTGGCCTGTGGCGCCGCTCGCTGCCCGGCATGCTGCTCGCGATCGTGGCGGGGGGCGCGCTCACCGGCTTTGCCTTTCAACCGCAGACCAGCATGACGGTGCTGCTGGCAACCCTGCCGATCATCATCATCCACGCGATAGCGGTGAGCGTAAGCAGCTATCGCCTGGTGCGCCGGGTGCAGGCGCAAAACCTGCAACTCAAACAACTGACCGAGCGCGACACGCTGACCCAGCTCGACAGCCGCAACCATTGGCAGGTTCAGGCTGAAGCCCTTCTGGCACAGCACCATGGCAGCGGCACGCCGGCTATCGTGATGGCGCTTGACGCGGACAACTTCAAGGTCATCAACGACCGTTACGGCCATGTGGTGGGCGACGATGTGCTACGTGCCGTTGCTGATCTGATCCGCAGCAAGTTGCGCCCCGACAGCATTGCCGGCCGCCTGGGCGGCGATGAGTTTGTGGTCGCGATGCCCGCTGCGTTATTCGAAGCACAAGCGGCAGCAGAACGCTTGCGTGCCAGCATCGAGGCATTGCGGTTTGCGCGATACCCCGATCTGCGCTGCTCGGTCAGCATCGGCCTGGCTGAACCACCCGCAGCCGGACTTGGCCTGCGCGAATGGGTGGAAGCTGCGGACCGCGCCCTGTATCGCGCCAAACAGGCGGGGCGCAATCGCTTAGCGGTAGCGGCTGGCAATCCAGTGATCGAGTGACATCTCGTGCTGTCAGGTGCGCGCCAAGCGCCGGCACTTCATGGTTTGCTGCAACCCAAGCGTTGGCCACCGCCATCGGCTCATCCGGCACCAACGTGCCGCCGCAATGACCCGGCACTGCATTGGTTACAATGCCAGCCCCGTCCCCCGATCGTTGCCATGCCCGAGCCGATACGCCTCACCAAACGCGTCATGGAATTAGCCAATTGCTCACGGCGCGAGGCCGAGCAATACATCATGGGCGGCTGGGTGCTGGTCGATGGCAAGGTGGTGGACGCACCACAATTCATCGTGGTGAAGCAGCGCATCATGCTGTCGCCCGATGCCCGGCTCGCCGCACCCGAACCGGCAACCCTGCTGCTGCATAAACCGGCCGGCCTTGCCGGCGATATCACGTCGCTTGAAGCGTTGCTGAGTAGCGACAAGCGCTGGCTGGGCGATGACAGCGGCATTGCCATCCTGCGCCGGCATTTCACCAAGCTCTCGGTTGTGATGCCACTGGAAGCACAAGCCAGTGGCCTGGTGGTGGTAACCCAGGACAGCGCATTGCTGCGACGCATGCGCGAGGACAGCAACCGGATCGAACAGGAGATCGTGGTTGAAGTGGCTGGTAACATTGCCGCAAACGGCCTGCAACGACTGCAGCACGGTCTGCGTTTCAACGAGCGTAACCTGCCACCGTGCAAGGTGAGCTGGCAGAACGAGTTCCGCCTGCGCTTCGCGCTCAGCCCGGTACAACCCGGGCAGATCGTTTCGATGTGCGCCGATGTCGGCCTGCAGGTGCTGGCGTTGCGGCGCATCCGTATTGGCCGTGTGCCACTGGCGAAAATGCCGGTTGGCGAATGGCGCCATCTGCCATCGGATCAACGGCTTTGACGAGCACGTAGTGCGCGGCGCCGATTACCAGATCAAATCGTCGGGCACCTTGAAACGATCATAAAACGCGTCGGCATCAGTCTTTCCGGTCGCGTCGTCGCGTCGATGGTCGAGCACGATCATCGCCGCATCCCGCTCGTACACCTTGTCCGCTGCCGCGCGCGGGATCAGCGCATAGCTGTCGCCGTGGCGCACGATCACCAGCGTACCGGCCGCCAATTGTGCGCGAAGAGCCGGGTTGACCAGCACGCTGCGGATCTTGCCCGCATCGGTGAAGCGGTACTCGATCTCACCTTCACTCGATACCTGTTGGGTAGCGATGATCTGGCGAATCTGCGCGATACGCTCGTTGCTTCGTGTCTGTGCATTACGCTCCGCCGCCAGTTGCCGATCTCGCTCGGCACGCTCGGCTTGCAGCCGCTGCACATCGACTTTTTCGGCGTTTGCCGCCGCCGCGCCCTTTGCGTTGCGCTGTTTGGCCTGCTCGCGCACCACCTGCGCCACTTTGGACTTTTTGACCAGACCGGCTTTGAGCAATTGATCCTGCAAGAGATTGCGCATGGGCACCACAACAAGTAACCGAGAGTGGCGCTCAGAATACCGTGTCTGCGGCAAGGTGCAGCAGATCAAGTGTCAAGGCACTCTCAAACCGGCGCTGCCGCCCATCAAGCGGGTCCACGAACGTCAACGATTTGGCCAGCAACTGTAACGGCCGTTCAGAGCCGTCCGGGTTCGCGTCGCATAGCACCGGATAGCAACGATCATTGATGATCGGCGCGCCGAGCGCTGCCATGTGTACCCGCAACTGATGCTTGCGCCCGGTCAATGGTGTCAACGCATAACGCCATAAATGCTCGCCACGCTCGATCACCGCCACCCGGGATTCGCTGTTGGGCTCGCCCTCGCCCTCCCTCATTCGGAAAAATGGCTCGCCGCGCAGCAGCCGGCTGCGCCGCGTCAGTGGAAACGTCAGTGCCGGCAGTGGCCGCGCCAATGCCTCGTAACCCTTGTCGATGCCTCGCTCGCGAAACAGCGCGTGATATGCCGCGCGGCTGCGCGGGTTGGCGGAAAACAGCACCAACCCGGCGGTAGCGCGATCGATGCGGTGCAGCGGCACCAGATCGGGATTGTCGAGGCGGTGAATCAGCCGCCTCAGCAACGTCTCGCTAACGAACTTGCCAGCAGGCGTCACCGGCAACCCATGCGGCTTGTCGGCGACCACCAGATGCGCATCGGCATAAAGCACCGATTCGGTTGCCGCGATTGGGGCCTCGTCGGCCACTTCACGAAAATAGCGGATCTGCGCGCCGACGCGATACGGCGCATCCACCGCAATCGGCGTCCCGTTCGCATCCAGCACCCGGCCGCGCGCGATGCGATCCAGCCAGTGCGCGCGACTGATCGCCGGAAACCGTGCGCACAGGCAATCGAGCATGCTCGTCCACGGCCCCGGCGGCAACTGCAGGCGGCTCGCGGCGACGGTACCGCGTGCTGGCAGTGGATTGACCATGTGCGGTTTCACTTATACGGCATCCGAATCGATGCTGTGCTTGCGTGGCAAACCGTCATCGGCCAGCGCCACCCAGTCCACATGTGTGTCCCAGAATACATGCGCCTGCGGCAAGCGGTCGGGCGCGCTGGTGAGATTGGCGACGGCTAGATGCAACTCGTCGGGCCAGCGGCTCGAACGAAACGCCAACGAACTGCCGCAGCGCGAACAAAATCCACGCTCGGCAACCGAAGAGGATGCATACCAGCGCAACAGGTGTGCAGCATCGTGTACCTCGCAGCCATCAGCGCGCATGCCGATCCAGGTTACGAACGCGGCGCCATGCGCGCGTTGGCATTGGCTACAGTGACAGTGCGCCAGCCACAGGCTGGGCAAAGTTCCAGTGATTGTTATCCCGCCGCACAAACACCGTGATTGCAGTTCGCTCATTGCCGCGCCCCCATACGCACAACCGAACATCGAAGCCAAATGACGGCTCGCCCGTGTCCGCTCACTGCAAGCGCGGCCACGGTGTCGGGTCCAGCACCGCCAGATATCCATGCCAAGTCGCATAAGCCAGCCATGGCATCACCACAATCAGGCCAACCAGCCCCAACAGCACGCCCAGCGCAATCAGCACCACAATTGCGCCGGCCCAGACCATTGCGGCCAGCTTGTTGCGCAGCACTGCGTGGATGCTCGACAAACACGCGGTAACCATATCGACACCGCGATCAGCAATCATCGGCAACGAAAACGCCACCATCGCAAATACAAACGACGCGAACAGAGCGCCCACGGCGGAACCCACGGCAAGCAGTTCGAGCAGTGCTCCACGATCACCCGCCTGCACCGGCATCAACGCGTACAGCAACATACCGGCGCGTGACCAAACCAGCAGCACCACCAGCAGCAACAAAGTCAGCACGCCAGCCTGCCCAATCATCCGCCGTGCCAGTTCGAACGAGCGTTGCAGCCGTGGCTGCATTTGATTGCCCAGGTCACGGCTCACCGAATACAGGCCAACCGCAAGCAGCGGCGCCACAAACACGAATCCCGACAACAGCAGCGACAGCAATGCGAATCGCCCCAGCGACCAGGCAAACCAAGACACCATTGCGCTTAGAACGGTAATCAGGGCGCCATAAATGAATGACAATCCCGGTGCCCGCCAGTAATCACCCCAACCTGCTCTCAGCCATGTCAGCGGCGCCGTCCACGGCAATATCCGGCAGTCTGCCCAAAGTGGCGCTTGTGTTGGTTCGTGCGGCAGGCTCATCGGCAACGCGCACTCTTGAACAAGCTCGCGTTTACCACCACACCAGAAGCCATCGGCAGCATCAATGGGCGCATCAAGGCAAACCCTGAACAAGCCTGCCCTGCCAGTGCAAACCACAGTAACGCGTAAATGCGGGCATCATTTTGCTTGAAGATCACTCGTCATCTTGCTCGCGTCGTTCAGCAGCCAACGCACTCGCCCCAGCCAACGCATTGAGCTGCAACAAACGCGCCGATACCTCATTGACATCCAGCGCCCCCTGCTTGCCCAGCCATTCGATACGGCGCCGCTGCTGCTCGGGATGTTCATCCACAGCGAGGTAATCGAAACGCTGGCGCAATTGCTCCACACGCCGTGATTCCAGCTCGCGGATCACCTCGGCGCCGGTGGCGTCGTCGATAATCACCACGTTACAGCGCTCTGCCGGGATGATCTGATAGCGAATCACCTTGAAGTGGTACACGGCGTAACAAATCATGCCGAGCCACAACCAGATCGGTACACTCAAGGTGTTTTTGCTGCTGTAGGTTACCGCTGCCGAAGCCACCCCAATCAGCATCCACAACAGGCCAACGTTGCGCCACCACGGGTTACGCTCGACCAAAGTTTCGCGATCTGACGATAACTCCGCATACTCCAGCCGATAGGTTCGTGAACTGCCTTCGGTGTCGAGCCGGTAAGAAAAATCGCTTTCTTCCAGCTCAAAGCGAGTGCGGGTAGAAAAACGCTTTTGCGTGATCACGCGAGACTGTGAAGTGCCGAATGGTTTCGCAGCCGACAACTCCCCGGATTTTTCGCTATTGGCCATTGTCGCTGCTTCCATCACAAGACAAGATTACCAGTGGCAGTGTTACCGACAGAGGGCCTGAACGCAACGCATCGGGCGCTCTCCAAACAACAATACGCTCCAATTCACCCTGTACCCAGCAGCGTTGATTCGTCTCTTTTCAAGGCAAAAGCCCATGACGCTCTGCAACAGCACCCCTGAAACCTTTTTACAACAAGATGTTGCGGCGATTCTGGAGCAGATTGCAAGCGAAGTTCAACCACTGGTCGGTAAAGGCAAAGTCGCCGACTACATCCCCATTCTGGCGCAGGTACCTGCCGAACAGTTCGGCATGGCGGTGGCAACCATCGACGGCCGAGTTTACGCGGTAGGCGACGCCAACCAACCATTCTCGATCCAGAGCATTTCCAAGGTATTCACCCTGACCATGGCGCTCGAAGCAGTGGGCGACGCGTTGTGGATGCGGGTCGGTCGTGAACCGTCAGGCAATGCATTCAACTCGCTGGTGCAACTCGAACGCGAGCGCGGCATCCCGCGTAACCCATTCATCAACGCCGGCGCGCACGTAGTGGCGGATGTAGTGCTTTCGCAGTACGCCAACGCACGCGAGCGCCTGCTCAGTTTCGTGCGTGAACGCGCCTGCAATCCCGATATCCCGATGGACCCGGAAGTGGCGCGCTCCGAGCATGAAACCGGGTTCCGCAATGCGGCACTGGCCAATTTCATCCGCAGCTTCGGCAACCTCGAAAATCCGGTGGATGCGGTGCTCGATTTTTACTATCACCAGTGCGCGCTGCGCATGAGCTGCGTGGATCTGGCTCGCGGATTTGTCTACCTCGCCAATCGCGGTAGTTGCCAGCACAGCGATGAACGGGTGATCAGTCAGGAGCGCGCCAAACGCATCAATGCGCTGATGCTCACCTGCGGCACCTACGACGCCGCCGGTGATTTTGCTTTCCATGTTGGCTTGCCGGTAAAGAGCGGCGTTGGCGGCGGCATGGTGGCCGTGGTGCCCAATGTATTGTCGCTGGCGGTGTGGTCGCCGGGCCTGGACGAGAAAGGCAACTCGCTGGCCGGCGCAGCGGCGCTGGATCGTTTCACCGCACTGACCGGTTTGTCGGTATTTTGATCTACGAGCGCAAGCACGGCCCGCGCTGAGGCCAATCCACCCAAGTTAAGCCCGCTCGTCTGGGCTTGCAGCCTGTCGGGCTTGGTGCTGATCTACTCGACAATTGCTCCGGCGGCGCGAGTATCCGCACCAACGATCACTTTGACAGGTTGCCGTAGGATGGGTGGATTGGACGGTTACCGCGCGCTGCGTTGATGCGTATTTGTGGATGTCCTGCTGGCCTGCTGGCCTGCTGCTGGCCTGACAATTCGAGCATGTGCATTCAACGCTTCAGGAATGCCCCACTCAAGGTGAGTCCGCAATCGAACACCCGGTAATCGCAGGTGAGTTCCTCGCCTGCGGCGATGTCTCGTGCCGCGTAGTTGCAGCCATCACGCTCCACCAGGTTAGGCGAGTCGGAGTGGTTCATGTAGCGTGCGTTGTCGAGATTGACCACGATGCCGATGCCCTCGGCCAGGTAACCGAAATGGCTCAGGAATTCTTCAAACGGCGCGGGATATGGGCCCGGCGGCACCACCACCTCGGTAAGTGGGTGCCAACGCCAAACGCAGCACCCCGCACGCAAGGGTTGTGTGGTGAACAGACCCAGCCCATACGAAGAGCTACGGACAACGGCATCGATCAGCAACATCGCGGGGCTCTTGTGGCAAGGGATGCGCAGGAAATGCGGTAGATTGTATCCGTACTTGCATACTGCTACACCAATTACGCAGGTTTGCGAGAATTACTTGAATAGGTACGAGCGGACCGCCAGCATATGCCCATCACCCATACCGACAGCACTCCTGCCGCATGACCCCCTCCCTGCACGGCATCACAGTACTCGAACTCTCACGCGTTCTGGCCGGCCCCTGGTGCGGAATGACCTTGGCTGATCTGGGCGCGGATGTAATCAAGCTCGAACCCTTCGGCGGTGATGACACGCGCGGACTCGGGCCACCGTTCCGCGATGGCATGTCGGCCTACTTCGCCTGCTGCAACCGCAACAAGCGTTCGTTGGCAATAGATCTGCGTGCGCCGGGAGCGGCAGCAGTGATTGCGACGCTGGCGGCGCATGCAGACGTGGTGATCGAGAACTACCGCACCGGTACTGCGGAGAATCTCGGGGTAGGCTATGAGCAATTGGCCGCAATCAATCCGCGCATTATCTATTGCTCGATTTCCGGCTATGGCCGCAGCGGTATTGGCGCACAGTGGCCGGGATACGATTTTGTGGTGCAGGCCGAAGCCGGCTTGATGGCAATCACTGGCCCGGCTGATGGCGAACCGAGCAAGGTCGGTGTGGCGCTGGTGGACCTGATGACCGGGCAGAACGCGGTGATCGCCATCCTGGCGGCACTACGCGCCCGCGAGCACAGCGGCCTGGGCCAACGCATTGATGTGTCGTTGTTCGATACCCAACTGCAGTCGCTCTCCAACGTAGCCAGCAGCGTCTGCTTCACTGGCGAGGATGCGCGTCGCTACGGTAATGCTCACGCCAGTATCGTGCCCTACCAGAGCTTTCACGCCAGCGATGGTGACTTTGTGCTGGCCGTAGCCAGTGACAAGCTATGGCAGCAACTGTGCGAAACCCTGGCACAACCGCAATGGCTCACCGACCCGCAGTTTTGCGACAACGCCGCACGGGTGCTTAACCGCGACGTAGTGTGCGCGGCACTGGCAGAATTGTTTAGCGCCCAGCCGGTGCAGTATTGGCTCGATGCCATGGCCAATGCGGGTGTGCCGGCGGCACGGGTAAACACGGTGAAACAGGCGCTGGAACATCCAGTGGCGCATGATCGCGATATGCGTATCGCAATTGACGGCATTCCTCTGATCGGTAGCCCGCTGAAGTTGTCAGGCACGCCGGTGCGTTATCAACGGCCACCGCCAACACTCGGTGAGCACACCAACGAAGTGTTGGCGGAGTTGGGGCTGGATGCCACCGCATTGCGCAGCGATGGCATCGTGCGTTGAGCCAAAATGATGCGTTGCAAACCGTCGTTTACAAACGATCCTCAGCCACCTGTACCGGAAACTGCTTGCGCAACGCGCTGATGAAGGCACGCGTCTCGACCTCTCCACGCGAACCGGCAATTTGCTGACGCAGCATGTCAAGCTGCGCTTGCGGCAACTCGCCAACGACGCCATCGGTGACCGACAACACCTGCAGCAACGCGAATCGGCCGCCTCCCAGCTCAGCCATGCCAAGGCTTGCGGCATCCTCAGTCGGGTGCGGCAGCTTGAACGCCTCCTCGACAATTGACGGCGCTGGCGAACTGGCATTGCGGGACACTTTTTCGGCAGTACTCACCGTACCACTGGTATCGACGGCCAACTGCTCAAAACTTTCGCCCTTGCGTGCGCGTTCCAACAACGCTGCGGCCTTGGCCTCGCCTGCTTCGCGCGCACGCTGCAAACGCACGGCGCCATCGGCGTCAGCGCGCACTGCATCAAAGGGCTTTGGTTCGGCGGCGATATGCTCGGTTACGCGAATCACCGCGATGTATTCCGGGCCAAGCTCAATCGGATCACTGGCTGCACCGGAGACCAGATCGGGCGAAAACGCAGCGCGAATGATAGCCGGGTCACCGGCCAATCCTTCGCCGCCAGCACGCGTCATCGGACCCGCACGCGATACGGTCAAGCCCAACTCCGCAGCAGCGGCACTAAGCGAGTTGGGATCGCGAATCACGGAATCCATCAGTCGCCCGGATGCCTCGGAGAATCGGCGCTCACGCTCGGTCTGACGTGCCTCCAATGCCAACTCGTCACGCACTTGCTCAAATGGCATTTCGCTACCAGCCTTGATCTCGCGAACCGTGATGATGTGAAAGCCATCCTCGCCACGCACCGGATCACTGACCGCATTCACAGGCAAAGTGAAAAGCGCATCGTCAAACGCCGGAAATGCGCCACCTTTTTGCATCCAACCCAGATCGCCACCTGCCGATTTGGAACCGACATCATCAGAGGCTTCGCGCGCAAGCACGGCAAAATCGGCACCCTCGGCACGCGCCTTGGCAGCCAGCGTTTCGGCACGTGCGCGGGCGTCGGCTACCGCTTGCTCATCAGCATCCTTGTCGAAAGCGACAAGAATATGTGAAGCCAGGCGTTCCTCAGGCTCGACAAATCGCGCCTGATTCTCGTCGTAACGCGCGCGCAGGGTTGCCTCATCAATGACGCCATCGATTGTGAGGTCGGCGCCTTTGAGTTCGACGTATTCAATCGAAACTTTTTCGTCAGTGAGAAAAGCGCTCTTGTTGGCTTCGTACCAGGCACGCAGATCTTCTTCGCTCGGCGCACTCTCCTCAACCGGCGGTGGCACATCAAGCAGCTTGAGATCGCGCGTTTGATTGCCCAATTGCAACAGCAACTCGACCTCTTTCATCGAAACCACTGCGCTTGATGCAATTTGTTGTGGAACAGCGCCCACCGTCAGATCACGGCGCACCATGGCATCAAAACCCGGCGCCGACAAACCTTGCATGCTCAACACCAAGCGGTACTGATCGGGATTGAACTCGCCATCAACCTGAAACGCAGGAATACCCGTGATTTCGCGGCGAACCAGGGTATCGGCAGCGACGATGCCATCACGTTCGGCAGCGGCGAGCAACAGTTCTTCGTCAATCATGCGATCAAGAATCTGACGCTTGACCAAAGGATTCTCAAACTCTCTGGAATCAAACGCTTCACCCTGTTGCCGGCGCTGCGCGGCGCGCTCCTGCTCCAGGCGGTCACGAAATGTCTGTTGCAAAATCTCGCGATCACCGACCTTGGCAACCCAAGTCTGCACACGCGCCGAAAAGTAATCGTTGATGCCCAGAAATGCGAACGGAATGATCAATATTCCGACGATGATGCCAGCGAACCAGCCTGTGGTTTTTTCGCGCAATTTCTGAAGCATGGTCTGAATCCGTAAGCAATTCGGGATGTGAATCGTAACCGTGATAAAAAACGCTTGCCACAAAAAACGAAGGCGCCTTGCGGCGCCCTCGGAAACATGGCGGAGTGGACGGGACTCGAACCCGCGACCCCCGGCGTGACAGGCCGGTATTCTAACCGACTGAACTACCACTCCGCGTTTTTTTGACTTTACATGGTGGGTGCTGAGGGTTTCGAACCCCCGACCCTCGCCTTGTAAGGGCGACGCTCTACCGCTGAGCTAAGCACCCTTGATGGCAAGCGATCAGTTTACTGCATCCTTGAGCGCTTTACCAGCCTTGAAAGCAGGAACTTTCGAAGCCTTGATCTTGATCGTCTCACCCGTACGCGGGTTACGGCCGGTGCGGGCACCACGCTTGCGCACTTCGAATGTACCAAAGCCCACGAGGGTGATTGTGTTGCCCTTCTTCAGATTCTTCTTGATTACTTCAATGGTTGCATCCAGCGCACGAGCCGCATCTGCCTTGGTCAGTTCGGCTGTTTCGGCCACGGCTTCAATAAGTTCTGCTTTGTTCATTATTTAGGACTCCCTGAACGAGTTCTTCCACAGTTGTTTGCAACCAGGTTGGTGCCGCAACGCCCCTTCGACAAACTCCCCGATCGACCTTTGCGTGATGCCTGCCCGTTGTCAAGCAACACACCACGACTGCCGCGATTTATACCAGTGCCAAGCCCGGCACGCAACAGCACGGGCCTGTATTCATGCGGTTTTCGGCGTTTTTCTTCGTTCCGGCAATGCTTGGCCGGGTACGGCAATCAATTGCGTACCCGGCATCAATGCTGGCGAACCTCAATGTGCGCGCACTACCTCCGGGTCGGTTTTTGCCTTGCCCTCGACGGCATCGCCGACCGCTACCACCTGTTCTTTTTGAATCGCCGGCTTGAGCGGATGTTCGAGTGCAATATCAAGGACTTCGTCAATCCAGCGTACGGGGATGATTTCGAGTCCGGCAGTGACATTTTTCGGGATGTCAGCCAAGTCTTTGCTGTTTTCTTCGGGGATCAACACCTTGCTGATTCCGCCGCGCAACGCTGCAAGTAATTTCTCCTTGAGCCCACCGATGGGCAATACGCGGCCACGCAGGGTGATTTCACCGGTCATCGCCACATCGGAACGAATCGGCACCTTGGACAACACCGATACCAGCGCAGTGACCATCGCCACACCGGCGCTCGGGCCGTCCTTCGGCGTCGCACCTTCGGGCACGTGGATATGGATATCGTGCTTTTGATGAAAGTCGGGATCAAGCCCCAGACGCTCGGCACGCGCACGTACCACCGACAACGCGGCCTTGGCAGACTCCTGCATGACATCGCCAAGTTGGCCGGTCAGTGTCAACAAGCCCTTGCCGGGCAGCAATGCCGCCTCGATCTGCAGCAGGTCGCCACCGACCTCGGTCCACGCCAAGCCGGTTACCAGGCCGATTTCATTGGCCTGTTCGGCGCGACCAAAATCGACACGTCGAACACCCAGGTAATGGCCCAAATTGCGCGGCGTCACCTGCACGCCCTTGCCGCGCTTGCGCTTGTTCTCCTGCGCACCAGCGAGCGCCACTTCGGTGACTACTTTGCGGCAGATCTTGGAGATTTCGCGCTCCAGATTTCGCACGCCCGACTCGCGCGTGTAATAACGCACGATGTCGCGCAACGCTGCATCGCTGATCTTTAGCTCATCGATCGCCAGCCCATTGCCCTTGAGCTGCTTTGGCATGAGATATTGCTGCGCGATATTGAGCTTTTCATCCTCGGTGTAACCGGGGATACGAATCACCTCCATGCGATCAAGCAACGGACCGGGAATGTTCAGCGAGTTGGCAGTCGCGACGAACATCACTTCCGACAGATCTAAATCAACCTCAAGGTAATGGTCGTTGAAGGTATGGTTCTGTTCCGGGTCGAGCACTTCCAGCAATGCTGACGAGGGATCACCACGAAAATCCATGCTCATCTTGTCGATTTCATCGAGCATGAACAACGCATTGCGCGATTTGACCTTGCTGAGGTTCTGCACGATCCGGCCCGGCATCGAACCGATATACGTGCGCCGATGGCCACGAATCTCGGCTTCATCGCGCACACCGCCCAGGCTCATGCGTACAAACTTGCGGTTGGTGGCCTTGGCGATGGATTGCCCGAGCGATGTTTTGCCTACACCCGGCGGCCCGACCAGGCACAGGATGGGGCCTTTCATCTGCTTCACCCGCTGTTGCACCGCGAGGTACTCAAGGATGCGTTCCTTGACCTTCTCCAGCCCATAATGATCGGTATCCAGCACGCCTTGCGCGGCCTTGAGATCGCGCCGCACCTTGGTGCGCTTCTTCCATGGCACACCCAGCAGCCAGTCAATGTAGTTGCGCACCACAGCGGCTTCGGCCGACATCGGCGACATCTGCTTGAGCTTGTTCAACTCCGCCTTGGCCTTGGCCGCCACGGGCTTGGGCATGCCCGCTTCGGCCAGCTTGCGGGTCAGTTCCTCGATTTCATTGCCGCCCTCATCCTCGCCAAGCTCCTTCTGGATCGCCTTCATCTGCTCGTTGAGGTAGTACTCGCGCTGGCTTTTCTCCATCTGCGACTTGACCCGGCCGCGGATCCGTTTTTCAAGTTGTTGCACGTCGATTTCGCCATCGACAAATCCAATCAGCAACTCCAGCCGCGCGCCCACTTCCAGCGTCTCCAGCAAACGTTGCTTGTCCGCCAGGCGTACACCCAGGTGCGCAGCCACGGTATCGGCCAGCCGGCTCGGATCGTCAATCCCGGACAAGGTGCCAAGCAATTCGGGTGGCAGCTTGCGATTCATCTTGATGTATTGCTCAAACAACGACATCAAAGAACGAACCGTGACCTCGATTTCACGCTCATTACGCTCAAGCGTGGACTCGATCTCCTTTACTGCACAGCCAAGGCCAACGTCAGATTCCTTGAAATCGGAAACGCTGACGCGCGACACCCCCTCGACCAGCACCTTGATGGTGCCATCGGGCAACTTGAGCAACTGCAGCACCTGCGCCAGCGTGCCTATGGTGAATAGATCCTTCGCCTCGGGATCATCGATATCCGGGCTGGTCTGCGCCACCAGCACGATACGACGATCACCGTCCATCGCTTTCTCCAACGCGCGCACCGATTTGTCGCGGCCGACAAAAAGCGGAATCACCATGTGCGGATACACAACCACATCACGCAGTGGCAACACCGGAAGATTCAGGGGTTCAGTTGAATTGCTCATGATTACCTCTCCTGACGACTCGACGCCGGTAACTGACATTATGGCGATCAGATGCCTGAACGCGCAGATTACTGACACGGGAACCGGCGACGGGCCGCAATGCGAGCCGTCGATGATCTGTTTCCAGTAATGGGGCTTCGCCGTGAGGCTTGCAAGCCGTAACCCGAAAATAGACAAGGCGCCCCGAAGAACGCCTTGTTATTCAATGCATTGAAGAATGATTTATTCGGCCGCCGCCTTCGCCTGAACCGGCGTTCCACGGTAAATCAGGTAGGGCTCGGCCTTGTTGTTGATCACCGATTCGTCAATGACCACTTTGGAGACATTTTCCAGCGATGGCAGCTCAAACATCGTTTCGAGCAGTACCGACTCGATGATGGTACGAAGCCCACGGGCGCCGGTCTTGCGCTTGAGCGCTTTGGCAGCGATCGCGGCCAGCGCGTCGGGACGTACTTCCAGCTCGACCCCTTCCATCTCGAACAATTTGCGAAACTGCTTGGTCAGTGCGTTTTTTGGCTCGGTGAGAATCTGGATCAGAGCTGATTCGTCGAGCTCTTCCAGGGTGGCGATCACCGGCAGGCGGCCAACGAACTCCGGGATCAGACCAAACTTGACCAGATCTTCCGGCTCGACGTTGGCAAATACCTCACCCAGATCGGACTTGTTCTTCTTGCTTTTGACCGAAGCGCTGAAACCGATACCCACCGCGTCACTGCTGCGCTGCTGGATGACCTTTTCCAGCCCGGAAAAGGCACCACCACAGATAAACAGGATATTGCGGGTATCAACCTGCAAGAACTCCTGCTGCGGGTGCTTGCGACCACCCTGCGGCGGCACCGAGGCGATGGTGCCCTCGATCAGCTTGAGCAGGGCCTGTTGCACGCCCTCGCCTGACACGTCGCGGGTGATTGACGGGTTTTCGCTCTTGCGCGAAATCTTGTCGATCTCGTCAATGTAGACGATACCCATCTGCGCCTTGTCGACGTCGTAATCACACTTTTGCAGCAGCTTCTGGATGATGTTCTCGACATCTTCGCCCACGTAACCGGCCTCGGTGAGGGTGGTTGCATCAGCGATGGTGAAGGGAACATTGAGCAGCCGCGCCAGCGTTTCAGCCAGCAGCGTTTTACCCGAGCCGGTCGGCCCGATCATCAGGATATTGGATTTGGACAGCTCGACCTCGTCGTTCTTCTGCCGGCTCTCAATCCGTTTGTAGTGGTTGTATACCGCCACTGAAAGGGATTTCTTGGCACGCTGCTGACCAATCACATATTGATCGAGCACCGCCATGATTTCGCGCGGCTTGGGCAGGTGGCTGCGTGCCGCCTGTGCTTTTTCTTCAAGCTCTTCGCGAATGATGTCATTGCAAAGCTCTACGCATTCATCACAGATGAATACGCTTGGCCCCGCGATCAGCTTGCGTACTTCGTGCTGGCTCTTGCCGCAAAACGAGCAGTAAAGGACTTTGCTGCTGTCGCTGGATCGGCCCTGGCGTTCTTCGGTCATGCTACGTGGCCCTAGGCTGGGGTCGGTCTGAGGTAGAGGATAGCACAGGCGCGCTGCCGGCCAGCAGACCGGGCAGTCGCTTGCATACGAGCCTGTGAAGCAGTTATCCGGCGCGAATGCTGTCGTCCGGCCGGCGCTCGAGCACTTCGTCGATCAGACCATAGGCCTTGGCAGCCTTGGCATCCATGAAATTGTCGCGGTCGGTATCACGGGCTATGGTTTCGATCGGCTGACCGGTGTGATGGGCCAATACCGAATTCAGGCGATCACGCAGACTCAGGATTTCACGGGTGTGAATCTCGATATCGCTGGCCTGCCCCTGGAAACCGCCCAATGGCTGGTGGATCATCACTCGCGAATGCGGCAGCGCATAGCGCTTGCCGGCAGCACCGGCTGCCAGCAGCAGCGAGCCCATGCTGGCCGCCTGGCCCACACAGATGGTGCTGACATCGGGCTTGATGAACTGCATGGTGTCGTAGATCGCCATGCCCGAGGTAACCACGCCACCCGGCGAATTGACGTACAGGCTGATGTCTTTTTCGGGGTTGTCGGCTTCAAGAAACAGTAATTGCGCCACCACCACATTGGCCACGTAGTCGTCGATCGGACCGACCAGAAAGATCACACGCTCTTTGAGCAGACGCGAGTAGATGTCGTATGAACGCTCGCCGCGGCTGGTCTGCTCGACCACCATCGGGATCAGGTTGAGGCCCTTGATCGGGTTCATCTGCTACTCCTTTACTCGAAAATCGTTTCCACTTATGCCGTTTGCTGGCCGCTACGCATCACATCACTGAAGCTGGCCGGCATCTTGGTAACAGCAGCATGGTCGGCAATCCATTCGACCACTTGGTCTTCCATCACACGGGTCTGCAAGCCGGCCATCAGCTTCTCGTCATTGCGATACAGTTCCAGCACCTGCTGCGGGTCTTCGTAAGTAGAAGCAATCAGGCCCATGGTCTCGTTCAGGCGCTTGCCGTCGAGTATCATCCGCTCCTGACGGGCGATTTCCGACAGCAGCAGGCCAGCCGCAACCCGGCGCTGCGCCGATGCCTTCATCGCGTCGGGTGCAACGGTAACGCCCTTGCGCCCTTGCTCGGCAGCCTGCTTCTCAGCCTGGGCCGCCAGCGAGCGGGCCTCGGCATCGATCAAACGCACCGGCATTTCCACATTGCTGTAAGCCGCGACCAGCTTGTCGATTACCTCGGCACGCAAACTTGCCATCAACGCGCCCTTGAGCTCGCGCTCGAGATTGCTGCGCACTTCATTACGGAAGGTAGCAAGATCACCACCACGCACACCGAAACTTTCAATGAACGCCTTGTCCAGCGCCGGCAGCGTCGGCTCAGCGATACGGGTCACTTTGACGGTTACCGTCGCATCCTTGCCAGCCAGTTCAGGCACCCGCCAGTCAGCAGCAAACGACACCGCCACTGACTTTTCCTCACCCACGCTCATACCGGCAAGGGCTTCTTCAATACTCGGGTGCATCATGCCCGAACCGAGCAAGGTGCCACCGATTTCGCTGTTCTCGGCAGGTACGCGCAAATCGCCAGCAACGGCGAAGGTTTCCGCCATAACCATGTCTTGTGCTTGCGCACCGCGAGTTACCGGCTCAAAGCTGCGTCGCTGCGCCCGCAGGGTTTCGATCATCTGATCGATATCCTCGTCGGCAACAGTTGCAACTACGCGATTGATCGCCAGCGCCGAAACATCGATCTTGCCGAAATCCGGGATTACCTCGAAAGTGGCGGTGTAACGCAATTGGCCGTTTTCCGCCGTGCCATTGGTTTCGATGCTGGGCGCCGATGCCGGACGCAGCTTTTCCTGATCAACGGCCTCGTTGAAGCTGTTGCGCACAACCTCGCCCAATGCTTCATTGCGCACTTGCGCACCAAAGCGCTGCTCAACCACCTTGGCTGGCACTTTGCCGCGACGAAACCCCTTCATTTGCATCGAGCGTGACAACTCACGCAAGCGCTCACGCACCTCGCCTTCCAGCCGGTCGGCCGGAACGCTGACCGTCAGACGACGTTCCAGGGAAGAAAGCGTTTCAATCGATACGTCCATGGTCACTCCTGCCATCCCGCCCCAAGGGCGGACACAAAAAACCCGCGGAGGCCAGTCTCCTGACCTATCCGCACAACGGTGGTGCGAAAGAAGAGACTCGAACTCTCACGGGTTGCCCCACTGGAACCTAAATCCAGCGCGTCTACCAGTTCCGCCACTTTCGCATTGCCGCGCGATCACATCACAGAAAAAGTTGGTGGGCCGTGAAGGATTCGAACCTTCGACCTATTGATTAAGAGTCAACTGCTCTACCAACTGAGCTAACGGCCCGCGTACTTTTTCTGCCTCAAGAGCAGCGGATGCGGCACATTATGCCGCATCTGTCATCTGGGGTGGAAGACGGGACTCGAACCCGCGACCCTCGGAATCACAATCCGATGCTCTAACCAACTGAGCTACATCCACCATTGTTCAACTTGCAACCTGTTGCACATTGTCGCATGGTGCGCCCGAAAGCGCGTCAGCGCTTCGCAGGTGCATCCGCCAAACCTGTCCGCCACCTAAAACTGGTGCGCCCGACAGGAATCGAACCTGTAACCCTCGGCTTAGAAGGCCGATGCTCTATCCGGTTGAGCTACGGGCGCAGCACGGCAACTATACCGGCGCAGCCCAATTGCTACCAGACGAGCAGCGCCCGCCGCCACAATAAACTCCAGCGACCGTGAAGACTCGCATTGGTCGGGGCAGAGGGATTCGAACCCACGACATCCAGCTCCCAAAGCTGGCGCTCTACCAGGCTGAGCTATACCCCGACGCTTCCATTGGCGCGGCATACTGGCTACCGCGCAAACAGCCGACAATTCTAAGGCCAGCCCCGTGCTGCGTCAATGACAAGCTGGCAATATGCGGCGAAACACACGGGAATCAGTGCGGCCGCCATGGGCCACCGCTGCCACGGCGGCGGCGATCGAATGGCCAGCGCCCGCGCCAATATTGGATCAGACCAAAGCCGAACAACATGCCGCCCAAGTGGGCAAAATGAGCGATACCCGGCTGGCTGCCGGTCATGCCTGAAAACAGCGCCAGCGCGCCGTAAAGGATGACCAGTGTTCGCGCTTTCATCGGAATTGGCGGGATCAACAGCATCACCTGGCGGTTGGGAAACAGCATGCCATAACCCAGCAGCACCCCGAACACACCCCCCGACGCGCCCAGTGTTGGATACGGCGGCATACCGGCGCTGGTGGTCCAAGAGGCCACCAGCAACTGGATCAAGCCGGCGCCGGCCACGCAGGTGAGGTAATAAGTAAGAAAACGCCGCGGCCCCCACGTGTATTCCAGCGAAGCACCGAACATCCATAGCGCCAGCATGTTGAAGAAAATATGGCCAATACCGCCGTGCAAAAAGCCGTAGGTCAGCAACTGCCATGGGTAGAACAGCGAGCCCATCTCTCCGCCACCCAGCGGGTAGTCACCCAGGGGCCACAGCATCAGTCCGGAAAACGCTGCCATGCCCAAGACACTTTGCAGCAAAAATACCGCGCCGTTGGCCCAAAGCAGCGCGCTGGTGATCGGAGGCATGGGATTCATGGCAAGCCTGATTCAAACAATGAGACGACATGATAGCCCGAGAGAGGATCACGCAAAATCCATCACTCGTCAGCGGGTGGCGAAGCCCATAGCAAGGCATCCAGCTTGCCGGCCACCGAGGCCATGCGCACCCGCCCATCCACTACCGTTACATTCTCGGTTTGCAGGCGTCGCACCTGTTCGATATAACCTTCCGAGCCAGGCGCAAACGCGATCCGGCCATCGGCACGCAGCACCCGATGCCATGGCAAGTCAGCAACGGGCGAATGCGCCAGCACGCGCGCAACCAACCGCGCCCTGCCCGGCAATCCCGCCCGCCGCGCCACCTCACCATAAGCCACTACCTCGCCACGCCGAAGCTGGCGCAACGCAGCCACAATCGCAATTTCATTGGCTGATCGGTTTGTCATGCACAAAATCACCCGGCCAGCGCCGGCAAGGGCCGCCCACGCTGTTTTCAATCCCGAGTAGATTTCGCAACCGCGTGTTATCCCCGGCCTGCATCAATAAACCACCACCACCACGCTCTGATTGATTTTGTCGCGGCCAACCGTGTCATAAAGCCGGGATACGCCATATTCACTGGCGACCACGTCGCTGATCTGTGGCGGCTCCCAGCCAAACCACATGGTTTCAATGCGCTCTGCGGAGATCCCCGCTGCCAGCAACGTGTCTTTTACAGCTAGCGCTCGCCGTGCCGACAGGGCGCGGTTGTGGCGCAGGTCACCGATCTGGCTGGCACGACCAATCAGCACCGCCTTGCGGCCGCCATTTTCCTTGAGTTGTTTGGAAACCGTATCCAGCAGGCCAGTTTTGAAACTGGACGATACGGTGTCACTACCCAAGTCAAACAGCACGATGCCATGCTCGAGGCGCGCAACCGACAAGATGTGACATTGCATCAGTTGTGCGACAAGCGGCGCGCAAAAGCTGGTGCATTCGGCAATTTCGCGCAGGTAGTCGGCATGTGAGATATTGCCATCCTTGATAAAGCCCTGGTGTTGGCGCACGTGGTCGGCCGTGGCCTGCATCGCGCCATGCTCGCCTTCGGCGCCTTCCAGTGCAGCCAAGGCTTCCATCGACACGCGCATTGCCTGATCCTTGCAGGCGCTATCCAGCAGCGGATTGTCGTCGCGCGTTACGCGCAGTGCCTGAATCCAGTCACTGGGCCCTGGTTCACCGGGAAACTGCGTTGCCTCGGTCGCCCCGGGCTGATCCTTGATCGCCTCGCTGCTTGCGGTGAGTTCTGCCAGCAGGCTGTCAATTGCGTTGGGGTCGGCAGCGATTTGCGCTGGCGCGGTATCTACCGAATCGGCGGCGAGCGCAGGTGTGAAATCCTTGGGCAGGCCCAGCTCAGGTGGCGCGTCAGGCTCGGCCACCGTTTGCGCAAATACCATACTGGGTGCTGTCAGCAGTAGCGAAAGCGCCAATATGCCGAGTACCGGGGTGTGCGGTCGTGTGCTGTACATCGAATCTCCCTGTCGCATACGGTGCGTCGATTCGCCCGTCAGTTGGCGACGTAGTCTTCTATCATCGCCCGAAATGCCGGACTCTCCCAATCCTGGGGCCCATAGAGGCGTTTGACGACCTGCCCGTCACGACCAATCACTGCGGTTGCCGGAAGGCCGATCATCTTCATCTCGTCATGCAGGCTGCCGAGCATATCGAGAAATATCGGCGCAGAAAACTTGCGCTCGGCCTGGAACCGGCGGACATCGCCGATGCGAAAATCGTTGGTGACGGTCAACACCACCAGACCACGCGCAGAAAGCTCGCGATACGGGCCAGCGTAAAACGCTTCCAGCGCGGGAATCTCGCGCAGGCAGGGCGCACACCATGATGCCCAGAAATGCAGCAGCACCACTTGCCCGCGATAATCCGCCAATTGCGCGTCGGGGCGCTCGAAACCGGCAAGCTGGGTATCGCGGATGGCGGCAAGGCTCTGGCCAACAACGAACCAGCTTGCTGCAAGCAACGCGCAGGCCCAATACGCGGGCTTGCGCTGCGTGCGTTTTGCCAAAACAACGGCGGGAAGTTGCTGCGTGATTGTCATATGCCCGGAAAAATAATGTAGCCACGGTATCGGAGCGTTACGAACAGCGATAGTTCCCACTGGCATGTGCGAACACGGCAGGCACCGATACCGTCAGCAACATACCCTACTCCACCACCACCGGAATCTTGCCGATTCGCGATTGCCATTCGCGCGGGCCGGTCTGGTGTACTGATTCACCCGTGCAATCGACGGCGACGGTAACTGGCATGTCCTGCACGGTGAACTCGTAAATCGCTTCCATACCCAGATCGGCGAAGCCGACCACGCGCGCGGCCTTGATCGCTTTCGATACCAGATAAGCGGCGCCACCGACCGCCATCAGGTACACCGAGCGGTGCTTTTTGATGGCTTCAATCGCAATTGGGCCGCGCTCGGCCTTGCCGACCATGCCGAGCAAACCGGTCTGCGCCAGCACCTGTTCGGTGAACTTGTCCATGCGGGTGGCAGTGGTTGGGCCGGCCGGGCCGACTACTTCGTCGCGCACCGGATCGACCGGGCCAACGTAATAAATGAAGCGGCCACGAAAATCCACCGGCAACGGCTCGCCCTTGTTCAACATCTCGACCATGCGTTTGTGCGCGGCGTCGCGGCCGGTCAGCAGCTTGCCATTGAGCAGCAGCACTTCGCCAGGCTTGAAGCTGGCCACTTCATCGGCGGTGATGGTATCCAGATTCACCCGGCGGCCCTTGCTGGCGTCGTAGGTGAGCGTGGGCCAGTCTTCCAGCGACGGCGGATCGAGCGCCACCGGGCCACTGCCATCGAGGATGAAATGCGCGTGCCGCGTGGCGGCGCAGTTGGGGATCATCGCCACCGGCAGGTTGGCGGCGTGGGTGGGATAGTCCTTCACCTTCACATCCAGCACGGTGGTGAGGCCGCCAAGCCCCTGCGCGCCGATGCCGAGCGCGTTGACTTTTTCGTACAGTTCCAGCCGCAGTTCTTCGGCGCGAGTGCTCGGGCCGCGCGCGATCAGATCGGTGATGTCGATCGGTTCCATCAGCGCTTCCTTCGCCATCAGCATGGCCTTTTCGGCAGTACCGCCGATGCCGATGCCAAGCATGCCCGGCGGGCACCAGCCGGCACCCATGGTCGGCACTGTCTTGAGTACCCAATCAACGATGGAGTCGGAAGGATTGAGCATCGCGAACTTGCTCTTGGCCTCGGAGCCACCACCCTTGGCGGCGACGATCACATCGACCTTGTCACCGGGCACCAGCTTGAGGTTGACCACCGCTGGCGTATTGTCGCGGGTGTTGCTGCGCTTGCCGGCGGGGTCGGCGAGCACACTGGCACGCAGCGTGTTGTCCGGATGCAGGTAGGCGCGGCGTACGCCTTCGTTGACCATGTCCTCGACCGAGCCCTTGGTATTCCAGCGCACCTCCATGCCCACTTCCAGGAACACGGTGACGATGCCGGTGTCCTGGCAAATCGGGCGATGGCCCTCGGCGCACATGCGCGAGTTGATCAGTATCTGCGCGATGGCATCCCTGGCCGCAGGCGATTGCTCGCGCTCATAAGCGGCGGCGAGGTTTTTGATGTAATCGACGGGATGGTAGTAGGAAATGTATTGCAGCGCATCGGCGATGCTCTGCACGAAATCTTCGTGCTGGATGGTGGTCACGGCAGGGTCTTGGCGAAGGGGGTTCGCCCATTTTAGGCACTTTGGCCTGCTCGCGCCCGCGGCACGTGTGCATCCCTGTGCGGCGGAGCTACGCGGCTATCCAGAGTGTTCAAGGAACTTCAAGCACAAGGCCATGCAGGCGATGGCCGAGCGCGAGGAATCGCGCCAACGCGTTGGATTCATGCGGATCGACGACACGTATCCGGGCGGAGAACAGTGCCTATCGGCCACTCCGACGCACAAGCTTGTACTTTCGGTACGCATTGAAATAAGGTCGCATAATGTTGCCACCCATTTGGAGCGCAGCGAATGGAAGCAAACCAATCACCGGCATCGCCACGCAGAATACTGCTTTGCGTCAGCGGTATGTCGCCGCAGATCGTCACCGAAACCCTCTACGCGTTGGCCTGCACGCAAACTCCAGCCTGGATTCCCGACGAGATCCATCTGATCAGCACCCGTGAGGGTGCCAACCAGGCTGAGCTGGCTCTGCTTTCAGCCGAGCCGGGCTGGTTTCACAAACTTCGCAAGGATTACGCGCTGCCGCCGATCCGCTTCGATCGCTCAACCATCCACTTCCTGCACGATGGCAACGACAATCCGCTCGACGACATCCGCACAGCCGAGACCAATGCCTTAGCTGCTGACCAGATTGCCGAGATCGTGCGTAATCTTACCAGCGACAAAAACAGCAGCCTGCATGTAAGCATCGCAGGTGGGCGCAAGACAATGGGCTACTACGCCGGTTACGCGCTCTCGCTGTTCGGCCGCGAGCAGGATTGTCTCAGTCATGTCCTGGTCGATACGCTTTTCGAATCAAGCCCGGCATTTTTCTATCCCACGCCTTACCAGCGGGTGATCGAAAGCCGCATTGAGAAGCGTCAGATCGATTGCCGCGAGGCGCAGGTGATGCTGGCCGAGATTCCATTCGTGCGCCTGCGTCACGGTCTGCCCAAGGACCTGCTCGGTGGGCGCGCTCACTTCGCGCGGGCGGTGCAGGCAGTGCAGGCGACCCTGGGCCCGCCCGAACTGCGTATCGGCATCGATCCGCTGCGCATTGAGGCCGGTCGCAAGACAGTCGCGTTGCAACAGGCTGATGCCGCCTTCCTGCTGTGGTTTGCGCAGCGCGCGTTGCAGGGCAAACCCGGTCTTGCCCGCCCGAGCGAGGATCATCCCGACCCGGAATACGCCGCCGAGTACCTTGCTGCTTATGATCGCATCAAGGGGCGCAACAATGCGATCGACCGCCGCTACCAACATGGGATGTCGATGCGCGATTTCGATGAACGCAAGAGCCGGGTGAACAAGGCCCTGTTCAACGCGCTCGGCGTAAATTTCGGTGCCTACGAGATTACTGGGCGTGGACGCCGGCCCACTCGCTTTGCCTTGCCGCTCGCGCCCGAGCAGATACGGCTCATCGAGGACTAGCGATTGCATACCCTGATCACCTTTCTCGGCAAAGGCCGTGACAACGCACAGACTGGCTATCGCAGTACCCGCTACCGCTTCGATGACGGTGCCGAATCGCATTCGCCGTTCTTTGGCTTGTCGCTGGCGGAACGCCTGCAGCCCGAGCGACTGGTCATTCTCGGTACGGCTGGCAGCATGTGGGGGGTGTTGGTAGAGCACCTTGCCACCGAAGGCGATGACGAGGACCGGCGCCTGCGCCTGCTCGATGCCGAAGCTCGCCAGAGTGTCGATTCGGCGCTGCTGGAGGAGGTGGCACCCATGCTGGCACGCGCGCTGGGGCGCGAGGTGGTGCCGCGGCTGATCAGCTATGCGCGCGACACCAGCGAACAAGCCAGCGTGCTGCAGGCAATTGCTGACGCCGTCAGCAAGGACCGCATCAGCATTGATTTGACGCATGGTTTTCGCCACTTGGGCATGCTTGGTCTGCTCAGCGCCATCATGCTGGAGCGTGTCGGCAAGCATCGGATCGAAGGCTTGTGGTATGGCGCGCTGGAAATGACCCAGGGTGGGGTCACGCCGGTGCTGAGGCTCGATGGTCTACTTGCGATCCAGCGTTGGATCGACGCGCTCGACCGCTTCGATGCCAATGGCGATTACAGCGTGTTTGCGCCGTTGCTGGAAGCCGACGGCTGCGCCGCCGACAAGGCGCACTGTCTTGCCAGCGCCGCATTTCACGAGAGCACGCTCAACCTCAGCGATGCGCGCACACAGCTTCGAACTTTTTTGCCAGCGCTGGACGCGCCGCTATCCGGCGCCAGCGGGCTGTTTCAAGACAAGCTGCGCAAGCAGTTGGAATGGGCGCTGGCGGGTGAGCTGGATGCACACCAGCAAAAGCTGGCCCTGCGCGCCCTGCAGCGACGCGACTACCTGCGCGCCGCCGTGCTGGGGATCGAAGCCATGATTACCCGCCTGTGCTTCACCGAGGGTAGCGATCCGCTGGACTACCGGGCGCGTGATGCGGCGGATAAAGCGTTCGGTGCGCAGTTGCGTGACGGCGAACACACCGACTGGAAGCGTGACGCATACTGGACACTGAAAAACCTGCGCAACGCGATGGCGCACGGTATACCGCCGAACATCAGGGCGCATGCGCAACTGTTGCGCAATCCGGAGCGGCTACACCAAAGACTAAATGCCTGCCTGAACCAGCTCAACAACACCTGACCACAAGCTTGCCGAATCAGCCACGCACGCGCCGCCCATGCCAGCATTGCCCCAATGAGGAACCCCATGCGCCAGCTCGAATACACCTTGCGCTTTCTGACCCCGGCCTTTATCGGCAATGCCGAGCAGAACGCACAATGGCGCACGCCGCCGATCAAGCATTTGCTGCGCGAGTGGTGGCGGGTGGCGTATGCCGCCAAGCACCAGTTCAAGGTGGATGTCGCCACGATGCGGCACAAAGAAGGTTTGCTGTTTGGGCATGCCTGGCTTGACGGTGACCTGAATGAAGATGGCAAGAAAATTGCTGCGCGCAGGAGTCAAGTACGGCTGCGGCTGGAAGCGCCGCAAGGCGCCAGCGCCGACGCTTGGGGCAAAGGTACACAACAAGGCGTCGCCCCGCTCAGCACCGGCCTGGAAACCGGCTATGCGTGGTTTGGTTTGATCAAACGGGGACCCGGGAAACCGGATCGCAATGCGATCAACGCCACCTTGCCGAGCGCCGCCAAGCCAATCGAATCGATCCGCGTCCTCAAACTCGCGGTGCCGGAGCAGCACGCACCCCGGATCGAAGAGGCGATCAGCCTGATCCATACCCTCGGCCAACTCGGCAGTCGCAGCCGTGGCGGATGGGGTTCGGTACACGTCGATGGCATCGCGGCGCTGGATGTAGAAGCCATGCAGCACTATGCGCAACCGCTGTCGGTGTGCCTCAAGCGTGACTGGGCGATGACGCTAGCCAGCGATGCTAGTGTAGTGTTCGATTCTTGATGGAACTTAAAAGTCTTGCCGATGTCCAATTCATCACCTGGATTGAGCATGGAGTGAGTCAGTGCGAGTAGCCCCGGCGATTGAATTGACCAAAGCGCAGGAGCACGAGCTGACCAA
>JAUXUI010000039.1 GCA_030681035.1 Lysobacteraceae bacterium | reverse complement strand
CTCGCACCGAACCCTCACCCCCAACCCCTCTGATACGGCTACCAAGCAACCGACTAGGCAGGCAAGAAACGCCTGCCAAGTCTCTGCTTGTCCCGGCGGGAGAGGGGCTTCTACCGCTGAGATATAGCGCTAATCAGGTCTGTACTAGAGCACCGGCCATCCCAAGTACGCGCCCGATCCAATCTGGCAGAAATACCCCAACGCCTCCTACAGCAACAAAAATGCCAAATAACCACAGCTTCCACCTGTCCGGCTCAATCAAAGCATGAAGACTATCCTCCCTCACGAGCGTCGGCCCACGGACAGTGCTACTTCGAACGCCTTCATTCGACAATTCATTCGGCAATTCATTCGGCAAGGGTCAGGTCCGTGGCAAGGGTCAGGGATCAAGGTGAAGGAACGCGAAGCGGCCAGTCACCGTTGCGCGCTCACCACCTTGGCACGACGCCATATCCGCAGCGCATTGTTGGCCGGCATCGGCAGATCGGCATGCAGATGCAAGCCGGCCTGAAGCGCCAGTGCATCGATCGCCTCGGCATCACGCAGGCCCATCGCCGGGTCCTGTGCGCGCAACTGCGCAGCGAAGGCGGCATTGCCTTCGCTGGTGTAGCGACCCTCGCGATTGAACGGGCCGTAGATCGCCACCAGCGCATCATCGGCCAGTATTGTCGGCAAACTCGCAAATAGCGCCTGCACCGCCGGCCAGCCCATGATGTGCAGGGTGTTGGCGCTGAATACCGCATCAAAGCGCTGCGCTGGCCATGGCCCGCGCGCAACATCCAGTGCCAGTGGTGGCGGGGTGTTGGCCAGGGCGGCATCGTCGAGCCAGGCACGAATACCGGGCAACTTGTCAGCCAGGTCCGAACATTGCCAGATCAGATCTGGCAGCGCCGCTGCCAGATACACCGCGTGCTGGCCGCTGCCGCTGCCGATTTCCAGCACCCGCCGGCACCCGGCGAACGGCTCGCGCAAGGCCGCGAGGATCGGCTCGCGGTTGCGCTCGGTCGATGGCGCGTGCGGTTTGTCGGCTGCGCTGCTCACGCCTGCAGCGGGTTGCTCTTGTCGGCATCGATCTTGTAGTGCTTGATCGCGCGCGCCACATCCTTGGCGGTCATCTTGCCTTCGGCGGCCAATGCGGCAATCGCGGCGTGGGCAACATGATAGCGATCCACTTCAAAATGCCGGCGCAGGTTGGCGCGGGTATCGGAACGACCATAACCATCGGTGCCCAGCACGGTGTATGCCATTGGCACAAACTCGCGAATCTGGTCGGCATAGTTGCGCACGTAGTCGGTTGCGGCAATGACTGGGCCGCTGCGATCACCCAGCAGTTGCGTGACGTAGGGGACGCGATGCGTTTTGACCTCGGGGTTCAGGCGATTGTGGCGAACCGCAGCGGTGCCATCGCGCGCCAACTCGTTGAAGCTCGGGCAGCTCCAGATGTCTGCGCTGACACCGAAATCCTTGTCCAGCAACTCGGCGGCTGCGATCACTTCACGCAGGATCGTGCCCGAGCCCAGCAACTGCACGTGCGGCGCGCTCTTGCTCTTGCTTTTGGCTTTTCCCGAGTCCCCAGTCCCGAGCCCCGAGTCCCGGCTACCCGACCCCGAGTCCCGCAACAGATACATGCCCTTGATGATGCCCTCGGCGCTGCCTTCCGGCATTTCCGGGTGGGTGTAGTTCTCGTTCATCAAGGTGACGTAGTAATACGCATCGACCTGGTCGGTCAGCATGCGCTGCATGCCGTGCTGGATGATGGTGACGACTTCATAACTGAATGTCGGATCGTAGCTGTGGCAATTGGGGATCAGCCCCGCCTGCACCATGCTGTGGCCGTCCTCGTGTTGCAGGCCCTCGCCATTGAGTGTGGTCCGGCCGGCGGTAGCGCCCAGCAGAAAACCGCGCGCGCGCATGTCGCCGGCCTGCCACGCAGAATCGCCAATGCGCTGGAAGCCGAACATCGAGTAATAAATGTAGAACGGCAGCATCGGCAGGTCGTTGGTGCTGTAGCTGGTGGCAGTAGCCAGCCACGACGCGAACGCACCGGCTTCGGTAATGCCTTCCTGCAGCACCTGGCCGGCCGCGTCCTCGCGGTAATACATCAACTGATCGGCATCCACCGGCTTGTATTTCTGCCCGTGCGGGGCATAGATGCCGATCTGTCGGAACAGCCCTTCCATGCCAAACGTGCGCGCCTCGTCGGCCACAATCGGCACGCAGTGCGGGCCGATGGTTTTGTCGCGCAAGGTGATGTTGAGCATCTGCACGAACGCCATCGTGGTGCTGATTTCACGCTCACCGGTGGCCTTGAGCAGGCGTTCGTAAGCGGCCAGCTCTGGCACTTCCAGCGACCGGCTTGCCTTGCGCCGACGCTGCGGCAGGAAGCCGCCCAGCGCGCGCCGGCGTTCCAGCAAATACTCGATTTCCGGCGAATCCTTGCCCGGATGGAAAAACGGGATGGTGCCATCCTTGAGCTGGTCATCGCTGACTGGAATCTGGAAACGGTCGCGGAATGCGCGCACGCCTTCGTGGTCCATCTTCTTGGTGCCGTGGGTCGGATTGAGCGACTCGCCGGACGCACCCATGCCGTAGCCCTTGACCGTCTTGGCAAGAATCACGGTCGGCATGTCGGTGGTGTGCACGGCGGCATGGTACGCCGCGTAAACCTTGTGCGGATCGTGGCCGCCGCGGTTGAGACGGCTGATATCGTCGTCGGAAAGGTTGTCAACCAGCGCCGCTGTTTCGGCATATTTTCCAAAGAAATTCTTGCGCGTGTAGGCGCCGCCGAAGGCCTTGCAGTTCTGGTATTCGCCGTCGACCGTCTCCATCATCAATTCGCGCAACTTGCCGCTGCCATCGCGCGCCAACAACGGATCCCAGTAACTGCCCCAGATGGTCTTGATGACATTCCAGCCGGCGCCACGGAACTGGCCTTCCAGCTCCTGGATGATCTTGCCGTTGCCGCGTACCGGGCCGTCGAGCCGTTGCAGATTGCAGTTGACGACGAAGATCAGATTGTCCAGCCCTTCGCGGCCCGCCACGGAAATGGCGCCCAGGCTTTCGGGCTCGTCGGTTTCACCATCGCCGAGGAACGCCCACACCTTGCGGCCGGTCTTCGGCATCAGGCCGCGACCTTCCAGATACTTGAAATTGCGCGCCTGGTAAATGGCGCTGATCGGACCCAGGCCCATACTCACGGTTGGCGTCTGCCAGTAGTCCGGCATCAGCCACGGGTGCGGATAGGAACTGATGCCGCGGCCGTCGACTTCCATCCGGAAGTTGTCGAGCTGATCGGCACTGATGCGGCCTTCAAGGAAAGAACGCGCATAAATGCCGGGAGAGCCGTGGCCTTGAATGAACAGCAGGTCGCCCGGATGCTCTGCGGTGGGTGCGTGCCAGAAATGGTTGAAGCCCACGTCGTACAGCGTCGCCGAGGAACCGAAGGTGGCGATATGGCCGCCCAGATCGCCGGGCTTGCGGTTGGCGCGCACCACCATCGCCATTGCGTTCCAGCGGATGATCGAGCGAATCCGCCACTCGATCGCGGCATCGCCAGGGCTTTTGGCCTCCATCGGCGGTGGAATGGTGTTGATGTACTCGGTGGTCGGCGAGAACGGCAAGTGCGCGCCAGCGCGACGGGTCTGCTCGACCATGCGATCAAGCAGGAAATGAGCGCGCTCGGGGCCATCGTGGGTGATCACTGCCGACAACGACTCGACCCATTCCCGGGTCTCGTTGGGGTCGGCGTCCTGATCGAGAATGTCGGTGAGGATGTTCATGGCTGGCCTCCCGCACCGCCGTTGGCCGCCGGTGCATTGCTGATGTTTTTATTGGGTGATCGGTATCTCGCCAGTGTATCCGACCCGGCCGATCACGGCTTACGCATACGTATGGGAAACGCGCCCGACACAGTGCAACACTCGCCCAGCCGGTGGGCTGCGGCAGGATGGGTAGAGCGCAGCCACCGAGTGCAACGAAGGCGTAGTTCGCGCAGCGAACGCTGTCGCGAAGCGACCGAAACCCATCAAGCGCGTTGCAATTACGTTATTGATGGGTTTCGCTGCGCTCTACCCATCCTACGATTACTGCGATTACCACCGCTCCTGCGAGAGCGTTCGCGTCTTCAACCCATGCGTTGCTCGCGCACTTGCGCTTCCACCGCAGCGATTGCGGTCATGTTGATGATCCGACGCACCGTGGCCGCTGGCGTCAGCACGTGCGCAGCACCGCCCACACCCATCAGGATCGGACCGATGCCGATACCGTCGGTCATCGAGCGCACCAAATTGTAGGCAATATTGGCCGCATCCAGATTCGGGAACACCAGCAAATTGGCGCTGCCGGTGAGGCGTGAATCGGGGAACAGCCGCGCGCGGATGTCTTCGCTCATGGCGGCATCGATCTGCATCTCGCCCTCGGCTTCCAGTTCTGGCGCGCGCTCATGAATCAGTGCCAACGCCTGCCGCATGCGCACGGCGCTGGGATTGTTGCGCGCGCCGAAATTGGAGTGCGAGGCCAACGCGATACGTGGGGTGATGCCGAACAACTTGAGCCGGTAGGCCGCCGCCAATGTGGCCTCGGCGATCTGCTCGGCGCTGGGCTCGTACTGGACATGGGTATCGACGAAAAAGAACACCCCCTTGTCGTTGAGCACTGCCGACATCGCCGCTGGCGCGCTCACCCCGGGGTCGAGCCCGAGCACGTCAACGACATGGCGCAACTTGCCCTCGTAGCGGCCAACGGTGCCGCACAACATGGCATCCACTTCACCGCGTTTGGTCATCAGCGCGGCGATCACGGTGGAACGTGAGCGAACGATGGCTTTGGCGTTGTCCGGGGTCACCCCGCGCCGACGCATGATCTGATGATAAAGCTGCCAGTACTCGGGAAAACGCGGGTCGTCGTCGATATTGGTCAGATCGAAATCCACGCCCTCGCGGATGCGCAGGCCGAGGCGCTCGATACGCATTGCAATCACCGACGGCCGGCCGATCAGGGTCGGCCGGGCGAGGCCTTCATCGACCACGGTCTGCACCGCGCGCAGCACAGTTTCCTCTTCGCCCTCGGCATAGGCCACGCGCTTGAGGCTGGCGCGCGCTTGCTCGAATACCGGCTTCATCAGCAAGCCGGAACGGAACACGTGTTGCGAGAGTTTTTCGCGGTAAGCCGCCATGTCCTCAATCGGCCGGGTGGCGACTCCCGAATCCATCGCCGCCTGCGCCACCGCTGGTGCCAGCTTTACCAACAGCCGTGGATCGAACGGACGCGGAATCAGATACTCGGCGCCGAACACTGGCATTTCACCGCCATAGGCAGCGCCCAGATCGGTCGCTTCCTGCCGCGCCAGCGCGGCAATGGCCTTGACGCAAGCCAGCTTCATCGCCTCATTGATGGTCGATGCGCCGACATCGAGCGCGCCGCGAAAGATGTACGGGAAACACAGCGCGTTGTTGACCTGGTTCGGATAGTCCGAACGGCCGGTGGCGATGATGCAATCGGGACGGGCTTCGCGCGCGGCATCAGGGCTGATCTCGGGGTTCGGGTTGGCCAGCGCAAGAATGATTGGCCGCTTCGCCATCTTCGCCAGCATCTCGGGCTTGAGGATGCCGCCGGCTGAGAGGCCCAGAAAAATATCGGCACCATCCACCAATTCGGCCAAGGTGCGCGCCGTGGTGGCGCGCGCATAGCGCAACTTGGCGCCTTCCAGATCGGTGCGCTCCAGATGCAGCACACCGTGATGATCCATGGCGCAGATGTGATCGGGATTCAGGCCCAGCGCCACCAGCATGTCGAGGCAGGCAACACCGGCGGCACCCACGCCGGTGGTGGCCACACGAACATCCTCTATTTTCTTGCCGACCACTTCCAGCGCATTGAGCACCGCCGCACCGACAATGATCGAGGTGCCATGCTGGTCGTCGTGGAATACCGGGATTTTCATCCGCTCGCGCAACTTGCGCTCGACGATGAAGCATTCCGGCGCCTTGATGTCTTCCAGATTGATGCCGCCGAAGGTGGGTTCCAGGCTGGCAATGATCTCAACCAGCTTGTCCGGGTCGTTCTCGTCCACTTCGATGTCGAACACATCGATACCGGCGAACTTCTGGAACAGCACACCCTTGCCTTCCATCACCGGCTTGGCTGCCAGCGGCCCGATATTGCCCAGCCCCAGCACCGCGGTGCCGTTCGAAATCACCGCCACCAGATTGCCGCGCGCGGTGAGCGCACTGGCTTCACCCGGATCGTTGACGATGGCCTCACACGCTGCGGCCACGCCGGGCGAATACGCCAGCGCCAGATCGCGCTGGGTAACCATGGCTTTGGTCGCGACCACCTTGATCTTGCCGGCCGGAAGCTGGCGGTGGTAATCGAGGGCGGCTTGCTTGAGGTCTTTATCGGGCATGGCGGTTCGCAGGCTGGGGCGCAGGGTGCGTAATGAGCCTGTGATTGTAGCCGCGCAAGGCCGTCTGTGCTCGCGGTCGCCCACAGGGTGGGCTCCTACAGGGAGCGTTCACCGCTTTCGTGGGAGCGCGCCTGCGCGCGAAGCTCTTTCGCTAGTGTAGTGTTCGATTCTTGATGGAACTTAAAAGTCTTGCCGATGTCCAATTCATCACCTGGATTGAGCATGGAGTGAGTCAGTGCGAGTAGCCCCGGCGATTGAATTGACCAAAGCGCAGGAGCACGAGCTGACCAA
>JAUXUI010000038.1 GCA_030681035.1 Lysobacteraceae bacterium | reverse complement strand
TTGGTCAGCTCGTGCTCCTGCGCTTTGGTCAATTCAATCGCCGGGGCTACTCGCACTGACTCACTCCATGCTCAATCCAGGTGATGAATTGGACATCGGCAAGACTTTTAAGTTCCATCAAGAATCGAACACTACACTAGTGTCTCACCCTGCAATGTCCTGCGATACTGGATCAGGCTCGACGTGCAATCGGGGTGATCTTGCCAAGATCGTAGCGGGGTTGATGGGTTTCGCTGCGCTCTACCCATCCTGCGATGCGGCTCGTGGGTGGTGTGGGGGTTGATGGGTTTTAGCTGCGCTCTACCCATCCTTCTCTGAACATTCCAACCACCCATCGGCTTCTACCGCTGCGATATGGTGCTAATCATCAAACCACCAGCGCAAATACAAACACGCCGAGCATTACCACCGCCAGAGCGGCCTTGAGCACTGCGCCGAGCAACAGGCCAACCCAGGTTGCCACGCCAACTTGCGAAGCGCGCGACAGGTCGCGCACATGCAGGTACTCACCGAGCAGGGCGCCGACAAACGGGCCGAAGATCAGCCCAGGCAGCCCGAACAGCAAACCGACCACAGACCCTAAAAACGCACCGAGCAGCGCTTGGCGGCTGGCGTTCACCCGTTGCGCGCCGGCAACGCTGGACAGTACATCGACCAGCAGTGACAGCAGGGTAAGGCCGGCCAGAATGCCAACCGTCCACGGCCCGATCACCACGAAATCGCCCACCCAGGCCGCCAGCAGCATGCCAGCGAACACCAGCACCACGCCGGGAAGAATGGGCAGGATGATACCGGCCAGGCCAACCAGTACCATCAGTGCGGCAATGACGTACAAAGTGGTGTCCATGCAAGGCTCCTGAATCGTGGTCTTGGATCGCAAGCATGGCAGCACTGGCGTGAACCGGCCAGCCGCAATACTGTTCATTTAGACCATAAACCATCAGGCCGTCACCCCAGCGGAAGCTCAATCCACCCAAGTCAAGGCTCAGTCGTAGGATGGGTAGAGCGCAGCGAAACCCATCAAGCGCGTTGTACTGGCCTGGTTGATGGGTTTCGGTCGCTTCGCGACAGCGTTCGCTGCGCGAACTACGCCTTCGTTACACTCG
>JAUXUI010000033.1 GCA_030681035.1 Lysobacteraceae bacterium | reverse complement strand
GCCGAACCGATCAACAGCAACAGCAACAGCAGTCAGCAGCCAGGAGAACCACAAAGCGAACAGCAAAAGCAAAAACCGCAGCGGCGGTACTTGACAATCGATTGCTCATAGAAGGATGGGTAGAGCGCAGCGAAACCCATCATGGCCAGATGTGTCGATGGGTTTCGGTCGCTTCGCGACAGCGTTCGCTGCGCGAACCACGCCTTCGCTTCGCTCGGTCGCTGCGCTCTACCCATCCTACGGACTCGGGGCTCGGGACTCGGGAAAAACGTAAAGCTCTCGGTCCGCAAAGGACGCGAAGCGCAAAGGAAGCAAAAAGCTGTTACAGAATTTAATGTCGGTTCTATGCCTTTGGCGTTTGAACCGACACCGCCATGATGCCGTGGGATGAAACGGCAAAGCCGAAGCGTAGCGCAGGGCGACGGCATGGATGCCGTGGGATGAAACGAAAAAGCAGTGTTGCAGCACATGGATGTGCGGGCCAAGTGCGACAACGCGCCGTAAAGCACGCCGAGCATCGCAGCCGAATGCGGGAGCAAGGCACCATTGTTTGAGGGCATGGACGCCCGAGTTGGTGCCGGCCCGCATTCGGCGAGAAGCGCAGGGGCGAAGCGGATCAGGCGAGGCATTGCCTCGCCCCGCTGAGCCGGCGCCCACGGATGGGCGCCGCGGGCCGACATCGTGGAGCAGGATGCGGAACGATGGCGGCGGTGCGGCAGGAGCCGCACCGACGTGCGATCCGGCGCAAGGCGTTTTCGGCCCTTTTCCGCCCTGAAAAGGGCCTCGCCGGCCGCAGGCTTGAAAGCTTTGCCTTAGAAGCACTGGATTGCTTCACGCTGCGCGTTCGCAATGACGGTGGGTAGGCCGCAGGCTTGAAAGCTTTGCTTTGGGGCTTGGCCGGCCAGCCGGGCGCTGAAGGTGCAGCCAAGGACGACGCACTACACTAAACTGCAACGATGACGGATTCTTCGGATGTAATCATTCTCGGTGGCGGCGTGATCGGCTTGGCCTGCGCCCATTACTTGTTGCAAGCCGGGCGCCAGGTTCGTGTGATTGAGCAGGGCAAGGTTGGCTGCGGCAGTTCGCATGGCAATTGCGGCACGCTGACGCCGAGCCACGCCACGCCGCTGGCGGCGCCGGGCATGATCGGCGAAGCACTGCGCTGGATGTTCAAGCCCGATGCGCCGTTTTATGTGCGGCCACGCTGGGACCCGGCGTTGGCACGCTGGTTGTTGGCGTTTTCGCGGCGCTGCAATTTCGATGACTGGCGGCGCACCGGCGAGGCCAAGGCGCGGGTGCTCAGGCGCTCGCGCGCACTGATCGAGGCGCTGGTGCGCGAGCAGCAACTGGATTGCGAGTTCAGCGCCAGCGGCCTGCTTTACGTGTTTCGCAGCCACGAGGCTATGGCCAAAGCGAGCGAAGAGGTGCCGATGCTGGCGCGCCTGGGTGTACGCGCGGAAACGTGGGATGGCCGCCGTCTGGCATCCGAGGAGCCTGCGTTATTGCCCGGCATGGCCGGTGCCCTGCATTTCCCCGGTGATGCCCGCTTGCGCCCAGATCGTTACGTGGCTGAACTGGCGCGCATCGTGCGCTCCCAGGGTGGAGTGATCGAGGAGCGCTGCCGGGTGGTGGGTTTTGAACGCGAAGGAGATCGCGTAAGCGCGGTACACACCGAGCGCGGGCCGCGCCATGCGCGCGATATCGTGTTTGCGCTCGGTGCGTGGTCGCCCACGGTCGGGCGGCAACTGGGCTTGCGTTTGCCGATTCAGCCCGGCAAGGGTTACTCGATCACTTACACCCGTCCAGCGCAGGCACCCAACCGGCCGCTGGTGCTCAAGGAACGCAGCGTTTGCGTCACCACCTGGCGTGACGGCTTCCGGCTTGGCAGCACCATGGAGTTTTCCGGTTACAACAGTTGTCTCAACCCGACCCGCCTGCGCGCGCTGGTGCGCGGTGCCCGCGAATACCTGCATACGCCGGAAGGGCCCGAGCACGTCGAGGACTGGTACGGCTGGCGGCCGATGACAATCGACGACCTGCCGTTCATTGGCACCGCGCCCGGCATGCGCAACCTGATGCTGGCGACCGGCCACGGCATGATGGGCGTCGGCATGTCGGCGGTTACTGGGCATCTGGTGGCCGATTTGCTGTGCCAGCGCGACCCGATCATCGACCCGGCGTTGTGTGCGCCGGGGCGGATGTTGTGACATTGAAAGAGGCTATGGCTTGACGCCCCCCCCCCGTAATGACAATATCGGCACCTCCGTTGCTGGAGGCGGCAGGCTGTACGGTCTGTGGCGGTGGAATGATCAACTCAAGAGAGAAATCATGACCGATATGAAAGACAAATCAATGCGTGGCGTGTTGTGGTCAACGGCAGTGGGTATGTGTCTGCTTGCCTCGACCGCGAGTGCGGCCATTATCCGCTGCGACGGCTGCTCGGAATCGGCTTACGAACAAAAGGCAGTGGCAGCGGGGCTGGGCGAACACGTGGTTTACGATCTGGCGAATGATCGTGCGGTTGGTTTCAGTGTCGAGTTTGACCGCGAGTTGCGTCGCCAATTCGTGTTTCCAATCGATGTGCCTCCCGAGATTCGCGCACAGGTCACCGCGTTTTCCGCCTTTTTCAAGGACACCGGCGGATCGATGATTCAAACCGTCGAAGTTAGGGCCGACGAGCTGCAGCTGCTGGGGCTTGGCGGTGCGTCGGCGTTCGATGTGGTGGGAGATAGCAATCTGCGTGCCCGCATGGCGGATCAGATTTGGCTAAGTCCGCCTTCCAGTGTGCCTGCAGCACTGCGCAACGTGATCGAATCGATCTTGTCCGCAACGATGACTTTTATCGGGGTCACCACAAGCCCGCGAATTACCGTTGTCTTCATTGATGGCTCCAGCGTTTCGTTCACGATCGACTTCGTCAAACAGAAGGCATCGTATGATCCCGGTAGCGGACGAACCCCAAGCGGGCAGTTGATCCCTGAATCCACCGCGGCGAGCGAAGCCGGAACGTGGACTTTCGGCCCGGGTAGCGCTGGCGCCGCGGATGACATCGGTCGATTCATCGAGCACCTGCGTTCGCTGGGTATTCCCGTCACCGGCGGTGGCACCAGACGCATCAAGTGTACGTTCGATGGGGTCACCCTTAGTTGTCACGGAACCTGATTGATTCGGGTTCACGTCAAAGCCCGTATTTTCTACGGGCTTTGATCGTGATGCCTCTTCGTTGACGCGATCACCTGAACGCGATCACCCCGCAGGCCACCAGCGCCGTCGCAGCCACAACGCGACATTGACCAGAGCCACCAGCACCGGCACTTCTACCAGAGGCCCGATCACGGTGGCAAACGCAATCGGTGAAGCCAGCCCGAATGCGGCAATCGCCACCGCGATGGCCAGTTCGAAATTGTTGCTGGCCGCAGTGAATGACAGCGCCGTGCTGCGCGGATAATCCACGCCCAAGCGATGCGACAGCCAGAAACTCAGCACGAACATGATGGCGAAATACAGCGCCAGCGGCAGTGCAATGCGTAGTGCGTCGATTGGCAATGCCAGTACCGCGCCGCCTTTGAGCGCGAACATTGCCAGAATGGTGAGCAACAGTGCCACCAGGGTGATCGGTGCGGTGCGCGGTACGAATACGTGGTCATACCACTGCGCGCCCTTGCATCGGCGCAGCCAGCGCCGGGTCAGATAGCCGGCTGCAAACGGGATGCCGAGGTAGATCAGCACCGCGCTGGCGATGGTGGTGAATGGTACCTGCACCGCAAACGCCGTCAGCCCGAGCGCACCCGGCAGCACGTTCAGGAAAAACCAGGCGTAGACGCCGAAGAACAACAACTGAAACACGCTGTTGAAGGCGACCAGGCCGGCCACATACTGGTTGTCGCCACGCGCCAGCTGATTCCATACGATCACCATCGCAATGCAGCGCGCCAGCCCGATCAGGATCACCCCGGCCATGTATTCGGGTTGATCGCGCAAAAACAGCACGGCCAGTGCAAACATCAGCAACGGCCCGATTACCCAGTTCTGCAGCAGCGACAGCCACAACACCCGGCGGTCGGCGAATACCGCTGGCAGGGCTTCGTAGCGCACTCGCGCCAGGGGCGGGTACATCATTGCGATCAGGCCCAGTGCAATCGGCACATTGGTGGTGCCCACTGTCATCGCATTCAGCGCTGATGGCAGGCTCGGCCACACCTCGCCGACGGCGATACCGAGCGCCATCGCGGCGAAGATCCACAGGGTCAGCCAGCGATCAAGAAACGAAAGACGTTTATGTGCGACAGGTTTGTTCATCGGGATGGCCCGTAGTGAGCGGAAGAAGGGCGGCTGCGGTTCATAGCGAGTCGAGCAATGCCTGCACGCGCGCGCCGATGTCGTCGCGCACGGCGCGGTAGCCATCGTCGTCGAGATCGCGCGGATCACGCAGCGCCCAGTCCTCGCGGCGCCGGGCCGGCAGCCACGGGCAGGCATCGCCGCAGCCCATGGTAATGACCGCATCGAAGTGCAGGCCGGCGAGTTCATCCAGCGATTTGGAATGCTGCGCGGAGAGGTCGTATCCCAGTTCGGCCATGAAGCGCTGGGCCTTGGGATTGATCTGCCCCGACGGGCGCGAGCCGGCGCTGAACGCCTGTATCGCCGCGCCACCGAGTTGGCGCGCGAAAGCTTCGGCCATCTGGCTGCGGTTGGCGTTCTCCACACAGACGAACAGCACATTTTTACTCATCGGGTGTTCACTCATCGTGGCTACCGTGCAGGGCGGTTTGCGGCGCAGGCAGCGCCCGCGCAACAGTTTTCGGTGAGGAATCCAAGCAGCGCGTCCATATGATCGAAGTGGGCGCTGACATGGATGGTGCGGCCATCGCGACGATCGGTGACCAGACCCGCCGCACGCAACCGATTCAGGTGCGCGCTCAGGGTGGCGGCCGGCAGCTCCAGCCGGGCGCGCAGCGCACCGACGCTCAGGCCATCCGGCCCTGCCTGCACCAATGCCCGAAAGGCGGCAAGGCGATGGTTCTGACTCAGCGCGCGCAGCGCCAGTACAGCGGATTCGGTGTTCATGATTCCATAATTCCAGAATTATAGAAATATGTCCAGAGTGACTGGCGTCGCGGTTTCCGATCCGCTGCCGGTAGGGCACACTATCGGCCATGAATACGACAACATTTGATCTGATTGTTCTGGGCGCCGGCTCTGGCGGCATCGCCGGTGCCATTCGCGCCGCCCGCCATGGCGCGCGCGTGGCCATCCTCGAACCGCATGCGCTGGGCGGCACCTGTGTCAATGTCGGCTGCGTGCCGAAAAAAGCGATGTGGCTGGCCGCCGAGTTGGCCGAGGCGCAGCAGCTTGCCGCTGAATTGGGCTTTGACAACAAACCCGGTGTGCTCGATTGGCCGGCCTTCATCGCGCGTCGGCAGCAGTACATCAGCAACATCCACGCCAGTTATCGCAAACGCTTCGATGAGTTTGGCATCACCCTGATCGCCGAGCGCGGCGAGTTGCTGGGCAACGGCCGGGTGCGCGCAGGCACTCAAGAACTATCGGCAGCACATGTGCTGATCGCAACGGGTGGCCATGCGCGGCGGCCCGACATCAACGGCAACGAACATGGCATCGATTCCGACGGGTTTTTCAATCTGCGTGCGGCACCGCGCAAGGTCGCAGTAATCGGTGCCGGCTACATCGCCGTCGAGCTTGCCGGCGTGTTGCGGGCATTGGGCTGCGAGGTGCATCTGCTGGTGCGCGGCGAGCGCCTGTTGCGCCCGTTTGATCACGATATCAGCGAGGCTCTGCGCGAAGCAATGCAGGCGCGCGGAATCGACATCGTGTTCGGGCACGAGCTCGATCAGGTCAGCCAGAATGCCGAAGGCATCCACGTGCATTGCGGCAATGGCGATGTCGCCGACGGTTTCGATTGCCTGCTGTGGGCGGTGGGCCGGGCGCCGAATGTCACCGGCATCGGCCTTGATGCGGCATCGATTGCGCTGGATACGAAGGGCTTTATTGCGGTTGACGAGTGGCAGAACACCTCGGCAAAAAATGTGTACGCGCTCGGCGATGTCACCGATGCCGCCGCGCTCACGCCGGTCGCGATTGCCGCCGCGCGCCGGCTGATGGATCGCGTGTTCGGCGGCAAAGCCGATGCCCGCCTGGATTACCGGAACATCCCCAGCGTGGTGTTTTCGCATCCGCCGATTGGCACCATCGGCCTGACCGAAGCGCAGGCGCGTGCCGTGTACGGTGATGCGGTAAAGATTTATAGCAGCCGTTTTCGGCCAATGATCGGTGCGCTCGCCGGGCATCCGGAGCGCTCCTTGATGAAGCTGGTCTGTGCCGGCGATGACGAACGTGTCGTTGGCATTCATCTGATCGGCCCGGCCAGCGATGAAATGCTGCAGGGCTTTGCGGTGGCGGTGAAGATGGGCGCGTGCAAGCGCGACTTCGACGATACTGTGGCGATTCATCCCACTGCTGCCGAAGAGCTGGTGTTGATGGGGTGATAGGCCAAGCCACCTGGTAATGACGCACGTCGCGGTGTGAGCTTCGGGTCTGCCCGCACGTGGGTCGCCCACAGGGTGGGCTCCTACAAAAAAACGGTTGTCCTCACCTGTAGGAGCAACTGTGTTGCACGCCGGTGCGAGCCAGTGCTTCTGTGGGAGCCGGCCTGCCGGCGAACGAACTGGCGAAAGAGCTTCGCGCGCAGGCGCGCTCCCACGAAAGCGGTGAACGCTCCCTGTAGGAAGCCCACCCTGTGGGCGACCGTC
>JAUXUI010000027.1 GCA_030681035.1 Lysobacteraceae bacterium | reverse complement strand
CATCGTAGTAGGTAGTCGCAAGGTATGCAATGGATACCTCACACGCCTCGCGAGACGGGTGGCCCAGCCAACCCTTGGCGTTCCCAGGGAAGCTTGGCGACAAGCTCACATCGGGGCGGACTGCTGCTTGATTGGCTCCGTGCCCTTTAGCTCCAGAGATGTCGGATGCTATAAAGCTAGACCTGACCCCTACTTCTATGCTGCGCCCTAAGCGCGCCAAATGCATCAATGCTAGACCTGACCCCGTCTTCCTGACCCATGCCTCATGACCCCATGCCTCACAATCGCGCAATCGGCGCACGCCACCGCGCCAAATGCATCACTTCTAGACCTGACCCCAGGCTTCCTTCCAGGCTTCTCTTGACAGATATGCATTTTGTATGCATAGTCACCGTTGTGACGATCGAATTCGACCCAGACAAAGCGCAATCCAACCTTCGCAAGCACCGCGTGAGCTTCGCTCATGCGGAACAGTCGCTTCGCGATGAGCAAGCCATCACTGTCGCCGACCCAGACTCTGAAAGCGAGCCACGCTTCGTGACACTGGGCATGGATGCCTTAGGCCGGATTCTCGTTGTTGTACACACCCCGCGCGGGGACCGGATCAGGATCATCTCCGCGCGCAAAGCAAGTCCCAGCGAGGCGGAGCACTACCATGCGTAAAGAATATGACTTTAGTGGCGGCGAGCGCGGCGCGGTCGTCCCATCCTCGGGCAAGACGCGTATCACCATCATGCTTGACAATGATGTGCTTGAGTACTTCCGCGAGCGTGCGGATTCTCATGGCACCGGGTATCAAACCATGATCAATGCCGCGCTCAAGAGTGCAATTGATCGCAGCAAGAACGCCGAGGAGCCGCTCACTGTTGCCAAGTTGCGGGAAATTCTTCGCCAAGAGCTGCACGCCGCGTAGCGCGAGCTGGCACCTGTCGAATGCGGTTGGATCGTGCGCCGCCACGACCTGAACCGCTCGCTGGACGAGCCCGGATGGCGGCCGAGGCAAACCAACGCCTTGGCGCCGTCGCCGACGGCCTTGTAGTGGACTACCCATTGCGCCGGACAGGCGCGCGGCAGGGACAACCCGGCCGCGGTCAGGCCAGCGCCGCAAACATCCTTCGATGCGAGGCAAACCGCTCCGATCATCGAACTGGCGCTGGGCAACGCCTGTCATCGCGCAATCGGCGCACGCCACCGCGCCAAATGCATCAATGCTAGACCTGACCCCAGGCTTTTTCTAGACCTGACCCCAGGCTTTTTTGCGCCTCTTGATTTCGTCATTCCCGCGAAAGCGGGAATCCATGTTGCTCTTGATTCGTAACGAAAAGTCAAAATGGACCCCAGCTTTCGCTGGGGTGACGACCTGATGGTTTGTCGTCTAACCGAACAGTATTGAGACCTGACCCTGCGCCCTAAGCGCGCCAAATGCATCAATGCTAGACCTGACCCCGTCTTCTGTTGTGTACTGTAGCCCTGTGCGGGCGACAAGGTTACGCGTTGCTGGTGGGTTCACGGTCGCTCACAGGGTGAGCTCCTACAAAAATCGCGGTGATCTACCCCTGTAGGAGCCCACCCTGTGGGCGACAGATGCCATGTGCGCCGCGTATGCCTGGTCGCGCACAGAGCCTGCCCCAGGCTTGATCTGGGAACGAGCCCCGCAGAAAAACCGTGGTCTACCCCTGGAGCCCTGTGTGGGCGACAAGGTTACGCGTTGCTGGTGGGATCACGGTCGCTCACAGGGTGATCTCCTACAAAATCGCGGTGATCTCTCCCTGTAGATCACGGTCGCTCACAGGGTGAGCTCCTACAAAATCGCGGTGATCTCTCCCTGTGGATCACGGTCGCTCACAGGGTGAGCTCCTACAAAATCGCGGTGATCTCTCCCTGTGGTTCACGGTCGCTCACAGGGTGAGCTCCTACAAAATCGCGGTGATCTCTCCCTGTAGGAGCCCACCCTGTGGGCGACAGATGCCATGTGCGCAGCGTATGCCTGGTCGCGCGCAGAGCCTGCCCCGGACTGATCCGGCAGCGCTCCACAGGGGCGCATTGGCGGAAGTTCAAGACATCCAGCGTTATGCAAATGGGTGTCCAGCTTTCATCCCGCCCAGCTTTCATCCCTCATTGAGCACGGATCCAAAGCGCAGCCCACTGGTTTTGACATCGATGCGTTCGGCGTATTACGATAACTGTATCGATCATCAGGAGGCGATGTATGTCCGCAGTCACGGTTTCAACGAAATTCCAGGTGGTCATTCCGCTGGCGGTGCGTCAGACCATGGGATTGGTGCCCGGCACCAAGTTGCAGGTGATTCACTACGAGGACCGCATCGAGATGATTCCGGTGCGCCCCAGCAAATCGTTGCGCGGGTCGTTGCGTGGCATGGATACGTCGGTGCCGCGCGAGCGCGACCGCGTATGAATGTGGTCGATTCGTCCGCGTGGCTGGAGTATTTCGCCGATGGGCCCAATGCCAAGCACTTCGCAAAGGTCATTGAGGATCCCGAGCAATTGCTGGTGCCGTCGATCACGCTGCTGGAAGTATTCAAGCGCATCAGCCAGCAACGCGACCAATCCTCGGCGTTGCAATACGTGGCGGTGATGCGGCAAAGCACGATCGCCGAACTCGACGCCACGCTGGCATTGCGTGCGGCTGTGCTGGGGTTGCGGCACAAACTGCCATTGGCCGACAGTATCGTTTACGCAACCGCACAAGCTGTCGGCGCGCTGGTGTGGACGCAGGATGCGGATTTCGATGGCCTGGCTGGGGTGAAGTTCTGGCGCAAAGGGTAGCTTGGCGACCTGAGCGGCAATCGCACCGTCGCGGCGTAGCGCATTGCCCCGTGTGGGCGACCGCAAGGCTTTTTTGCAGGTGCCCTGTGCGCGCGACAAGGTTACGTGTTGCTGGTGGGATCACGGTCGCTCACAGGGTGAGCTCCTACAAAATCGCGGTGATCTCTCCCTGTAGATCACGGTCGCTCACAGGGTGATCTCCTACAAAATCGCGGTGATCTCTCCCTGTAGGAGCCCACCCTGTGGGCGACCAGCGTGCCGCGATTTAGGAAATTACGGTCGCGCACATAGCGCTCCTACAGACGCGCATCGTCGCTTTTATGCAGGAGCCCACTTTAATGCGCGACCGATGGCGCCGCCGCCGAACCACCGCAATCCACCGTTTATCGTGAAAAAACGCAACAGACAGCGTATTATCGCGCCCATGCTCAGCGAAACTATTGACGACACGGCATCGCTGGGCTATGTTGCCACAGCGTGGTTTGACGTCCCTGGGGGAAGGGCAACAATTGTGTGGTTCCAACCCCATGGTCAACCGGTTGCCAGAGGCTCTGTTCTTCTGGTACCGGGACAAGAGCGGTGCAACCGGTCCAAACCCGTAACCCCGAAAACTCACAAGGAGTTCGTTCGACATGTCGACTTTCAATCGTAACACCCTGGCACTCGCCCTTGCCGCAGCCCTGCTGCCGGCCAGCGCGTTTGCGTTCAATGTGCAGACCGCAGCCAATACAACCGCTGAGCCTATCGCCCAGCAGGTCGCATCGCCGCTCACGATGTCCGAGCAGATCCAGATTTTCGCCAACTCTACTCAGGACAACCTGCAGGGCCGTACCACCGGCTTTGGCGTGCGTCTGATCATCCTGACCCCCGGCGTCACCATCGTTGGCCCGTTCACCACAGCCGTCGGCCCCCCCGTCGTGGGCTTGAGCAACGGTGCCGCATTGGCTGGCAACTGGACTGCGAGCGCATCACCGACCATCGGCTTAAATACCTCGAACCAGAGCACCGCGTCCTGGGCGTATTCGTTCGCTGCAGGCCCTGGTATTCAGGACGGCAACATCATCAACATTAATGCGCTGCCGCTCGCCATTGCCAGCCCGGCCACCAACACCAGCGCCATTCAAGCGCGCATCGAGCTGTTCGATCCCAACACCAACGCGGTGATTGTGACCGCGTTCTCTGACTTGGTGTCGCGCCCGGATGGTCTGGTGTTTGCTTGCACCGCGCAGGCCAGCCCGGCTCGCATCGACGTTGCCGGTGGCACCAACCCGTTTGCGTTTGGCGCCAAGACGGCGTTTGTGCCCAATAGCGCGGCAATCGGCGTAGGTCCTGCCTCGCTCACCACCCCGCTCGGTACGCTCTCGGTCACCGCCAGCGCAGGCTTCAATCTGCTCCCGGGTGATCTGATCAACTCAGTCATCACCGGTACCAACCTGACCAACTTCACCTCGTTCTTCCTGGCGGCGGGCCCGGCTTGCGCAGGCCCGATTGCCGGTGCAACGTACACCATCACTGGCAATGTCGCTAAGCTGGGCGGTGGTGTTACGACGACCGGCACCGGCGTGACCAATGCCTCACTCGGCTTCGGCCCGGGCGGCGGTACTGCGCAGCTTTGCGCCACCGTCAACGGCACCGGAGTGATTGACGCGCAGTCGTTCGCAGTTTCCAATGGTCTGAACGGCGTTGCTGAAAACGATCCCTGCACCGTGGCATCGCTGCAGTTCAACGGTTCGGTGGTCAAGGTCTTCACCTTCAACCCGGCTGGCCACACCACCCAGGAGAGCTTCGCTCGCGTCACCAACTGGGGCACCATCGGTGGCAAGGTCACGGTTCAGGGTTGGGATGACAGCAACACACCTGCGGCCAGCAACATCAGCTTCACCCTGCCGGCAGGTCAGTCGTTCCAGTTCAACTCCACCGACCTCGAGGACGGCAACGCCGGCAAGGGCATCACCGGCGCGTTTGGTAATGGCGCCGGCAAGTGGCGCTTGGTCGTGACTGGCGAGTTCGATGGCATGCACGTCACCAGCCTGAACCGCAACAACACCGTTGGCACCCTGACCAACCTCACCGACAGCGACAACCGCGGTGAGCAGGTCAGCGACGGCAAGTAATCGCCTCGTAAGCAACACCCTGACGGGCGCCTTCGGGCGCCCGTTTTTTTTGCGCGTAATCCACAGATTTTGTAGCCCGGGTTAGCGCATAGCGCGTAACCCGGGACCGCGTTGTGGCGACAATTGCTGGGGCGTTATCGGGCGGCCGATTCCCGTGCTACGATACATGTATCGCAAGGCGCCAACGGAGGCCATCATGCCCATTTCAATTCGATTGCCAGCGGCCATCGAAGCGCGCTTGGCGAGCTTGGCCGCCGCCACCGGACGCAGCAAGACATGGTACGTGACCGAGGCTGTTTGCGAACACTTGGACGATCTGGAAGATTTATACCTTGCCGAGCAGCGCTTGATTGAGCTTCGCGCCAACCACAGCAGGATCAGTACGCTTGACGAGGTAATGAAACGCTATGGCCTGGAAGGTTGAGTTTGCCCCGGCAGCGGTGCGCGACCTTGACAAGCTCGACCCGCAGGTAGCACGGCGTATTCTGACGTTTGTCCATGGCCGGGTGGCTGTACTCGACAACCCGCGTAGCATCGGCGAAGCGCTCAAGGGCTCGCGTTTGGGTGAGTTCTGGAAGTATCGGGTTGGCGATTACCGGATCATCAGTCACATCGAGGATGGTGCGGTTCGCATTCTGGTGGTGAAGATCGGCAACCGGCGCGATGTGTACCGATGATGCGGGTGCAGGGGCAGGGCTCCGCTTTTTTGCAGGAGCTCTGCCAGATCAAGTCTGGGGCAGGCTCTGTGAGCGACCGTAACTTGTCAAATCGCGGCACGCAGGTCGCCCACAGGGTGGGCTCCTACAGGGGTAGATCACCGCGATTTTTTTTGTAGGAGCTCACCCTGTGAGCGACCGTGATCCCACCATCAACGCGTAACCTTGTCGCCCGCACAGGGCTACAGGGGTAGACCACGGTTTTTCTGCGGGGCTCGTTCCCAGATCAAGCCTGGGGCAGGCTCTGTGCGCGACCAGGCATACGCTGCGCACATGGCATCTGTCGCCCACAGGGTGGGCTCCTACAGGGGTAGATCACCGCGATTTTTTTTGTAGGAGCTCACCCTGTGAGCGACCGTGCTCCCACCAGCAACGCGTGCGAAGCAGGGGTCAGGTCTAGCTTTATAGCATCTGCGAAGCAGGGGTCAGGTCTAGCTTTATAGCATCCAACATCTCTGGCGCTAAAGGGGACGGAGCCAATCAAGCAAGCGAGGGGTCACTGCAAGCGAGGGGTCTTGCTTTTTGCCTCCACAACCCGGCAACTGCGGTATGCAGGGTCAGGTCTCAATACTGTTCGGTTAGTCGCCAAGGGCATCGATTTCGTCATTCCCGCGAAAGCGGGAATCCATGTTGCTCTTGATTCGTAACGAAAAGTCAAAATGGACCCCAGCTATCGATGGGGTGACGACCTGATGGTTTGTCGTCTAACCGAACAGTATTGGGTCAGGTCTTGCCTTTTGCCTCACAACTGCGGCAACCGGCACGACGACCCACCCCGCCACCCCGGATTACGCCGATGGCTAATCTGACGGGCTACCGCAATCCATCGCAATCCACCGCGATCGACCACCGCTGTAGCCCGAATTAGCCGCAGGCGGCCGCTCGTTTGCATCCATGCACTCGCGGCACTCGCACATCCATGTGCCTCGTAACCCTGGACCGCGTTGCGGCCACGATGGCGCGGGGGCGATCACGGCATTGCCATTACCCGCACGGTGCGCCATGTGACACCACGCATTGCCGTGGTTGGTGTGGTGATGGTGCGGGTTTGCGGCGGCCCCGGGTAACGCGCTACCGGAGTTTCGCGACATTCGACTACACTGCCTTCATCGAATTCGCTGCGGAGGCTGCTGTGCTGCTCGATATGTTGCGCACAAGAAAGCCGTTGATTGAAGCCGCTTGCCGTCAATACGGCGCGCGCCGTATCCGCGTGTTCGGTTCGGTGGCACGGCGCGAGGAAGGCCCTGACAGCGACATCGATTTCCTGGTCGATTTTCCGCATGGCTACGACCTGTTCGCGCAGCGGCTGCCATTGGCCGAGCGACTGGCGGAAATCACCGGGCGCCGCCTCGATCTATTGCCCGAGCATGAACTGAATCGGCACATGCGGGCGCACGTTCTGCAAGAAGCTGTCGACCTGTGAACCGCACATGGCGGGTCTATGCGGGGCACATTCTGGATACCCTCGAGAAGATCCGACGCATCCAGCAGCGCGGCGACCTGACCCAGGACGAAGTGCTGTACGACGCCAGCTTGCGCAATCTGCAAACCCTTTCGGAAGCCACACAGCGCTTGCCCGATAGCCTGAAACAGCGGTACCCGGCAATTCCGTGGAAGCAGATCAGCGGATTTCGCAATATTCTCGTGCATAACTATCTGGGCGAGATTGATGCGCAGACCGTGATCGCTGTTGTGCGTCAGCACCTGCCGCCGCTGGAATTGGCGGTATCGGACATGCTGGCATCAAGCGACGCGGACGATCCCACCTGATCGCGTAACGCGACACGATGATCAGGCGAGGGGTCAGATCAGGCGAGGGTCTAGCTTTATAGCATCCGACATCTCTGGAGCTAAAGGGGACGGAGCCAATCAAGCAGCAGTCCGCCCCGATGTGAGCTTGTCGCCAAGCTTCCCTGGGAACGCCAAGGGTTGGCTGGGCCACCCGTCTCGCGAGGCGTGTGAGGTATCCATTGCATACCTTGCGACTACCTACTACGATG
>JAUXUI010000023.1 GCA_030681035.1 Lysobacteraceae bacterium | reverse complement strand
GTGGTGCTCGCGGTCAGCGCGGTGTCGTTCCCGCTGATGCTCGACCGCGACGTCGGCGTCGCGGTGGCGCTGCTGACATCGGTGCGCGCCGTGCTGCGTAACCCGGGAACGATGGCGCTGTGGGGCGCGATCGTCGCCGCGTTGCTCCTGATCGGTTCGCTGCCGCTGTTTCTCGGATTGACCGTGGTGATGCCGGTACTCGGCCACGCCACCTGGCATCTCTATCGCAAGCTGGTGGTATCCGACGGCTCGCCGCGCCCGACTTTGCGCACTGAAGACAAAGGCCGCCGCTCGGCGGCGGATTTCCCGGCGGTGCTGTTTCCCTGGGCGAAGTAAAATATTGGCGAACTGATCGCGCAACAAACACCGCTCATTCCCGCGAAGGCGGGAATCCAGCACAGGACGATGGGTTTCGCTACGCTCTACCCATCCTACATTGAACCCACCAACGGCAAACGGCCGACGCAAGCGCCGGCCGTTTTGTTGTTACGTACGCTGAAGCGGATCAGAACGTGTAGCGAAAACCGACCTGCGCTGACCAGCGCGATTCACCGACAACGTCGCGACGATTCTTGGATGGCAAGGAAACCGCGCCAGTCGATTCGTTGACGAAGCTCGATACATCAAACACAAACTGATCATTCGCGTTGACGCCAGCGAATCGGGCGATCTGCAACGATGACGGGAATGCCACCTCGTTGATGTGGCCCCAGTCCTTGTCAATCATGTTGCCGATGTTCTGGATGTCCAGGAAAATCTCGGCCTTGTTGCCCCAGCCACCGGGGAACGATTGCGAGATTCGCAGATCGACCTGGTTGACCCAGCCATCGCGGTCACTGCTTCGATCTGCAACACTGCCGCGCTGACTGCTCAGGAAGCTGTTGTTGTCGATAAACGACTGGAACGCGGCGATATCTGCTGCCGACGACGCGGCAGTAAACGCCACTTCGCCCGGGTTCGGGATATAGAACAGATCATTACCGTTCTGTCCGTCACCGTTGGCATCGCCGACAAAGGTGTAGCTGATCGGCCGGCCCGATCGCCCTTCGTAGAACAGGCCAAACGTCGTTTCAACGTCTGTCGCCCACGGAATGGTGTAGGTCGCCATGGCAGTGATGCGATCACGCGTCTCAGAACGTGCTGTTGAATTGATCTGCTCATTGGGGTTGAAGATCGCTCGGCCATTCCAGTTTGAAAACGCGACCGATGAGGTGGCAGGGCTGACCTCGTTGGAGTCACCGAAGGTGTATGCGACTTTGGCCGACCAGTTGTCGCTATACGGCTTTTCAAGTGCCAGGGTCAGGTTGTCGCTCGAGCCCTTGCTGGTATTGCCGAGCAAAATCACATTGTTGAAGCTGCGATTGCGCTGCGACCGGCTTTGATTACCACCTGTTGCGCCATTCGAGTTGAATGCGGTGGGATCAATTCGCGTCCAGAAGCTCTCGCGACCATCCGGCAGCACACCCGTCGCATCGCCAAGATTGAGGTTGGTGAACGTCACTGCTTCGTCCACTTCATTGCGCAGATACTCGACGCTCGCAACCAGACCGTACCACGGCAGCTCACGCTCAATCGCTAGGTTCATTTTCCACACGGTCGGCTGCTGGAAACTCGGATCGAGGAAATCGACGTTCGAGGCTGGTGGCGTTGCAGCCGGAGGGGTCAGGTTACCGGGGTCGGCATCGAACCCAACACCGTTCTGCCCGGGGAAGATTGTGCTGAGCACGCCCGGATTGGAAAAAATGTTCGACACCCACACGCCTGGCGCCGACCCCTGGAACAACCCGACACCACCGCGAATCTGTGTTTGCAATTCGGAGTCAAACGTATAGTTGAAACCGGCACGAGGCTGGAATGTACCCTGCCCGTCGTTGGTGTCGGTGTTGGTGAGTCCGAAAGCGGATTGCGCGGCTGGGTTGAACTGTGGGCGACTCTGAATCAGCGTCTTGTCCCAACGCGCACCCGCCATGACGGTCAGATTGTCATTGACCTGCCACGTATCTTGCAGGAACAGACCGAGGTTGCCAAAACCGAAGTCAGCCGCCGCATCGCGCACATTGCCGGTGTTCGACTGCTGCAATGTGAAGAAACGCCAGCGCTGAGCAGCGAAATCAGCAATGCTGTTGAAGGTGAAGTTACCAAATACGTCTTGCAAGAACAGGTTGAAAACGTCGTTGTCTTCGTAGTCAAAGCCAAAGCGGATGCTGTGATCGCCGAGAACCCAATCGCCCGCAAAATATGCGGTCAGCGTGTCCACGCCAAGGATGTTGGCCTGGCGTGATCGCTCGGTACCGAAGAATACACCGGTACCCGATGGCACGTTGACGCGAACCTGCGGCGCTGATGCTGTCTCGAATGAAGGTACTGAGTCATACGTCGAGTACGAAATGTTCGCCTCGGTCGAGAAGTTGTCGGACCAATTGCTGTACAGCAGGGCCGCCCAACTCTCGAACTTGATGTTGTCCTGGTACCAGTTCGACGACAGTGAGAACGCATTCGCACTCAGGTTGGGGAGGCGCTGCACCTGTCCGTCGGTCTGGTTGTAGCGAAGCGTCAGCCGATGATCATCGTTGATGTTCCAATCCAATTTCGCCAGATATTTGGTGTCGGTGTTGTTGGCGTTGCCGCTATCGGAGGTACCCGGCTCCAAGCCAAAACTACGCGCGATTTCGCTGATGCGATCCACGTCGGCTTGCGTCACGCCACGAGCGATCGTGCTCGCGCCGGACCCCTCTACACCCACATCGGGGGCGATCTTGGTGCGCTCGAACTCCTCGTAGCCGACGAAGAAGAACAGCTTGTCTTTGATCAGCGGGCCGGACACGTAGGCGCCGTAGGTGTATTCCTCATCAAAGGCGTTGAAGTTTTGCCCAACCATGTCGCTACTGCGGTACACGCCGTAGGCCGAGCCGTGTATCTCGTTGCCACCGCTCTTGGTCACCGCGTTGATGTTGGCGCCAACGAAGTCCTTTTGCGTCACGTCGAAATCGGAAATGCCAACATTGAAGCTCTGAATCCAGTCGATCGAGATCGGATTGTTGACGGCCGGCAGGCCCGACGGGTTCAGACCGAACTGGTCGTTCGTCGGCACGCCGTCGATACGGATATTGTTGAAGCGGTTGTTCTGCCCGGCCGCAGAAATCTCGCCGCGCTCCTTGTCGGTCTGCACAATGCGGGGATCGAAACGCACGTAGTCCTGGATGGTGCGGCCGATCGACGGCATTTCCGAAATCTGCTCGGCGGTGATGTTGGTCGTTGCGCCCATGTTGTCGGGCGAGAACACCGACGGCTGGCGGCTACCGATCACTGCAACCGATTCAAGCCGCGTCGCATCGGCATTCAGCGTGAGCTCGACCGGCGTGGCGTCACTTAACGTAGTGAACACATTGGTCTTCGTTGCATCGATGCTGCCGTCTTTACTTGCCTTGACGACGTAAGGGCCACCCACGCGCAAGCCGCGGGTACTGAACCGGCCATCTGCGTCGGTGGTGACAATTTTGGTGGTGCCCGACGGCTGGTGGACGATTTCAACGGTCGCACCCGCTACCGCCGCGCCTTGTTCATTGACGATACGACCCGCGACCGTGGCCGAAGTACTTTGCGCAAACGCCGGTGCCGTTGCCAGCGCGGCCATCAGGCCGAGCGTAAGCCGCGACAAACGAAGCTGATTTCGATTGATCATTTCTGTGCCCTTCTTTAGGTTGCGTAACGATGCGTTGGCCAAACAATGGTTATGCCTCGAACGAGCCGGCGCCAAGCCCGCTCAATGCCATGAAACAGTTCGATGCGAGCCCCTGAAGCCACCTTGCATAACCCCCGCAAAGGCGCCTTCGGTTAACCATAGTTTAACAGCGTATCCGGGCAATGTGACAGTTGCATTGCAGCATTGCGATAGTGCCGTTCTTGCTGCCGGAAATGCGCTCTGGGCATGCCAACTCACTGCCCCACAAACGCCAAAGGCGCCCGAAGGCGCCTTTGGCTTGCAACACGTCAGACCCGAATGGCGGCGCATATTAGCGTCGTCATGCCCGCCCCCGATTAAAGCATTCGAGGGCAGGCTACAGCCAATCCACCCAAGTTAAGCCCGCTCGTCTGGGCTAGCAGCCTGTCGGGCTTGGTGCTGATCTACTCGACGTGCTCCGGCGGCGCGAGTATCCGCACCAACGATCACTCTGACAGGTTGCCGTAGACCCTATGAGCCCGAAGGCGGATCGCCGACACTGCGATCCCCATCCGACAAAAGAGGAGATACGGCAATGACAGCAGTGACGGCGATCCAGAACGCAGTGTGCCAGATGGCGATGGCGATCGAAATCTCGG
>JAUXUI010000015.1 GCA_030681035.1 Lysobacteraceae bacterium | reverse complement strand
TGGAAGGGATCGCGCGCGACCTGCCGCGTGGCGCACCGCCGGTAAAGGTGGACGTGCCCAAGCTGGTGGAGCTGACCACCCAAGCGACGCCCGCAGGGGCCACCCACTGGAGTACCCGCACGATGGCGGCGGTGCTTGGGTGTAAGGCGACACTTGGTTTGTAAAAACGCGACACTTGGTTTGCATAGGGGTTGAAGGGGCATTGTAGGCTGTTCAAAGGGTGGCTAATCACCAGTTGCGGATGACCAGCTCACCGCGCACGGCGGCGCGGCTGGCGGCGCTGGCGCCGATGGTGTACCGGGTCGTGACACGCACAGACCGAAGGCCGGCAAAGGCCGCTCGCATGTCGGGATGATCGTTGACGGTCAGCAGGGCTTTGCCCTTGAGCGTGCGCATAGTGCTGGCCAGCGCCTGGTACTGGGAAAGGTCAAACTCGACACCGTAGCCTTCCACCTGCCAGTAGGGTGGGTCAAGGAAGAAGAAGGTGCCGGCGCGATCATAGCGCGCCATGCAGTCCTGCCACGGCAGGTGCCCGATCACAGCGCCGGCCAGACGCAAGTGGGCTGCGCTCAGGTCCTCTTCGAGCCTGGTCAGGTTCAAGCGGGGTGCGCTAGGGCCTGCACCGAAGGTCTGGCCTACCACCTTCGCCCCAAAGGCAGCCTTCTGGACGTAGAAAAAGCGCGCAGCACGCTGGATATCGGTCAAGGTCTCGGGCCGCTGTGCCTTGGCCCAGAGGAATGACTGCCGGCTATACAGCGCCCACCGGAATTGCCGGACGAACTCGTCCAGGTGATGTTGAACCACGCGGTAGAGGTTGACCAGCTCGCCGTTGATGTCGTTGAGCACCTCAACCTTCGCGGGCTCGGGGCGCAGAAAGAACAGCCCTGCACCGCCCGCGAACGGCTCGACGTAGCATGTGTGGTTGGGAAAGAGCGGAAGCAACTTCGGGGCCAGCCGGCGCTTTCCGCCCGGCCATGGGACAACCGGGACAATGGGTTTGACCACGTCTCATCTCCTGAGATTGCAACATGCCACAGTTGCCTCGCCTCCGCGGAGGTGGCGAGGCCTTGGCCTGAGCACGCGGGAGATTCGCGTGGTAAGGGCAGCGGCTCGACGCGCTAACGTCGGGCCGCTGCCTCGCTTTTGTCCAACCCTACGCGGCGGGCTGGGGAAACTGCTCGTTGTACAAGGCGTCAAACGCGGCCTTGAGAATCGACATCACACCAGCGCTACTGATGGCAGAAAGATCAGCACCCGTGACCGGATCGAGTGCACCTGCCGGAGCGAAGCGCCGCGCCAGAATCTGATCGAGCGCAATGCTGAAACTGCCGGCACTTTCGAACGAACGCCCAGGTATCACGACACCCTGCGCGTCGCTGAGGAAGCGCCTGGTGTCGAACATGATCGACCCTGTATCGGTCTCAGGGTCCCATCGGATCGACGTCAACGGAGCAAGCACCACGGCGGTGACGCCGGCCGGAAGTGTCTCAATTCGTGCGTTCATGCGTGCCTCCTTAAGCAACGATTGTGTTGGACTGCGCGGAAGCCGCACCGAAGCCTGCAGCATTGATCGCCCGGACTTTGGCCCAGTACGTACGACCGACGACGAGCGCACTCGTCGCAATCGGCGAGCCCGATCCTGTCGCGGTGACGCTGTCGCCAAGATGGTCTGTGAACTCGACCCGATAGCTCGTGATCGAGCTGCCGCCGTTGTCCGCTGGCGCAGTGAAGGTGACGCTGGCCGCGCCGGCTCCGGTCTTTGTGAGCGTTCCGATCGTCGTAGCGCCTGGCACTGTGAATGCGTTGAAGCTGTTGCTGAACGCAGAGTCCAGCCCCTGCCCGACAGCGTTGACGGCTCGAACCTTGAACTGATACGGCACATCCCGCACCAGACCGGTGACAACAATCGGGGAACCGGCGCCAGTGCCCCGCAGCGTGCCGAAGAAGTCTCTCACCTGGTAACTGGTGATTGGGCTACCGCCATTGTCCCCGGGTGGGGTGAACGTCACTGTTGCCGACAGGTTGCCGGGTGTGGCAGTGCCGATCGTCGGAGCGCCAGGAACTGTAGCGCCTGTGCCAAACACTATCAGAGTCAACACACCAGTCATTACGTCACCCCCGGCCCAGCGACGAACCACCGATTTGCGCCGACGCGAATTGCAGTGAATCCCCCCCACGGCGCTACTGTCCGAGTGCCGGTCATCGCAGTGCCGGCGAGATGCAGCGTCACGCCGGCCGCTCCGACGAGCGAGATGTTGCCCGAGGCGGCCACGTTGAAACCGGCAACAATGGCACCGTCGTCAGCGTCAGTGAACGCCTCCGTTGCGTCCGCCGGAATGGTGAACGTGTGTGCCGCAGTGGTGGCCTTGCGCGCACCGCGACCCAGGTCATCCCGCGTGTACACGTAGCCAGACGCTCGCGTCGTCATCGGCACGCCAAGATAGCCGGCGAGGACGCCTGCCAGTGTCACCGGACCCGTGAACGCGGCACCACTCAATGAGGCTTTCTCGTCGAGCGCGGCCTGCTGTGCCGTAGACACTGGCTTGTCGGCATCGGCGACGTCGTTGACGTTGCCCAGCCCAACGGCCGCCGCGATCAACGGAACGTACACAACGCCTTGCGTGAGCGAAACCGGCACATGCCCGTCGGGGATGCCGACAGCACCCAACTCGTCGAGAGAAATGCTGACCAGCGAGCGGCCAGAAACGCCGGCACCGCTGCGCACGGCGACATCGCCGTCTGCCAGCGTGCCGACGTTGAGCGATGTGATCGGGATGTCGGCCGGCGAGCCACCGCCCACCAGTTGCGCGGCAACCCACGCGCGGGTCGCGGCATCCTGCGGGTCGACCGGGTCGCCCAGACCGGTGATGCGCCAGCCGCCCGCGCTCAGATTTGCAGTGAGCCCGCTGCTGGCAACCAGCAGCGCCAGCCGCGCGCTCAGCGATGCGCTGCCACCGTGCGCCTGCTCAACCTCGGTCGCGACGGTTTGCGACCGAATGCGTAATTGTTCCAGATCGGCGATGTAGTCGGTCTGGGCGAACGAAAATGCAATGTCGGACCAGTCAGCCATCAGGATTCCTCGATCTGTATTGGGAGGGTGTAGCGCACGCCCTGCTCGCGGGTGAGCGCGGGGTTGTCGACCAGGTACCCGAGCAGCGCATGATCGGACTCGAAGCGCCCGCCTTCGCCATGTCTCGCGCTGATCCACGCCTCGCGTGCGTTACCCGTATCGCGCAACAAGTCAGCGAAGATGCGGCGCTCGTCGGGTGTGATGTGGGCCAGCTCGATGCGCAGCACGCGGTACGGCGGGTCGGATTCGACGCGCAAACCGCCGGATGCGGTGCGGGTGGCGCGGCGATTGCGCTCCCAAGTGACGCTTGACCCCCAACCGAACGTAACCTCAGGTGCGACTGCCTCGCCCGCAAAGAGCCTACCCACATTGATCTGGGCCGCACCCGTGTCCGTGATATCGATCAGCATCGATCGCGCGACTACGTTGCCCGGCAGAATCAGTGGGCTAAAGTCCTGCCCGTCGATCGACGCGCCGAGCGGATCGATGCCCCAATCCAAATCGCCCAGCGCTTTCGGCGGCACCGCCTGAACCACGCCGCTGTCGTAGGTCTGTTCGCCAGTCTGCGCGGCACCGGACCAAATGCGCACACGCCACGTGGCTTGCGACGTGAGCGTGTGCCGCCAGAGAACGATCCCTCCGATGCGGCGGATCGCCGGCAGCTCGACGCTGACGCTTGCAGTGTCACCTAGCACACGCCAGATCAATCCGCGATCCGACAGTTTCAGATTATCGGGGCCGAGCCCGGCAACCGCAGCCGGCGTGCTGGTGAGCGCAGCATCGTCGGTGAGCGCGCACGGGATGATGATCAGCCCCACAACGTCACCTCCGTGGTGCGACTGTCGAGCCGGCGCGAGACGCGCGTGATCAGCAGATCGACGCCGGCGCCGAGCCCGAATCGCGGATACTGCACTGTCACTGTCTGTCCGGCGCGCAACGGCCACGCACGACGTGTGCAGACCGCGCGATACACACGCCGCTGCACGCCAAACAGCGCCAGGCGGCGCGCCGCCTCGGCTGCCGCATCGGCCGCACCGACGATCAGCGTGCCGGCAACGTCGGGGTCGCGGGCGTGCGGGTGCAGCACTTGCACCGACGGATCGTTGGCCTCCGCGATGTCGTACTCGCGGCCGAACCGTTGGCGCGTGTCCTCGGCCACGGCCGCGAACAACCCGTCTGTCTGCACGGACCAGTTGTGGCGATACCCAACGCGCACACGCCACGCCGGCATCTGCACATCCACCAGCTCCAGCTTTTGCGCCGCGAAATCGTCGGCGGTGAGGATGAGCACTGGTGTGCCGATGCCAGCCTGTGCGGCGGTGAGCCGGCCGAGCGCATCCACCGTCCACCATGCGCCAACACTGCTGGCGATCTCATCCAGGACGTCGAGCGTATTGGCCCGCTCACCGATCCACAGGCCAAGCGCGTACGGTGCTGCGGAATCGAGCGCCGACAACGCGGCCGCGTCGGTCAACGCCAGTCCGGCGCGCGCCGCTATTTCGGCGAGTATCTGCCCTGCGGCTGACAGCGGGCCAGTGACATCCGTGGTGACCCGTCCGGCCGGCGAAACACCGAGGTCGAAGCGGCCGTTGGCTGCGTCGGCGGTGTAGCTGACGGTGAGTCCACCGACGCGCACATCGGGGATTGCCGTGACGGTCGAATCGTGTACTTCGTAGCGGTGCAGCGCCGCATCGATGTTCGGCGGCTCGACGTTAAACACCGCGCCCAACAAGATCGGTCGCGGCTCATTCGCTGCCGGGCCGGACGCGAGCAGCGCAGCCTGCACCGGGCGGTTGAGCGCCTCGCGCGCATCACGCAGTTGCAGCCGCAGGTTGCCATCGCCGTCGGCTTGCAGGCCTGTCGCGATGCCGCCGAACACGACCTCGAAATCCGCCAGTACCCAACTGGCTGCGCCGATCAGCAGGCGAACCGGTCGCCCGTCCCACGCTTCATTGAGCCAGGCGTCGCGGATTCCGGCCGGATTGCTGATGACGGACTCGGACCAGCCGATGCTGCTGCGTCCGAACAGCCCATCGGGCAACTCGTCGCGGATCTCCGGCACACCGATCAGCCAATCCGGATAGGGCCGATTCGGCGCCGTCGCATCGTCCAACGCCGAAACGTAGCCAGCGTTGCTGCAATAACGCGGGCCGGCGCTCGACTCGGCTTCGAGCAGCACAACGATCGGATCGCCGGAGCGCAGCAGTGCGTCGATCATGCGCGCACCGCCTTTACTGCCGTCTCGATCGCGCGCGCCATGCGCGCGATCTCGGCCTGCTGCTGATCGCTCTGATCTTTCTGCTGGCCCATCCAGACCAGGAACTTGTCGAGGAACGCGCTTGTCGCCGCCTGCTGACCATCAACGCCAATGAGGACCGCCTGCAGCGCGTCCGTCTGCCGGCGAGCCTCAGCAAGTTGCTGATCGCCGGTAATCTTGCCCTGGCTTATTGCATCGACGATCGGCAGGATGTGAGCAACGATCTCGTCCTTGTGCACTTCGGCCTGATCAGAGCGCGCACGTAGCGCTTCGACGCTTCCCTCGGTCTGCGCTTCTTGCGTGAGACGCAGCGCGGCAAGCGTATCGTCGAGCGACTGCAATTCGCCGATCGCATCGGCCTGCAATTGTGCGATGCGGCTTGCCGTGTCGATGCTCGCGCGCTGAAATGGATCGCTGAACGATGCGACACCGCGCACTCCCTGTCCGGCCACGGCGCGCAGTTCCTGCTGAACGCGATTGAACTCGTCGACCGCGATCTGCGAGACACCAAATACGTTGCGGTTCTCCGACAGCAACGCATCGGCGGCCTGCTGCAAACCGCCGATCGCATCCGTGTCGCCGCCGCGCGCGCGCCCCAACAGGCTGTCGAACTGCGAGCGCGCGACATCCAGCCGTTGAAACGCCGTCAGCGGAGAGTTGCTGGACAGCCCGAGGCCGTCCGCAAAATCGCGCAGCCGCGACAGCGCCTCGCGCTGCGCAGCGATCGCTTGCTGGGCGGCCTGTGACGCTTGCTGTTGTGCCTGATCCGTCTGTTGGATCGCAGCCAGCTCGGCGTTGAAGCGCGCCAACGTCGCCTGCCTGATCTGATCGATCAGGCCGATGCGCTCTTGCGGATCGACCGCACCGTCGAGCTGCGCGCGCAGGTCGCCGATGCGACTCGACTGGAAACCGGACTCGCTGAACCCCGGCTGCGTGCGGCGAATATTGAGGATGTCGTCTGCGATGCTCTGCCGGGTCTGCCCGATCGATTGCGCAAGCTGTCCGAAGGCGTCGCGCAGTCGCTGTACCTCGGTCTCTATCACGGCGGCAGATTGACGCGCGCCCAACTCGCGAATGCGCGCCAGCTCGGCTTCGGTCGCGCCCAGCGCGCTGGCCTTATCCAGCGTGGCTTGCATCGCCAGCGCGATGCGCGACAGCTCGGTTTCGAGCGGGGTTGCGTCCAGCTCGAACAGCGACTGCGACACACCGCCGAGCAAGTCCGTGAGCTGCGCGCGCTGCGCAGTCGCCGCTTGCTCCGCCTGCCGCGCGCCCAGCTCGCGAATGCGCGCCAGCTCGGCTTCGGTCGCGCCCAGCGCGCTGGCCTGATCCAGCGTGGCTTGCATCGCCAGCGCGATGCGCGACAGCTCGGTTTCGAGCGGGGTTGCGTCCAGCTCGAACAGCGACTGTGAAACGCCATCCAGCAACACAGCCAAATCGGCCCGCGCCTGCCGCTGAATCAGCTCAGCGCGGGCAACGCCCAGTGCACGAATCTCTGCGAGGTCGGACTCTGTTGCACCCAGCGCCGTCGCGGCATCGATCGCTCGGCCGGTCTCGCGAGCAACCTGAGCTAGCCTAGCGGCGAGGTCGGACAGCCCGAAATCCGCCAACGCGTCGGCAGCGTCGCGTGCCTGCGCCCGCACGCCATCAAGCATCGCAGCCAATTCCTCGGCCAGCGCCTGCGCCGCCTCATCAACCGCCTGGACCGTCTCCCCGAGGGTTTGATTGAGCGCGTCCTGCGCATCAATCACGGCGCCAATAGCCTGTGCCGCCTCAAGCCACTGCACAACGGCGTCAGCGGACAGTGTCGGCAGTACCTCCTCGAACAGCTCGCGGAACTGCGCCAGGCCCTCAGTGCTGGCGAAATCGCTAGCTGTTAAACCGATGTCTCCGACTTGTGTCTGCGCAGCGGTTTGTGCAGTGCTGAGTGCACTCGCTGCACGTTCGTTGTCGCTGAAAAACCGCTGAAAATACCCCTGCCACAGCGACGTGGCGCGATCCAGCCCGCCCGCGGCGTCAACAATCCCAGCGGAAAACCGCACGAACTGCTCGCGGCTGCCGTCGATCGACACGCCGGACAGTTTGAGCGCCTCATCGAGCAACGCCGATCCTGCAACCAGTCGCGCATACGTTTCCACCAGCGGTTCGCCGGCATTGGCAAGCTCGACTGTGAAGCCCGTGATCCGCGACAGCGAACCATCGCCGAGCAGGTTGAATCCGTTTCGCAGATCGACCGACGCTCCGAGCAAAAATTGTGCACCCTGCAACAGCTTATCGGCGTTGCCGGCAAACTGCTCGGCCACCTGCGATGCCTCGCTGCTGCCAAGCGCCTTGTCGATCACAGCAACGATGTTCAGGGCCTGTAGCCGCTGTGCGAATTGCGCCTGCGTCTCATCGACGACGCGCCCGGCGATCGTACTGAACTCGCGTTTCAGGTTGCCCTTTTTGTCGAACTCTTGACGAAATGCACCGGCGACAATTGCCGGCGTGTCGATGCCGAGCGATGCAGCGGCCGCAGCGACTGAGTTGCTCACCGCGTTGAACAAATCATCGATTGCCTGCTGCGCGTCGGCGGGAAGATCGCTGGTCTTGGTTCGGCGTTTGTTCGATCCGAACAACCCGCCCTTCTTCTTTTGATCCTCGAACAGCGAGCCCACGGCGCCGCCTGCACCGATGCTGATATTCGACCCCGAAAGCACGGTCTGGAACTTGTTGCCGATGATCGTGCCGGCGACGCTGCCGATCACTGCGCCGATCGCGGCGCCCCACGGCCCGAAATTGCCGCCGATCGAGCCGCCGATCGAGCCGCCGGTGGCGCCTGCCTTCCCGCCGATCAGCCCACCGAACAGCCCGCCGCCGATACCGCCTGCGACGCTCGCGCCACCGCCAAAACCGCCCGAGCTGCTGCCGCCCTGGCCACCCTGGCTAAACAGTTGGCTGAAAAATCCAGAGAACCCGCTCTGGCTCGTCGCTGTACCCTGCCCGGCGAAGGATGCGAGTGGGCCTGAGCCGTTGAATGGGCTGCTGCTTGCGCTGCCCTGACCAAACAGCCCGCTGAGCGAGCTCGCGAACGAACTGCCGGACGCGCCGAGTCCGCCGGCTGCGCCGGTAACGCGCAACGTCAACTGATTGCGCAAGAACATTGCCACCAGATCGGCCAGAAATGATTTTGCGATGTTCTTTAGGCTCTGGCCGAGCGACTTGAATTTCTGCGCGCCGCTGACAACGAAATCGCCGAACGCACGCGCCACCGAATCAGTTGCGCCTTGCCACGCCCGCTGATAGTCACTGGCGGCCTGCGCAGCGGCGTCAGCAACCTGCGCCTGCGCAGCGTTCGCACTGATGAGCTCGGCCACCTCGCGCTTGCGCGCTTCGATCTCGGCCTCGGTCAGGGTCTTGTTGTTCTCGATCGCGTCCGCCTCGATCTGTCGCAGCGCAATAGCGACCTCGCGCTCGGTGTTGCTCAGGCCGAACAGTGTCGCCTCGAATTGCAGGTCGGCGAGCATCTGGTCGATGGGTGCGCGCTGAGCTGCAATCGCGTCGGTGGTACGATTGAGCGCCTCCAGAGCCACCGCTTGGCGTGCTGCGAAATCGCCGACGCTGATACCGCCCTGCGCGAGCAGCGCGTTGGCCTCTGCGATTTGCGATGCGTATTCGGCGAACGCCTCGGCCGATGGTCCGGCGAGTTGCGAAACCATCTTTGCGGTTTCCGCGCGGAACGTTTCGCCGGCCTTGCGCGCTTCTTCCGTCGCCTGCGCTGCATCGCGCTGCGCGCGTCCGAAGTCCTTTACCGCGCTCTTTGCCGACTCGATTTTTGCAACCGTGTCGACGTACGCGCGACCTTGGGCGATCAGCTCATCTGTCAGATTCCCTGATGCAGCCGCCGCTTCGATCCCCGCGTCGACGAACGCTTGCGCCACCTGTATTGCGGATTTGCCGGCATTTGCCAGCGCTTTGTCAGCCTCTGCAGATTGCGTTTTTAGCGTGGCGCTGAATGCGGAAAACGCTGACTCCGCAACTGTGAGCCCGCGCACCTGCGCGGACAGCTCAGCTGCGGCGTCGCCGATCCGTTCAAACGTATCGATAAGCCCATCGGCTTTCCCGACGCGGTCGATCGCGTCGCTCGTTGACCCGAACGCCGGGGCCAGCCGGTTGAACAGCGCGGTGCTCAAATCGGTGTTGGCCGTGATAACCGATCGCGTTGCCGTCTCCAGTCGGTTGAACTCCTCGACCTGCCGAGCCAGTGCAACGCTGAGCGTGCCGCCTGCAGCGCGCTCTTGCGCCTGTGCCAGGGAGGCGCTCAGGCCCAGCTCGGCGCGTATCAGCAGCAGTAGCCGTTCTCGCTGTACGTTGAGGTCTGTTTGTGCTTGCGTGCTCGCTTGCGTCGATGCGGACAACTGCCGTATGGACGCTGCAAGTGGCGGCACCTGCGCGTTGACATCACGATAGCCAATCGCCAGCCGATTGGCCTCGTCAGCGGTGGACCGCAGACTGTCGATGCCGACCTCGAACGCCTGTCGCCGCTCGCGCTCGGCGACAATCGCAGACGACAGACCGATAGCCAGCGCACCGACTGCAGCGATCGCGAGCGAAATCGGCCCGAGCGCAGCAGATAGGCCAGAGGCGGCAACGGTAACACCGCGCAAACCTGCCACCACGACAGGCGATGTCGCGCCGAGCCGCAGCAGGGATGCGTTGTACCCCACGACTTGCAACCCGTTCGCGGCCCACGCCAGCGCCGACGCGCCGAGCTGCGCGACCAAGCGCACGCCGAACGCGGCACCGACCACCAACGACGCCGAGGCCAGCGCGGTGAAGTTGTTGGCGATCCCTGACAACAGCGAAGCCAGCCCCGACGCCGCGCCGCTGGCGTTGCTGGTTTCGCCGACGAATCGGGTGAACGCATTGCTGATCTGCGTTGTCGCGCCGCCGATGGTGACGGCCATGCCGTCGAATTGCGTCTGCACATCGACAGCGCCGGCCAACAGCGAGTCGGTGAGGATTTTGGCGGTGATGCCGCCCTGCGCGGCAAACTCGCGCAGTTCGCCACGCGACTTGCCGAGGCTCTTGGCGAGCACGTCCATGATGATGGGTGCTTGCTCGGCGACGCTGTTGAACTCGTCACCACGCAGCGCGCCGGACGCGAGACCCTGCGAGAGCTGCACGATGGCAGCCCGCGCTGAATCCGCCGACGCGCCAGACACCGTGAACGTTTGATTGACCGTCCGCGTGATCTGCGCCAGTTGCTGCTGGCTCAGGCCGAGGTCGGCGGTGCTGCGCGCCAGCGTCGTGTAGAGCTGTCCGGTTGCCGACAGCTCGCTGCGCGTCTGCTGGGCGACCTGGAACACTTGCGCACCGACCGCATTGGCCTGCGCCTGGCTGTCCGTGACCAGGCGGATGCGGCTTTGCAGATTGGTGTACTCATCGGCGAGACCGACGACCGTGCGTATCGCTGCAGCACCAGCGGCGATGCCGAAAAACCCGAGCACCTGCTGTCGCAGATTGCGCACCACTTCGGCTGCTGTGGATGCCGACGTGCGTGTCTGCGCAAACCCAGCCCCGGACTCGCGACCGGCACGCTGCGCCGCCCCGCCAATCTTGTCGACCTCCGCCACGACGCCCTGTACAGCGGTGACCGTGCCGCCGGCGTCAGTGCGAATGCGCAGAGTGACGGTCTGGTCAGACATCGACAGTCACTCCGTGCGAGTGGGGAACGGCATCACCCGCGCCGCACGCGCCGATTGAGTTCAGCGGCAACGATTTGGCCAATGTGCTGAACGCTGTCGAGGATCTCCGCCCAGCGAGTTCGCGGCGGGCGCAGCAGCGCGATCGCTGCTCTGCACTCTGCAGCGGAGACGCCGAGGTGGACCATGCCGAACCCGCCGCCGACCACTTGCTGCGCGCAGTGCTGGTAGACGCACAGCGCATTCCAATTGCAAGCGAGCACGTCGACAACGCGCTCGCCGGTTTCTCCGGCATCGACCGCGCGCAGCCAGTCGGCACCCGCGTGGGTGCCGTGCTGTAGCTCGTGGCCGGTTGATCGATCATCCTCATCCGTCGCTCGGACCCCGCTTAGCGCGCGCGCGACGGCTTGGCGTTTTTTGCGGCCGCACCGGACAGGTTCTCGACGAACGCTCGCACCGCAGCGGCGCCCAGGGCGATGTCGCTGATCACCAGCTCACGCTGTGCCTCCGGCGCAATCGCGTTGCCGCTGTCGTCGCCGATACCGTCGACGGCCACCAGCACGCGGCCGAGGAACGCCGCATCGCCGAGTTGCTCGTCGACCAGTGCTTCGAACCCGGCGCGATCGAAGTGCCTGTATGTCGCGACGAAAGAGCCTTCGACCGGCTTTTGCGGATCGCTTCCCGGCAAGCATACGTTGACGTTGGCGCGGAACGTGTCGGTCTTGACGAACTTGAGCATGTGAATTCCTTGGTTGTGATCGCGGCCGGGTATCCGGCCGCTGTGGGTTGAGGCGTTCGCGTGATGCTGGCGCTGATCGGTTACTCGAACTCGATCTTGATCTCGTCGTTGCCGGCGCTCGGGATGCAACGGCCGCTGATCTTGTAGCCGAAGTCCTTATCGAGCTCGACTTCCTCGACCTTCTCGATCTGCCCAAAGCCAACCGTCACGCGGGTGAGCTTGCCGACGCCACCGTCGACCAGAGCGATGATCGGGATCAGCGTGTGCGCCTTCTGCAGGGCGTACACGTCGAGGTCCGCCTTCGCCGGGCGATAGAAAGAGCAGTCGAAGGTGGGCTTGCGGTCGCGGATGCGCGCGAGCCGCGCTTCGGAGTGCTCCGTAATGCCCACGTCGATGCCCAGATCGGAGTTGAACTCGACGCCGTCCACGTTGAACCCGTTGAGCGAGAGCGTGAAGGTCTCGGCCGTGATGGCAACGGGCGTCTGCACCCCGCTGACATCGATGTCGGGCAGTGCTACTTCGGTGACGTCGCCGGCAACGTTGCCCAGTATCGTTATCTTGGCCTTGGCGTAGTCACCGATCTTCATCGAGAGCCCGCTGATCGACGCCCGCCCGCCGATCAGCTTCTTGAGCGTGCCGGCGTGGTAGAAGTAGGCCGAGCCGCTGGGGACGCCGGTGCTGATCGGGTTGTAGCGTGCGAACGCCGGCGGACCCACGGCGTCCAGGGCTTCGGCGAATCCGGCGATCTGCAGTGCGGTGCTGAGCCGCGAAGCGGTGCCAGGCGCCGCCGCGCCGATCAATTCGATCTCGCCCTCGATCGTGCCGCGGAACTGCGTCAGAACGAACGGATCGTGACCGAAATACGGCCGGTCGATCACACGCTCGACTGTGTTCGCCTCGATCTTGCTGGTGCCGTTGAGCAGCAGCAGACCGTTCGCTGCAGCGGTTGGCACCGAGTCGACGCCCTCGGTGACCTCTTTCTTGAGGATGACGCCGCGACGCTCGAAGGATTCCAGGACGGCCATGACTTACTCCTTGACGCGCTTGCGCGCGGGGGTTTCGGTGGGATCGTTCGCATATCCCGGCGCGGCGGCCGGTGCGGCGAGCACATCGCGCCGTTTCGCGGCGGACTTGCCGGGGTTGGGTGCCGTGGGGGCTTCGGCTCTCACCAACTTGCCGTTGGTCACGGTGTAGCTGCCGCCGGATGCCGGCAGCGGGATTTCACGATTCATGCGGTTACCTCGATGCGGTATTGGGTCCGGTACAGGTCCTGCCACCAGAGCGCTGCGTCCTGCCTGCGCTCCAGCCGACCAGCTTTGAAGTCGAACGGTTTCTCGCCGCCTGGCGGCGTCCACCCGAGCACGGCGCTGCGGACAGCGGCCACCACGCCGCCCAGGTCAGCGCCCGCCGCACTACCGAGGTCGGCGCGGCGATAGTTGCGTACAGCAATAACAACGGCCACGGTCACGCTGACGATCTGGATCAGGCGTTGCGACGATCCCCGTGTCTCTCCGGCGGACTCCAGCGCCGGCAACACATAGGCCGCGGGTACCGTCGACGCGTTGACGCTGTTCATTGCTGCGTCGAGCTCGGCCGCGCCGGCGACCTGGCGTAACGTCGGCACGGACGCGCGTAGCCGATCGATCACGGGGGTGATGTCGAAGGGGCCGAGCATCAGTAGTCCGCCAGCGTGTCATGGGTGAATACGCGCTCGGGCGCACTGATCCGCACCCCACCCTCGCTGGATGTGGCGATAGGATCGGCGCCGCCGAGCGACAATTTGCCGTCGCGTACCAGACCGAGCGATTTGATCGCGTCGCGATAGCGCACCGACACCGGGCTGCGGTCGCCGTCCTGCAGATTGGCGTGCAGACGGAATCGAAAAATGTCGGTAGCCCACGCGCGCAAAATCCCCGGCACCGGATTGAGCGGTTGTGGGTAGCGGCCGACCAGGTAGCCGTCGATCAGCTCGCCAACGTCCGCGATCAGGCGCGCGATACGTACCAGCGCGGCATCGGCTCTGGCGATCTCATCGGCCGTGTATGCCGTGCGGTCGCCGGCGGTGATGGTGAGCGACATCAGCACGGCGTCCACAGTCGCGCCGTGCTCGTCGGACGCGACCTGCCCGAGCTCCAACGCGCCGGGGGATTGCAGCAGGTCGAGCGCAGTGAGGTAGGTCACTTGCCTTTTCCGCCCTTGGCCGACTTGCCGGCATCGGCCGCCTTAATCGCCGCCAGGATTCCCTGCGCGACCAGCGGATCAGCGTCTTTCGCCGCCAGCGTCACCATGCCGTCACGCTGGATGCCTTCGCCAACGTTGATCGGGCTGAGTACTTTGTATTCGGGCATTGCGGTCTCCTCGGTACTGATCCGGCCCGACTGATCGGGCCGGATCGTCATCTGACTCGGCGCCTTACGCGGCCGGGCCGCCGGCGTTCTGGATCAGGTAACCCGCGGTCATGCCAGACAGCACCGGGGCGCTGTCATTGCTGACGCCGTATACCCACGATTTCGCGCTGTTGTCCCAGTACGCCGGCTCGACCAGCGGCATACCGACAATGGTGTAGCGGTAGCCGAAGGAGGGCTTGCGCTGGCTGCGGCTTGAGCCACCACCGGCAGGTGCGACATAGGCCACGATCACGTCGTCGCCCCACACATCGCCGAAGTCATCGTTCTGTCCGGTCGCAACCACTGCATCGCCGACGGCGACGGTCTGGACATTCCACAGCTTGGCCAGCAGCTCCACCGTCACGCTGTCACGGCCGGTGTACTTGAGGCGATCGATGATCTTTGCGTTGGTCTCGCACGCAGCAAACGCAGACGGCGACAACACCACGGTATTGGGCCGCACGCCAATCGATGCCCTGATCGCCTCTTTCGCCGCGTTGATGTCTGCCGACGGATCGCCAGCCGCGCCGGTCCATCGCGCGGTGCCAACGAGCGCCACCTTGTGGTTGGCGTCGTAGTTGGCAGCGTTGCGTGCGATGTTGGCATCATCGACTTCGTTTTCGAGCTGCTGCGAGTCGAGCACCAGGTCAATTGCTTCCGCAGCCAGATCGATACCCGGAACCTGCTGAGCATCGTTCTGGTTTTCGCGCGGCACAACCGCTTCGAGGGCGCGAGGAACGATCGCGTACGGCTTGCCGCTGTAGCCGAAATCGATTCGCTTGGTATTTGCGCCGGGAGCGCGATGCGAGTTGTAGAGGCGGAACGCCTCTCTCCCGAACTCGATGATCTTGCCTCCGTATGCACGCACGGGCGCAACGGGGAAGAGCAACTGCCCGACGTTGCCGGGGCGCACGTAGCCGCGCGAGTGCTCCGACAGAATCGGGTCAACAACGCGAGCCTGTCCAAGGTTCTGCTGGGGCATGATCTGTATCTCCTGATCGATCGAGTTACGGGGTGATGTCGGACAGCGCGCTGAGCGTGCCGGTGTTGTTGTTGCGCACGTATGCCTGCCAGCGGATGCGCTCATCGCTGACGATGCGCACGCGCCATTTGCCGCCACCCTGCTGAACGGTCAGGTCCGTCGGGGGCGTGCAAACGGCGTCCAGATCGCCGTAGCAGACTGTCGCGTTCGCGAGCGCGCGGAACGGGATCATCGCCGTAATCAGCGCGATGGCGAGCATCCAGCGAGAGAATCGGGACATGGTCGTTTGGTCCTTAGTTCGGGATCAGCATTACTTCGATGCGCTCGCCGTCGGCGGCTGCGGCCTGAAGCGCGCGCGCGACGGCGATGCCAGCGGCCTTGGTGACCGCCTTACCCGTGGCGCCGACTTCGATCGCGGCACCGGCGGCGATGGCCGCCCCAGCGGTGACGACCGCCGTGCCGAGCACATCGACCGGGACCAATGCGCCGATGGCGCCGTCGCTGCGCGCCACGCCGACGGCATTGCCGGCGGCCGTGGCCGGCGCGCCGGACAAATCGACGAAGCGCTCGGCGGTGATCGCGGCCGTGACGGCCAGGCTCAGGGTCAGAATGGAGACGTTCTGCGTCATGTCGCGGTGTCCTTATATGTATGAGGGCCGATCAGGCGCCGACGGCGCGCGCAGCGGTGAGGTAGTCGGTGCCGGGATGGGCGGTCTGGTACGCGATGGCCTTGGAATGCAGGGCGAGGCGATCCGGGTCGACGTGCACATTGGCCGGGGCCGAGAAGTTGACGGTCTGCCCGTCGGCTCCGGTATCGCGCGAGCGTTCCCCAAATTCGATCTGCACCGGCATCGCGGTGAGCAGCTCGCGCAGCACGTCGCCAGCCGGTCGCGTGGCGGTGGTGGTGCCGTCGGCGAAACTCAGTGGCTGCTCCGGCAGCGCGAGCATCAGCTCGATCACCGGCGCCTGCTGACGCGGCAGCAAACGGCCGGCGGAGACCAGCGGCTCGACGAAGCTCAGCGCCTCGGCGCGTCGCGTGGCAGCGGCTGCGGCGGCAACTTCCTGCTCGCGCTCAGAGATGGCCGCCTCGCGGGCAGCAATGGCGGACTCGCGCTCGGCGAGATTGATGGCGGGATTGGGCATGGCGGGCTCCTGGATTGCGGGCGTAGCAAAGGCGGGCGTGGCGACATCGGCGACATCCTCATCGCGCGCGGCGCCCTGCACGTTGTCGATCTGGTATTGCGGGATGATGGCGTCGGCGGACTCGATGCCGTCCGACGCGATGAACTTCTCGCGCAGCTTGCGCAGCACATCGCCGATCGAGGAAAACGCGCTGCGCTCGCGGAAATCGCCGAACTCGATCACGCCCTCGTCGGCGTCGGCCAGATGCACATCGCGCAGGCCCTTGACGGCCGGCGGCATCGCGCCGAGGAATCCGACGTGCCGCAGGTAGAGCTTGCCGGGAGTCGGATTGCCCGGCGACGCCGGCCCGAAAAACGACGCCGAGCGTTTCTTGAATCGCCCGGAACGCACCATATCGGCGAACGCAGGATCGACCTGGTCGGCATCGGCCACCAGCAGCGCACCCTCGGCACGCAGGCCGCGCACCCAACCGTAAGCCGGGTGGTTGTGCTGCGGATGACCCACGACCAGCGGCGCCTCGCTCAGCGACGGGTTGTAGCCGGCGGCGATGTCCGCCACGTCGGCGGCGGTGATCTCCACCTCGCGACCGGACATGTCGATATGCCGGCCGGCGCGGAAAATCTCGATAGCGTTGGTTGGATTCGGCATGTCGCCCAGTCTCGGGGCTACGCCGTGCGCGCCGGGTGTAGCGCGCGCTAAAGAAAGTTGCGCGCGCGGGAGAGGCCGGCGCCCGGCATCTAAGCGCGATTCAACGGGCGTTGCAAGCGGGTTCGATCCGGGGTATCGTCGGTTTGCGGCTAGACACCGCACTCACAACAGACGGAACCGTCCCGACAACAACGGAGCGCTCCATGACTATCTTACGGCCGGGTGGCCGCAGCCATACAACACCCTTCGGGGGAAAGCTGCGGGCCGCATCTGTTGGCGGTTGTCTACCGCCCGGCCACCTCATGCGCCTGACAAGCGCCAACAGGAGATCATCATGGGTATCACCACCTCCACCGAGTACCTCGCTCTGCTTCGCCAGGCGAAATGCCTGAGCCGCATCCTCGCCATCGTCGCGCAGGCCCCTGACATCCACGGTCGCACCCACACCGGCCTCGCCGACGCCGCCGACCAGGCGCATCACAGCCTGGACCGGCTGCTCGTCAAGCTGGCCCAGCCGTTATCCACAGAGTTGTCTGCACCCCCACCGGCACGGCGGCGTCACACTGTCCGTCCCGACTATCTGCGCGTGATCGCCTAAGGAGCCCATGAGCATGAACATACCTGCACCAATCGCACGATTCCCGATGGACGGCTTGGACGTCCATGTAGCTGATGTGATCGGCCGCCCGTGGGTGGCAGTCACGCCGTTGTGTGAGCACTTGGGCATCAGCCCTGCAATCCAAGCGCGGCGATTGCGGCGGCACGAACGCGCCAACGGGCTAGGCGTCCATGATGGTAGGTGCCCAAACACTGGCGCCATCTGGGTCTTCATCCCGCTCGAAGAACTCGCGTGGTTCCTGCGGACGTTGCGCACTACCTCGGACTCAACAGGGCATAAGCTGGCTGGGCACAGGCGCACCCTGCCCTGGGCTGTGATCGAGAGTTGGACGCGATCACGCGGTTGCTATGGGTCAGCCAGTGCGCTGCGTGCGGCGCTGCGCACAAAACCAGTGCCAGCTGGCGTGACTCCACGACGACGCGCGGGCATCACAACAACCGTGATCGAGCATATGCGACGGCTGCGGGCGGATGGCTTGTCAATGCGCGATATTGGTGCCCGCGTAGGATACTCGGCGCCGACTGTCTGCCAGTGCCTGCGAGGGATATACCCCTGCGTCCGGGACGAGCGGCCCTGAGTCCGAGCACAGGATCGTTAGTAAACGCCCTCAATCGCGGTTTTGGCCCATCGGAGCCGCCGCATAGGGCCGAGGGTAGCTACCCACCTACCGGACGGCCTCCAATGGCCGCAGATTTCGATGGTTTCGCAGTGATCTCGGCCCCGAACCTCCGGGGCCTTTTTTCTGCCCATCAGCCGCCACCCGGCGCCAGATCGAGCCACGCTTCGGCCAGCCGCTCGATAGCCTGCTCGTCCTCGGCCGATAGCCCGATGAAGGGCCGCGCCGGCAGGCCGGGGTGATGGACCTTCTTGCGCGGGCCGGGGCCGCCCGCCCACGCGAGTGCCTTCTTGTTCTTGGGCTCGATGGTGTAAGGGCCGGTGCCCTCCTGATGCCAGCGTGCTTGACGCGCCCCGGCGCTGATCTCCACCCAGTCCGGCCCGTGGCTGGGAGCGATGTCGTTGCGCATGCGCCCGGTATCCACCAGCGGGGTGCGGCCGCTGCCGTCGGCGAGCGGCACCCAGGGCGTGCCGTCGGGCGCAATGCCCAGCGCAAAGCGGCGCTGTGTGCTCTCGGTGAGCGTCTCGCCAATGTCGGCCATCAGGCCCGACAGGTCGTGGCTACGTTCGAGCAGGCGGCCGAACCAGGCTTGCGCCTTGGCGTCGTCGACAACAATAAGGAATGCGTCGGCCATGCTATGCTCGCGCCACGGGCTGGGGGTCTGGCCGGCCCCGGTGTGGCGAATTTGTCGCGATCCTCCCACGGACTGGGCCAGCGCCCGATAGTCCGCAGGGAGCGCCGCAGGGCACGCTGGTGCGCTTGTAGGCAGAGGCCATCAGCCGCCCCCATCGCTCTGTTGGGGGCGGCCGTAAACCAGCAGGCCCTGTCGCGAGCGCGGCTGCGGCCGCGAGCCCGCGAAGAAGTTGAAGGTGCCCCAGATGCCGCCGGGCTGTACCTCTGCGATCAGCGTCACCGACTTTCCCCCCGCCAGCCGCATGCTCTTGACGTAGAAGCGCCGGACGCCGACCCGGCCGAGCCCGTTCTGCGAGAAGCTGGCCCAGATTTCGAACGGCGATTCGATCGTCTCGCGCAGCAGCGGCAAATACTTCTCACGGCCGTCGAGGCGCTTAGGTTGGCCCAGCCAGTGTTCGATGACCTGGCGGCTGACGATCACCTCCGCACCCGCCGGGTCGCGCAGCGTGGTGGATTGCCCGTACAGGCGATCCCACGCATCGCGAAGTTCAGCCGGCTGACGGATAGCCTCCGGCAGCAGTTGCGCGCGCGGCGTGTCGATGGGCACCTGGTCGGGCCGCCCGAAGTCGCGATGCGAGCTGCCAGGCATCTGCGTCCACTGCGCGCCCAGCTCGCGCGTCAGCGCTGGGTCGGCCAGCTCGCGCCCCTGGTCGGCCACGCCGACATGGTAGGCCCACTCCGGCGGCGGGTCGCCATCAACCTCGGCGGGGGCCTTGTCGGGCCGGCGCCCCTCTGCGCGCAGCCGCGCCTCGGACACGCCGGTGACGGTGCAGTTACAGCCCCAACCGTTGGGCGGGTAGTTGGTCCGCCACCACGGGTTGTCGTTTGGGAGGATCAGGCCATCCCACACCACGTGCTGCTCACGTGGGTTGAGCAGCGTATGGTGCTGGTACTTGAGGTACGGAAACGACTTGAGCGTGTCCCAGCGCCCGGCCATGTACGCAGTGCGCAGGTTGGTGTGGTAGATCACGCGGGCACGCCATGCCCGGCGCGCGTCGCTTTCGTCTCCGGCGCCGCCGATCCAGCCGTGGCGGGTCACGATGTCCTTGAAGCGCGCGCGAAAGTCCGCCAGCGTCTCGCCCTGGCTGATCGCCGCATCCACCGCCGCACGCAGCTCGGCCAGCACCGCGTCGCGGGCGACGCCAGCCGCCATGAAGGCACGCGCATGCTGGCCCTGCCACAGATCATCCCAGCGCTGCGTCGGCAGGTTGATCTTCTGCCGGAAGAAGCGCTCGGCCGCATCGAAGCTGCGGAAACTGCCGCGAACCTCAGGCATCGGCGTCGTCGCGGGCATCGCCCATGCCGGCCACGCCGGCAATCGCCAGCGCCTGCTGCATAACCTGCCCGAACTGCTCTGTATCGAGGTTCGGCAGCAGGGCGAGCAGCCCATCGCGAATCTCCTCCAGCGACTCGGCGCTACGCACCAGCGCCTCGATCTGGTCGATCCAGCCCGCGATGATCGGATCTGCGCGGCGCGCCAGCAGATCGACGAGTTGGGCCTCGCGGCCGACGATGGGCGCCGGCGCGGTCTGTGCAGCGAATGAAACCGATGCGGCGGGCGCGGCGGCGACTGCATCGCCTCCGGGCGCATCCTGAGCAGCCTCCCAATGGTCGCCGTAGGTCGCCTGGATGTATTGCAATCCGGGTTTGAAGCCCAGTGCAGCGACCTTGGTATCGCGTTCGGCCAGCGCGTTGGCGTCCTCGGGCTCATCGAGCACGCGGAACACCCTGGGAGGATCGGCGTCGGGGAAGTTGAACATCGTCAACCAGCGCACGGGACCGAGGTTGAAACTCTCGCAGATCAGATCTGCGTCCGCCTTGATGATGTCCGCACGCACATCGCCTTGCAGCTCTTCGTTGCCCAGCCTTCCCGGCGTTCCTTCCGTGCTGGCGCTCTGTCCCAGCACAACCTTGGCAATCGTCGCATCCATCGTGTCATGCAGGGCCTTGTAGTCGGCTGTCCCCGAGCGCGCGGCTTCGAGCAGGGTCAATGTCATTCCTTTTGGAATGATGATGCCGGAGTCCGATTGGATTGCCTCGGTCGCCGCCAGCAGCTTGCTCTGCTCCGTTGGCGTCGCGTTCGCGTCGTATTCGCCAACCGCTGTTGGCATCCCAAATTTTTCGAGAAACGTCAGCCAGAACTTGATGCCGTTGCGTTTGAACTTATCGGGCCAGTACAGCCAGTGCGCGAGGCCCATGCCATACGGCTCGTCGTCGTTGTCCGCGCCGGTGGCGATGTGCCAAAAATACGGCGCGGGCGCCTCCTCGCCGGGGTACGGATTGGCCGGCGTAATCAGGCGCAGATCGCCACGCTCGCCGAATCGGAAGCGCCTACGGTTGCGCACCTTGATCGCAGCCCACGTCAGCAACCCGTCTTTGCGGCCGTAGACGATCTCGGCAGCGGCGTATCCGTAGAACACGCCGTAGAGCATCAGGTCAGTGACGCGATCCCATCCGATGCACTGCAACTGCTCGCGCAGGTGATCCGCTGCGCGCTTGTCGACGCGCCGCTCGCTGGCCGCTTCGACTTGCCACTCTGCGGACGTGACCGCAGCGCGCCGCTGCCCGAACGTGGCCTTTACCTGCGGCTCGCTCAACACGCGCTCGTAGATCAGCAGATCGCCACCGCTGCGGCCGGTGACGATGGAGTCCGATGGGATCAGCAACTGACCGGTGTACGGGCGCGTGATGTCGCGGCCGTTGCCGGTAGTGGCGATCTCGCGGCCCGGCGATGGGCGGGAGATATGTTCGTCGCTCATTGGTAGCCCCTGAAATCGTTGTGGCCAGATACCGTGCCGAAGCCGACGTCCGTCGAGCGCGAGGCGCTGCCGGCGTAGTCATTGATGTTGGCGGCGGTGCGGCGGCCTGTTGATTGGAAGGCGATCTCGGTGCCCGGATTGCGGCTGGCGTAGTGCATCAGCGCGATGGCGATGCCGGCATCGCCGTGACGCTTTCCGCCGTCAGCGCCCACCTCTCGCTTGTCGGGCACGCGCGCGACGCCCTTCACCATCTTGATGGCGCGCAGATCGGCGAGCGTGTCGGCGTCGCGCGGTACGCGGATTGTGTCGTCTTCGAATGCGCGCTTGAGTGGCGGCATCTGATCGCGATACCAGCCTTCACTGAGCATCACCAGCTCGACGCGCCCCCAGCCGTAACGCTGGGCCGTGAACTCGGCAACCGCGTTGCCGTTGCCTCGCGCATCGATCGCGGCGCGGGAAAATCGTGGCAGCCGATCGATCACGTAGTTAATGATCGTCTCCTGCTCGCGGTGCGGCACGTTTCGCAGCTCGATCTGACACGGCATCACGCGGCACAGTTGCTGATCCACCTGACACGGGTCGATCACGCTCAGATCGCCACTGCGACCGAAGTCCATCCCGAAAAACGAGGGGTATTTCGGATCGAGCCCAGCGAGCGCCGGCCCGACCTCAGAATCGAGCCAATCCACGACGGCGTCATTGCGATCCTGTGCCGGGCGCTGCTCAAAGCCTGGCGCGCAGGTGAGCCGGAGCACTGGCGCATCGTGCATGCGCGATTCGATCAGCGAACTGGTGAGCCACGCGCCGGAGCCCTGACTCGGGATAACGTCGAGCTCTTCCTCCGCAGCAGAGCCGTAGAACGCGCGCACGCCGGCAACCCACTGCGACTCGTCGGCCGACGACCAGAGCTTGCGCAGGCGCAGGCAAACGCGCCGATACAGCCCCTCGATAACCGACTCATCGAACGTGATGCGATGCACACTGCCCGCGCGGGCCCCGGATCGAATGTCATTCACGAGCTCGTTGAACGGGTTTTGGTCGCCGTTGTGCGTGCTGATCACGCGCACCTTGCCGCCCCAGATCAGCAGCGCCAGTGCCGCTTTGAGCAGCTCATCCAGCGCGCCGTGGAACGCGGCCTCATCAATCACGACCACACCCTGCTTGCCACGCAGGTTAGCGGGACGGCTGCTCAACGCTACGATGCGATAGCCGCTGGCGAAGCGGATGGTGTATGTCTTGATGGCCTTGGTGTCGTTTCCATCCGTGAAAACTTCTTCACTTTCCTCGATCGCACCGGCCGCCTGATTGAACACGCGCGCCCACATGGCGCAGGCCTCGATATACTCGATGGCCATGTCCATGTTGTAGCCGATGTAGTACACGTTGCTGCCGCCCGACGTGGCGGCCGTGAGCACATTGTCCGATGCCTCCGCCCAAGTCAGGCCGACGCGGCGCGATTTCTCAGCGACCTTGAGCGGCGAGTCGTCTTCGATCCAGCGCTGCTGATACCCCAGCAGCACCGGCGGCGCCGCGTCGCTGAACTCGGCGGCAATGGCACGCGGCAGCTCGCGCTGGAGAAGATCGCTGCTCACGTGGCGATTCCGAGTATCTGGCGCCGCAGTGCGTCGGCGGTTTCCGAGGTCAGGCCAGCAGACTTGACCACGTTTTCCAGGGCGATCTTTTGCTCACGCAGCATTTTCTCCCGCGTGGCCTGCTCGATCGCCTGACGCGCAGCGAGGCTCATCCGGCGGGTGTCCATCGAGTCCTTGGCCATGCGCGCCAACTTTCGCGCATCATCGATCGCCAAGTCCTGCTGGTCGCGCGCTTTGAGCGTGGTGCGGATCGCCAGCGTGGTGATCGCCTGCGACAGCAGTTCGGTGGACTTTTCGCCGAACCCCTCGCCGAACTCGCCAACCAGCGCCGATGCAGCGGTCTCGATCTCGCGCATTTCGGCGCCGACCTCGGCGATGCGCTGGTCGAATCGATGCAGGGCCGAGCGCGATACGCCGGCAGCCGGCTCACCGGGGAACCGTGTCTGCAGGTCGGCAATCATCTCGTCCAGCGTCATCCGCCCTTCGCGAATCAGGCGCTCGATGTGCTCGCGCTGCTCGATGGGCAGGCGGCTGATGCTGGACTTTACGCGGCGCCGGGCCATCACTTCGGGCTCGGTCGGGCGACACCCGGTACGTGCGTGTTGCCCTGCGAAACATCCATTCCGCGCTCGGATAGCACGGCGACGTATACGCCCTGCGCGGGCTCATCCAACCGCAGCAGCCCCTGCTCCGAAAGCCACGCGAGGTCGGTGCGCACATCATCGCGCGAAGACGAGATACCGAGTCGGTCCACGCTGGCGCGCAGCACCGAGCTGTTGCTCTTGTACGCCGACTGCTCCGCGAGCAATCGCAAGATCACCAGACGTCGCTGCTCGCGCTTGTAGGATTCGTAGGTGCTCATTTTTGCTCCAGCAGGTAGTTTTCGATGCGTGCGACAGTCGATTGCGTTGCGCTGGAGCGCTCGCCGATTGCGGCCACCTGCGCGCTGACGCCGGCAACCATCGATTTCACTTCGTCAATGTCGTCATTCGTAGGCACGTGGCGTCTCCATTCCTCCATCACGCGCATACGGCTGTCGAGGTTGAGCAGCTGATCTATCTGCTTGCTCATGTTTCCGATGCGACTGCTCTCCATCTGTATCGATCCGCGCAAGTTGCGCATCTCCGTTGTGCGCGCCTCTCGCTCGATGTGCTCAGATTCGCTGCGCGACGATTCGCGCGCCGCTGCGCGCGCCTCGAACTGCCGGATCAACACCAGCCCGAACCCGAACACCAGCGAGAACACGCCGACTACAAGCACCGATGCGCCGCTGGCGGACAGTTGGATCACGCTCTCACCCATGACGTGCACTCAGTCGTTTTTCCGCCTCAGCAGAGCAGCCTGTGCAGCGTCCGGTCATCGGGTAGATGCGCAGCCGCTCCAGCGGGATCGTGTCGCCGCAGTCAACGCACGCACGGGGCAGCGCGGGGTCGTACCCGCGCATCGATTCGGCGATGCGCGCACGCCGATCGGACGCAGCGCGCTGCGCCGCCAGTGCGGCATCGCGCTGCTGCTCTTCCAGCGCGGAGGCGATGTCAGCAAAATCCGCCATCACTCAGACCCACCCTTCAGCGCAGCCGCTGCACGCGCGATCCGCTCCGCCTCTATCCGCTCGCGCTCCGTGAGCAGCCGCTGCAGCGATTCGGCGCGGCCGGCGCATTGGTGGTACAGCGCCGACACGACCCCGTGGTTGCGCAGCAGCGTCGGGATGCTGTCGTCTGTCGCCGGCGGCAGCGGAAGGCACTGCGCTGCCGGCATCGGCGTCGGCGGTATCGGGTGCAGCAGCGCCAGCACTTCTGGCGGGATCGTCGCCCGCGTTGCCAGCGTTCCATGCGCGCAGGATGTCAGCACCAACATGCACGTCACGCAGGTCAGGACGCGCAGCCAGGGCGCGGTCGAGCGATCGCGCGGCGGCGTCGGCCGCACGTCGTTTGGCATCCAGGGCATCGGTGGTCTCCTGCACGATAGCGGCGAGTGATTCGCGAGCTGCGTCGGCATCGCGAGCGGCGGTGTCGAGCGACGCAGCAAATGCGGCGATCTGATTGCCCAACGCCGCCACGTTGACCTCAGCCTGTTTGCCGCGCTCCCAGCCGCGGCCGAGGTGGACGCCGCCGAAAAACGCAGCCGTCGAAAACGCCACGCAGGCGGCGGCGCCGTAGGCGAGGGCGCGGCCAGCGGCGGCGGTGCCAGCGATTTTTGACAGCGCGCTCACGGCAGCGCCTCGCAAACCGGATCGCCCGCCCAGCCGGCGCTGACGTAGCCGTGTTCCAACCGCATCAGTATGCGGCGCGGGTAGTCGATGTTTTCGCGATGCGCCCATGCAGCGCGCAACTTGTGGCGCTCAACGTCGGCCCAGTCGTTGGGGTCGTCGCCAGACGTGGCGGCTGCGCGGCGCTCACGGTTGATCCAGCCCAGGCCGCCGTTGTAGCCGCGCAACGTGAATACCCAGCGCGCGCAGGGGCTGATCGTCGTGCCGACGCCGAGCGCGCGGGTCTGCTGATACAGCCAGGCGTCGTAGCATGCAGCGCCGCGCACCGCTTGGCCTGCGTCCCACGGGTCGAACGCGCCGAGCTGCGGGCACACGGCCGGCAGCCATTTGGCGGTTGCCGGCGTGAATTGCGCGAGGCCGACGGCGTAGGCGCTCTGCGCGCCGGGCCGCCAGCCTGATTCTTGGTGTATCTGAGCCGCGAGGCGTGCTGGGCTGGCATCGATCCCGAACGCATCGCCAGCCGCTCGGTTGACCGCGATGCGATAGCGCGCACTGGCCTCCGGAATGCGCAGCTCGGCGGCGTTGGCGGATTCCAGCGTCCCGGTCAACACCAACACGGCGAACACCACGGCGCCGATCGTGACGTAGTAGCGGATGCAGCGCAGCGCGCATCGCGGCAGATCGTAGGCGCGGCGCATCACGGCGCGAGCGCTCCGGCAAGGATCGCGGCACAGATGATCCAGGATTTCCGCTTCCACGCGGTGCCCTGCTCGATTCCGACCAGATTCTCAGGTTGATCGTTCGGGAAGCGATGGCAGTCGACCCAATTGCCTGCGTGGGCGAACAGCGCCAGTTTGCATACGCCGTAGACCAGTACGCCGATCTTGGCGGGGTTGAGAAACGCGACAACAACGAACGTGACCCACGCGAGCGCAATGACAGGCTGCGCGGTTGCACGCTGATACAGCGCGACGAATCGAGTGTGGATGTCCACGGCGTCCTCCGGCAGATAGGAAAGCCCGGCGCACGCTCAGGGGAAGCGCCGCCGGGCGGCGGGGACAGCTCACGAACCCGCGCGTTTAGGCTCGCTCAGTGGGTGCATCTAGAGGGTGTAACGCGCGCTAAAGAAAAGCCCCGCGGTGCGGGGCTTGTTGGTTGGTTTCGTCAGATCGCGTCACTTATCGCAGCGCAGCTTCAGCGATCTCATCACGATCGCGTCGTCGTCGTCGGGGATGCTGACGATTGAGCCGAAAACGTAGAACCGCCTGAATCCCGTGTACGCACCATAGCCGTTCTTGGCGTTGACCTCGCCGCAGGTCGCCACGTCGTTGACGAATTTGTTGCCCACGTACTGACCCGAAAATTGCTTCTTCACGTATAGGTTGCGGAACTTCGCGGAGTCGCCGTCCTTCAACTGCGCGCGTACCGCTTCTTCGGCGGCACCGTGGGTGTCGCACCCCGATGCCACAACAACCAGAACTGCCGCAACAACCGCCCTCATAACTCCCACTGTGCTCATCATTGATCCTCGTTGAAAGCGAGACGACCCTGCATCCGACCCAAGTGCAGCTTGTATTGTTGACGGCAGACACGATAGACGTGGATTGCCGTAATGCCAAACTCCGTCGCCAAAGCATCATGGTTCCGCCCGTTGCATCGACGATAGATTTCGGCATCGCGCAGGGATGTGCGGATGCGGTCCCCGCGTGGGATGTACCTTACCCGACCGCCAAGATGCTGTGCAATTTCGAGCACGCTATCGCGCGCCAGGTCGAACGCATCGCGTGCGCACATCCCACGTCGGGCGTAGCGCGCCTCGAGCACCTGCAACAGCTCGGTGAGGAATGGCGCCCACTTGGTATCAGTCTCGTCCATAGCGCCATCGCTGGCCACACGATCCGCAAGCGCCTGGCGCTCGTCCGCATCCTCTGGCAGCCCGATCAAGTCCGGTTGTGTGCTCATGCGCCACCCTGGTATTTGGCAGCAATCTCAGCCAGACGGCGATCCAGTTCGGCGCCATCAATCTGGTTGAACGAAAAAAGCTGGCGCGCGAATGCGGTTTCACGATCACCTGCGGTCTCTGCCTCGGTGTGGCCGCCCGGCGCGGTGCGGCGGTGCTGGCCGGTGCGTTTGGCTTCCTCGGTGCGGGCCTCGGTGCGAGCAGCCTGCTGCTCGGCCAAGCCGAACACGATGGCACGCAGGTAGTTGTGATTGTCAATCGGCAACGTGATGCGGTCGCGGTGATCGATCATCTGCTCGATACCCTTCGCCCACAGCGTGGCGGTGGTTTCTCGGCGCATTCCCGTTCGGTCGTCGCGACTGACTGCGCCGGCATTCACCAACTCCAGCAGATCGCACACGATGCGCGCGGCGCGCGGCAGTCGCAGAGCCTGCTTCGCGGGTTTGAACAGCCGCAGATAGCCGAGCACCGCACGGCCGAGCGCTGGGTCCAGATCGGCGAACAACGCGGCCATGCGCTTGCCATCGGCATCGGCGAGGAACGCCTCGATGTCCGAGTGGCATCCGCAAGCGGGGCAGGTGACGGCTATTGACATAGCGATTTCGCCTTCAATCCTTGCCTGGTTCCGTAAGGCCCGGCTCACCGCAAGCGTTGCGCCTGGCTCGTCGTGCCGAATCCACCTGTAGCGCAGCCACAAGCGTGTGCAACTGCTGCGGGTTGAGCCACTCCACTTTGTCGACCTGGTGCATGCGCTTTGCCATCGCATGGGCATACGCCCAGGGGCGTTTGGCGTCGGCGAGGATAGCTTCGACTTTGCGCAGCATCGGCACGTCGGCGGTGTTCTTTGGCTTGCCGGCCCAAACGCGCTTGCGTGATTGCTGCTCATCGGCCTTGAAACCGAGTCCGGCAAACTCGCGCAGCAGGGCGTGGCGGCCGGCGTCGTCGAGGTCGGCGGAGCTGTCCACCGCGCGGCCGCATGCCGCCGACACCCGCCGCACCAGGGCAACATAGGTGTCGCGGTCGAGCCGCAACGCCTTGGCGGCGATGTGGATGCGGGCGAGATCGCGCTGGCGCGGGTCACTGGCCATTGGGGGGTTCCTCGCCAGAAGGCATATGCAACGGCAGCCCGAGCTGGCCGCGCAGTTCTGGGATGGCAACGCGCTTGAGCGCGCTGATCTGGCGTAGCGATGTCAGCAGGCGTTGGTATAGATATTCGCATGTGTCGTCGACGTCCTGCGCGTTCGCCGCGATGTAGTAGCCGGCGGACGGGTGCGCGCACACGGGGTAGCCGCGCTTGCGCAGTTCTTCGACACAACTCCGCAGCCGACGCCGCTCGCTTGGCACGTTGCGCCCTGTGATCGCCTGCGCCAGCGCCTCGGCGGTGAGCCCAGATGCGCGTCCGACACGATTGCCGCGCACGAGGCATTCCCACACAGTGGATTGCGTGATGTCGCGGTTGTCGGTCATATCGGGCTCCGGGCTCAATGGGGGGGCATCAGCTCGCGACTTCTTCCAGGTGCGTTTCAAACGGCTGCACCACGAAATCCTCTGCCTGGGTTACTTTGATCCCTCGCACGCCGGCAACCGTGTCGGGCTCGGCGAGGATCGCCTCCTTGTTCACTTCTTCGCGCTGCCGAATGAAACGGCCGAGTCCGAGCGAGCGCAGGGCGTCAAGCACAGCGTCCCCGCCGCTGAGTCGCACAGACGGCGGGCGCATGCGCCACTTGACCTCTCCGCTCGCGAGGTTGGCCGTTTTCACTTTGCCGCCGTTCGTCAGTTCGGCTCGGTTGGCCTCGCACCACACCTGTACGCCGCGTGTGAGCTGCACGATCACTTGGGCGTGCGGATGCGCCAGCTCTTCGTAGCGCTGTTTGATCGCCGATATTTCGTCATTGAGCGCCGTCTGGATGCGCTCGCGTTCGCGTTGTGCAGCGCCGATCTGTGCGATCGCCTCGCTGCATTCGGCGCGGGTGCGCGGCACCCAGGTTTCGGCTGCTGATTTGATGCGGGTTGCGGGCTTGCTCATAGGTTACTCCACGGCTCTCAGATAGGGGTCGGTCAGGTCGCGCAGCCGTTCGCCGTGTGCGGGCGTCAGTTCGTTGTTGCGCGATGTGTAGCGGTAGGCGCCGGTGCCGGTGTCCTGCGCGCGCGAGCGGATCAGCAATCGGCGCAGATACAGCTTGCCGAGCGCGGTACTGATCGCGACGAGTTGATAGTGGTTGCCGAGTGCGCACTCCACCTCATGCGCAGTCGCGGTGCCCAGCGTTTCAACGGCGGTCAGTACTGCATCCAGCATGGTCCCCGGAGCGGGGTGAGTGGGCCGCACGGGGCGGTTGAGGTATTCGCTCACGTCAGTGCCTCATGCGACCGATGCGCACGACGTTGCTGGGCGCCTCGGACGCTGTGGCCGGCGCTGGCGTCGGCACTGCGCGTAAGCGGCGGCGCAGCTGCAGTGCGCGGTCGCGGCGACGCAGCTCGGCTTGTACGCGCATGCCGGCCAGTTGCCGGCGCGCCAACACGTCGCAATCGCCCAGCGGGTCGAGACTCTCGGCCAGGCGCGCGCGGTAGGCGTCGATGCGCGCTGCATTGGCGCTGGACTCGTAGCAATCGCGTACTGCGCGCCAATCCGCGTCCGCGCTGACGATCTGCACCACGTCGTCGATCAGCAGTCCACGCGGGGTGTGCTTATGTCGTTTCATGATGTGTTCCCTCCTCAGTCTCCGGCGGATCGTCGGCGGCGCCACCGAACAGCGCCCGGTGGACAATCCCGTACATCGCGAGCAACGCCATCGAGCTATCGCCATCGTCGTATGCATGGTCGGCCTCGACGATCCTGACCGCTCGATCGACCATCTCGACCGCGGAGCGCAGGCCGTCCGGGGTAAGGGCGAGCGCACCATCCACCACGCGGTTAAACGCGGCGACGGCGGCGCATCCGGACGGCGGTAGGTTACCAAGCGCGCTCATGCCTCACCCCCCAGTTCACGCCACGCGGCACGCACGTCGTCGCAGCACAGGGTGCGGCCCTCGGCGGCGGCGTACATCGAGCCGAGGCGCAAGACCTTGGTGAGCCCGCGCAGTCCACCAGGCCTGCTTGCGATGTCGATCAACTGCGCGCGGCACGGCTTCTCGTCGATGTCCCACGCAGCCAGGATCGCCACTGCGTCGGCTTGCGTGCTCTTCGTCAGGCGGATCCGCTTGCCGATGCGGCTGTAGAGGCGATCAAGGTATGCGGCGCGATTTCCGCCCGTGAGGCGTGCATACACGCTCTCGTTGCCCACCAGCGCGATGCCGATGCCAGTGGCGTCGTGGATGGCCCTGATCTGATCCAGCGCTGCAATGCTGAGGTGCTGTGCCTCGTCGATCACCAGCAAGCCCGCGCTGTCGTCGGCCCGCTTGCAGACCGCACGAAACAGTTTGGCGGCGCCGCCGGTAGCAGCACCCGCACCGACAGCCTCCGCGATTTCCTCCAGCGCCGTTGCTACGCTGGCGCTGGCCGGCGTCATCGTGCAGTGCCACACGTTCGGCGCTCGGCGTGCGTACGCGCGGATTGCGCTCGTCTTGCCGAGCCCCGCACCGCCGTAAATCACAGCGATGTCGCCGGCAACCTGTGCGTAGGTGAGCGCCGCAATCACGCGCTCGCTGCTGGGCGTGGCCACATAGTCCGGCGCTGCTGGCAGCCGCGCAGCGTGTTCGCGCTGGGCTTGCGTTGTGTCGATCCAGCGTTGCAGTTTGGCCTCGACGGCTGCGTTGTCGCCGGGATACGTGCCGCTCAGCCATTGACTGACGACAGTCGTCGACAGCCCCGATTCTTTCGCGATGCGCGCTTGCGACAGCGTGCGATCTATCTGCATCAGGCCGCGCACCTGGGCGCGCACGTCGCGCGCTTCGTCGTCTGTGGCGCGCAGTGGGGTAACGGTTGCGGTGTTCATGCGTTAGAATCTCCTCGGTTGGTCGATACATCGGTTGGTCAACACCCGCCCCGCGCTGAGCTAACAGCCGGGGCGTTTTACTACTCGGGTTGCGGTGGCGTCCACCCGCTCTCGGCATTGCGCGCGCGCAGTTGCGCGGCCAGGAAATCCCCCAGCCTGGATTCGCGGTGATCGTCTGTGCCGGTGCGGCGCATCGGCCCGTCTGCGGATTCCGGTACCGGATTGCGTTTGCCGCCGAACATGCCGGCGACAACGGTCGGTTCGGGCATGTTTTCGGGCGGCGCGGTGGGTAGCTGCGCAGCCACGCTGGCGGCGTCCATTCGCCTCTCGGCCGCGAGCTGCTGCTTTGCCGCGCGGCGCCACTGGCCCTTGCCTCGCGCGTGCTCGGTCGCAGCGCTGGTGTCGGCAAAACCTACGGCGGCAACGCACTCCGCATCGGCGACGTAGACGCCGGCCATCGTGTACACCGCGACAGAGCCGTGCAGGTTGTCGGGATCGAACCGCACCATCAGCCGCTGCCCCGCCAGTGGCGCCAGCGCCTCGCACCAATACCGATTGCCGCCGAGCCGCACGCTTCCGTCCGTGCGGCTGCTCATCGACACGTCGGCCGCCAGCAGCATGCTGCGCAGTTGCTCCGGCGTGGCGCGGCGGATCGGCGCGGTGGCGTAGCTGGCCGCAAACGTCTGGTCGAAGCTGCGCCCAGCACAGACCTTCGTGCGCCGGCCTTCGCGCGCGTTGTGGTGCGCGATTTCGTCAGCCAGGACGCGGCGGAATTCCTCGATCGGCACCGCCTTCGAACCGTAGTTCTCTGGCTTGGCGGTGGGGTTGTTGCCCGTGTACGCGCCAGCGAACGCGGGATGTTTGGCGACGCGGTCGCATAGGTCGCGCCACGCGCGTTCGATCGGTTTGGCCTGACCGTGGTACGGCGTGGCCCAGTGAATCTCGATGCCCAGCGCGACCAGGATGCCGGTGGGGTCTTCCTCGCGCACAGTGAACCGGTAGCGCGTCGGCGCGCCGCCGGTCAACATCTTGGATGCAAAGCCGCGCCCATTGTCCAGCCAGCACAACCTCGGAATGCCGTAGGTGCGCACCACGTCTGCGAACGCCAGACGCGCAAGGTCAGCGCTTTCAGTTTGCGCGACGCGGTAGCCGAGCAATTTGCCGCTGCCGAGACACTGCACGCCGACCATCATCGGCCGGCCAATCGTCCCGTCTTCGAATCGGGTAAAAACGTCGAATTTATGGCCGTCGGCGTTGACCGCCTCCAGCGCCGCAAAGCCACTACGGTCGCGTTCCTGCGCGGGATACATCCGCATCAGCGCTTCCTCGCCCTCACGTGCCAGCACCTGGACTTGCACAGGTATCTCGCGGTCGATCCGGCGCGTGAACGTGCGCAGGCTCGGCAGTTCCCAGCCGTGCTCGGTAGCAACGCGCTGCAGCCGCGCATAGCAAGACTCTGCGCTCGGCTGCTCAAGCCGAAGCCAGTCCGCTTTGTAGATGTCCCACGCCTCGGTGGGCATCTCCGCCGTCGCGGTGCGGCCGACGTACGCCGGCGTGAGCAGCGCAAGCCACGCATCGCGCGGCGCTCCTTTGATCTCCTTCGCCCAGCGGCCGAGCGTAGCGACGCTGGCGCCGCGCACGCCTTCGCGCTGGAGCTGAGCTGCAACCGTGCCGCGAGCGCTCATCAGCGCGTGGCCACCGCGCACCAGCGCGTCAACAGAGAGCAGCGCCGCATGCCTGCGCTTGGCCTCGTTTTTCAGATCGTCGGTAACGCGCTCATAGCGCTGCCAAGCGCTGCGCAGTTGTTCGTCGGTCCATCGGCGCGAGCGGTCGCGATGCTGGCGCGGCGCCTGCTCTTGCGCTGTTGCCGCGCGGTTGGCGCGCAGCAGAATGGCGGCTTGAACGTCGGCCGGCAGGTCGGCGAGACGGTAGAGGCGAATCCACACCCGGCCGCTCTTGGCCCGAGTGAACGGCCACTTCTCGCGGTTTGCGCGGAGTTCGGCTGCCCGCTTGGTTACGCCCAACGCCAGCGCAATCGTGCGGATGTTGTAACCCTCTGCATCCGCAGCGTGTGTGATGCCAGACATCAGAGGTTCCCCCGGCGTACCCAGCCCTCGCGCATGGCGCGGTAGTGCTTGTCGTAGCTAATCTGTATCTCGGTACCTACAAGACACAGGCTCTGAGAAGTTTCGATAGCCATCACCGCACCCTCCGTCGTAAGTCCCTCAACTCGCGCAGTTGGTTCGCCAGCGCCTCGCGCTCGCCTTCGATCCGGCCAATCTCGGTGTCCAGCGTCTCGGCGCCCCACACGATGCGACCGCCGCGCACGCTCGCCAGCCACTCGCTCAGGTCATTGCGCTGGCACGCCGTTTCCAGCACCGGCGCCAGCCACAACGGGACGTTGAACGTGTCCCGGCTCTCGGCGGTGTAGCCGTCCAACATCGCCTTGCTGACCTCGCGGCCTGCCAGTCGGCTGCATTGCGCGGCCACCGCGTACCTGTCCAACCCGGCGGTGTGCGCCGCGGCCAGCATGTCCGCGACCAGAGCGGACACCCGCGCGCGGTAGTCCATCGACGCCGGCACTGCCGGCGCCGGCCGTGGGATTTGGTCAAAAAGGTCGCCCGAGGCGGTGTCGCGCTTACGCATGCGACACCGCCCCGGCGGCCGGCTCGGTCACACAGTGGGGTGCACGAAGGTTCGACGCTCCGCCCGCGACGCGGCTGCACTGTGCCCTTGCTGCATGGGTTTTCGCGACACCTGACGCGGGGCACTCGCATGCTGATCCCCACCCGTTTTCCGCCTGGGCCAGGCGCTGTTTGATGGCACGATTCATGCTCTTAAACTCCGCCCGGATGGCGTCGATGATCAGCCGCCATTCCACCCGTTCGCCGACGTGCGCATCCCCTTTCGGCGTAGCGCCCAGGCGCTCGACGGCAGCGTTCCACAACGCGGTCAGGGCGGCCTGGCGCACGCGCAGCGCCGCCGTCGAGGGGGCGCCGCCGGTGCTAGGATCGGCGGTGCGACCCGACCCAACCCAGCCACCGGAGACACCCGTGACCGACACGCTCAATGCCGAGTCCTTCGGCGAAAGCTTTGCGGGGATGACCGTCACGCTCATGCCGACGGCCGATCTTCGTCGAGAACTCGCGCTGCTGCGCGCAGCACTGCCGCCAAGCGCGCCTTCAGACCTGCCACCACGCCCCGCGTTTTTTGAAGATGTGCTCGCTCTGACGGCGCATCTGGGGTCGTTTTTGCCTTCATCGCCGCCAGATAACGCCGCCGCTCTACGGCATGCGCTATCGCGTCTTCAACGCTCGAAGAGCGCGCTGGCAAAACGCCTCGCGGCTGAGGCGCGGCGGCTGCTTCGCAGCGATCCGTCGCATGGGTATCTGTGGTTGGTGCCATCGGTGTGGCCTCTTCGGATGGGCATGCTGCTGGAAGGACAGACGTTTCCGGCGCAGGTCCGCTATTGGGGCATTCGGAGGGCTCGGCGCCCGGCGGCAGGTGGATAGGCGGCATATCTACGCTGCCTTGCGCGTCTGCGTATTGCGGCCGCTGCTGGGGGTGGTAACCTCTCCGGCAGAAGCGCGTCCGCGCATCGGCGCCGGTCCGCGCCGGCGGTTCGGCTGACCGTCCTCGTCATAACGGGTCGGCCAGATCACCATCGGGTGAGCGACGCCGATGTAGCGCGCCAAGATCGCCTCGGCCTTGGGGTAGGGGCGCCGCGCGGTTTCGCCGAGGGCGGATGAGTCCTCAGGGTAGCCCTCCGCCAGCGACACTTGGCGGAGGCTCCACCCCGCCTTGTGTAGGGCGGCGATGACGTCCTTCCAGTGCCAGTCGCGTGCGGCTGGTTTTTTTGGCTTAGCGAGAGTGGGCATGTGCGTTGATACCTCCGGTGTTGCTATGGGGCATAGATATAGACCCGTTCGGGTGTCGTGTCAACCCCGAACGGGTTTCGCGCGTCAGCGCCTGGCACCCAAACGTGTTTCTTGGCAGTTAGCTACGGCAGATCAGTTAGTTACGCCACGCGCGAAGCACGCGCAATGTTTCGCGCGTCGCTTCGCGCGTGGCCGAGGTGACGCGCGAAACCTAATCGGGTGTCTCCAGTGATTGGCAGGCGCCTGGCTCAGATACGCGGTGGACTCTCGCAAGAGGCGATGGCCGCCTCCTTGAATGTCCACAAGAACACCTACGCTCGATGGGAACGTGGTGAGCGCGAGATAGGCGCAAACGACCTCGCTCGCCTGAGCGCGATGGGCTGGAATCCCTTGTGGCTCCTGACGGGTGATGGCCCTGAGCGGCTGCCCGACGACACCGACCCGGAGGTCGTCGCTAAGCGCGCCGCGGCGCTGACCGGAGACACCGCTTCAGCCGAGTGGATTCGCGCCTTCGAGAAGGGCTTCTTTGCACGCGCTCGGCTCGCCACCCAGATACCAGCCCCGATACGTGCTGAATCGCTACGCATGGCGCTGCAATTGGCCGACGAGGCGCTGGCGGGCCGCCCGCTGGACGCCGCCCACAAGGCCGAGCTGGTCAGCCTGATCTACGAGTTGCTGGAAGAAGGCCTCCCGGAGGCCAAGGTGCTGCGGTTCGCACGCGCGGCCGCAGGGTGATCGACAACAGGGGGTGGTGATGGATGAGTTTCGAGTGACACGAATCCGCGAGATTCTGGCGTTGGCGGGCACATGCCCGCAGGGTGGCGTCAGTCAGGCGGCGACTGCGGGGCCAGTGTCCGCGTCATCCGGCGCCGTCGTGATCCAGGGCAACGGCAACGTGGTACAGCTATGTTGCCCCCATCATCATGGGCCGCTTAAACGCGATTTGAAGGCCGATCCACGACGGCCCCCACTTGGCACATCAAGTGTCAAATCGGCCCCAAACGGCCCGATTTCGCAAACCAAGTCTGCGCGCGACGATCTCAGCACGGCGCCCGCCGAAACCCGCGCCGGTCTTGGCTTTCGTCCCGATTTGTCCCACGTTTTTTCGCTTTGTCCCGTGTTCCTAAACCAAGAGTCCCCGCACATTGGGGTGTGTGGCAGCACCGTGATGCGGCATTGGCAGGCGCACGGCTTGAAACCGCACCTCGTGCGCGGCTTCAAGGTCTCGCGCGACCCGAAGTTTGCCGAGAAACTCGAAGACATCGTGGGCCTGTACATGGCACCG
>JAUXUI010000127.1 GCA_030681035.1 Lysobacteraceae bacterium | reverse complement strand
CGCGGGCGTGGTTGGATGCGGGGCTTGATTATGCTACATGCTGCCGGCCCGCGACTAGTGTAATGCTGCGTACTTGGCGGCCGTCAGCGGTCGCCCACAGGGTGATCTCCTACAACAAAGCGATGCCCTGCCCCTGTAGGATCCCACCCGGTGGGCGACCCGGTTACGCGTTGTTGGTGAAATCCCGGTCGCCCACAGGGTGGGCTCCTACAGGCGAACGCAACCGGTTTTCTTGTAGGAGCCCACCCTGTGGGCGACCGAGCGAGCCGCGAATCGGCGAAAGGTCGGAGGAGGTAGAGCTGCGTCTGGAACAGCAGCCGAGGATGCCCGAGTGCCGCGGAGCGCATGGATGCGCGAGAGCGACCTCTACCCATCCTGCGGACTCGGGGAACGCAATTGGTCCGCAAAGGAAAGCCCGGCGCGTAGCGCGGCTGGGGTTCGCGGGCTCACCCCGCTCGGCACCGAGGCCCGAAGGTGTGCGACAGTAACCGGCATGTCCGAATTGATCCGCAGCCAACCGCTGCCAGCCGATCTCCACGGTTGGACTATTCTCTCGCTGCGTCCCAGCGGTGAACATGCGCCGCTGCGCCGCGCCACCGCCCGGCACGGCGCCAGGGTGCTAGCGCTGTCGCCGTTGGCGCTGCGGCCGCTGGCCGCTGGCGAGGCGCTGGAGCGCGCCCTGAATGCCGACCGGATCGTATTCAGCAGCCCGGCTGCGGTACGCTTCGCCAGCACACAACGCGCACTGGCGCCCTGCAATACACGGGTGGTCGTGGCGGTCGGTGCCGGCACGGCAGCGGCCTTGGCCAGTCGGGGCATCCGCGCCGCCCATCCGCACGAACGCATGAACAGCGAGGGCCTGCTTTCGCTGCCTCAGTTGCAGCACATTGAAACCCTCAGCGTCGGCCTGATCACCGCACCGGGCGGTCGCGGCGTTCTCGCCGCGGCATTGGCCGATCGCGCGCGGCAACTGCATGTGGCCGAGGTCTACCAGCGGGTGCCGCGCACGATCGGCGGCGACGCCTGGACAAAATTGGCGCACGTCACAACGCCGCTGGCGGTCATGGTGAGCAGTGGTGAAGCGCTGGATGCCCTGCTCCGGCAATGCCCGGCCAACGCGCGCGCCACGCTGAGCAGGGCACTGATCGTGGCCGCCAGCCAACGCCTGGACAAACATGTGCGTCTGGCTGGGTTCAAACACATCATTCGCGCCGCCAGCGCCAGGCCATCGAACATGCTTCAGGCGCTGGCCGAGTTTCACGGCGAATCACGGTTCCGGTAGCATGGGCACCATCCAGTTGAGAATATCATCACCGTGAGTGAAACCCCCACCCCCCGCAAACGCAGTCGGCTCGTCGCTTTTGCCCTGTCGTTTTTATTGTTGCTGGCCGTGCTCGCGCTGGCCTGGTGGCGCTGGCACGGCACCATCGAGCAGTGGTTTGCGCCTGCGCCGGTAGACGACACCGCACAGCGCATCGCCTTGCTTGAATCGCAGGTGCAAGAACATCGCAACGAACTGCGGCAAATGGGTGAGCGCATCGTTACCAATGCCTCGGCACAGCGCATCATCCGTGAGGATCTGCTCGGCATCGCCGAGCGTGCTGCATTGCTGGAAGACGCAGTCAATCGTCTCGCCGACCCGGAAATCGGCAGCACCCAGACCTTGCGCCTGGATGAGGCGGAGCTGTTGCTGGTGATGGCGATCGAGCGGCTCGATCTGGCCAATGATCGCGCCGCTGCTGAGCGCGCTTACGTGCTGGCCGAAGCGATTTTCGCCGGTGTGGCCAATCCGCGGTTTGTCAGCCTGCGACAAACCCTTGCACAAGAGCTCGCCGCCCTGCGCGCTGCGCCGCAAGACCCACGTACGCTGGCCATATCGGCGCTCGATGCGCTGGAAGTCGATCTGGATACTCTCGCTGTTGAAACCCATGTCGAGGCAGACGCTACCGCGCATCCACAATGGCGTACATTGCTTGGCCGTCTGGTACAAGTGCGCCGCACCGACTCACAACAATTGCTGGCCAGCGACGAGCGTGTTCTGGCACGCACTGCCCTGAATCTGGAACTGGCGCTGGCACGGGCGGCACTTGAACGCCGTGATGAAACCGGATTTCGCAGCACGCTCGCCCGTATCGTCACTGCCATTGAGCGTCTGTACCCCGCATCCGACGCCCGCCAGGCGCATCTGGAGCAGCTTGATGCATTGCGCGATCAGCCCCTGAGCCTCGATCTGCCGGTTCTCGGCAGCACGCTGGAGCAACTGCGCGTCCTGCGTGACAACACCGTCATTACCGGGAGCACGCCATGAAACTGCTGCGCGCCTTGTTGTGGTTGCTGTTGTCGATGCTGGCCGGCGCCCTGCTTTGGCAGGTGATTGCCAGCGATCCGGGCCTGGTGATCGTGCGCTTTCGCGGTTACGACATCAGCACTTCGGTACCGGTCGCTGCCCTGTTCCTCATCCTTGCCAGTCTGGCCGTCTGGCTGCTGGTGTCGATCATCCGCATTCCGTTCCGGGTCTGGACTCGCTACCGGCAGCGCCGTGCCCGAGCGCGCCTGAGCGATGGCCTGACCGCACTGCACGAGGGCCGTTGGTTGCGCGCACAAAAATTGCTGGAAAAGGCCGCAGATGAATCGCGCGTGCGCGTGCCGGCATTGCTCGCCGCCGCGAGCGCGGCGCGCGCGCGCGGCGATGACGCCGGAGCCGAACTGCTGCTTGATCTGGCAGCAGCACAGCCGGACCGCGGCGCTGTAGCGCTGGAGCGCGCCCGCCTTGCCCTCTCCGCAAAGCAGCCCGCTGCTGCGCTGGTGCAGCTTGATCGCATTACCGCCCGCCCGCTGCCACCAGCGAGCAACCACATTCGCGCGCAGGCACTGGCAGACAGCGGCCGCGCTGCAGACGCGTTGCCGCTACTGGCCAACATCCGGCGTAGCCGGGTGCTGACCGATGCAGCAGCCGATGCGTTTGAACGCGAATTGCACGTGCTGGCCTTGCGCCAATGCGCGGATGCCGGCGCACTGGATGGGTTGTGGCGAAAAGTCTCCGCCACACTGCGCATTGATGCCGATGTCGTCGCAAGTTATGCCCGCCGGGCAATGAACCTCGGCATGGAAGATCAGTCAGCACAAGCCATTGAACATGCACTGAAACGCAACTGGTCCGATGCACTGGCCGCGCTATTTGGTGAACTGCCGCGGCCACGCAGCGGTTCGCGGCTGGCCAGCGCCGAAGCGTGGCTGACGGCGCACTCCTCCAGCCCTGAACTACTGCTGGCGTTGAGCCGTATCTGCCGCAATGAAGAGCGCTGGGTAGACGCCGAAGAGTATGCCCATCGCGCCATTGCCCAAGGCGCAGGCAGTGAAGCCTGGGAAGTGCTCGGCCAATGTTTTGCCAGCCAGAACGACGACAAACGCGCGCGCCAGGCGTTCGCCAATGCACTGGCCGTGCGTGGCGGCAAGCGAGCCATTGCGCTGGCCGGGCGCAGTTTGCGTCAGCAGATTCAGGACGAAGCCGTGCCTGAGGATCGCAACGCGCACGGTATGCCGCGCCTGCGCGGCTGAGCCGCCAACACCATCATTCAGGATATCCGTATGCGCAAGCCCATTGCTGTGGTGTTGTTGCTTGGCCTGTTTGCGCTCGCATTCTGGTGGTATCAGGGGCGCAAGAGCGATGTCGGCAATCCGCTCGACTATGTGCCGGCCGACACCCCGTATGTGTTCGCTGCCAGCGCGGCCTTATCCGCGGATCAAGCACGCGCCATGCTGCGCCAGTACGGCTTGAGCAGCGAGGTTCTGGCGATGCTGGCCGAGCCCGTGAAAACCGCACTGCGTGCCTCCGACAACAACGATGGCAAACTCGACCGGCTGATTGGTGCGTTCGAAAAAGAGTTTTCCGGGAAAGACCTGGAACAGATCCATACCCTTCTCGGGCTGCGCCTGGGCGGCCGCAACGTGCTGTACGGCCTGGGCTTGTCGCCGGTGCTGCGCATGGAACTCGATCAGCCGCAAGCCTTTGCACAAAGCGTGGCACGCATCGAGCAACAGGCTGGGCAGAGCCTGGCGCAGGCGAAAATCGGCGAGCAAAGCTATTGGTATCTCAATCTGGGTGAATCGCCTGTGCGCCTGGTGATGGCGGTGATCGATTCCACGCTGGTACTCAGCGTGGTGGCCGACCCAGCACCGGATGCAGCGATGCGCAGTCTGCTTGGCATGGATTTGCCGGCACATTCATTGCAGGCAGCGAACACGCTGCATGATGTCATTGCCAATTTTGGACTGGATTCGGGCATCGCCGGCTACATCGACAGTCTGGCGCTGTTGCACGCCTCCAGCGCACCACTCAGTGCGCCCGACAGCGCGTTGCTGGCGGCTCTTGGCGTGTCACAGCCCTCGCCCAGTGCGCAATGCAGCGCCGAGTTTGAGCAACTCGCGCAGGCCATGCCACGCCTGATTTTTGGCTATACACAGGTCAGTGATCACAAGGTCGGCGCACTGAGCGTGCTGCAGTTGCGTACCGACATTGCCGGCAACCTGATGCGCCTGCGTACACCGATGCCGGGAATGGCTGCCGTCACCGATGATTCTGCTCTTGATGTCGGCGTGAGCATCAATCTGCAACAGGTGCCAACCGTGGTTGCCGCGCTGGTCAAGGGCAGCGAACAAACGCCTTGGCAGTGCCCGCAACTGGCAGCGCTCAACGACACCGCGAAAACGCTCAAGGCGCAATCCACCAACCCGGCATTGCTTGGTTCGGCAACGATGGTGCGCAGCGTATTCGCCGTCATCCATCAGTTGCGCTGGCCCGACGACGTCACCATTCCCGAGTTTTCCGGTGCGCTGGTGGTTGGTGGCGACAACCCGGCGTCGCTGCTCGGCATTGCGCGCAGCATGGTGCCGGCGCTGGGCCCGGTACAGTTGAAAAACGACAGCACGCCGACACCGTTGCCTGCCATGCCCGAACTGGGCTTGAGCGCGCCGATGTTTGCAGCGATGAGCGACAACGCGCTGGCCGTGAGCATCGGCGTTGGCGAAGAAAAAGCGATGCCGCAATTGTTGCGTAGCGATGAAAAACATCAACCGCTGCTGGTCATCGGCATGAACAGTGCGCTGTATGTGGATATCGCGCAATGGAACCTGCGCCGGCTGCCTGCCGACGCCAGCACCGATGCCCGCGCCAAGGCCGAACAAGAACTGGCAATCGCCAAAATCTACCCAACCATGTTCAAGCGTACCCGCGTACGTCTGGATGCCACCGAGCGCGGCATCGAGTTTTCGCAGCAGTCCGTGTTGCCCTGAGCGCGCCCTAAGCCATCGACCGCTGCGCGGTTACGCGGAGCTGCGTCCCGACACTTCGCCGCTGCGCGGCTCGCTCGATCGCCCACAGGGTGGGCTCCCACAGAAAAGCGACGATGTGCCCCTGTATGTGGCCACCCTGTGGGCGACACGCCGTGTTGGATTTGCCGTTTGGCTAAGCACACGCAGCCTTGAGCTGAGCCAAATCGCGGGTGAGCCGCTTCACCGACATCGGCTGTCGCGTGCCCAGCGATTGCGCGAACAGCGACACCCGCAGTTCCTCGATATTCCAGCGCAGCGCCTGCCAACGCGGCTCATCGCCCACGCCGGCCTCCCGGGCGGCGGAGAAGGCGTCGAGAAACGGTGTCAATTCCAGCAAGCGCGCCTGGTCGCGCTGCGGATCCAGGCGCACGCGCTCGGCGCGCTGCGCAATCGCTCGCAGATAACGCGGCAGTTCGGGCAATACCGCTTCAGGGGTTTCACGCAAAAAACCGGGATACACCAAGGCCGCCAATTGCGCGTGCATATCGGCGTAACTGGCACTGGCCCAACCCATCAATGGCGGTTCGAGCAGCGGCTTGAGGCTGACATAGGCGGCCAGAATGGCCTCCGCCAGTTGCAGCCGTTCGACGGCGGTCGCCAGCAATTCGCGGCCAATGCGCTCGGCGCGCGCTGCAAATGCATCGGCATTGCGGATGGCGTCGAGATCATTGGCGCTCTGGGCCGCAAACGCCGCCTCGATCAAATCACCACGCAAGCGCTCGGCACTTTCTATCGCCGAGTACACAAGACCCAGTTTTGCCGACACCGGCAATTGCCGTGGCAATTGCTTCAGGCGTTCGCCGAGCACAATCCGCAGCAAGGCGCGCACGCCACAGCGATGCTCCTCGCGGGCGCGTTCGGCATCGGCGAAAACCTCCAGTTGCACCTCATCACCACGCACACACAATGCCGGAAACGCCGGCAATCGGGCATCACCGGCAATCGTTTCTGGTACACCGTCCACCGGAAATGTACGCAGGCCCTGCTGGCGTACACCTTCACCGGCATGACGCGCGAATGCGCGCTCGGCGCTCTCGCCCAATTGTGTGCGCAGCGCCGCAAGGTCACGGCCTTCCGCCAGCACCACGCCACCGCCATCGTGTACGCGCAAGTTCATCAACAGATGGCGCGGTAACGCATTGCCATCGAAGTCGGTGGCAAGCACCGCCACGCCGGTCACGCGACTGAGAAAACGCGCCAGTTCACCGGCCAGACTATCCGCCGACGGCTGCGGCCAGGCTTGCACGAATGCGCGCGCAAAATCCGGTGCCGGCACGTAGTTGCGACGCAGGGCTTTGGCCAGGCTGCGAATCAACGCGCTGGCCTTGTCTTCAGCGAGCCCCGGCACCAGCCAGTCCAGTCGTGCAGCATCGAGCGCACCGAGCAGGTGCAACGGTACTTCCAAGGTAATGCCATCGTCGTCCGTACCCGGCTCAAAGCGATAGCTGAGCGCCAATCGCGCATCGCCCAGGCGCAGGAACTTGGGAAAGCGATCAGCCTCGCTGCCTTCGCCAGGCAGCAATTCGGCCAGCGGCCATTCGAGGGTTTTACGTTGCTCCTGCGGCAGCTTGCGATACCAGGCGTCCAGGCCCACTGCGGTGCAGATGTCGGCAGGTATACGATCCAGATACCAGCGCGCCTGCCAGTCCTCATCGGCCACCAGACCGGCGCGGCGCAATTTGGCTTCTTCATCGCGCGCCTGTTCGAGCATGGCAAGGTTGCGCGCCAAAAACCCGGCGCGAGTGTTGATTTCGCCGGTCACCAAACCTTGCCGCACAAACAGGTCATGCGCTTCGAGCGGTACGATCGAGCCGTAATGCACTGGCCGTTTTGGTGCCAATACCAAACCGAACAGGCTGATCTGTTCCGACGCCAGCACCCGGCCCTGCGCACGCGACCAATGCGGATCGAAATGCTTGCGCGCCAACAGATGGGGAACCTGCGCAATCACCCAGTCCGGCTCGATGCGCGCGTTGACCAGCCCCCATACGCGCTGGGTATCGAGCAGCACCGCCGAGAGCACCCACGGCGGCGGCGCCTTGCTCAGCGGCGAACCGGGAAACAGGCTGTAACGGCGGCCGCGTGGGCCTTCGAATTGGCCCTTTTCCAGGCGATGCCCGATCTGGGTGGGCAAGCCAGTGATCAGGGCGCGGTGAATATCGGCGTAACCTGCCGCCTCGGCATTCATCGACCAACCCAGTTGCTCGCACATCAGCAACAGTTGCCGATGCAGTTCGCGCCATTCACGCATGCGTAGAAACGACAGGAAATGTTTTTCGCACCAGGCGCGCAATTTCGACTGGGTCAGCGCCTCATGCGCTTCGCGATAGGCCAGCCACAGTGCGTAGATGCTGGTGAACTCGGATTTGCCGTCGTTGAATTGCGCATGCGCGGTGTCGGCCGCCTGCCGTGCCTGCGGCGGGCGCTCGCGCGGATCGGGAATACCGAGGAAGGCAGCGATCACCGTGGTCTCGCGCAGACAGCCATGCTCACAGGCCGCCGCCAACATTCGCGCCAGTTTTACATCCACCGGCAATCGCGCCATCTTGCGACCGATCGCGCTTAGCTTGCGCTCGTGATCCACCGCGCCCAGTTCCTGCAATTGTTGCCAGCCATCGGCGATCACCCGGCCATCGGGCGGTTCGAGAAACGGAAAATCCTCGATGCTGCCCAGGCCCAGATCGAGCATGCGCAGAATGACGCCAGCAAGACTGGAACGACGGATTTCCGGATCGGTATATTGCGGCCGCGACAGATAATCGCTTTCGCCATACAGGCGGATGCACACGCCCGCCGCGACGCGGCCACAACGCCCCTTGCGCTGATCGGCGCTGGCGCGCGCGATCGGCTCGATGTGCAGGCGATCGAGTTTCTGCCGCGGGCTGTAACGTTTCACCCGCGCAAAGCCCGGGTCGATCACGTAACGGATGCGCGGCACCGTCAGCGAGGTTTCGGCAACATTGGTGGCCAGTACGATGCGTCGCCCCGGCTCGGGATTGAATACCCGATCCTGCTCGCGGGTGGAAAGCCGCGCATACAACGCCAACACGCTGGTTGCACGGTATTTGCGACGCTCCAGTGCCAGATGGGTGTCGCGGATTTCGCGCTCACCGGCGAGAAACACCAGTACATCGCCGAGCGGGTCTTCGCGGGTGAGTTCGTCCACCGCCGCCACGATCGCATCCACGGTGTCGCGCACCGGCTCACGGCTGGAGTCATCGTCATCGTTGTTTGCCGATTCACCCTGCGCTGGCCGGTAACGCAGCTCGACCGGGAATGCGCGCCCCTCGACGGCGATCACCGGCGCGTCATCGAAGAAGCGCGAAAAGCGCTCGGTATCGATGGTGGCGGAAGTCACCACCAATTTCAGATCGCGGCGACGGCTGAGCAGTGTTTTCAGGTAACCCAGCAGAAAATCGATATTCAGACTGCGCTCGTGCGCTTCATCCAGAATGATGGTGTCGTATTGCGACAGCATGCGATCGGACTGGATTTCGGCCAGCAAAATGCCATCGGTCATGAACTTGATGCAGGTATTCTCGGCGGTGCGCTCGGTAAAACGCACCTGATAGCCCACCGCCGAACCGAGGTTCACACCGAGCTCGGATGCAACCCGATTGGCGACCGAGCGCGCCGCGATCCGGCGCGGCTGGGTACAGCCGATCATGCCGGCCGCACCGCGCCCTGCGGCCAGGCACAGTTGTGGCAACTGCGTGGTTTTGCCCGAACCGGTTTCTCCGGCAATCACCACCACGCTGTGTCGACGAATGCATTCGACGATACGCACGGCATGCTGCGCAATCGGCAGGCTGTCATCAAGCCTTGGCACAGGCAACGCGGCCGCACGCGCCTCGCGTGAAGCAATCGATGCCGCCAACGCCTGTTCCAGCGTCGCAGCAATGGCTGCGTCAGCCGGGGCATGCCGCAAGCGCCCCAGCAACTGGCGCAATCGGCGCTGATCGCGGCTTAGCGCCTGTGCAAGCTGGCGTTGGTAGTGTTGGATCGTGTTCACGCCAGGTTTCACTTCAATTGATGAAATCTATCGTCGCGGAAGAAACAATTCATTTCCATTGGTTTTAATCAGCGCTTATCGTAAGCATCAACCGGTTCGCGCAAAACACCGAGCGAGCACACACCGCAACCTGGGAGAACATGCATGAAGATCGACATCGGCATCAACGAGAAACAGCGCCGCAAAATTGCCGACGGATTGTCCCACTTCCTGGCCGACAGCTACACGCTGTACCTCAAAACCCACAACTTCCACTGGAATGTCACCGGGCCAATGTTCAACACATTGCATCTGATGTTCGAGCAGCAATACACCGAGGAATGGACCGCGCTCGACGATGTCGCCGAGCGCATCCGTGCCTTGGGCTTCAAGGCACCCGGCTCGTACAGCGCCTTTGCGCGGTTATCCAGCATCAAGGAAGACCCGGCCGGTGATGAAGTGCCGGACTGGAAGACCATGGTCAAGCAACTGGTACTCGGCAATGAAGCGGTTTGCCGCAGCGCGCGCAAAGTGCTCGAAAGCGCCAACGACGCCAACGACGAGCCAACGGCTGACTTGCTGACGCAGCGTCTGGTCGTACACGAGAAAAACGCCTGGATGCTGCGCTCGCTGCTGGAATGACGCGTCAACGCGCGGGTAGTGTGCCTGCTACCCGCGCTGCGCCAGCATGTGTTCGATCTCATCGGGCGCACTGGGGATCGCGGCAGTCAACACCTCGTGGCCGTCGGCAGTAATCGCCACATCGTCCTCGATGCGAATACCGATGCCCTGCCAGCGCGCCGGCACCTTGCTGCCCGGCGCAATGTAAATACCCGGCTCAATGGTGAACACCATGCCGGGCTCGAGCTCGCGATACGCGCCGGCCAGACGGTAATCACCGACATCGTGAACGTCCAGCCCAAGCCAGTGACCGGTCTTGTGCATGTAGAAAGCTTTGTAGCTTTCGCTGGCCAAGGCTTTTTTCAGGCTGCCTTTGAGCAAGCCCAGGCTCAGCAAGCCCTCGGTGATTACTGCCACTGCTGCTTCGTGGCCCGCGATCCAGCTACTGCCCGGGCGAGCGAGCGCCAATGCGGCATGCTGCGCCGCCAGCACCACCTCATAAAGTTGGCGTTGTTCATCCGTGTAACGACCGTTGACCGGAAAAGTGCGCGTCACATCGCAGGCATAGCTTTGGTATTCGGCGCCGGCATCGATCAACAACAACTCGCCATCGGCCAGCTTCTGGTTATTGTCGATGTAATGCAGCACGCAGGCGCGTGCGCCACCACCAACGATGGGGTGATACGCCGCGTACGCATCATGGCGCCGGAACGCGTGCAACAAGGCGGCCTCCACCGCATATTCGTGTACCCCAACGCGGGCTGCGATCATCGCCGCTGCATGTGCTTGAGCCGTAATCATTGCTGCATGCCGCATCAGCCGCAGTTCTGCAGCGCTCTTGAACAAACGCTGTTCGTGCAGCAAATGGCCCAGTTCCAGAAACTCGTGCGGTGGCTGCGCGCCGTGGCGCACTTGCGCACGCACGCGGTTGACCCAACCCATCAGCTTGATGTCGAACTCGATATCGCGGCCGAAGTGATAGTAAACGCGGCTGCGGCCTTCCAGCAGACCCGGAAGGATTTCGTCCATGTCATCGATCGGATAGGCGTCATCACAGCCGTATTGCTCGACCGCGCCTTCCGGGCCGGCGCGCGCACCATCCCAGGATTCGCGCTCGGGATCGCGCTCACGGCAGAACAACAGCACCTCGCCATGGCTGCGCCCCGGCACCAGCACCAGTACCGCTTCGGGTTCCGGGAAGCCACTCAAATACCAGAAATCGCTGTCCTGACGGTAGGGGTAATGGGTGTCATTGCTGCGCACACGCAGCGCCGCCGCCGGCAGTATGGCGATGGCATCTTCTCCAGCCATGCGCATCAGTTGCCGGCGACGACGGACAAACTCCGTTGCCGCGATGCCAACCATGCTTTCGCCTTTAGTCGCTCTACGTTGTGGCCGCGCATTCATGGCTGCGCGGCTCAATGCAATTCGCGGCGCGTTTGCCGGCGCAGCACGCAATCGCCATGCAACAGCAGTGCGGCCACCCGTACAAACTCGATGACTTCGGCAAGCGCGGCTTCGTCGGCATCAGGATCATCGTAAGTAAAGGCGCTGGATGCGATACGACCCAGATCGTCCAGCGCCTCGGCCGACTCGTCGGTCAGGTCATTGCTGCTGCCTGCGACCAGACCAAATCCGCCGAGAAAACCGCGACACCAGGCGACCAGCGCGTCGGCGCGCTGTTCCAGCGCCTGTTCGTCGACCGGCAGGAACAGCTCAAAACCGAAATCGGGCGATTGCAGTTGTCCGCTGGTCGCCCGATAAAGTTGCTGCAACGCCTCGCCCGCTGCGCCTTCAAGCGCCAACGGACGCAACCAGTCGCTGTGGTTTGCCTCGCCGCCCGCACACAGGAAGCCACTCAGCGAACCATGCAGCTCGGACGCATCGACCGCCAATTGGCTGCGCTCGATTTCGGCCAGCACCATGGCGTAAGTGGGTAGGGAAGTATCGTTCATGAATATCGATCCAACGGTCAATCCAGCGGATGCAACACAAATATTACGGTCGCTCACACTGATCTCCTACAAAAAAAGCAGAGCCCTACCCCTGTAGGAGCCCACCCTGTGGGCGACCAGTGTGCGCTACAGGGTGATCTCCTACAAAAAAAGCAGAGCCCTACCCCTGTA
>JAUXUI010000087.1 GCA_030681035.1 Lysobacteraceae bacterium | reverse complement strand
CCAGCACGCTGTGCTCGTGCGCGGAGAGGATTTGATTGTAGCTGCGGTTGAAGGCGATCCAGCGGGTGCGGTCGTCGTCCCTGGCGGCGCTGGACAGGGCATTGCGATCAACATCGAAGGCGACCCCGGACGGGATGAAGCGGCGCGGCACCCCGAACCAGAAGGTCACGCTTGAAGCGGTACTCAGGGTGCCGACGCTCGGTAGCCGGTACAGCAGCACATTGGCGGTGCGCGCCATGATCTGGCCCTTGCCCCAGGTCTGGGCGAAGTAGCCGACGATGCCCGCCTGCAGGATGGCGCCGGTGAGGTCGTGTTTGCTCAGACCGGCGAATTGCTGGCTGTCGAGTTGGGCTTTGGTCGGCAAATCAATGATAACCAGCATGGGGTCTCTACTGTCAGTGGCACCTAAATATCGTGTCCACTTCATTGCGCTTCAGGTTTTGAACTAGCCCGTTGTTTCTTGCTGTTTCGCAAGATAGCTCCAATAAATATGATATATATTACAGCAGATATAATAAAGAACGCATGTTTGTAATTTGCAAACAAAAAGGCGACTCCAGTTATTGAAACGAACGTTGCCGTTATAATTGAAAATTTCTTTATGCTGGACTTTAACTTGATTGTTTCCATGGTGATCATGGAAAAAAATATTAATGCGAAAATCATAATTGGTAGTTGTGTGCTGCTATTGTTTTCGACATTATTTGAAATTGTCAGAAAAGCAAGCAGTGTCCCGAAATAAAATTGAAATTTACGGCTGTGATGAAATTCATTTTTTGCCCATAATGCTAGGCACTGCAAAAGTGACGCGAACATTAGCGCGATCGATGAAAACCATAGAATGTTCACCGCGAGGCTCATCGCTTGCTGCAGTCGCTAGCGTTGGGCAGACCAGGAATTGCGTTAGATACGATTGTGCTAACACCTCCAGCAATAAGTATGCCGATTGCAGCGCGCAGCAGTCCTATCATGAGAATGAAGGAGCTTAAGAATCCTGACAGGAAGCATAATCCGTCTATGTTTTCCTCGCCTCCTATGAGGCTGATGACTTTTATTAACAATGGACCTGCAATTTGCGACAAGACAAATGAAGACGCGACCACCAGTAATCCCCACGGCGCAGCCACGAGCAAAACCACAAGCCCCAAAAGTACGCCAGCGAGCAAGCCGGCAATAAATGAAAACCCCCCACTCGCCCCCGAACTAATCAACATCGCCCCGACGCCGGTATTGGGATCTTCGATCGCATAACCGGCAGTGATGAGCCCAGCATACTGGATGTCGGTCTGATGGGTGGTGACCTGAAAACCCGCATTCACGGCATTGGCGATGTCGGTTTCGACGTCGGCGGGGAGGGTGATCTGGTTGAGCGCGGTACTCAGGTTGTCTTGGGTGATGGTGTAGATGCGCTGGCCCTGCTGCGCGGCCACGGCAATGGCTTTGACCGTGCTGACACCGAGCACGGGTTGCGTCGGTGTGGAGAACATGTCTTCCAGCACGCTGTGTTCGTGCGCGGAGAGCACCTGGTTGTAGCTGCGGTTGAAGGCGATCCAGCGGGCGCGGTCGTCGTCTCTGGCTGTGCTGGACAGGGCGTTGCGATCGACATCGAAGGCGACCCCGGACGGAATGAAGCGGCGCGGCACCCCGAACCAGAAGGTCACGCTTGAAGCGGTACTCAGGGTGCCGACGCTCGGTAGCCGGTACAGCAGCACATTGGCGGTGCGCGCCATGATCTGGCCCTTGCCCCAGGTCTGCGCGAAGTAGCCGACGATGCCCGCCTGCAGGATGGCGCCGGTGAGGTCGTGTTTGCTCAGGCCGGCGAACTGCTGGCTGTCGAGTTGGGCTTTGGTGGTTTCCAGTCGCGTCTGGAGCGCGGTGGCCTCGGCAATGCTGATGCCCGACACATCCAGTCCCACCGCCTGATAATCGCCGGCCGCCAGGGTGTTGTCGATCTCGCGCCAGCCGGCGCCGGGCTCGAACAGGCGCTGGCGGGTGTTGACGGTATAGCCCAAGCCGTAAGTGCCGCCACGGGCGACGGTCTGGCCGTCGATGCTGTATTCGGCGATCAGGTCGATCACCCCGGCCGGCAACGAGGTCGGCAAGTCCTCGGGGCCATTGGCATCGGGCGGAATGAAGCTGGCCAGCGTCTCCTCATCGGCCGGCGTGGCCGGCGTGAACGACAACGCCATGCGCCTGCCGGCCAGTTCGGGCAGGCTGCGGTTGAGCAGTTCGCTGCCGTCGGTCTCGAAGGCGAACTGCCAGCGCAAGGTGGCGGGCAGTTCGGTCCAGCGCTGCGCGCGATTTCGCGCTACAAACCGTGTGCGGGGCAGTCTTTGCGCGCTACGGACAATTGCCATGGCTGAGGTTCGTCATTGATCAAGCCTTCGGTGAAGATACATCAGCTTTTGTTGTTTTTGCCGGCGATGGCTGAATGTGGAGACGATTGACGGCTGCCCGGTGCGTGCGCTTATTGTTCGGGGCGGTGCCGGGCAGGGTGTTGCTATTACATCGAACACTACACTACGCCGCGGTGTCCAACGCTATATGCTTCACTGCCACAATCTGGAGCACGAGGATCAAGGGATGATGGTGACGTTCGCGGTCGCCGATTGAGTGGGTACTGGCGGAAGCGCTGGGGGCCTCTTGGCCGTGACGCTCGCGTTCTCGGTCGGGCCGGACGCTTGGACGCTTGTTGTTGCCCTGAAGTGGCCAAAAACTATGCGATAATCAGCGGCTTTACTCCATTCCCGACGGCTGGCCTGACCGGCCGAATCTATGCAACATATCCGCAATTTCTCGATCATCGCCCATATCGACCACGGCAAGTCCACGCTGGCCGATCGCATCATCCAGCTCTGCGGTGGCCTTGAGGCCCGCGAGATGGAGGCGCAGGTGCTCGATTCCAATCCGATCGAGCGCGAGCGCGGCATCACCATCAAGGCGCAGTCGGTGTCCTTGCCGTACACGGCGCGCGATGGTCAGGTGTACCAGCTCAATTTCATCGACACCCCCGGCCACGTTGATTTCAGCTATGAGGTGAGCCGCTCGCTGGCGGCCTGCGAGGGCGCGCTGTTGGTGGTGGATGCGGCGCAGGGTGTGGAAGCGCAGTCGGTTGCCAATTGCTACACCGCTGTGGAGCAGGGGCTGGAAGTGGTGCCGGTGATCAACAAGATCGACCTGCCCACCGCCGATGTCGAAAAAGTCAAAGGCGAAATCGAGGCGGTGATCGGTATCGATGCCAGCAACGCGATTGCGATCAGCGCCAAGACCGGCCTGAACGTGGTCGATGTGCTGGAGGCCATCGTCGAGCGCATTCCGCCGCCCAAACCGCGCGATACAGATCGCCTGCAGGCGCTGATCATTGATTCGTGGTTCGACAACTATCTGGGCGTGGTCTCGTTGGTCCGGGTGATGCAGGGCGAGATTCACCCCGGCGACAAGATACTGGTGATGTCCACCGGCCGTGTGCATCTGGTCGATAAAGTGGGTGTGTTTACGCCCAAGCGCAAGGACCTGGCCAAGCTCGGCGCCGGCGAAGTGGGCTGGCTCAACGCCTCGATCAAGGATGTGCATGGCGCCCCGGTTGGCGACACCCTGACTTCGGCGGCGTTGCCGGCAAGCAAGCCGTTGCCGGGTTTTCAGGAGATGAAGCCGCGCGTGTTCGCCGGCTTGTTCCCGGTGGAGACGGATGAATACCCGGCGCTGCGCGAGGGGCTGGAAAAGCTGCGTCTGAACGACGCCGCGCTGCGTTTCGAGCCAGAGAGTTCCGAAGCGATGGGCTTTGGCTTTCGCTGCGGGTTCCTTGGCATGTTGCATCTGGAAATCGTGCAGGAGCGCCTTGAGCGCGAGTACGGCCTCGACCTGATCACCACCGCACCGACCGTGGTCTATGAGGTGCTGATGACCGATGGCACGGTGATGAGCCTGGATAATCCTGCCAAACTGCCGGCTGCCAACAAACTGGCTGAAATCCGTGAACCGGTCATCCTTGCCACCATCCTCACGCCGCCTGATTACGTCGGCAACATCATCACCCTGTGCGAAGAAAAACGCGGCGCGCAGCAGGGCATCAACTACCTCGGAAGCCAGGTGCAGATAACGTATGAGCTGCCGATGGCCGAGGTGGTGCTCGATTTTTTCGACCGCCTCAAGTCGATCAGCCGCGGTTATGCCTCACTCGACTACCATCTGCTGCGCTTTGATGCCGGTCCGTTTGTGCGCCTGGATACGCTGATTAATGGCGATCGGGTGGATGCGATGAGCCTGATCGTGCATCGCGCACAGGCCGATCGCCGTGGCCGCGAGATTGCCGAGAAGATGCGCGAGCTGATCCCGCGGCAGATGTTCGATGTTGCCATTCAGGCGGCGGTGGGTTCACAGATCATCGCGCGCACCACGGTCAAGGCGATGCGCAAGAATGTGCTGGCCAAATGCTACGGCGGTGACGCAACACGCAAGAAAAAGCTGCTGGAAAAACAGAAGGCCGGCAAGAAACGGATGAAACAGGTCGGCCGGGTATCGATCCCGCAGGAAGCTTTCCTCGCGGTTTTGCAAGTCGACAACAAGTGAGCTGGCCTCAACAATCTGCGAGGAAGAACGCGTGAGAGTGGATTTTGCCCTGATACTGGTAGTGCTGTCGGCCCTGACCGGCCTGATCTGGCTGGTCGATCATCTGTTTTTTGCCAAGGCGCGGCAACTGCGCGCAGCGCAAGCGGTGGCCGGCAACGCAGTAAGCGAGCCGGTCATCGTCGAGTACGCGCGTTCGTTTTTCCCGGTGATTTTAGCTGTTCTGCTGATTCGCTCATTTCTTGGCGAGCCGTTCCGGATTCCGTCCAGTTCAATGATGCCCACGCTGCTGATTGGCGATTTCATCCTGGTCAACAAGTTCAGCTATGGCTTGCGCTTGCCGGTGCTGAACACCAAGGTCGTCGAGCTGGGCGAGCCCAAGCGTGGTGATGTGGTGGTGTTTCGGCCGCCGCACCATCCCGATCAGGACTGGATCAAACGCATCATCGGCATGCCCGGTGATCGGATCGGCTACCACAACAAACAGATCTTTGTGAACGGCGAGCCGGTGCCAATGCAGCCAGCCGGGATCTACATTGGGGTGGGCCGGGGCCGCGATCACACCGGCGCGCAGATGCTTCGCGAAACCCTTGATGGACGCGAGCATGTGTTGCTGCATCGCGACCATCGCTCGCGCGGCGATGGTGATTTTGAGGTGCCAGCAGGGCACTATTTCGTGATGGGTGATAATCGCGATAATAGCGAGGACGGGCGCTTCTGGGGCTTCGTGCCGGAAGATCAACTGGTTGGGCGGGCGTTTGCAATCTGGATGAATTGGGACAGCCAGGCCGGTGGCGTCGATTTTTCGCGCATCGGCACGGTTATCAAGTAGTTTGCTAGCCGCGCGCTTGCCATTGCCTGCGCGCTGCGCCATGGCCTGATGCCTCCGGCGCGGAAATGAATGTACTGCCAAGTACAAATCACTACACTGGCCATTTACGGGGAGCACAACGATGAACAAACAAAAAGGCCTCACCTTTATCGGCTTCGTGATGTTGCTTGCGATTCTGGGCTTCTTTGCCTATGCCGCGATGCGCCTGGTGCCCATCTACACCGAGTATTTTGCGGTCAAGAGCGCGATGAAGGCAGTTGCGGCGGAAAGTGGCTCTGCAGAGATGCAGCCTGGCGATATTCGCAACAAGCTGATCAAGCGTTTCGATGTGAGTTACGTAACGTCGGTAAATCCAAATGATATTCGGGTCCGGCGTGATCGCAACCCGAGCATTACCATTGCCTACGAGGTACGCAAGCCGTTCATCTCCAATGTTGATCTGGTCGTTTCCTTTTCGCATACCCAAGAACTGAGCCGTGGTGCTGGTTACTGATCCGATCACTGGCCACCGTTTCTCCGATCCGTCGCTGCTGGAGCAGGCACTGACCCATCGCAGCGCCGGTAGCCAGCACAACGAGCGACAGGAGTTTCTCGGCGATGCCCTGCTCAATTGCATCGCCGCCGATGCGCTGTATCGTCGTTGGCCGCGTGCCGACGAAGGCGCATTGACCCGTGCCCGTGCCGAGTTGGTGCGCGAGTCCGCACTGGCCGAAGTGGCGCGTCGCCTTGATCTCGGCCCGCGCTTGAGCATGGGGCCGGGTGAAATGAAATCGGGTGGTCATCGCCGTGACTCGGTGCTGGCTGATACCGTGGAAGCGATCATCGCGGCGATATATCTCGACGCCGGGTTTGCGGCCTGTCGCGAGGTAGTGTTGCGCTGGCTGGAACCGGATATCGCGGCGCTGCCAGTAGGTAAAGTCAAAAAAGATGCCAAGACCCGGCTGCAGGAGTGGCTGCAAGGCTGTTCACGCCCGTTGCCGGAATATGAGCTGATCGAAACACGCGGCGCCGAGCACGCAAAGATATTCTCTGTGCGTTGCACGTTGCCCGATGCTGACCTGGCTGCCATCGGTGAGGCGGGTTCACGTCGGCAAGCCGAGCAGGAAGCTGCCGGAGCGATGTTGATGCATCTGGAGAAACCCCATGAGTGAACCCTATCGCGCGGGATATGTCGCGGTGGTTGGTCGGCCAAATGTTGGCAAATCGACTTTGGTCAATGCTTTGGTCGGGGTCGATATCAGTATCGTTTCCTCCAAGCCGCAAACCACCCGGCATCGGGTGCTGGGTATTGCAACCAGCGAGGCCGGACAGTTGGCTCTGGTTGATACACCCGGCTTGCATCAAAGCCAGGGCAGCGCGATGAGCCGCTACCTCAATCGTGCGGCGCGCGGTTCGGTCGCCGACGTGAACGCGGCGCTGCTGGTGGTTGCAGCAGGGCGTTGGCATGACGAAGACACGCTCGCCTACGACGCGCTGGCCGAGGCCAATGTGCCGTGCGTGCTGGCGATCAACAAGATCGATTTGCTCAAGGACAAGGCGGCGTTGCTGCCGTTTATTTCCGAGCATGTGCAAATCCGCAATTTTGCCGCTGTGCATCCGATCTCGGCCTTGCGCAACAAGGGTCTCGATGCGCTGCGCGACACGTTGTTGAAATTGATGCCCGAATCCGAACCGTTGTTTGGTGAGGATGAGATCACCGATCGCAGCGAGCGCTTTCTGGCCGCCGAACTCGTTCGCGAGCAATTGATGCGCCGGGTTGGTGATGAAGTGCCGTATGCGTTGACGGTGCAGGTCGAGCGCTTCGAAGTGGATGGCGCGATGCTGCGCATCGCGGTAGTGGTTTGGGTAGAACGCGAAAATCACAAACCGATCATCATCGGCAAGGGCGGCGAGCGGATGAAAGCCGTCGCCAGCGTGGCGCGTGGCAACATGGAAAAGCTGTTCGGACGCAAGGTATTTCTGGAAGTGTGGTGCAAAGTGCGTGAAGGTTGGGCCGACGATGCCGCCGCGTTGCGCCGTTTTGGTTATTCCGAGTAGCGCACGGCATTTGCGGAGACGCGCCATGTGCGCGACTTGGCAAAGCAATCGCCCACAGGGTGGGCTCCTACAGGGGCAATGCACCGCTCGTGTAGGAGCCCACCCCGTGGGCGACCGAGCGAATCGATGGCATGGCAAGCGCAGCTTGCGTTGTCGCGCAGCGACTGACCGGGCGAGCCGCGCAACGCGGTGGCGTCGGAATGAAGCCTCGTGTACGCATGCACGGTCTGGGTCATCGACATGCGGGTAAGCGCGCAACCGGCGTGGGTGTTGCATGTGCGGCCGTGGCGCGAAACCAGCATGCTGGTGGAGTTGTTTACGCCCGATTACGGCCGCATCGGTGCCTTGTCACGCTCGGTACGTGGCCCGAAACGGCAATGGATACGTGCGGTATTGCAGCCATTCACACCATTGCGGATCGATTTTCAGCAGCGCGGCGAGCTGGCCAATCTGGGCGCGGTAGAGCCCACCGCAGCGCCACTGCCGTTGTCCGGCGAATCGGTGCTTGCCGGGTTTTATGTCAACGAATTGCTGCTACGACTGACCCCTCGCAATGATCCGCCGCAGGCGCTGTTTGCTCGTTACTGCGCATTGCTCGATGCACTTGCCGGTGACGCAAGTCTGGCTTGGACGCTGCGTTGCTTCGAGCGCGATCTGTTGATTCAGTTGGGCTATGCGTTGTCGTTTGATCACGATGCCAATGGCGCAGCCATCGACCCCGAAGCGCGTTATCGCATTGATCCCGAGCAAGGCGCGATAAGTGCCTTGGCCTCTGATCGCAGTGCCGTCAGCGGCGCGCAATGGCTGGCATTGGCCGCTGATGTGGAGCCGGAGCAAGCCACATTGCGTGTGTTGCGGCGAGTGCTGCGCAATCAGCTAGAGCGTTTGCTGGACGGTCGGCCATTGCGCTCGTGGGACATGCTGGGCGAGTTGACTTACAAATAAGACCTTCTGCAGATGCCTGTTGCGCTCCAACTGTACTTTTTGACGATTCACCGGTTCGTCATGGCTTTTCGCGCAATGTGCGCTGGCAGGCGCTGACAAACCGATCCCGCAGGCTGGGTTGGCCCAGGTCATTGGACAATGCAAACACGGCTTCGCGCAAAGCATCGGCGCCAACCAGCGCGCAACTGCCGTTGAGCCGGTGCAGCAAACTGCCAGCAAGCGGATGCTGGCCTTGCGCAAGGGCATCAATGATTTGTCGTTGCAAGTCTGGAAGCTCTTGCAAGAAGATGTCATGCAAGGCCGCACGCGTGTTTTCTACACCACCAGCCGCAGCCAGCGCGTGGCGGTGGTTCCAAAGATCGTGTTCGGCAGCAGCAGGCAGCAACTTGCCTACTACTTGCAACAGTTCGGCACCAGCTACCGGTTTGATCACTACTTGGGAAAATCCGGATGCGAGCAATGCCGTCGTCATGGCTGCGTCATTGTCGGCAGTCAGGGCGATGGCTGGGGTCTGTATGCCAGCGATCCGCAGGCGGATCAACAGATCGGCGCTGTGGCCATCGGGCACATTGGCGTCGAACAACCACAGGTCGAACGCGATGCGCTGGATGGCCGCCTCAGCCTGCGCCAGCGTGCTGGTGCATTGCACTTGTGCCGGTATCACCAATAGCGTTTCGTGCAAAAACAGGCGGGTAGGCGGGTCGTCTTCCAGTAGCAGGAGTTTTGCCATCGGCATTCAGTATTCGACCCTAAACTGGGGCTATCCTGACACAACGCGCAGGTTCTGCCGCGTGCTCGCTCGATTCGAAGGGTTACAGGTGGCCAATGCACTATTCGCTGCGCTGTTCTACGCTCGCTTTGGTTGTCATCCTGGGGCTGCTCAATGCCACCACGGTGAACGCCAAACGGATGAGCGCGCAGGTTGCGATGGTGCGTACCGCGATTGCCGAGGTTCACAAGGTAGATGTGAGCCTGGACTGGCCCGATGATGCTGATAGCGGGCAGTTGAGTATCGACATCGCGCAGATTGATGCCTCCTCGCTGGGTTATCGTTTCGACAAACTGCGCTGGCAATGTGAACTCAAACGCGACGGCGAAGGTTTCGCCTGTGCCGGGCCGGTGCGCTCGGCGCAAGGAAACTTGCCATCGCTGCGTCTGGCAATGTCGTTGTCACATACCGATGCGCTGTTGACTTCGGGTCGGACACGGATCGAGGTCAAACGGCTAGCGGCCGCGCCCGATGTCACCCGCCTGCTGTTGCGTCAGGTGCCGGTGGCGTGGGTGCAGGCATTCATGCGCACGTTGTGGGCCGATGCGCGTTACAACAAGGGTCGGGTCGATGCGGATTTCATGCTCAACGTGCCTGAGGCGAAGCCGATGCGCGTCAGCGGCCCGGTCACGCTTGCCGGGCTGGCGCTGGACACTGCCGATGGCATGATCGCGGCCGAGGGCTTGTCGGCGAAGATGCAACTGGATGCGTCGATCAGCGATGCCGCCAGTCGGCTGGCGGTGAAGGGATCGCTGCACGGCGGTGAGCTGTTGGCATCGAGCCTGTATGTGGCATTGCCAAAACAGGCGGTCAGCATGGCAGTGATCGCCGAACGCCGCGGCAATCAGGGTTGGCGATTGCACGACATCCGCTGGGATGATCCGGGTGCCCTGCATGTTGAGGGCGAGGTGCAGCTCGATCTGGCATTCAACCCGCTGCGGGCAACGCTGGCGGTGGCGAGCGCCTCATTGCAGGATGCCGCGACCCGCTACCTGAGTGGGCCAATCGGGATGGCCGGACTGGATGGCCTGCTATTGACCGGCAGTCTGCGTGCCAGTCTGGATTGGGGTGAGCAAGGTGCCAGCGCAGTCAGCGTGGCGCTGGACAAGGTCAATGCCGTTGCCGCCGATGGCCGATTTGCACTCGCCGATGTGTCTGGCGAATTGGCGTGGGCTCGTGCCGGTGATTCCGCTCCGGGCACAATTGGTTGGGGTGCTGCGGCAATCTATGGCCTGGGTTTCGGCGCCGGCTCGGCATCGCTGCAAAGCAAAAGCGGTGAAATCGCGTTGCTGGCGCCGGTGGTGGTGCCGTTACTCGGGGGAGGTTTTCGACTCAACCATTTCGCGCTCACACCGCGCCAGGGCGATCAGGGGGCACGCATTCGCCTGGGCATGAAGCTCACCGACCTGGATCTGGGCAAACTGTCGCAACGTCTGGGCTGGCCACCATTCACCGGCACCGTGGGTGGCACCTTGGCCGATGCGCAGTACGCCGACAATCGGCTCAGCTTCAAGGGCGGCATCACTATTTCGATGTTCGATGGCGAAGTGCGGATCAACGACATGGTGATGGAGCGGCCATTTGGCGTGGCGCCAATGCTGGCAGCCGACATCGTCTACGATCAACTCGATCTGCAGCCGTTGACTGCTGCTTTTGGCTTCGGTGAAATCACCGGCAGGCTCGACGGCAAAGTCAGCAATCTGCGCCTGCTGGACTGGGCGCCGGTGCAATTTGATGCAGACTTCCATTCCAGCCCGAGCTACAAAGGTAAAAAGAAAATCAGCCAGCGTGCCGTGCGCGATCTGACCAGCGTCGGCGGTGGCGGAATCGCTGCCGGCCTGCAAAACAGCATGCTCAAGATGTTCAGCAATTTCTCCTACGCGAAGTTGGGTCTGAAATGCACACTGCGACAGAATGTATGCCACATGGACGGTGTTGGTTCAGCCGGACAGGGCTATACCATCGTCGATGGTTCGGGTTTGCCGCGCATCACGGTGGTCGGATTTTCGCGGCGGGTGGATTGGCCGGTGTTGTTGGCGCGTTTGAAGGCGGTAACCGAAGGGCAGATGCCGACGGTGAATTAACAGGTTTCAAGTCAATCCCGGTAATGTCCGGCACCCAAAATGCAGTGGTTTCAACACAGGAGGATGTCATGCGCAAGTTTCTGGTTTCCGGCGTGGTAGCGGCGTTGTTGCTCAGCGCCTGCGTCACCATCAATGTCTACTTTCCCGCAGCCGAAGCACAGGAGGCGGCCAAGGAGTTTGTCGACAAGGTGATCGGTGTAGATGCCAATCCCGGCGCCAGCGTGCCAGCAGATTCATCCGGTGGCGGCATGGCGTGGTTGTCGTTCTTCATTGCCGATGCGCACGCACAAGCGGCCGACATCACCATCCGCACACCGGCCATCCAGACGATCCAGGACCGCATGGCACAGCGTTATCAGGGCAAACTGGCACCGTTGTTTGCTGCCGGCGCGCTGGGCTTTGGCAATGATGGCCTGGTGCAGGTGCGCGATGCCGCTGCGGTGCCGCTGCGCGAGCGGGCTACCTTGAGTGGGTTGGTGGCGGAGGAAAACCGTGATCGCAATGCGGCATATCGCGAGATTGCTGTAGCCAACGGCCACCCCGATTGGGAGAACCAGATCCGCGAGACGTTCGCCCGGCAATGGGTGGACAGCGCGCCGGGTGGAAGCTGGTATCAGGATCGCAGCGGCAACTGGAAGCAGAAGTAATCGCTGCGGAAGCGGCCTGTTCCGGTGTGACGCCGGAGCAGACCGCAGGGACGAAACCCGACGCCATACACCTTTTTTCAGATGATTTCCTTGCGCAGCGCACAACGCAACGGCGGCGTGTAGCGTTATAGTCGGCACATCGGAACACGCGGACATCCGCGGGAGTCAAGATGAAGCCGACTGACATCGCTGAAGCCGATTACTTTCACAAAGTGGTCGATTGCCAGTGGGCTTGTCCCGCACACACGCCGGTACCCGAGTACATCCGCCTGATCGCCGCGCAGCGCTACACCGATGCCTATCTGGTGAACTGGCGCTCCAACGTCTTCCCCGGCATTCTCGGGCGCACCTGCGACCGCCCCTGCGAACCCGCCTGCCGGCGCGGCCGGGTGGAAGAAAGCAACGGCGAGCATCCCGAGCCGGTGGCGATCTGCCGGCTCAAACGTGTCGCTGCCGATCTCAAGAGCGATCCGCGTGCTGGCATGCCCAAGCCAGTTGCGCACAAAAATGGTAAACGGGTGGCCTGCATTGGCGCCGGCCCTGCCGCGCTGACAGTGGCGCGCGATCTGGCGCCGCTGGGTTACGAGGTGGTGGTGTTCGACCAGGACCCCAAGGCCGGCGGCTTCATGCGCACCCAGGTGCCGCGCTTTCGCCTGCCCGAAGCGGTGATCGATGAGGAAGTCGGCTACGTGCTCGATTGCGGAGTCCGCTTTGAAGGCAATCGCCGCATCGATTCGCTCAAGGCGCTGCTGGCGGAAGGCTGGGACGCGGTGTTCGTCGGCACCGGTGCGCCGCGCGGTCGCGATCTCGATGTGCCGGGCCGGCAAGAAGCCGCTGCCAACGTCCATATCGGCATCGACTGGCTGTCCTCGGTGTCATTCGGCCACATCACCGCGATCGGCAAACGGGTGATCGTGCTTGGCGGCGGCAACACCGCAATGGACTGCTGCCGCTCGGCGCGCCGCCTTGGCGGGACTGACGTCAAGGTGATCGTGCGCTCCGGTTTTGCCGAGATGAAGGCGAGCCCGTGGGAGAAGGAGGACGCGCAGCACGAGGGCATCCCGATCCTCGATTTTCGCGTGCCCAAATCGGTGGAGCATGACAACGGCCGGATCACCGGCATGTGGTTCGAAAAGGTCAGCGCGCAGTACGACGCCGAAGGCCGCCGCAAATTGGTGCCTACCGGTGAGCCGGATGAGTTGCATCCCTGCGATGACGTGCTGGTGGCGATCGGGCAGGAGAATGCTTTTCCCTGGATCGAGCGCGACATCGGCCTGAACTTCAATCGCTGGGGTCTGCCCGAGCTTGACGAGGTCAGCTTCCAGTCCAGCATCCCGAATGTATTTTTCGGTGGCGACAGCGCGTTCGGCCCGAAAAACATCATCTGGGCGGTGGCGCATGGCCACGCTGCGGCGATCAGCATCGATCTGTTTGCGCGCGGTGAGTCGTTGCAACTGCGGCCCGATCCGATGGTGAATCTGGTCTCGCAGAAGATGGGCATCCATGAGTGGAGCTACGACAACGACATCTCCGGCGACCAGCGCTTCAAGGTGCCGTGGGCGCCCGCCGAGCAAACCCTGAACTCCATTTCGATGGAGGTGGAACTGGGCTTTGATGTGCAGACCGCCTTGCGTGAAACCCAGCGCTGCCTGAACTGCGATGTGCAGACCGTATTCCTGCGTGATCGCTGCATCGAATGCGATGCCTGCACCGACATCTGCCCGATGGATTGCATCAGCTTTACCGGCAATGCCGATGAGCCCGAATTGCGGCAACGCCTCACCGCGCCCGCGCTCAATACCGATCAGGACTTGTACGTATCCGATGCGCTCAAGACCGGGCGGGTAATGGTCAAGGACGAGGACGTGTGCCTGCACTGCGGCCTGTGCGCCGAGCGTTGCCCCACCGGTGCCTGGGACATGCAAAAATTCCTGTTGCACACCGCACAGGCCGGGCAGGGCTGCGGCGGCGATGCGCAACGGAAGGTAGCGTGAATTGGTCAGCGTGCAGTGTGTTTGAACCCCTCTCCCACTGGGAGAGGGGCAGGGGTGAGGGTTCGGTAACGCCCAACCGTCGCACTGTGTTGGTACCCTCACCCCCAACCCCTCTCCCGGCGGGAGAGGGGTGGCTTAGCGGAGGTCGTCTGTGAGCGTCGCGGCATTGCAATCCATCAACGATTTCGTCATCAAGTTCGCCAACGTCAACGGCTCCGGCTCGGCGTCGGCCAACGAACTATTCGCCAAGGCCATCTTGCGCATGGGCGTGCCGGTCAGTCCACGCAATATCTTTCCCTCCAACATCCAGGGTTTGCCGACCTGGTATGAAGCGCGCGTCAGCGAAGCCGGCTGGCTTGGGCGGCGCGGCGGTGTGGATCTGATGGTGGCGATGAATCCGCAAACCTTCGATGCCGACATCAAGGAAATCGTGACTGGCGGCTACCTGCTCTACGACAACACCAAGCCGCTGGCGAGTGCCCGGCTGCGCGCTGACATCAGCGTGTTCGGCGTGCCGTTGACCCGCATCTGCAATGATGCCTATGCCGACCCCCGGCAACGCCAGTTGTTCAAGAACATCATGTATGTAGGTGTTCTGTCGGTGTTGCTGGATATCGATCCGGCGGTGATCGAGGCGTTGTTTCTGGAGCAGTACAAAGGCAAGGAAATGCTGGTCGAGGCGAACAAGCATGCCCTGCACTTGGGCCGAGATTACGCCATCGCCAACCTGACGCATCCGCTGGGCCTGCGCGTGCAGCGTGCCGATGCGGTGGGTGATCGCATCTTCGTCGATGGCAACAGCGCCGCAGCATTGGGCTGTGTCTACGGCGGCGCTACGGTGTGCGCGTGGTACCCGATCACGCCATCGAGTTCGCTGGCCGAGTCGTTCCAGAAATATTGCCAGAAATACCGAGTTGACTCGGAAACGGGCGAGCACCGCTATGCCATCATCCAGGCCGAGGACGAGATCGCCTCGATCGGCATGGTGGTGGGTGCCGGCTGGAACGGCGCGCGCGCGTTTACCGCTACCTCCGGCCCTGGCGTGTCGCTGATGACCGAGTTTCTCGGTCTGGCCTATTTCGCCGAGATTCCGATCACCCTGATCAACGTACAACGCGGTGGCCCATCTACCGGCATGCCAACCCGCACCCAGCAGGCTGATCTGCTGTCGTGCGCCTATGCCTCTCATGGCGATACCCGCCACGTATTGCTGTTGCCGCAAGATCCGTCCGAATGCTTCGATCATGCGGCGGCGGCGCTGGATCTGGCTGATCGCCTGCAAACCCCGGTGTTCGTGATGACCGATCTCGACATCGGCATGAACCAGCGCCTGTGTGCGCCGCTGCAATGGCACGAAGGGCGCGACTACGACCGCGGCAAGGTGATGAGCGCCGAGGAACTGGAAGCGGGCCGCGATTTTGGCCGATACAACGATGTTGATGGCGATGGCATCCCGTGGCGCACCTTGCCCGGCACCCATCCCGCGCGCGGTGGTTTTTTCACCCGTGGCACCAGCAAGGATGCCTACGCGCGCTATTCCGAACGCGGCCCGGATTACGTCTACAACATGGAACGGCTGATGCGCAAATGGGACACCGCCAAGACGCTGGTGCCGGCACCGGTGCTGCATCAGGGCGATGTGCCGGCGCGCTGTGGCGCAATTTATTTTGGTTCCACCAGCGCTGCCATGGACGAGGCGATGGCGAGCTTCGCAGCGCGTGGCGTAGCGCTCGATACCCTGCGTCTGCGCGCATTTCCGTTCCCGGCATCGGTAAACGCATTCATTGCCGAGCACGAACTTGTGTTTGTGGTCGAACAAAATCGCGATGGCCAGATGCGCTCGCTGCTGATCAACGAGTTGGCAATCGACCCGGCGCACCTGATCGCAGTGCTGCATTACGACGGCACCCCGATCACCGCACGTTTCATCACCGAGGCCATTGGCGCGCATATTGCCAAGCGTGCAGCCGTCAAGGAGCAGGTGGCATGAGCGCTGATCGTTTGGTGGTGTCGCGAGCAGCGCACGCACGACCCAATGTAGGAGCCCACCCTGTGGGCGACCGCCCGCATACGCGAGATACCGGTCGCGCACAGGGTGCGCTCCTACAGGTTTCGAGGAATTCGCACGCATGACCTGGATCACCAAACCCAAGCTGCATCACCCCAGCCTGCAACGCAACGCGCTGGGCTGCACCCGCCGCGATTACGAGGGCAAGGTTTCCACCCTGTGCGCCGGTTGCGGCCACGATTCGATCTCGGCGGCAATCATCCAGGCCTGCTGGTCGTTGTCGATCGAGCCGCACCGCGTGGCCAAGCTGTCCGGTATTGGTTGCAGCTCGAAGACGCCCGATTATTTTCTCGGCAACTCGCATGGTTTCAATACCGTGCATGGGCGCATGCCATCGGTACTCACCGGCGCCAACCTGGCCAATCGCGATTTGCTGTATCTGGGTGTGTCCGGCGATGGCGACTCGGCGTCAATCGGCATCGGCCAGTTTGTACATGCCATGCGGCGCGGCGTGAACATGGTCTATATCGTCGAGAATAACGGCGTGTACGGCCTTACCAAAGGCCAGTTTTCGGCGACCGCCGACCAGGGTTCCACCTCCAAGCGCGGTGTGGTCAATACCGACAGCCCGCTGGATCTGGTGGCGTTGGCGCTGCAACTCGGGGCAACGTTTGTGGCGCGCAGTTTTTCCGGCGACAAGCAGCAACTGGTGCCACTGATTGAGGCCGCCATCGCCCATCGTGGCGCCGCGTTCATCGATGTGGTCAGCCCCTGTGTGGCCTTCAACAACCATGCCGGCAGCACCAAGAGCTACGAGTACGTGCGCGAACACAATGAGTCGGTCAACCAGCTCGACGTGTTCCCCACGCGCAGCGAGATCACTGTGGAATACGCGCCGGGCGAGAGCATCGAGGTGACCCAGCACGATGGCCAGACCTTGCGCCTGCACAAGCTCGCTTCGGGCTATGATCCGCGTGATCGCATCATTGCCATGCACTACATCCAGCATCATCACTCGCAGGGCGAAGTCGTGACCGGCCTGTTGTATGTCGATCCCGATGCCACCGACCTGCATGGGCACCTGAACACCTGTGCGCGGCCACTCAATCAGTTGGGCGTGGCGGAACTGTGTCCGGGCACGGCGACGTTGGACAAGCTGAACGCTGCGCTGCGGTGAGCACCAAAAAACGCGCGAGCGCGCAGCCGCTGAGTGGCCTCGATGCCGCTTTCGTGTACTTGGAAGCTGCGGGTACACCGATGCATGTCGGTGGCCTGATGTTGCTTGATCGGCCGAAAGTGGGTAGGGCAGGGTTCACCGCGCATTTGCGCGCGCATCTGGCGCAGCGTTTGCCCAAGGCCAAAGTGCTGCGCCGCATTCTGCAGCCGGCAGCGTTTGCGATGGATCATCCGCATTGGGCGGATGCAACCGATTTCGACCTCGACCAGCACCTGTCCACACACCATCTGCCCAAGCCCGGCAGCGAGGCGCAATTGCTGGCGGTGGTGGCACGCCTGCACGCCAAGCCGCTGGATCGTAGCCGTCCGTTGTGGGCGTTGCATGTGATCGACGGGCTGGCCGATGGCAGCGTGGCGGTGTTCGCGCGCCTGCACCATGCCTTGCTCGATGGTCAGGGCGCGGTTGCACTGGCGCGGGTACTGCTCGATATCGCGCCGGGGGTGCCAATTCCCGCACACACCGCGCATGCACGTCCGACGCCATCGGCGCCGGGCAAGGCCAGTACCTTCGCCCGCGTGAGTTCGGCCATGCTGGGTTTGCCGCAAACCCTGCGCGATGCGTGGTCGGCAGCACCGCAGATGATCGAAAGCCTGCGCGGCGGTGTGATGTTGGCACCGCGCACGCCGTTCAACGTGCAGGTTGGCCCGGCCCGCCGCGTCGCCATCGGCAGCCTGCCGTTTGCGGATGTGCGCCGAATTGCCAAACACTTCGCGGCCAGTACCAACGACGTGGTGATGGCGCTGTGCGGCGCTGCATTGCGCGAGTATCTGCTGCGCCACAAGGCGCTGCCACGTGCGTCATTGGTGGCGGCGATGCCGATCAGCCTGCGTGCCGGTGGTGACGGTGAAGCCAACAATCAGGTGTCGATGGCGCAGTGCGCCTTGCACACCGAGATTGCCGATCCGGTTGAACGCTTGCAGGCGATTGCGCAATCGACCCAACGCATCAAGCAACAAGTCGGTCTGTTGCGCAACTTCATCCCCACCGATTTTCCGGGGCTTGCTGCACCGTTGTGGGCCAGCGGCTTGAGCCGGATTTGGGCCAGCGGCCATCTGGCCGAAAAGCTGCCGGCGCTGGCCAATTTGGTGATCTCCAATGTGCCCGGTTCGCCGGTTCCGTTGTATCTGGCCGGCGCCCGCATGCGCGCCAGTTTTCCGATCTCGATCGTGACCCACGGGCTGGCGCTGAACATCACCGTGCAAAGCTACGCGGGGCAATTGGACATCGGCATCGTCAGTGATCGTGATGCAGTTCGCAATCCGGCAGTTCTGTTGCGTGGTATTGAACATGCTGTTCAGGTTTTACTCGGCAAGATCGATCCATGAGCCCACCACTGACATCGATGCGTCCACCCTCGCCGCTGTTGTTGGCATTGGAAGGGCGCGCATTTTTTGAATGGTCGGCATTCGCTGCGGCGCGCTCGTGGCTGCTGCGCAATGTACCGCGTGGTGATGCGCATCCGGTGATGGTGTTGCCCGGCCTGATTGCCAGCGATCGCAGCACCGGCCCGCTGCGGCGTTTTCTCGGCGATTGTGGCTATCACGTCTATCCCTGGGAGCAGGGCTTCAACCGCGGGCCGGTTGCCGATACCGAGCAACGCCTGCTCGAACGCGTGCAACAGATCAGCGCCCGTCACGATGGCCGCAAGGTCAGCCTGGTTGGCTGGTCGCTCGGTGGTGCGATGGCGCGTGCGCTGGCAGTGGGCTTGCCTGAGCACGTGCGCTCGGTGATTACCCTCGGCTCGCCACTGGGCGGTGATCCGAAAGCAACCAACGCCTGGCGCGTGTTCGAAATGGTCAGTGGCCTGAAGGTCGACGACCCCGGCCTGCATCAGCGCCTCATCGCTCACCCCGAGGCGCCATTCACCTCGATTTTCAGCAAAACCGATGGCGTGGTCCATTGGCGTTTGAGCATGGCGCCGGAAACACCGTGCTCGGAAAACATTGTGGTGCAGAGCAGCCACCTTGGCCTTGGTGCCAACCCCGCCGTGCTGTGGGCGATTGCCGACCGCCTCGCCCAACGCGAAGGCGAATGGCAGCCGTTGGATCGCAATGGCTGGCATTCGGTGTTTTTCCGCGAATTGCGCAATCACAATCGTCTCGCTGATTTGATTTCGGGCTGACAACTCCCGTCGGATTCTCGCCGCAGTCTTTATCGCATGGCTGCCCCCGTTTGATTGCATGGTGTGCCAAGCTGTGCCGCACCGTGCTACGCGTTCAACTCAACCATGACCCGCCGCTATCAATCACAGCCCGCCAAGCAAAAACGCATTCCCGCCACAGGTGCGGCAGCGCTGCTGAAACTGCATGTGCGTAATCGCCATCAAGGTCGCTATGATTTCGAGCTGCTCGTCAAAAAGTTGCCGGCGCTCGCGCCATACGTGATCTTCACGCCGGCTGGGGTGGCGAGTATCGATTTCAGCAACCCATTAGCAGTGCGGGCGCTCAATCGGGCATTGCTGTGCGCGCAGTACGGCATCGCGCATTGGGACATTCCTGATGGCTATTTGTGCCCGCCGATTCCCGGGCGCGCGGACTACCTGCACGGCCTTGCCGATGTGTTGGCGCAATGCAATCACGGTGTGATTCCACGCGGGCCGGGTATCACAGCGCTCGATATTGGTGTCGGCGCCAACGCCATCTACCCATTGCTGGGCCAGGCCGAATACGGCTGGCGCTTCGTCGGTACGGATATCGATGCCAAGGCAATCGCTGTTGCAAGCACAATTGTGCAGTCCAACCCCGGTCTTGGCAGCTTGATTCAATTGCGCCAGCAGCCCCGGCACGACCAGATTTTTACAGAAGTGATTCAGGCCGGCGAATGCTTTGACCTGAGCCTGTGCAATCCCCCGTTCCATGCTTCGGCGGCGGAAGCTGCACTGGGCAGCCAGCGCAAGTGGCGCAATCTGGGCAAGCCGGCAACCGCACGAGCGGCACAGCCACTGAACTTCGGTGGCCAGTCCAATGAGCTATGGTGCTCCGGTGGCGAGGCGTCATTTGTACGGCGGATGATCCAGGAAAGTAGCGAGTGCGCGGCCCGCGTGTTCTGGTTTAGTAGCTTGATATCGAAGGCTGATAACTTGCCCGCAGTGCATGAACAACTGCGCAAGGTGTCTGCGCGTGAAGTACGCGAAGTGGCGATGGCGCAGGGCAACAAACGCAGCCGCTTTGTTGCCTGGACGTTTCTGGATGCCGGGCAGCGTGAGCAGTGGCGGCAGGCGCGCTGGGTGAGTTGATGGCTCGACAGGGGCTGGCTGTTGATACCGATATTACGATGGGTTGCAGTGTCATTGCGATGAAACGGCCAGGGAGGACCATGTGTTTGTATTGATCGTCGGTGACAACACCGAAGCACGAGCAAGCCTTGAGCAGGCAGTTGATGACTTCGGTCTCGACTGGCGGCTTGAGTTTGCTGTGGATACCCCGGCTGCGTTGAGTTTGGCCGATGCGCATAGGGTGGATGTGGCTGCAATCGACCTGCGTGCGCCGGGGGTTGATGGCGCGGCCTTGCTGGAAGCCATTCGTGCCAAATATCCCGAGGTCGTGCGTTTGCTGTTGCTCGGCGAATCGCAGCCCCATGTAGCGGTGCGGGTGCTTGAGTCGGCCCATCGTGTGCTAAGAAAGCCGTTGCGCGCGGAAGAACTGATCGATTCGGTAGAGAGCGTGGTCGAGTTGCGAGACTTGCTCGATTCGCCGCGTCTCAAGGCGCTGATTGGCAGCGTCAGTGAATTGCCGCCCGCGCCCAATCTTTATCTCAACCTGACCACGGTGCTGAATGATCCACGATCACCCGCCAGCGCTGCGGTGAATCTGGTCGAACAGGATCCGGCGATGGTGTCCAAGGTGCTGCATCTATGCAATTCGGTGTTTTTCTCCAGTGGCCGCAGCGTCTCCAACATCCGCGCAGCGGTGGTGCGCCTTGGTCACGAAAATCTGCGCCGTCTGGTACTGAACAGCGAGGTGTTTTCTCGTCGCCACGGCGGCGCCAGAGTGGATCACACGCAGTTGCAGCAGCGCGCATTGCGCGCGTCGCAATTGGCTTCCAGGCTGCTGACGGGCAGCGGTGCCGAACTTGCCGCTACCGCAGCATTGTTGTCGGATGTCGGCATGTTGCTTCCCGGGGTTTGCGTACCGATCCCCGGAGTACCGTCATCGCCCGATGATGGCCCGCACTATGCTGAAGCAGGCGCCTATTTGTTGGGATTGTGGGGGCTGCCCATGCCCATCGTTGAAGCCGTTGCCAACCATCACCAGCCAGGCCGCTCGCGCACTCGTGGCTTCTGGGTTGGTGGCGCGGTGCATGTGGCCCGCGCGCTTGTCGCCAGTGAAGCGGTGGATGAAGACTACCTCGAACGTGTTGGCATGCGCGATCGCCTTCCGGCATGGCGCAAGATGGCGGAAGATATGGCAGCCGTTACAGTGGCCTGACACCGCGATTCGTGGAGCTCTGACGATGACATCAAGGTTGGTTTTTTTGCTGCTGCTGGTATTGCTCTCGATGCCGGCACAGGCCGCCCTGCATCGCGTGTTGGTGTTCGAGGATCACAATGGCAACAACCAGCGCGATGATGGCGAACAGGGGTTGGCTGGAGTCAAGGTGGTTATCAACGAAGCTGCGTTGGTGCTGACCGATTCCGATGGCATGGCGCGGCTGCCGGTACAGGGCAAGGACACAATCGCGCTGGTCAAACCGCCCGGATTCGCATTGGCGTTGCGCGACAATGGCCTGCCGGATTTCTGGCGCCGTGCCGCGACAGCGGGCCAGCCGCTGGATATCGCGTTTGGCTTGCGCCGCAGTATTGCCGCAACCGCTTTCGATGTGCTGGTGTTCGGCGATCCGCAGCCCAAGTCGTTGACCGATGTCGATTACTACCGGCGCGATATCGTCGAGCCGTTGATCGGGCAGCACGCACGGCTGGGTGTTTCGCTGGGCGATATCGTACACGACGATCTGAGCCTGTACCCGGCAATCAACGCCGTTACCGCGCGTCTGAACGTGCCATGGCTGCATGTCGCCGGCAATCACGACCTGAACTTTGATGCGGCAGACGATGCCGGTTCGCTGGCGACATTCACCGCTACCTTTGGCCCGGACACGTTTGCCTGGGAAGAGGGCGAGATGGTTTTCATCGGGCTGGATGATGTGATCTACCTGCCCGGACAGCAGCCTGCTTACGTGGGTGGTTTGCGGCCCGATCAATTCGAGTTTCTTGAGGCTTACCTTGCCACGGTGCCGAACGACCGTTTGCTGGTGTTGGCGCTGCATGTTCCGCTGTTCGATCTCGACCCGCAGCGCGAGACGTTTCGTCATGCCGATCGCCGACGTTTGTTCGCTCTGCTCGCGCGCTTTGAACAACGCCTGGTGTTGAGTGCGCACATGCACAGCCAGTTGCATTGGCTGCATGACGACAGCGATGGTTGGGCCGGAACGACGCCATTGCACGAATACAACGTGGGTGCGAGTTGTGGCGGTTTCTGGTCGGGGGTGAAGGACGCCGCTGGTATCCCGGATACCACGATGGCTGATGGCACCCCCAATGGTTACGCGCTGATGCAGGTTGATGGCAATCACTACGCCCTGACATGGCATCCGGCACGCGACGCACACAACACCCAGATTGCGTTGCATGCGCCAAAGGTGCTGCGTCGCGGGGCGTGGCCGGGGGTGAGTGTTTACGCCAACGTATTCATGGCGATGCCCGATGCGCTGGTTGAATACCGTATTGATGACGGCCCGTGGCAGGCGATGGCGCGGGTGCGCGAGGCTGACCCCGAGATGCTGGCGCGCAATCTCGCCGATGATGCCAGCGCGGAGCTGCGCGGCTATGATCGTGCGCCGCAGGCGAGCGATTCCGGCCACCTGTGGCGGGCACCGTTGCCCACGGACCTGGCGTTGGGGGACCATCGTATCGAAGTGCGCACCGTTGATCGCTGGCGCGGTGAAGTCCGCGCGCAAACCGCTTATCGGCTTGATGAGGCATCGTCATGAACTGGAACACGCTGGACGGATCGCCGCCGTTGATTCTGGCGCATCGTGGCGCCAGTGGGCCGTTACCCGAACACACCCTGGTGGGTTATGCGCTGGGTCTGGGTCAGGGCGCCGATGTCATCGAACCGGATCTGGTGCCGAGCGCCGATGGCGTGTTGTACGCACGGCATGAACCGGCGCTGCGCAACAGCACCAACATTTCGGCACTGCCCGAGTTCGCGCCGTACCAGCATGAAAACGAGTGGTGGAGTGTTGACCTGCGCGCCGAACAGCTCGATCAACTGCGTGCCCGGCAACCGTTTCCGGGGCGTGAGCGTGGCTTTGATGACCAGCATCCGTTGCCGCGCTGGCAGGCGATCATGGAGTGGGCGGCGCAGGCGGCGATGGAACGTGGCCGGCCGCTGACCTTGTACCCGGAGATCAAGCATCCGAGCGAGCTGGCTGCACGCGGCGTCGATCCGGTGCCGCGTTTCATTGAATCGGTTGCTTCGTTGCCTGATGGCGTACGGGTGTGGGTGCAGTGTTTTGAGGTGGAGCCGCTGTATCGCGTGTATCTGGCCACCGGCTTGCCGTGCGCATTGTTGATCGATGCCGACGACGACTGGCAGACCGCAATTGCCGCGCATGGCAGTTGGCTGTCGCGGTTGGGTGTCAACAAGCGCCTGCTCGAATCGGGGCTGATCGCCGATGCCCATTGCCGTGGCCTGCGGGTGGACGCCTGGACGTTTCGTGATGACGCCTTGGGCGCCGGGTTTGCCCACATCGCGGACGAGATGCAGGCCGCGATGCGGCATGGCGTGGATGGCCTGTTCTGTGATTTTCCGGCGACCGGTGTTGCCGCGCGTGCGCAGATGCTGTGATTGCGGTCAGGACAATCGCTCAGCGCAGCTCGCCAATTTCGTCGAAGGATGTCACTCGGCGGTGGCCATGGCAGGCATCGCCCTCGCGTGGCTGCGGGTAGTCTTCGATGCGATCAACCAACACCGTGTCGAGTCCGGCTTCGAGGGCAGCATCGAGTTCTTCCACGACATCGGAAAGGAACACCACGTCGCCGGCATCAGCGCCAATCTCGGCAACGATATTGCGGTAGCTTTGCGGCTCGCGTTTGCCACCCATTTCGGTATCGAAAAAACCTGAAAACAACGGGGTGAGATCGCCGGCCTCGGTGTGCGCGAAGAACAGCCGTTGCGCCGCGACCGAACCGGACGAATACACATGCAAGCCATGTCCGTTGGCGTGCCATGCCTGCAATTGGGCAACGGCATCGGCGTACATGTGTGCGTGAAACGCTGCGTGCGCATAACCGCTGCGCCAGATCATGCCTTGCAGTGCCTTGAGCGCCGTGTGCTTGCGATCCTCGTCGATCCATTGCTGCAACAATTCGACGATGCAGTTATCGGATACCACGCCGCCGATGTCGAGCGCAGCGGCATCGAGCCAGCGGCGCACGTCCGGCTCCTGTCCATGGCGACGCACAAAGGCCGGCAATGCCTGGCGCGCATACGGAAACAGCACCTGTTTGACGAACGCGATCGAACTGGTGGTGCCTTCGATGTCGGTAACAATGATTTTGCTCACGCGGCTTCGGCCTCGTAGCGGGGAAACTGCTCGGCGATGGTGCTGCCGGTGAAGTTGGCGACCCAGCCGGCGGGATTGGTGAACAGGCGGATCGCGATGAAATACGGTTGCGGGCCCATGTCGAACCAGTGCGGAGTGTTGGCCGGTACGCTGATCAGATCACCGGTATGGCACAGCACTTCGTACACACGCTGATCGATATGCAGGGTGAACAGCCCCGATCCGGCGACAAAAAACCGCACTTCATCTTCGGCGTGGGTGTGTTCGCTGAGAAACTTGCGGCGCAGCGCTTCGCGCTCGGGGTGTTCCGGGGTCAGGCTGATCACATCCACCGCGCGGTAGCCACCCTGAGCCATCAGCCGGTCGATGTCGCTGCGATACGCGCCAATCACCTTATCCTGGCTCGCGTTGGCGGGCAGAACCGCGTTTGCCTTCCAGCGTTCGAAGCGCACACCAAGCAAAGCCAGTGCGTCGGTGATCTGGGCGTGGTCGTTGCTGGTGAGAATCGGGTGCGTCGGGTGGGTTTCGTCGAAAACTTGTAGTCGGCTCATGGCATTGATTCGCAATGGTGAGGTATGGCTGTTCAGGACAGGCGGCTGGCGCGTTGCGGCGCGATGCGCAACAGATCGAGTTCGCAGCCCAACAAGAACTCGAAGGCTTCGAGATGGCGACAGGCTTCCGAATGGCTGCGGCCCCAAGCGTACAGGCCGTGGCCATCGATCAGATAGCCCCATAACGGGCCGGCATCGAGCAATGCTTCCACCTGTGCGGCGAGGGTGCTCATGTCCTGGCTGTTGGGCAACACCGGCAAGGTCAGGCTGGCATCGTGCGTGGTGTTGCCGGCAATCGCCTTGATCAATTCGTAACCGTCGAAATGCACACGGCCGGCACCGGCATACAGACGTGAGGCTACGGTCTGGGTGTGGGAGTGGGTATGCAATACGCAGTTGATCTCGGGCCGGCGGCGATACAGATGCGCATGCAACAAGGCTTCTGCCGATGGGCGTTGCTCACTGGCCACCGCTTGGCCATCGAAATCGATCGCCATGAAGTCGGCCGGCGTGAGTTGCCCCTTGTCACGTCCTGACACGGTGATTACCGCATGTTGTTGGTCCAGACGCATCGAGAAGTTGCTGCTGGTGGCTGGGGTCCAGCCGCGCGCAGCCAGCCGCGCGGTAATCGCGATCAGCGTTTGCGTATGCTCGGCAAATTGATTTGCGCAGTAGGGTAGGTCCATGCGGCAAGTGTAACCAATGCCCCGGCTTGTTGTGCCTGATGCTAACCAGTGCATCCTGACATTGAACGCGAATCGTTCGCAACCATCGGTTTTCACACGGCTTTTGCTTGATCCGCGTCAACCCGGCATTCACCTTGCGCCGTTATACTGAGCACGTCTTTTGGCGAGGTCATCTCATGAACGAAATTCCTTCTTCCCGTCGTCGTTTTCTAGTCAATCTCGCAGTAGCAGCATCGGCCGTGCCGTTGGGTGCGCGGCTGCTTGGTAGTAACGCAATGGCGCAAAGCCTGCCGGCGCTGCCGGTGGATAACGCGCAAGCCAAGGCATTGGCTTATTCAGAGGATGCAACGACGGTGAAACACCCGAGTTTCAAGGCCGGTAGCGACTGCGCCAACTGCCAGTTTTACCAGGGCGCGCCAGGAGCCAGTGAAGGGCCGTGCGCTTTGTTCCCGGGTCACTCGGTCAAGGCCAAAGGGTGGTGTTCGGCGTGGGCGAAGAAAGCGTAATGGGTCTATTGTCCTGCACTGGTGTGATTCAAGGGCATTGATGCTTCATGGTTGACGCTTCAGTGCGGGACGATCACAATGCACGCCTGCCCGCCGCCTGGATCAGGTGAATGGCGCGACAGGTTACGTACGTGCGGGCAGGAGCTTGAATCGCTTCGACCTGCCGTGATGATGAAGGGTCTGATTACGATCAGGCCCTTTTTTATGGGTAAACGCGGTAGACATCCGTCGTCACTGCGCATGTTGCACTCCAACTTTTCGTGCTTTGTAGCGCACTCATCTTCCGTGCCCGTAACGGCCTAGTGCCGGTTCGTGATGGCAGAGGTGCTTGGCAAGCGCCATCCTTCCAAATCCATGCCTTGGTGCCTGCGCCGAGCAAAGGCTTGCACCAAAATGAATTCGTATCGCAATGATTGGCTTGGCAATGTCAAAGGTGACTTGCTGGCGGGTCTGGTCGTTGCACTTGCCCTGATTCCCGAAGCGATTGCTTTTTCGGTGATCGCCGGCGTCGATCCGAAGGTGGGGTTGTATGCCTCGTTCTGTATCGCGGTGGTGATTTCCTTCACCGGCGGCCGGCCCGGCATGATCTCTGCCGCGACCGGTGCCATGGCATTGTTGATGGTCGGGTTGGTCAAGGATCATGGCTTGCAATACTTGCTGGTGGCGACGGTGCTGACCGGCGTGCTGCAAATACTGGCTGGCGCCATTCGTTTGGGTTCGTTGATGCGATTTGTGTCGCGCTCGGTCATCACTGGCTTCGTCAATGCGCTGGCCATCCTGATCTTTTTGGCTCAGCTACCCGAGTTGATCGGTGCGCCGTGGCTGGTTTACGCACTGGTGGCGGCGGGGCTGGCGATCATTTATCTGTTTCCGTTGTTGACCAAGGCGATCCCATCGCCATTGGTGTGCATCGTGCTGCTTTCCGCGCTGGCGCTGTGGCTGGACCTGGATGTACGCCGGGTTGGCGACATGGGCGCGCTACCCGACAGCCTGCCGGTTTTCCTGCTGCCGCAGGTGCCGTGGACGCTGGAAACCCTGTGGATCGTGCTGCCGGTGTCGTTGACACTGGCCGTTGTCGGTTTGCTGGAATCCTTGCTCACCGCCGCCATCGTTGACGATCTCACCGATACACCGAGTAACAAAAACCGCGAATCGATGGGCCAGGGTATCGCCAACATCGCCTCCGGGTTTCTCGGTGGGATGGCTGGTTGCGCGATGATCGGGCAGTCGGTGATCAACGTGAAATCGGGTGGTCGTGGCCGGCTGTCGGCATTTGCTGCGGGTGTGTTCCTGTTGCTGATGGTGGTGTTTGCTGGTGCCTGGGTTGCGCAGATTCCGATGGCGGCGCTGGTTGCGGTGATGATCATGGTAGCGATCGGTACCTTCAACTGGGGCTCGATCAAGAATCTGCGCGATCATCCCAAGAGCTCCAGCATAGTGATGGTGGCGACCGTGATCGTGGTGGTGGCGACGCACGATCTGGCCAAGGGCGTTGGCGTCGGTGTGCTGCTGTCGGCCTTGTTCTTTGCGCGCAAGGTGGGCCAGGTGTTGCACGTCGGTTTAGTTGGCAGCGCCGATGGCTGTTCGCGCGCCTACAGCGTAACCGGGCAGGTATTCTTCGCGTCTGCGGAGTCTTTTGTTGCCGGATTTGATTTCAAAGAGGTGTTGCAGCGGGTGAGCATCGATGTGTCGCGCGCCCATTTGTGGGACCTTACCGCCGTAGGTGCGCTGGACAAGGTCGTCCTCAAGTTCCGGCGTGAGGGTGCGCAGGTTGAAGTCATCGGCCTGAACGAGGCCAGTGCCACTTTGGTGGATCGTCTTGCGGTACACGACAAAGCCGATGCTGTTGAACAGCTCATGGGCCACTGAGAGAACGCGATGAATGAATCCCCCTTGATTCACACCAGCGGCCGTGTGCTCGCCGCGCTCGATCATTCGGTTTATGCCGCCAGTGTCGCTGATCACGCCGGCTGGGCAGCAACGCAGTTGGATGCCCCGCTGGATATGGTGCATGTCATTGATCGCCGTGGCTGGTCCAGCGGCGAGCCCGACCTGAGTGGAAGTCTTTCGCTCGGCGGGCAGGAGGTGCTGCTGGAGAAGCTGGTGTCGCTCGATGAGCAGCGCGGTCGCATCGCTCAAGAGCAGGGGCGGCGGCTGCTGGCGCAGGCACAGGCGCGTGTCGCGGGCTTGTTTGGCCAGTCGGCGGCGATCAAACAGCGGCAAGGCGCACTGGTCGAAACACTGCTCGAACTGGAGCCCGATGTGCGCTTGTTGGTGATCGGCAAGCGCGGCGAACACGCCAATTTCGCTGAGGGCCAGCTTGGCAGCAAGCTGGAAAGCGTAGTGCGCGCAGCCAGCCGGCCGGTGCTGATTGCCGCGCGGGGCTTTCGCGCGATCAATCGCTTCATGATTGCGTTTGACGGTAGCGCTACCACGCTACGCTGTGTCGAAATGGTGTCTGCCAGCCCGCTACTTGCCGGGCTGGAATGCGTGTTGTTGATGGTTGGCCCGGCATCGGTCAGCCAGCGCGAGGCATTGCAGCGGGCAGAGCAGTCGTTGCGTGAAGCGGGTTTTGTGCCAGTCATCAAGCACGTTGATGGCGTTGCCGAGACGGTGATCGCGCAAACCGTGGTTGCGGAGCGCATCGATCTGCTGGTGATGGGGGCATATGGCCATTCACGGATCCGCAACCGCATCGTCGGCAGTACCACCACCCAGGTATTGCGCAGTTGCAAGATACCGGTGCTGTTGCTGCGTTGATCGCTTTGCGGGGCAGCCATCGGTTACGGTTTGCGATTTGCCTCTTTACGCGCCGCTGCAACTGCGCTATGTTCGCTGCCATGTCCACGTTTACTGCCATTGCGGTTGATCTGTCCGCTGCCATCCTATCGGCTGCAGCCAGCAACGTCGTGCGCGTAAACAATAATAATAATCGTCGACCACCATCGCGCGGGCCGACCGCTTAGTTTCTGCATCAACGCTGCATCCTCACCGGCCCGCTCTGCACAGCGGGCCGTTTGCATTTCTGGCCCTGGAGATTTCCTGATGTGTTCGATTCTCGGTATTTTTGATCTGCGTTCTACCGCTGATTTGCTGCCGTTGCGGCCGCTGGCACTTGATCGCTCGCGCTTGCAGCGCCATCGCGGCCCGGACTGGAGCGGGGTGTATGCCGCACCGCACGCGCTGCTGGTACACGAGCGTCTGGCAATCGTTGACGTCGATCATGGCGCGCAACCCTTGCGTTCTGTCGATGGCCGCCTGGCATTGGCGGTAAATGGCGAGATCTACAATCACAAGGCGCTGGAAGCGAGCTTGCAGCAGCCGTATGCGTTCCAGACCGCCTCCGACTGCGAGGTAATCAACGCCTTGTATCTGGAACAGGGCGTCGAGTTCTTGTCGCAACTCAATGGCATTTTTGCGTTTGCCCTCTACGATGCCGAACAGGACCGTTATCTGATCGCACGCGATCCGGTCGGCGTGATCCCGTTGTATCAGGGGCGCGACGAGCAGGGTCGTTTGTGGGTGGCCTCGGAAATGAAGGCGCTGGTCGGGGTTTGCCCGCAAATCGAGGTGTTTCCGCCAGGCCATTATCTGGATAGCCGCGACGGCGTGGTGCGCCCGTATCGCGACAATGCCTGGACCCAGTACAGCGCGACCAAGGGCAATGCAAACGATGCCAGCGCATTGCGAACGGGCCTGGAGCAGGCGGTGCGGCGCCAGCTGATGTGCGATGTGCCCTATGGCGTGTTGTTGTCGGGTGGCCTTGATTCATCATTGGTCGCTGCCTGCGCCGCACAGTTCGCACGCAATCGGGTCGAGGATGAAGGCCGCAGTGAGGCCTGGTGGCCACGCCTGCATTCGTTCGCGATCGGTCTGGCCGGTTCGCCCGATCTGGCGGCGGCACGTATCGCGGCCGATGCCTTGGGCACCGCGCATCACGAGTTCCATTTCACGGTGGAGGAGGGCATCGATGCCTTGCCCGAAGTGATCCGGCACATCGAAACCTATGATGTCACCACCATCCGCGCGTCAACACCGATGTACCTGCTGGCCCGGCGCATCCGCGCCATGGGCATCAAGATGGTGTTGTCGGGTGAGGGCGCGGATGAAATTTTTGGTGGTTACCTCTACTTCCACAAGGCGCCATCGGCGGAAGCGTTCCACGAGGAAACCGTGCGCAAGATATCCAAGCTGCATTTGTACGATTGCCTGCGCGCCAACAAGTCGATGGCGGCGTGGGGCATCGAGGCGCGGGTACCGTTTCTGGACCTGGAGTTTCTCGATCTGGCGATGTCGATCGATGCCGAGCACAAGCGGGTCAAGCCCGGTGGCATGGAAAAAGCGATCTTGCGCGAAGCATTCGACGGCGTGCTTCCCGATGCGATCCGGCTGCGGCAGAAGGAGCAGTTCAGTGACGGTGTCGGTTACGGCTGGATTGATTCACTGCGGGCATGGGCCAATGCCCAGGTCAGCGACGAGGCGCTGGCGCTGGCTGCGGAGAGTTTTCCAGTCAATCCACCGGCCACCAAGGAAGCATTGCTGTATCGACGCTTGTTCGAGCGCTGTTATCCGGGGGATGTCTGCGCCGCAACGGTGCCGGGCGGCCCATCGATTGCCTGCTCCTCGGCTGCGGCAATTGCATGGGACCCGAGCTTTGCAGGAGCGGCCGATCCGTCCGGTCGTGCAGTCGCTGGGGTACACGTACACGCCAACACGTGATTGCGCGGTTGCAGCGATGGTGGCGATGCCCGGTTACAATCGGGCATTGCCCAATGGCTGAGACGCATGAGCAAAACCGCTGATTTGAGCGTCAACCTGTTGGTAGTGGATGACGACCTCGACATCCGTGACCTGCTGTCGCGCTATCTCGGTGAACACGGTTTTACCGTGTACACCGCTGCTGATGGCGTGCAGATGCGTGAGATTTTTGCGGCACATCGATTTGATCTGGTCATCCTTGACTTGATGTTGCCAGGTGAAGACGGGACGCAATTGTGCCGTGTGCTGCGAGCTGAGTCGGAAGTGCCGATCATCATGCTGACTGCGCGCAGCGACAATCTGGAGCGCATCATTGGCCTGGAGTTGGGTGCAGACGATTACATCACCAAGCCATTCGAGCCGCGCGAGTTGGTGGCGCGCATCCGTGCTGTACTGCGGCGTACCCGGCCCGGCGAGATGCTGCCGGAGCTGAAAGGCGAAAGCGGGTGTTTTCGCTTTGCTGGTTGGCGACTTGATCCGCTGGCACGCACGCTGCGTGACGATAGCGGACGAATGGTGGAATTGAGCCCCGGTGAGTTTGATTTGCTGTTGATGTTTGTCGAACATCCGCGCGAAGTGCTTGATCGGGATCGTCTGCTTGACCGTAGCGATGATCGCGATAACGCACCATTTGATCGTGCCATCGATGTGCAGGTGAGCCGTCTGCGCAAGAAAATCGAAGGTGCGCACCCCAGCCCGATGCTGATCCAGACGGTGCGCGGTGCCGGCTACATCTTCACCGCCAAGGTGATCCGCGAGTGATTCGCCTGACCACCAGCCTGCGCGGCCGCACCCTGTTGCGCGTGGCTGTAGGCACGCTGGTGTCGCATTTGCTGGGTCTGGTGATTTATCTGGCGGCCAATGCATCGAGCATCAGCCAGACCCGTGAGCAGAATGTGGTGGATCAGCTGGCCACTCTGACCAAGGTGTTTGAACGCTTGCCGCAGGATCGGCGCGAAGAGATAGCCAATGATTTGACGATTGAGCGCAAGGGGTTTCGCCTGCATCTTTCCGATCAAAGTGATGTTGACCCCCTGCTTGCGCCGCAGACGGACACAACTGCCGTTCGCCGCATGCTGAGCCTGGCTTTGGGCGGCGAGATTGACGAACAGGTGCTGGCCGATTATCGGCTGCTGCCGGCAGAACAGCGTGACTTCGCCAGTGATGTTGACGAGGCGAATCGCGCCATTTTCGTCAATCGTGTCGCTCAATGGTTTCGCTTCCGCGAAACCCTGACCATTGCCGTGCAATTGTCCGATGGCGTCTGGATGAATGCCCGGATTCGTGCGCCGCCGTTTCCGTTGTTTTTCAGTACCGGTCTGTTGCTGAGTTTGTCGTTGACGGTGATCGTGGTGTTTTCAATAACGGCACGCGCGATCAATCGGCCACTGGCCGGCTTGGCGCGCTTTGGTGAAGCCGCCGAAGCGCTGGGGCTGGATATTGAAAATGCACCGCCGCTGGACGAAAGCGGGCCGCTGGAGATACGTCAGGTGGCGCGGGCGTTCAATGGCATGCGTGATCGCGTGCAGAGCCTGATTGATGATCGCACCCGAATGCTGGCGGCAATGTCACATGATTTTCGCACGCCCCTTACGCGCTTGCGATTGCGGGTGGAGTTTTTCCCGGAAAGCCCCGAGCGCAGCAAGATGCTGCGTGACATTGCTGACATGGAAGAAATGGTCAGCGTGACCTTGCGCTTCATCAACGATGGTGTCGCCGATGAGCATCGCGAAGCCGTTGACTTTGTTTCGCTGTTGTCCGAGCTGAGCATTGATCTTGAGACCGAACTGCCTGAGTTTGAATTGCAGGGCGTTCGCAGCGTCCGCGTCACCTGTGCCCCGGTATCGATACGACGCGCTTTTACCAATTTGATCAACAATGCCAAGCAGTATGGCCATAGCGCCGAGATTGCAGTCAGTCTGGCGCCCAGCGAAGTAATTGTTGACATCCGCGACCACGGTCCGGGCGTGCCGGAATCTGAGCGTGAAAACGTGTTCCAGCCGTTTTATCGGCTGGAACCCTCGCGCAGCCGTGAATCGGGTGGCTCAGGTTTGGGCCTTGCCATCGCCCGTTCGGTCATCCGCGCCCACGGTGGCGATATTACGCTGCACGATGCGCCGGGCGGTGGTCTGCTGGCGCGTGTTCAGTTGCCTCGCGTCTAACCCTTTACGGGCTCAGCCGTCATTTCGGCTTCTGCCGCGACCCGGGCCACCGCCCGTTGGGCGCGGCCCACGGTTTTCGGAAGGCCCGCGATTGCCTGACGGCCCGCGACTTTCGGAAGGCCCGCGATTGCCTGACGGGCCACGGTTTTCGGAAGGCCCACGATTGCCTGACGGCCCGCGACTTTCGGAAGGCCCGCGATTGCCTGACGGCCCGCGACTTTCGGAAGGTCCGCGATTGCCTGACGGCCCGCGACTTTCGGAAGGCCCGCGATTGCTTGATGGGCCACGGTATTCAGAAGGTCCGCGATTGCCCGGAACCCCCGACGGGCGTGGTTTGCGCGCTGGCGCATCCGCGCGCGGCGGTCGGTTAGCGGGTGCGGACGAAGGGCCGGGGCCACGGTTTGCATCGGCGGGACGCGCTTGCCGTGAGCCGGTTTCAACACCATCGGGCACATACCAACTACGGAAGGTGCCGGAACTGGGGTCGTAGCCCGGTGCCGGGCCGTCGCGGCGTGGGCGTGGGGTGCCATACGTGCCCGGCTGCTTGCTGCCAGCCGGCCGCCGTGCGCCGCGCTCATTTGCGCCCGGCTTGCTGCCAGCGCGTCGCGGCACATTGCCATCGGCGGCGGGGCGACGGCTTTTGCCAGCGGGTGCGCCGGCACCAGGTCCGCGTGGCCCACGTGGCCGACGCGCCCCGGCATCTTCGCGTGGCTTGTCAAAACGGCGCAGTTCGCTGGCTTCGTCGGCCATGCCGCCACTGACCCATGCTTTTTGTGGCCGGTCGTGCTTGTCGATCCGCACTTCGGTGCGCGCGCGGCGTTGGCCGATGACGGGTTGCAGGGTCAATACTGGCGGCACATCAAGCAGGCCGACCTCACGTTTGAAACTTTCCACTTCTGTGGCCGGCAATTCTTCACTGCGACCACGCAGCAGTGGGCGCGGCAGCACGATACTGCCGTAGCGCACACGCTTGAGCCGGCTGACCTGCAAGTCCTGCGATTCCCACAAGCGACGTACCTCGCGATTGCGGCCTTCCTTGACCACGACCTGAAACCATTGATGGCTATCGCTGGCGCCGATCGGTTCCAGCTTGTCGAACTTGGCCGGGCCATCTTCCAGTTGAACGCCGCTGCGCAGGCGTTTGATGATTTCTTCGGTGACTTCGCCCTGGATACGACAGACATATTCGCGCTCGATCTCGCGCGATGGATGCATCAGCGCATGCGCCAATTCACCATCGGTAGTGAGCAGCAACAGACCGGTGGTGTTGATATCCAGACGGCCGACGGCGATCCAGCGGGCGCCTTTGAGCGCTGGTAGATTGTCAAATACAGTCGGCCGGCCCTCGGGGTCTTCGCGGGTAGTGACTTCGCTTTCGGGCTTGTTGTACAGCAGTACCCGGCTTGGCTCGGACAGCACCGTGGCCATGAATACCTTGCCGTCGAGTTCGATGCGATCACCGCTATGCACCGACTGGCCAACGGTGGCCACTTCACCATTGACCTTGACCTGGCCGGTGCTGATGCGCTCTTCCAACGCCCGGCGCGAGCCAAGCCCGGCTTGCGCCAGCACCTTGTGCAGGCGCTCTTCAAGTTTGCTGTCATGGGGTGTGGCTTCGCGCTTGAGTGAAAGCAGGCGACGTGTGGGTTGGGTCATGATGTGGGTTGCTCGGTAGGGGTGGTGGCGGGGCCGGTGGCCTCGCTGTCAGTGTGCTGTGTTGCTTGCGTTGCCGGCTCAGGTTCGAGATGCGCCAGTGCAATATTGGTCGTTGACGCGGTGGCTTGTTCGTTGGCGTCGTTAAAAGGCAATTGCGGTTCCAGATCGGGGATGTCGTTGAGGTCTGCCAGTGGTGGCAATTGATCAAGGCTTTTCAGGCCGAAGTAATCGAGGAAGCCGCGCGTGGTACCAAACAGGGCCGGTTTTCCGGGCACGTCACGGTGTCCGACAACGCGAATCCATTCGCGCTCTTCCAAGGTTTTGATGACCTGGGTGCTGACCGCTACGCCACGAATCTGCTCAATCTCACCGCGTGTAATCGGTTGCCGATAGGCGATCAATGACAGAGTTTCCAGTACCGCACGGCCATAGCGGGTTTGCCGTTCGGTCCACAAACGGGTAATCCAGGGGTAGATTTCCTGGCGCACCTGCAAGCGGAAGCCCGATGCCACTTCGACCAATTCGATGCTGCGTTGTGTGCAATCATCGCTCAACGCAAGCAGCGCCTGACTGATTTCGTCATTGCTGACCGGATGATCTTCCGGGAACAGAGCGATCAACTGAGCCACGCTCATCGGCTGCCCAGAGGCGAGCAATGCCGCTTCGACTATGCGTTTGAGCAGTTGCGGATCCATGGCTTGTGGTCTCATCCGTTATCCGTTATTGCAGCCAACGTTTTGACGTAAATCGGGCCCAGTGCGCTGTCTTGCACCACCTCGATCAATTGCTCCTTGGCCAATTCCAGCATGGCGAGGAAGGTGACCACCACGCCCAGCCGGCCCTCTTCGGGGGTGAACAGACTGGTGAAATCATGAAATTGGCCGCTGACCAGACGCGACAGCAACTCGCCCATGCGTTGGCGCACCGACAATGCCTCACGCTTGATGGCGTGATGGCTGAACAGATCGGCACGACGCAACACATCGCGTAATGCCAGCAACATCTCACGCAGGTCAACCGGGGGCGGCAAGCGCACGATATTGCGATCAGTGACATGCGCGCTGACGGCGCTGGTGTCGCGCTCCATGCGCGGCAGGGTGTTGATGTCCTCGGCTGCTTTCTTGAAGCGCTCGTATTCCTGCAAACGGCGGATCAATTCCGCACGCGGGTCTGCTTCCTCTTCGTTGTCGCCCGGTGGCCTTGGCAACAACAAACGCGATTTGATCTCCGCCAGTATTGCCGCCATCACCAGGTATTCGGCAGCCAGCTCAAAACGCAAATCCTGCATCACTTCAATGTAGGCGACGTATTGCCGGGTAATCTCGGCGACGGGAATATCGAGGATATCGAGATTCTGCCGCCGGATCAGGTACAGCAACAAATCGAGCGGGCCCTCGAAGGCGTCCAGAATGATTTCTAGCGCATCGGGCGGAATGTACAGATCTTGTGGGATCTGCAGCATCGGTTGCCCGCGCACCACGGCCAGCGGCATTTCCTGCTGCTGCGGTGGTGTGCTGTCAGGCAGGCCAGGCAGCGATTCGGCAATGCTCGCCGGTTGCGTACGGGTGGTTATGCTCAATCGCAAGGGCCCCCTCCGGGCCGGGTTGTATGCAACATGAATCAGCTACTCGCCCAGCGCCAACGCGCTACAGGGCCTAATCGAGTGCGAGTGGGCGATAGCCAACACGCACAATTTCTGGTTCAGCCTCAGTGCAATCGATTACGCTGGTAGGCCCAGGTTCGCAGTCACCACAGTCGAGTAAAAAACCGACACCCCAAGGCAGGCGGTCGGCGAACGTCTCGGCTTCATGGCTGCTCAGGTCATCGTGACCCGGTAGCGACAGCGTAGTCGTCAGCAAAGGCTCCCCGACCGCTTCCAGCAGCGCCATGGTTACCGGGTGGTCGGGAATACGCACCCCCACGGCTCGGCGCTTGGCCTGCTTGAAGCGTCTGGGTAATTCGGCAGCGGCCGGAAGGATGAAGGTATAAGGCCCTGGGCAGAGCCGACGAAGCGCCCTGAAGGTCTGATCGTCGAGTCGCCCCAGCCGGCTGGCTGCGGTTAACGTGGTACACAATACGGTGAAAGGGTGCTTCGTGTCCAGCGCACGCAAACGCACCGCGTTTTCCTCGGCTTGCCGCGCGTCCATTCGCCAGACCAGTGCATAGCCGGCATCGGTAGGGCACAGGCCCAGGTTGCCGGCACGCAACAACGCAGCGGCGCGCTCGATCTGGCGTGGCTGCGGGTTGAGCGGGTGGACGTGGATACGCTCGGACATCGCGTTATCATGCCGTTCTTTGTGGTCAAAGGCATCACTTGCATGTGGTACATGATCTGTGGTCAGGATAACCCGGGGTCGTTGCCGGCGCGGCAGAACGCGCGGCCGCAGCATTTGGCACGGCTGGAAACGTTGCGTGATCAGGGGCGCTTGCTGCTGGCAGGGCCATTGCCTGCCATTGATGCCGCCGATCCTGGCCCGGCCGGGTTTACCGGTAGCCTGATTGTTGCCGAGTTCGACTCGCTGGATGCTGCGCGCGCCTGGGCCGATGCCGATCCTTATGTGGCTGCCGGTGTTTATGCGAAGGTTGAAGTCAAACCGTTTCGCAAGGTGTTGCCATGACCCGGGTCGAACGCATACACGCCGCATTGCAGGCGGAGTTGGCGCCCATCGCGCTGGAGGTGAACGATGAGAGCCACAAACATGCCGGCCACGCGGGTGCGCGCGATGGTCGTGGCCATTTTGCGGTACGCGTTGTCAGCGATGCATTTGCCGGGCTTGCGCCGCTGGCCCGGCATCGCCGCGTCTACGCAGCGCTGGGCGAAATGATGCAAAGCGATATTCACGCACTGAGCATCCATGCCCTGACCCCGCTGGAGGCCGGCGCCGGCTGATGGGTTCCCGCTATACTCAACCCCTTGGGCCAGATCGCGTGCATACCGGCCCGGATCGGCACATACCCTCAACTGCGCCTTGCCGTGCGCCCGTCTGATTGCAGGAACCATGCGTCTTTCCACTATCAAACTTTCCGGCTTCAAGTCCTTTGTCGATCCGACCGTGCTGCACTTGCCCGGCAACATGACCGGTGTGGTTGGCCCCAATGGCTGCGGCAAATCGAACATCATCGATGCGGTGCGCTGGGTGATGGGCGAAAGTTCGGCCAGCCGGCTGCGCGGCGACAATCTGACCGATGTGATCTTCGCCGGTTCATCGTCACGCAAACCGGTCAGTCAGGCACTGGTTGAACTGGTGTTCGACAATGCTGATGGCCAGGTAGGCGGCGAGTACGCCGGTTATGGCGAGATTTCGGTCAAGCGCACGGTCAGCCGCGACGGCCAGTCCAGTTATTTTCTCAATGGCACGCGTTGTCGCCGGCGTGACATCACTGATCTGTTTCTTGGTACCGGCCTTGGGCCGCGCAGCTATTCGATCATCGAGCAGGGCATGATCTCGCAGGTGATCGACGCCAAGCCCGAAGAATTGCGCGTCTATCTTGAAGAAGCGGCCGGCATTTCAAAGTACAAAGAGCGCCGCCGCGAAACCGAAACCCGCATCCGCCACACGCGCGAAAACCTTGAACGGCTCACCGATGTGCGCAACGAAGTGGAAAAGCAGATTGACCACCTCAAACGTCAGGCGCGGGCGGCTGAGCAATACCAGACGCTGAAAGCAGATCATCGCGAGAAGGATGCGCAACTCAAGGCGTTGGAATATCGCCGCTTGCAAGGCGAGCTTGGCGCATTGCGCGAACAGATCGGCAGTGAAGAGACTGCTCTGGAAGGGCTGATTGCCGAGCAGCGTCAGGCCGAGGCCCAGATCGAGTTGTGCCGCGAGCAGCATGCCGAGGCGCGCGAAAACCTCAACAAGATTCAGGCCGATGCCTATCACGTCGGTGGCGAGATCGCCCGTATCGAGCAGCAGATCCAGCATCAACGCGAACTTCGGCAGCGTCTGCAACAAGCTCGTGGAGAAGCCGATCAGGCGCGGGCGCAGTTGCATGCGCATATCGATGGCGACACGCAACAACTGGCTGAGGCGCAGACGCAGATTTCCGCTGCGGCGCCGCGTCTGTCTGACTTGCAGGCCAGTGATGCACAGCGGCAACAGGCGTTGCGCGAGGTGGAGGCCGCGCTGGCGCAGTGGCAGCAGCAATGGGATGCCTACGCCCGTGCGCAGTCCGAGGCCGCACGAGCTGCCGAAGTGGAACGCACGCGTATCGAATACCTTGATCGACAAACGCTGGAAGCCGAGCGACGCCGCGAAACACTGGCTGCCGAGCGCAAAGGTTTGGATGTCGAGGCGCTGACGCAAACGCTGGCCACTGTCACCGCCGAGCACGAACAACAACGCACCAGCGTCGAAACCCTCGGCGCACAACTGGAGCAGCGCAAGCAGGCACAAACCGCGCTGCTTGAGCGTCAGCGCAACGCGCAGGCCGAATTGGCGGAATTGCGCAAACAGCAACAGGCCGCGCGTGGTCGCCTGGCTTCGCTCGAAGCGCTGCAACATGCCGCTTTGGGGCAAGAGAAAAGCGCCGCACTGGCATGGTTGCAAGCTCAGGGACTGGCCGATGCGCATCGGCTGGGTGAATTGCTGACAGTGGAGGCGGGTTGGGAAACCGCAGTGGAGTCGGTGCTCGGCGTGTTGCTCGAAGCGGTGCTCGTCGATTCCACCGAAACCTATGTCGATGCCATTGCCATGCTCGATGGCGGGCGTGTGGCGCTGGTGTCGCAGGCGGTTGGCAACGAAACCTTTGCGGCGGACTCGCTGGCGGCAAAGGTAAGCGGCCCCGCTGCCATCAGGCGCCTGCTTGCCGGTATTCGTCTGGCCGATGATCTGGCTGCTGCGCGGGCACTTGTGCCAACACTGGCTGCCGGTACGGCAGTGATTACCCGCGGCGGTGAATGGATGAGCGCGGGCTGGTTGCGTGTTGCGCGCTCCGGTGAAGCGCAGCAGGGTGCGCTTGCGCGTGAGCGCGATATTCAATCCTTGCGCGCTGAACTGGTGCAATTGGGCGAGCGCGAAACACAGCTTGGTGATGAGTTGACCCAATTGCGTCAGCATTTGACCGATGCCGAGCAGCAGCGCGAAGATGCCCAGCGCAGCGTTTACCTCGCGCATCGTTCGGTATCCGAACTGGCAGGGCAGATGCAAAGCCAGGGCGGTCGGCTGCAATCCGCGCAACAGCGCATAGCGCACATCGATTCCGAGCTGGCGCAATTGGCCAATACTGCGGCTGAAGCACAGGCACAGGCGAGTGCGGCGCGTGGCACGCTGGAAACAGCGCTGACACGCATGGCTGAGCTGGAAACCGATCGCCAGCGTCTGGATGGTGAGCGCCGCACACTCAGTGAACAACGTGACGCCGCACGCAATACCGCTCGCGAAGCCAGCGAAGCGACTCATGCGCTGGCGCTGAGCGTTCAGGCGCAACGCGCGCAAGCAGCCTCGCTGGAGCAATCGCTGTTGCGCATGCAGCAGCAACGCGAGCAATTGCAGGCGCGTTGCGATGAACTGGCCATGCAATTGGCCGATGGTGATGCCCCGATTCATGCGCTGGACGCCGAGCGCCAGGCCGGCCTTGAACAGCGCATTGCAGTAGACAAGCAATTGGCGCAGGCACGCTCTGCGGTTGACGGCGTGGAGGGCGAATTGCGCCGCTGCGAACAGGTGCGTCAGCAACGCGATCAGCAGGCGTTATCACGCCGCGATGCCATCGCCAGATTGCGCCTGCAGGAACAGTCGCTGGCCTTGCACGCGCAGCAATTGGCTGATGCCGTAGCCAGCGCCGAGCAGGTAATGGAAGAAGTGATGGCGGCACTGCCCGAACAGGCGGATGTGGAGTCGTGGACCAAGGTGCTTGGCGACCTGGAAGCCAGGATTCGCCGTCTTGAGCCGGTCAATCTTGCCGCCATCCAGGAGTTCAATGAGCAGTCGCAACGCAAGGCGTATCTGGATGCGCAGCAAGCGGATCTGACCTCGGCGCTGGAAACGCTGGAGGGCGCGATCCGCAAGATCGATCGCGAAACCCGCGGCCGCTTCAAGGACACCTTTGATCGCGTCAATGCCGGCGTGCAGGAAATCTACCCACGCCTGTTCGGCGGCGGGCACGGTTATCTTGAGTTGACTGGCGATGATCTGCTCGATGCCGGCGTCGCCATCATGGCGCGGCCACCGGGCAAGCGTGTCAGCAATATCTCGCTGCTCTCCGGTGGCGAAAAGGCGCTCACCGCAGTTGCTCTGGTGTTCGCCATTTTCCGGCTCAATCCTGCGCCGTTCTGCCTGCTTGACGAGGTCGATGCGCCGCTTGATGAGGCCAACGTCGGGCGTTTTTGCGCATTGGTCAAGGAAATGTCGGAACAGGTGCAGTTTCTGTTCGTCACCCACAACAAAGCCACCATGGAGTCGGCGCAGCAGTTGTCCGGCGTGACCATGCGCGAGCCCGGCGTTTCGCGGTTGGTATCGGTCGATTTGGCCGAAGCCGCGCGCCTGGTTGGCGTTGCCTGAGCTACCACGTACAAGGAGCCACAATGTCTGATGCCAATCTGCTTCGCCTGATTCTGCTGGTTGCCGGCGCAATCGTGCTGGCGGTGATCTATTTCACCGGCCGTGAGAATGATGGTGAGGCCGAGGCGAGCCGTCGCCGTGAGCGCAATGGCACGCGACGCGACCCGGTGTTGTCCGACACACCTCCAACCGCTGCTGTCGATGCCGCCGATTTCGAGCCCGCCACAGCGAGCATCAACGGCGACAACGCCGCCGCCGGATATGGCAAGCGTGCCGACGCGCGTTTTGATCGCATTGTCACGGTGTATGTGGCAGCGCGCGACGGCGAAACGCTGGCTGGTGCCGACGTGGTGGTGGCTGCGGAAAAGGTTGGGTTGGTATTCGGGCATATGGATATTTTCCATCGCATGGTCGATGGCAAGCCCGAGCTCGCGCCGGTTTTCAGTGTCGCCAACATGCTCAAGCCGGGGCATTTCGACATGGCCAGCATCGTGCAGTTGCAAACGCCCGGGGTCAGTTTTTTCATGACTTTGCCCGGCCCGCTGTCGGCGCTGGATGCATGGGACATGATGTTGCCAACGGCGCAACGCATGGCAGAGCTGCTTGATGCGGTAGTGCTCGATGCCGATCACAATGCGCTGGGTCGGCAGGGTATCGGCCATATCCGCGAAGACCTGCGCAGCCATGATCGCAAAGCCGAACAGGCGCAAGGCCACTGGTAATGCCGTCGCCATCCCCCGACACCGCACCATCGGCGGCAAACCCGGAGCAACTCGCAGAGCAGTTGCGGCATCGGATCAACGACGCCAACTACCGCTATCACGTGCTTGATGCGCCGAACATCCCGGATGCCGAGTTCGACCGTCTGCTGCGTGAGTTGCAGGCGCTGGAGGCCAAGCATCCCGAACTGGTCACGCCCGATTCGCCAACCCGGCGGGTAGGCGACAAACCCGCAGCCGGGTTTGCCGAGGTGGTGCATGAGTTGCCGATGTTGTCGTTGAACAATGCTTTCAGCGATGACGAGGTTCACGCCTTCGTGCGACGTATTGTTGAACAGACCGGCGATGACAATCCCCTGTTTTCGGTTGAGCCCAAGCTCGATGGCCTGGCGATCAGCCTGCGCTACGAAAACGGCACACTGGTGCGCGCGGCGACGCGCGGCGATGGTGCCAGCGGCGAGGATGTCACTGCCAATGTGCGTACCATCCGTGCCATCCCGTTGCGCATGCGCGGCGCGGCACCGGCCGTTTTGGAAGTGCGTGGTGAGGTGTACATGCCACGCGCCGGCTTTGAGCGCTTCAACGAACGCGCTCTGGCACAAGGCGAGAAACCGCTGGCCAACCCGCGCAATGGTGCTGCCGGCTCACTGCGCCAGCTTGATCCGGCAGTTACTGCGCAACGGCCGTTGGCGTTTTTCGCCTATGCGCTGGGTGTGCATGAGGGGTTCGCAGTCCCCACGCGACACTCGCAAACATTGCAAAAATTGCGCGAATATGGCTTCCCGGTGCCGCCCGAGGCAGCTACGGCGTGTGGTGTTGCCGGCTTGCTGGCGTACTACACCACGATTGGCGCGCAACGCGACAGCCTGCCCTACGACATCGATGGCGTGGTCTACAAACTGGATGATTATGCGCAGCAAGCGGATATGGGGTTTGTCGCCCGCGCGCCACGCTGGGCAATTGCGCACAAGTTTCCGGCGCTCGAAGAACTGACCACGGTGCAAGCCATCGATGTGCAGGTCGGCCGTACCGGCGTGCTGACTCCGGTGGCACGCCTGGCGCCGGTTCGCGTAGCGGGTGTGACGCTCACCAATGCCACCTTGCATAACGCCGACCAGATTGCGCGACTGGATGTGCGCGTTGGCGATACCGTCATCGTGCGCCGCGCTGGCGATGTGATCCCGGAAGTGGTTTCAGTGTTGAGCGAACGACGCCCGTTGAATGATGTTGGTGCGGCATTGCAACTGCCATTCCAGATGCCTGATGTCTGCCCAGCCTGCGGTTCGGCAGTACTGCGCCGTGCCGATGAATCGGCCATTCGCTGTAGTGGCGGCTTGTTCTGCCCGGCGCAACGCAAGCAGGCGATTGCGCATTTCGCCTCGCGTCGGGCCATGGATATCGAGGGGCTTGGCGAGCGCATGGTCGAGGATCTCGTCGATCTGGGTTTTGTCCATTCGGTTGCTGATTTGTACCGTCTTGGCATCGCCGATTTGCTGCGCATGAAACAAGCCGCCGATGCCCGTGATGGCACCACGCCGCAGTCGGTAAAGAGCGGCAAGGTTGCCAGCAAATGGGCACACAATCTGCTCGACGGAATTGACCACAGCCGGCAGGCAACGCTCGAGCGCTTGTTGTTTGCGCTGGGCATTTTGCAGATCGGCGAGGAAACCGCCAAGGCGCTGGCGCGTGGCTTTGGCGATCTGGATGTGATCCGCCACGCCGACGCGCTGTTGTTGCTGGTGGTGCCCGACGTGGGGCCGAAAGTGGCCGAATCGATTGCGGCGTTTTTTGCCGAGCCGCACAATCAGGCGGTGATTGATGAATTGCTCGCGGCCGGTGTGAGACCGCAGGCCAGTGGCCACCTCTCGCCACAGTTGGCCGCCGATCTTGATCTTGCGCATTTATTGCGCGCGGCCAAGGCGTTGGCTGCGCCGCTCGCCGGGCTTGGCGACACATCCATCGAGCGGATAGCCGAACGCGCTGCAACGCTTGATGAGATGGGCGCAGCCGGCGAGGGTGCTTCAGCCGCGCAGGCGCTGGTGCAACTGCGCGCCGATCCGCAGTGGTGGCCGCGTTTGCAGCGTGTTGATGCACAGATGCAAGCCTTGCGTGCCGCAGCGCCCGCACAGCCGGTGCTTGCGGCGGGGCCGCTGAGCGGGAAAACCATCGTTCTTACCGGCACATTGGCCAGCATGGCCCGCGATCAAGCAACCGCCCGGCTGGAAGCGCTGGGCGCGAAAATGTCCGGCAGTGTGTCAAAAAAGACGAGCATCGTGATTGCTGGCGAATCGGCCGGCAGCAAGCTGGCCAAGGCGCAGGAACTTGGCGTCACGGTATGGGATGAAGCGCAGATGTTGGCGCAATTGGGAGAAGGCAATGTCTGACTGGCAACCCAGCGCAAGTTTGGCGGCGCTGAAACAGCGAGCCGGTTTGTACGCGATGATCCGGCGTTTTTTTTCCGAGCGTGCGGTAATCGAGGTGGAAACGCCGGTGTTGTCGCGGGCCGGCAACCCCGACCCGAATATCCAGAGCCTGACTCTCACCGTCAATCTGCCGCAGAATCAACCTGGCCGACGCTGGCTGCGCACCTCGCCCGAGTTTGCGCTCAAGCGCCTGGTGGCTGCCGGCATGGGCGACTGTTTTGAAATGGGCCGGGTGTTTCGCGATGGCGAGGCCGGGCGTCGCCACAACCCCGAGTTCACCATGCTGGAGTGGTACCGCGTTGGCTGGGATCATCGCCGTCTGATGGAAGAAACCGCCGATCTGGTGCAGGCGGCAATGGCCTTGTCCGGCCGGCGCACCTCAGTGCGTGAAATCAGTTTCCGCGATCTGTATCGCAGCACCCTGGGCATCGATCCGTTTACCGACAGCGATCATGCGTTGCGCGCGCCACTGGCGGTTTATGCGATTGAACCTGATGGGTTGTGCCGCGATGACTGGCTCGACTTGCTGATGACGCATTTGATCCAGCCGGCCTTGCCGAGCAATCGCGTGTTGCTGGTTTACGACTACCCGCCGAGCCAATGTGCATTGGCACGGATTCGCCCGGATGCACCGCCGGTTGCGGAGCGCTTCGAGTTGTACCTGGGCTCGCTGGAGGTCGCCAATGGCTATCACGAGCTGACCAATCCGGCCGAGCAGCGCGAACGTTTCGCGGCCAATGCCCAGACCCGTCAGCGTGCTGGTGCGCGTCCGATTCCAGTCGATCAGGCATTCGTTGCCGCGCTCGATGCCGGGCTACCGGCGTGCGCCGGTGTTGCGCTGGGCGTGGATCGTCTGTTGATGGCGATGCAGGGCACCGAAAACATCCACGATGTGATGGCGTTTCCTGCCGAGCGGGCTTGAGATTGGCGGCGATTGTGCATGGTGGCCGTGTTGGCGTCTGTGAGCAACTGAGTTGCACGCCGGTGCGAGCCAGTGCTTCTGTGGGAGCCGGCCTGCCGGCGAACGAACTGGCGAAAGAGCTTCGCGCGCAGGCGCGCTCCCACGAAAGCGGTGAACGCTCCCTGTAGGA
>JAUXUI010000119.1 GCA_030681035.1 Lysobacteraceae bacterium | reverse complement strand
CCGTCAACGCCCCGCCGCAGAGGCTGTGCCCGGCTGAAAGCCGACGCAGCGAACATGCCGCGACGTTCGCTGGCGCGGACGCTGCCGTCGAGGGCAAGAACACCGCGCCGGTCGAAAACCGAAAAACTCTCAGGCTCTGAGGCCAGCGGCCGCGGTGTTGTGGTTTGGGCGCAAGACCGACCCACCTACAGACCATCTGGTGCCGGATACAACGTCGACACAACGTCGACAGGGCTTGCAAATTAGCCGTATATGTCAAATACTCAGAAATATTTCTTTTATTTTGCCAAATACATCAAATGCAAACAGTGCTTGAGCTAGGCATAGCGGTTGCGCAACGGCGGCGCGAGTTGGGGCTCAAGCAGGGCGATGTGGCTGCGCATGCGGGCATCTCGCAAGCGGCACTTTCACGCTTCGAGCGCGGCAAGCTGGCCGAGTTCGGCTCACGCAAGCTCTTGGCGGTGCTGGCCGCCGTAGGCATGGAACTTCAGTTCACCGAAATCGGCGCAGCGGGTTCGCTCGATGCGCTACGACGCGAACGCGGTGGCGACGCATGAGCCTTTGCGTCCACGTGCTTGGCCGCGAGGTAGCCACGCTGGAGGCGCTCGGCGACTTCAAGAGCGCGATGACGTACCGCGACGGCGTCGCCAGCGAGGACTTTGTTTCGCTCACGATGCACGTCCGCCGCACCCCCTACCTCTGGGATGATGTGCTGCACCCGATCTTCCAGATGAATCTGCCCGAGGGTTACCTGTTGCAGGTGCTCCAGGAGCAGTTCGGCCCGCACATCGGTGCCAGTCCGATGGCCCTGCTGGCGGTGATCGGCCGCAACATGATTGGCCGTGTCCAAGTGGCGCCAGCCGGTGCCAAGCTGGATGAACCGGCAAAACCTGTCGATGTGGCCGGGCTGCTGCAGGGCGACAACTCCGAAGCGGCATTCACTGAACTGGTGCGCGCGCACGCGACCAGCGGTGTGTCCGGGGTGGTGCCCAAGTTCCTCGACAGCGATGCCCAGATGAACCAGACCGGTGCGCACACCAAGACCACGCTGCTCACCCATCGCTACATCATCAAGGGCTCGTCCCGGCTGCTGCCCTTCGCCGCATTGAACGAGCACCTGTGCATGCAAGTGGCCCGCCAGGTGATGCCTGCTGCCATGACTGAGGTATCACAAGACGGCCAGGCGCTTGTCGTCCACCGCTTTGATGTGGATGAAACCGGCGCCCATCACTGGGGGATGGAAGACTTCTGCGTGCTGCTGGGCTTGCGCCCGGCAGCCAAGTACGAAACAACGTGGGAACGCATCGCCACAGCGGTGCGCGACCATGTGCCCGTCACCACCCGCCCCGTAGTGTTCCGCCAGATGGCAACGCTGCTGCTGCTCACGTACGCGCTGCGCAACGCCGATTGCCACGCCAAGAACGTCGCCTTGCGCTACAGCCAGCGCGACGACGTACACCTGGCCCCGGCCTACGACATGATCACCACCGCCGCGTATCCGGCGTACGCAAACAATCCGCCCGGCATTGCCTTGATGGGGCGCAAAACCTGGGCACCCGGCAAGAGCCTGCAGACATTCATCACCGCTACGTTCGGGCTTCCGCCACGCGATCAGGCTGATATCGTCGATCAGATCAGCACTGCGATAGCCGAAGTAGCACCACAGGTTCGCCAGATGATGGTTGAGCATCCGGCGTTCGCCGAGATCGGCAAACGGATGCTTTTCAGCTGGCGCGAAGGCATCGCCGGACTCCGCGACAAGCGCACCTATGCCTTGGGCGAGACAGTGCTGGGTGACGCGTTCCAAGGTCTTTCGGACCCCAAGCCCGTCAACGCGGAGCCGCGTGTCGTTGGTCGCTCCGATCTGTTGGGGAGGCGATGAAAACATGCCCGCGACGTCACACCACAGCTGACGCCTAACTACATTGCGCTCTATGTGAAGACTCATTTGCGCGATTCGGCGAAATCAAGCGGAATCGCCACCTCACCCCTGCCGATTCAATCGGTGCAGCCGATGCCCCACGGTCACCAACGCGCCATCTGTAGACACCACAGCGTACACGTTCAACCGTGATTCCCAGCGCGCGTAGCGTTTGTCGCCAAGCTCATTGCGCAGCCGGCGGCGCGCGCGTTGGCTGAAAGCCACCACGCGGGCACCGTTGCCATCGTGGCGTGCATCGCCGTAGCTCAACAGCATCGCCAACAGCTCGCCCGGGATACCGCGCTGGTTGAGTCGGTTGGCTGCATGTTCGGTGGCATAGCTGATGTCCATAACGCGCTCCTGAGGACGATGACAATGGCAGGGTTGCACAGTGCTGTCTCATGCCGTGAGACGACTATCGGGTGTACTTGCCAAAGCTTGCGAAGGGCTTGACAACGGTCTTGTTTATATCGACACTGTTTGCGACAGTTTAGGTGTCGTTATGAAATTCAGCCTGAAACAACTCAGCGACAAGACCGATGTTCCGGAGCGCTCGATCCGCTTCTACATCCAGAAGGGCCTGCTGCCGCGCCCACAAGGCGAGACGCGGGCGGCCGTCTATAACGAAGGCCATCTCGCCGATTTGCTGCGTATCCGCCAGTGGCAGGAGGCCGGCTTGTCGCTCGACGCCATCGGCAGCCTGCTGCAAGGCCGCTCGGCAGCGCCGATCGCGCCGGCACGGCCGGGCACGGTCGAGGTGCGCTCGCACCTGATCGTTGCCGATGGCCTGGAACTGGTGGTAGCACCCGAGCGCGCCGGCCTGACCCAGGCGCAGTTGCGCCAGCTGTTTCATGCCGTGCGCACGGCGTATGCCGAAGTGCTTGGCGACGATGCTGTTGAACCCTGATCGCTGGAAGGACAATGCCCATGAACCGTAGCCGCTCCGCCGCTCCGCGCACACCGCTGGCCAGTACCACGCTGAACGTCACCATCACCGATCTGGTCGCCGAATACGTGCTGCGGCATCGCTTCGAGAACGATGGCAGCGCCCCGATCGAAGCGGTATTCACATTTCCGGTGCCTTTGGACGCGGCTTTCGTTGGGTTGCGCGCCACCATCGCTGGTGAAACCTTGTGCGCGCAGATCCAGGCCAAGCGGCAAGCCAGCGAAACCTACGACGACGCCATTGCGCAAGGCCATAGCGCGGTGTTGCTGAGTACACCCGAGCCGGGCGTGCTGTGCACCAACCTTGGCAATCTCAAGCCCGGTGAATCCGGCGAGATCGAATTGCGGTTTGTCACCGCGCTGCGCGTCGCCGACCGCAAGGCCCGCTTCAGCTTGCCGCTGGTACATCGGCCGCGTTATGGCACCTGGGCACTGGAGGACCTTGATCGGCCTCGCCACGATTTTGTGGTCGAGCATCCGTTATCGGCGACGATCCGGGTGCATGGTTTGCTTGCCACGGCGCCGGTCAGCTGCGTCACCCACGCGGTACGCTTCGCCCAGCAAGATGATGCGCTGGAGTTGGCGATTGGCCACGCGATGCTAGACCGCGATCTGGTGCTGAGTTTTGATCTGCTGCAGGAACTGCCGGCGCGCGCGTGTCTGATCGATGACGGCGACACAGCTCTTGGCATGGTCAGCTGCATGCTGCCGCCGGCGCCGGGGCCGCAGAGGCCGCTCGACTTGTGTCTGCTGCTGGACTGCTCGGGCTCGATGAACGGCGACGCCATAACCCAGTCACGCCAGGCCCTGCTGTCGGTGGTGGATGCACTGGGACCACACGATCGCATCCAGGTGTTGCGCTTTGGTTAAACATTGGCACCATTGTTCCGCCGCCCGCTATTGGCCACCGCGCAAGTACGCGATGCGCTGCGTGAGCTGGCGCCGGGCATCGATGCCGACCTTGGTGGCACCAACATGGGCAGCGCGCTGGAAAACGCGATGGTGCAGTTTGGGCCAGCCGATGCGCAGCGATCGCGCGCCATCATTCTGGTCACCGATGGCGCCGTGCAGGCGCACGACATCGACGGCGCCCGTATCGATGCCCACGACTTGGGCGTACGCGTATTTGTGGTGGCAGTGGGTGGCTGCGCCGCTGTCGAAGTGCTTGCACCGCTAGCCGAATCCACCGGTGCCGTGCTCGAACGCGCAGTGCCGGCAGAGCCGATCGACGAACTGGTGCTGTGCCAGTTCCGCCGCGCGCGCTGCAACGGGCCGGTACAGGTCGAGGCACATTGGGCGGATGCGCAAGCCACTCCCATCGCCATGGGCATTGCCTACCCGGGTGACGCATTGGCTGTCGCCGCGAGCTTGCCTGACGGCATCACCGGTGACGTGTGCATCCGCGCTGCCGCGCTCAATTTCACACTGACGATTCCACTCCCGGCACCCTCGTCCGCACCAGCACTGCGCGCATTGCTTGGGCAGCAGATGTATCGGCAGGCGGACGCAAGCACGCGCGCAAGCATCGCCCTGCGTTATGGATTGCTCACTGCGGACACCTCGGCGGTGTTGGTCAAGCAACGCGCCGAGGGCGAGCGGATCGAGGTGATGCCAACCATCGTGCCGATTCCGGAGATGCTGCCTGATGACATGATGTGTTGCGACGCCATGGAATGCGAGGATTCGGGCTCTGCGTCGTGGCGCTCGGTGTTGGGCATTGACGACTTCAGCGCTGATGTATCCGACCCGCCACTGCTATATCGCAAAGGTGCAGCGCAGATTCCCGAATGGGATAAACCCCAATCCACTGGCGAGATTGCTGAGCCATCGATTGCGATCTCGGCCACCATCGCACGGCAACTGCTCAGCGAAATCCACCGGCTGCTACGAAAAATCCTGCTCGGCCCAACGGCTGCGGATACGACGCTATCCGCCGTGCTCGAGCAGTTGACCGATGAACAACGACCCACCGCGCGGGCACTGCTGAGAGCCGTTGGCATAGAGCTCGATGACCCACGGATGGTGGTGCCGACATTATGGGTTTTGAATGCGTTGCTGGATGGCCCCGAGTTCACTGACAACGAAGAAGCGCGGTTGGCCGTTGCCGGCAACCGGGGCTGCGAGGGCCAAACGACAAGCGACGTTGGCAACGCGATCGACATCGATGGGCTGCAAGCTCGGGTCGCCCTTCTGCTCCGCGACGGCTTGCCGGGTTCAACTGATATCGCGCCGGCCGCTTCGTGAATATCTGCATGCCCGCAACCCGGTCGGTTACGGTTGAATCCGCAGTGCTCCTGCGCGCGATCATACTGTGCCGGGATTGCGCATGGGTCAGCCAGGTTTTCGTCCCAACAGTCTATCAATGTCAATTGCCGGACTCATATTACGCTCGCCCTTGCCGCTCAAGGGGCTGGCGCTCCAATCCACCCAAGTTAAGGGTCATTCGAAAATAAGTCAAAATAACGCTTGACATTGCAGAAATAAAAGCGGTCGGCAGTGAGAAATTTTTGCTCACTGAAGACCTTATGTCACTGCCCAAGCTGCACGCCCTGTTTG
>JAUXUI010000117.1 GCA_030681035.1 Lysobacteraceae bacterium | reverse complement strand
TGCTCGCGTTGATTGCTCGAAAAACCTATCGCCATCGAGCGAACGTCTCGAAACCGCGCAACCTCGGCCACAAGCCGCACAAACCGATGACGCAAAAACAGTGCTAGCCCAGACCAGAAGGCTTAACTTGGGTGGATTGACGCACCGCCGCGGCTGAGCGAGGCGTTAGACCTCACCAAATATGTCGATCTCCGTTAAGACACATATGGAACAAGGGTCAGGTCTTGTATTGGAACAAGGAACAAGGGTCAGCAAGAAGGAACAAGGGTCAGGTCTTGTATTGACGCATCTGTGGTTGTGGTTTAGCTTCACCAGATATCCCGCTCGCTGCGAATCGAGTTCGATGGTGCCGTCTATCATGTGATGGCACGCGGGAACGCGCGGGAGCCGATTTTTTTCGATGACCAGGATCGACAGGCCTTTCTTGATGGGCTGTGGCAGGGCCATTTCGGCCTGCACTACGCGACCGTCAGTCGGCTGGTGAGAACATAGGTCATATGGCAATACAAGACCTGACCCCGGTTTGTGTGACCCCGGTTTGTGGGTGCTTTGCTCCGCATGCGGTGGGCTCCACACCGTGATAGGCTGCAAGAGTACGTCCCTACGCGCCTACAATCTCTGAGACAGTGACGCAGTGAAGTTATCCCTCATTTTAGGGCGGCTTTGATTGGAGATCGACGTGCCAAAGCCGTTGCGGGCCAGCCCGCCAGAGACAGTTTCATCCGTAGAAGTCCGTGCGCCACGGAGAACCGGGGTCAGGTCTTGTATTGACGCACCTGCGGTTGTGGTTTAGCTTCACCAGATGTCCCGCCCGCTGCGAATCGAGTTCGATGGTGCCGTCTATCATGTGATGGCACGCGGGAACGCGCGGGAGCCAATTTTTTTCGATGACCAGGATCGGCGGGCCTTTCTTGATGGGCTGTGGCAGAGCGCAGAACGCTTTGACTGGTGGGTGTGGGCGTACTGCCTGATGGACAACCACTACCACCTGCTGATCGAGACGCGCAGCGGCAAGCTCAGCCGCGGTATGCGCGAGTTGAACGGCGTCTACACCCAGCGGTTCAATCGGCGCCATCACCGCGTCGGCCACTTGCTGCAAGGCCGCTTCCAAGCGGTGTTGGTGGACAAGGATTCCTACCTGCTCGAACTGCTGCGCTACATCGTGCTGAACCCAATGCGCGCCGGCATGGTGTCGAATGCGGGTGCGTGGCCGTGGAGCAGCTATCAGAGCGTGATGGGCAAGGGAGCCGCGCCGCCCGCGCAACCGATCAATGCGGTGTTGGCCTTGTTCTCGGCGGATCGCGGCGCGGCGCGGCGGGCCTTTGCGCGTTTTGTCGCGCAAGGCGTCGACGCCGACGATCCGACTGCGCAGGTTACCAACCAAGTGTTCCTCGGCAGTGACGCCTTTATCGAAAAGGCCGTCGCCAGCGCCGGGAAGACGGCCGCCGAAGTACCCAAGCGGCAACGCCGGCAACAAAGTCTGGCCAAGATCGCCGCCGAAGCACCTGATCGCGACACTGCCATGCGCGTCGCGTACCAGTCAGGGAACTTCACGCTCAAGGAGATCGGTGGTCATTTCGGCCTGCACTACGCGACGGTCAGTCGGCTGGTGAAAAAATAGACCATATGGCAATACAAGACCTGACCCCATCTGCGTGTGACCCCATCTGCGTGTATGGCAATACAAGACCTGACCCCATCTGCGTGCAAGACCTGACCCCATCTGCGTGACCCCATCTGCGCAGCTTCGTTATGGGTCGCGAATTGTTAACGTAGCACAATAGTGCTACCGTGCAGCAAGCCGCGAGGTGCGATATGGGTACGACGACAATCCGCATTGATGAGGAACTCAGGACGCGGGTGGCGAAAGCCGCCGAACGCGTTGGGAAAACGCCGCATGCGTTCATTGTTGACGCTATCGCACAGACGGTCGAGCAGGCCGATCTGGATGCCGTGTTCCACCGGCTTGCCGATACGCGTTGGGCGAACGTGCTGGCAACGGGTGAAACAGTGACTTGGGATGACGCCAGGGCGTACCTCGAGTCGCGCGGCCGTGGCGAGCGCGCAAAGCGACCCACAACGCGCAAAACTGGTGGTTGATGACGCGCATCGAGCTCGCGCCAGAAGTTCTTGACGACTTTGACCGGTTTTTCGAGCACCTGATGCAATTTGAAGTCACCGATGCGGCAGCGCGCATCGGCGAGATCGTTGATGCCTTGCAGATACTGGCGCATAGCCCATGCATCGGGCGGCTGCTCGCGGGCGGCAAGCGTGAACTCGTCATCGGCCGCGATGCGCGTGGCTATGTTGCACTCTATCGCTATGTGTCTACCGTCGATACCGTCGTCGTGCTGGCGATCCGCAATCAGCGCGAGTCGGGCTATCCGCACGGTGGTTGAAACGCGGACGACTCAGGCGGCTGGAAAAAGAACAAGGGTCATGAAGAACAAGGGTCAGGTCTTGTATTGCCGCAAAGAAAGGAAGGAGCAAGGGTCAGGTCTTGAAGGAGCAAGGGTCAGGTCTTGTATTGCCGCATCTGTGGTTGTGGTTTAGCTTCACCAGATATCCCGCTCGCTGCGGATCGAGTTCGATGGTGCCGTCTATCATGTGATGGCACGCGGGAACGCACGGGAGCCGATTTTTTTCGATGACCAGGATCGACAGGCATTTCTTCATGGGCTGTGGCAGGGCGATTTAGGCCTGCACTACGCGACGGTCAGTCGGCTGGTGAGAAAATAGATCATGTG
>JAUXUI010000112.1 GCA_030681035.1 Lysobacteraceae bacterium | reverse complement strand
TGCTCGCGTTGATTGCTCGAAAAACCTATCGCCATCGAGCGAACGTCTCGAAACCGCGCAACCTCGGCCACAAGCCGCACAAACCGATGACGCAAAAACAGTGCTAGCCCAGACCAGAAGGCTTAACTTGGGTGGATTGGGTTGGGGGTGAGGGTTCGGTGCGAGTATCGGCTATCGTACGGGCTTGAACCCTCATCCGGCGCTTCGCGCCACCTTCTCCCGGAGGGAGAAGGGGCCGAAGCCCGCCGGGCTGAGATATAGCGCTAATCAGGTCTGAAAATTGTTACTTGTCAGCCGACTTCTCGATGTGCCCGCCAAACTCGAAGCGCATGGCGGACAACAGCTTGTCGGCAAACTCTGCCTCGCCGCGCGAGCTGAATCGCGAATACAGCGCGGTGCTGAGAACGGGCACCGGCACCGCCGCGTCGATGGCGGCCTTGATCGTCCATCGTCCTTCGCCGGAGTCCGATACCCGGCCGTCAAACTTCGCGAGCGTCGGATCCCGGGTCAGCGCGGCCGCGGTCAAATCCAGCAACCATGAGGAGACCACGCTGCCGCGCCGCCAGACTTCGGCGATGTCGCGCAAATTGAGATCGAACTGGAATTGTTCAGGGTTGCGCAGTGGCGTCGTTTCGGCGTCGTTGGACTGTTCGCTGTTTCCCACATTGGCATGCGCCAGAATGTTCATGCCTTCGGCGTACGCCGCCATCAGCCCGTACTCAATGCCGTTATGCACCATCTTGACGAAGTGTCCGGCGCCGCTCGGCCCGCAGTGCAGATAGCCGTGTTCGGCGCTGCCGCCGATTTTTTTGCGGCCCGGTGTGCGCGCGATGTCGCCGATGCCGGGCGCCAGCGTCTTGAATACCGGATCGAGGCGCTTCACCGCCAACGCCGGGCCGCCGATCATCAGGCAGTAGCCACGCTCCAGGCCCATGACCCCGCCGCTGGTCCCGCAATCGAGGTAGTGGATCTTTTTGGCCGCAAGCTTTTTGGCGATGCGAATGTCGTCCACGTAATACGAATTGCCACCGTCGATGAGGATGTCGCCGGGCTCGAGCAGCGGCAGCAGCTCGGCGATCAGTTGCTCGACAAACGCCCCCGGTATCATCATCCAGATCGCACGCGGCGGATCCAGCTTCTTCACCAGGTTCGCAAGCGAGGACGCGGCAACGGCTTTATGTTTGGTCAGCGCCTTCACCGCCTTGGGCGACTGGTCGAAAACGACGCAGTGATGGCCGCCTTGGAGCAGCCGTCGCACCATGTTGGCGCCCATTCTTCCCAAGCCGATCATTCCGATTTGCATGACGATCTCCTTGTGTGTTGCGATGTTATCGCCGCAGCCAGCGGCGCAGCAGCGATTGCACGATCGGTGTCAGCCGCGTGCGCTGATAGGCGTCGGCGGCCTTGCGGATCGCTTCGGCCTGGGTGGGGTAGGCGTGAATGACGTGGGCGAGGGTGCCCAATCCGATGCCAGCGACCATCGCCAAAGTGATTTCGTTGATCATCTCGCCGGCATGGCGGGCAACCACGGTGGCGCCGAGGATATGATCGCTGCGCTCGCGCACATGGATTTTCACAAACCCGGTCTCCTCGCTGTCGGTGACTGCGCGGTCGACATCGTGCATCGGTATGGTAAACGTCTTGACCGGAATGTCGCGCTCATTGGCCTGGCGCACATACAGGCCGACATGGGCGATGGCGGGGTCGGTGTAGGTACACCAGGGAATGGTCAGTGCGCTCAGCCGCTGGCGTCCGGGGAACAGCGCGTTGCGCACCACGATGCGCGCCGACGCGTCGGCGGTGTGGGTGAACTTGTGCTCCAGGCAGACATCACCGGCGGCGTAGACGTGGCGGTTGTGGGTCTGCAGGAAATCGTTGACGTGTACACCACGCTCACGATCACATTCGATACCGGCCTTTGCCAGATCCAGGTCCTCGACATTCGGCACGCGGCCGACTCCGGCGAGAATGGCATCGACCTCCACCGTGGTGGTGTGGCCGTCGCTGACCAGATCGACCTGCTTGCGCTCGCCGTCTGCCCGCACCGCCACCGCGTGGCTGTTGAGGCGCACTTCGATACCTTCGCGGGCAAAAGCGTCGGACAGCAATTGTGCGGCGTCGCGCTCCTCGCCGGGCAGGAACATCGGCTTGTCCTGGGCAATGATGGTGTGCGCGCCGAAGCGCCGGAATGCCTGCGCCATTTCGCAGCCCAGCGGGCCGCCGCCGATGACCAGCAGCCGCTGCGGCAGCGCGGTGAGATCGAACAGGCTCTCGTTGGTCAGAAAGCCAGCCTCGGCAAGGCCCTGGATGACCGGCAACTCGGGCCGCGCACCGGTGGCGATCAGCGCCTTGCGAAAGCGCAGGCGCTTGCCATCCACGGTCACCGTGTTGCGCTCGGTGAAGCGTGCCTGGCCGAAGAACACATCGATACCGGCGGCGACCAGGCGCTGCACCGAATCGGCGCGACTGATGCGCGCGCGGATACCGCGCATGCGCGCCATGACTGCGGCAAAATCAACCTCGACCTGCGCCGGTGCCGTGGCGCCAAAGTGCGCGGCATTGCGGATGTCGGCATACAGGCGCGAGGTGCGGATCAATGCTTTTGACGGCACGCAGCCAACATTCAGGCAATCGCCGCCAAGCAGGTTGCGCTCGATCAGTGCCACCCTGGCGCCCAGCATCGCGGCGCCGTGCGCGGCCACCAGGCCAGCGGTGCCGGCACCGATCACCAGCAGATGGTAGCGATCGGCTGGCTTCGGATTGCGCCAGTCGCCGGGGTGCGCATTCTCCAGTCGGGTGCGCTCGAACGCGTCCGCTGGCGCGCTGGATGCACCGCGCTGTGTCGGTGGCGGCAGCACCCGATTCATCGCGCGCGCCTCATGCCAGCCAACCGCCGCGGAAGCCGGCGCGGCGCAAGCCCAGCGCGATGCCGGGACAGGTGCGCATCAGGCGCCATGGCAGGCCGCTGCGCAGGTTTTCGATCATCATCACCACGATGCCCTGATCCAGGCCGTAGTGTCCCTGCGACACCCACGCCTCGCCGTTATTGACGGGCAGGCCGGGATTGAAGCTGCTGGCATAGCGATCATCGCGCAGCATCTCGGGGTAGCGTTGCAACATGTCGCGCACCGCACGCATCGCCACCGCCGGTGCAAACGGCAGCGAGGCGACTGCGGCCCAGCCGCCGAGGCTGCCGTCGTCGGGGCCGTACGGTACCCCGCGCGCGGAGTAGCCAAACAGGCGCTGGGTGACGCCTGCCAATTCGGGTTGATCGGCGTTCGGTCCATCACAGGCAGTCAGGCCCCAGCAATCCTCGTCGTAACCGCTGCGCTCCAGCGGATTGCGCCGCGCGTATTCGCGCTGCACTTCGGTGGCGCGCCGGCTGTTCTCGAAATAGTCGCAGCGCTTGCCACGCATGAAGCGGTCGCGGATGCCGCGCAGGTCGATCCAAGCGTGCGAGAACTGATGCACGAACAGCGGCCCGGCATACAGAAACTCATGACCGTAGAGGTTTTCCCACTGGTAAGTCGCGGTCCAGGCGCGGTAGCAGTCGCTGTCGATCGGGTGGGTCGCCGAGCCCAGCGCCAGCGCGTACAACACGATCGCTTCGCTGTAGCCACCCCAGCAATAGGCGAGGAAGCCGCATTCGGGTTTCCAGCCGTGATTGAGGGTGGTGCCGTCGTGCTGGGCCCAGCGCCAATCGACGCGATCGTACAGGCTGCGAGCCAGCGAACGGAGCGCGACTTCCCCGCTACATTCGGCGTCGAAATAGGTGGCCGCGCTCAACACCCCGGCGATCAGCAGCGCAGTGTCGATCACCGACAGCTCCGATTGCCACGCCCGCGCGCCGCTGTGCATGTCCAGAAAATGGAAGTAGAAACCCTTGTAGCCGGTCGCTTCCGCAGCGCCGCTGTGGTCGGCGTTGGCGAAAAACCGCAGCGTCCCGAGCGTGCGTTCGAGCGCATCGGCGCGCGTCATCCAGCCGCGTTCCACCGCAATCGGATAGCACGACAGGGCAAAACCGACCACCGCGATGCTGCACGGTGAATGGGGCCGTGAGGTATCGGCGACCAGACCGTTGTCGGGGTTGGTGTGTTGCAGAAAGTAGCCCAATGCGGCGTGTTCGAGCCGGTCGAGCAGGGCTTCGTCGTCGGCCGACAGCCCATGCGCTGCCATCGACAGACCCGCGCCGGCAATGGATGGATGACGCTCGCTGGGACTTGCGACGGTCGGCAGGGTGATGCGGTGCGGTCGCGCCATTGCCTGCAAGGCGTTGCGCACTGTGAGCCACGGAGTGGCGCTATGGCGCATGGCATTGGGTCGGTGCAGCGTGCTGTGTCGCATGTGAATAATCCCGGGAGTGCGTTCGGCGACAACCCATCCACGCTACTGAACACGGTGTGGCGCGATTCCGCTACTTTTTCGTATTTACCAGCAGGTCGGCCAGTTCATCGGCATGTTGTTCTTCGACTGCCAGGATTTCCCGCAACAGCTGGCTGGTGGTTGGGTCATGATCGCCGAGGTAACGGATGAATTCGCGGTAGCTGTCGATGGCGATGCGTTCGGCCACCAGATTCTCGGTGATCATCTCCCGCAACGATCCACCGGCCACATATTGCGCGTGACTGCGCTCGGTGAGCGTGTCAGGGGAAAAATCGGGGGCGCCGCCCAGTTGCACCATGCGTGCAGCGATCCGGTCGGCATGGCCCTGTTCCTCGTCGGAGTGCGCCAGGAACTCGTCGGCGGTAGTGCGGGCGTCGATGCCGCGTGCCATGAAATGATGACGGCGGTAGCGCAGCACGCAAACCATTTCCGTTGCCAGTGCATCGTTGAGCAGCTTCAACACCGTGTCGAGGTCGGCGCTATAGCCATCGGTCACCGCGCCGCGCTCGATGTGCTTGCGCGCACGAGTGCGAAGCGCCTTTACGGTACTCAATACGGTCTGCGATTTCATCGGGAGCGCCTGTTGTTGCGTCAGTGTTGGTGATGGGAAAGGGGGCGGTAGCCCCGATTAAAAAACACAGTCACCTCAGCGCCTCGGGTGCGCCCTGCGATCAGGCGCTGGGGTTTCGGCGGCGGGCAGCCAATTTAGCGGAACCCGTATCGACGCCGTCGGATCGTCGATCCGGATGCAGATGCCGTCGGTCTTTCGGCGCTGCAGATCGGCCGGTGGCACGTCATGGTGCGGGCCAGCAAGTTGCGCGCTGTCACGGCATGGACGCCACACCATTCGTAACAGTTCCGATAATGAGTCGATCATGGTTTGCCTCCGTTTGACAGGGTGGAGCAGGTCGCGTCACACGTATAGCGCGACGGTGCGGTGTGCATCTGTTCGTCATCGCACACAGACAGCACAATCGATTCGGCGTGATCGCTGGGCATCGCGCCAGTGTGGTAGCGGGTTACGCGCTGAGAAACTCGACCAGGTGGCCGCTCACCTCATCGGCACGCTCTTCCATCAGCCAGTGGCCGGCCTGCTTGATCCATACCAGGCGCGAATTGGGGATGGTTTCGTGCAACAAAGTGGCGTATTCGGGTTTCTGGAACACGTCGTTTTCGGCCCAGATGATCAGGGTCGGCTGGCTGAGGTGTTTGAGGTCGCCGGCAATCGCCTGGGTGTATTCGGGATTGAGCCGGCGAAAATTGCGAAACAGCGCGCTCATGCCCTGCTTGGTCGACCACGGCGCCATGTACAGGTCGATGATCTCGTCGCTCATCGCCGCCTTGTCGTACACGCCCTGCGGCATGAACTCGCGCATCATGGTAATGAAGTCGCCGGTAGTGAATCCGTCCTCGGCGCCGGGCTGCAACAGCGGTAGAAACTCGGGGATGGGCCACGAGTCGAAGCACACCGCGTCGATCAGCGCCAGTTTGTCGACGCGCTCGGGGTAATTCACCGCAAGCAACTGCGCCACACCGCCGCCGATGTCATGGGCCACGATGTCGGCGCTGTCGATTTGCAGCGCGTCCATGAACTTCACGATCATGCGGCTCTGCGCCTCGATCGAGACATTGGCGTCGGCCGGCTTGTCCGATTCACCGTAATTGAGCAGGTCCAGCGCCAGCACCCGTTGGGTTGCGGCCAGTGCCGGCAGCACATGCCGCCACAATTGCTTTGATGTCGGGATGCCGTGGATCAGGATCAGCGGCGTACCTTTGCCTTGCTCGATATAGGCGATGCGGTGGCCATCGATGACAATATATTGGGTGGTGGGATAGGGCATGGCGAGATTCTCCAGTGGCGCTGTGGGTTGGACATGGCGGCGCATTGGCCGCGTGCGATCCGCGGCGAGCGCACCGATCAGCACGAAACCAGGTATTCCTGCTGCCCCATGTTGACCGAGGCCTCGCCGGTCGCGTCGCGGCGCAGCAACTCTTCGATTCGCATGCGCAGCAAATGTTCCTGTCCGGCCCACAGGGCGCGATACGCGACCCGACCGCTGCGGTCGATCAGGTAGGCGCAGTTCGGTAATGGGCCATAGGCCAGATGGGTTTCCCCTTCCAGGGTGTCGACGGCAACCGTCCATGGTCGTTCACCCATCCGCACCCAGTCGCTGGCGTGCTGCATTTTCTGTGATGCCTTGCGATGCTGTGGATAGGTCTCGCTCGGGTGAGCTTCGCGCACGTACACCGAGATCACCTCTAGTGTAGTGTTGCATTCTGTTTGGAACTTAAGCGGCTATTGGCGCGAATCACTTTTTGCAAGATGTCGCAGGCGCTTTTGGTCCAGATGAATGGCTTGGGTTGGGTGTTGTGGTGGACGATGTACTCGTCGATGGCGGT
>JAUXUI010000101.1 GCA_030681035.1 Lysobacteraceae bacterium | reverse complement strand
TTGTGGTCCCGAGGTCCCGAGGTCCCGAGGTCCCGAGGTCCCGAGGTCCCGAGGTCCCGAGGTCCCGAGGTCCCGAGGTCCCGAGGTCCCGAGGTCCCGAGGTCCCGAGGTCCCGAGCCCTGCATGCAACTGCCGCGCCTGCCTGCGGTCGTATAGTGGTCACCAAGCCGATCAAAGGAGTGCGCAATGCCGTCACAACGCTTCGACTTCCCCAACGCCCAGGGCGAGCAGCTTTCCGCCTTGCTGGAAATGCCCGATGGCGAACCTTGGGCCTGCGCGTTGTTTGCCCACTGCTTCACCTGCGGCAAAAATATCTTTGCCGCGCGGCGGATCGCGCAAGGCCTCACCCGTCATGGCATTGCGGTATTGCGGTTTGACTTCACCGGCATCGGCGCCAGCGAAGGCGAGTTCGCCAACACCAATTTCAGCTCTAACGTGGCCGATCTGCTGGCCGCAGCTGCGCATATGCGCAGCACCCTGCGTGCGCCCGACCTGCTGATCGGGCACAGCCTCGGCGGTGCGGCGGTGCTGGCCGCCGCCAGCGGCATTGCCGAGGTGAAGGGCGTAATCACCATCGCGGCGCCCAGCGACCCCAGCCACGTCGCGCATTTGTTTGACGCGCATATCGAGCAGATCGAGGCAGAAGGCACGGTCGAGGTGCAATTGTCAGGGCGGCCGTTCCGCATCAGCCGCGACTTTATCGAAGATATCCGCAGCCAGCCGCAGTTTGAACGCATCGGCAAGCTGCGCAAGGCGCTGCTGGTATTTCATTCGCCGGTGGATACCACGGTAGGCGTTGAAAACGCCGCGCAGATTTTTGCTGCCGCCAAACACCCCAAGAGCTTCGTGTCGCTGGAAAATGCCGATCACCTGTTGTCACGCAAGGAGGATGCCGAGTATGTTGCCAATGTGATTGCTGCCTGGGCGGAGCGTTACCTTGAGCGAACCGCGTAAACGATGATTGAAGGACGCACGATGACGCTGATACTTCGTCACAGGCTGCAAACAGCATTGCTGCTGGCGCTGGTTGCACTGGCGCCGGTTTGGGCTGCCGAGTACGTACCACCAGCCGGCGACTGGGCGCACAAGGCGCCGGCCGAACTGGGCTTCGACCCGCAGGCACTGGCTGCGGCAGTGGCCTACGCGCAAGACAAGGCGGTAGTCACGCCCGCCGACATGCATCAGGTGTTGCTTGACGCCTACGTTGCGCGTGAACCGAACTACCGCGTGCTCGGGCCCACCCGCGATCGCGTCGGTAGTGCCGGTCTGGTGATCCGCCACGGCACCATCGCCGCGCAGTGGGGCGATCTTGAACGCGCCGACATGACCTTCTCGGCAGTCAAGAGCTATTTGTCCACGCTGGTCGGCGTTGCACTTGCCGATGGCCGCATCAAAAGCGTTCACGACCCGGTATCGCGCTACATCAGCGACGGCCATTTCAGCGGCAAGCACAACGGCGCAATCACCTGGCAACACTTGTTGCAGCAGACCTCGGACTGGCAGGGCAGCCTGTTTGATACCCCGGACTGGGCCGACCGCCCCGAGGGCGCCACCCCCGCCGACTGGCCGAAGCGACCGCTCAGCGCGCCCGGCACCCGCTTCAAGTACAACGACGTGCGGGTGAACCTGCTCGCCTATGCCTTGGCACAGGTGTTCAAGCAGCCGCTGCCCGAGGTGTTGCAGCAACGCATCATGGGCCCGATCGGTGCATCGACGAGCTGGCGCTGGCATGGCTATCGCAATTCCACCGTACTGATCGATGGCAAACCGATCGAATCGGTCTCCGGCGGCGGCCATTTTGGCGGCGGCCTGTTCATCAACACCCTCGATCACGCCCGTTTCGGCTTGCTGGCGCTGCGCGATGGCCGCTGGGGCGAGCGCCAGCTGATTGCTGAGGACTGGTTCAAGCAGGCAACCACGGCCAGCATCGCCAATCCCGAATACGGCCACCTGTGGTGGCTCAATAGCGGGCGCAAGGCGATACCTGCAGCACCCGAATCGGCTTTCTGGGCAGCCGGCTTTGGTGGCCACTACATCTATGTCGATCGCACCAACGACCTGGTGGTGGTGTTGCGCTGGGTGCCCGATCTGGCCGGCGTGATTACCCGGGTGCTGGCCGCGATGCGGTAGGGCTCGGGATTCGGTCGATCGGTCGCTCACAGGGTGAGCTCCTACAGACAAGCTGTAGCGCTCACCTGTAGGAGCCCACCCTGTGGGCGACAGTTGTCGCAACGGTGCAGTGGGATGAAACGAAAAAGCGGACAAGTAGCGCAGGGCACAGGCGAAGCAGGAGCCGCACCGACGTGCGCCCGGCGCAAGGCGTTTTCGGCCCTTTTCCGCCCTGAAAAGGGCCTCTTCGGCCGCAGGACGGTGAAAGCTTTGCTTGTGAGTTACACCGTGCAAATAGTGAAGACTTGGCGCGTTGTGGGGCAGCGTTCATCTCTCAGCTTTTGATGGGTTTCGCTACGCTCTACCCATCCTACGGACTCGGGCCTCGTGTAATCCCGCGTGTAATCCCATGCAATCCCGGACATCCCGAACCCGCCGCTGTGGCATAAACATTGCAAGCGGTTAAGCTGTAGGCCCATACCGGTAGCCAACGAGCCCGCAATGATGGATTTGGCAATTGCCAGAAGCGTACTCCTGCACCCCTTTCGGCGAGGCGTCATCATCTTCGCGCCTGATGGTGCAGTATTGGGGCACAGTGCTGCGGTACAGCGGCTGATACCAGAGATTGATGGCACAGCATTGCGCGAAGCGCTTGCTGGCTGGCGCGCATCGCTGCAACAACACCCGGATCGCGTACTGGATGACACGCTGGAAATCGACGACCAGCAACTGCACTGCGAAATGCGTGCGGTGAGCGATACCAGCGGCCAGTTGCTTGCCTTCACTTTCTCCACCCTGGCAGCAAGCATCGAGAACAGCTCGGCAGGAAACTTCGAACCGCTGCAACAGGCGCAGGAACTCAGCGACGCCGGTATCTGCGACTGGGACATGGCAAGGGGCCGCATCACCTACTCGCGCAACTGGCTGGGCATCGTCGGCTATACCCCCGGCGAACTGAGCGATGCCAGTGATGAATGGCTGTCGCGTGTCCACCCGGATGATCTGGAGCGGGTCAACGCCACGCTGGCGCGTTGCCTGTCCGGCGAAGGCAATCTGTTTGAATGCGAGCATCGCCTGCGCACCCGTGATGGCCGATGGTGCTGGGTGGCGGACCGCGGCCACGTGATGAGCTGGCAGGCCGATGGCACGCCGCAGCGGATGTTGATTTCGACCCAGGACATCACTGCCTACAAGGAGTTGGAAGCGCGCCTGCGCGAGCACGAGGCGCTGCTGCAAAAGGCACAGGCGGTCGGCAAGATTGGCAGTTGGGCCTACGACCCGATTGCCGACGTTTCATGGTGGTCAGAGCAGATGTATCGCATCTACGGGTTGAGCAAGAGCGCAAGCCAGCATGATCGAGCCAACCACCTCAAGCTGTACACGCCCGAATCGCAGGAACGCTTGAATGCCGCATTGGAAAAGTCGCTGGAAACCGGCGCCCCCTACGATCTGGAACTGGAGTTCGTACGCGCCGATGGCAGCCACCGCTGGATCGCGGCACGCGCCGAAGTATTGCGCGACGAGGGCGGCTGGCCACGCCTGATCGGCGTGGTGCAGGACATCACCGAACAACGCGAGAACGAGGCGCAAAGCCGCTGGAACAGCAAGATGCTGGCGCAGATTTCATCAATGGGAAAAATCGGCGGCTATGAGTGGATGATCGCCAGCGAGGAGGTGCAATGGACCGATCAGGTTTATCACATCATTGGCTTGCCACTTGGTACTCCCCTGACCAAAGCCGAAGTCAAGGCGATGTACGAATCCACCTCGCGTGAACGGCTGGAGGATGCCATAGCGCAGGTGATTGCCACCGGCATGCCGGTGAACGACCTGGAGCTGGCGCTGTTTACACCCGACGGCCGACGGGTATGGGTACGTTGCGCTGCCGAGCTGGAATACGAAAACGACATCCCCCATCGCGTGGTTGGGCTGATACAGGACATCACCGAGGAACACGAAGCCGGCGAGCGCATCGAGCAACTGGCGCACTACGACTCACTCACTGGCCTGCCTAACCGGTTTTTGTTCCACCAACGCGCACGCGATGCGATCAATGATGCCCGCCGCAGCAAAGCCATGCTGGCATTGCTGTTCATCGATCTGGACCGTTTCAAGAACGTCAATGATTCGATGGGGCACGCCATCGGTGATCAACTGCTGTTTGAAGTGGGTGGCCGTCTGCGCGCCTGCGTGCGCTCGCACGATGTCATCGGCCGGCTCAGTGGTGACGAGTTTCTGATTTTGCTACGTGATATCCGCCGCCCAGACGACGCCGCCATCGTCGCCCGAAAAATCCTCACCTCGCTGCAAGAGCCCATCACCTTGGCAGGTGTAGACCTGCATATCGGTGCCAGCATCGGTATTGCCTTGTGGAATGAATCGAGCACCGATCTGGATGATCTGATGCGCGCTGCCGACACCGCCATGTACGCTGCAAAAGATCTGGGACGCAATACGTTCCAGTTTTATACCGACGCGTTCCTTGAGCGCGTGCAACGCCGCCTCACTGTGGAAAACGAGTTGCGTACGGCGTTGCGCCGCGATGAGTTCCGGCTGGTGTATCAGCCCACGGTCAACATGAAAACTGGGGCTGCGGTCGGTATCGAAGCTCTGTTGCGCTGGACCACGGCAAGCGGTGAATCACGCCCACCGGACGAGTTCATCGCGGTGGCCGAAGACAGTGGCGAGATCATTCCGATCGGCGATTGGGTGTTGTCCGAAGCCTGCCGACAAGCAGCGGCATGGGCTGCCAAGGGATTGCCGTTCGAGCGCATGGCAGTCAATGTTTCGGCGGTGCAACTGCGCGACCCAGACTTTGCCGAGCGTGTGCTGCGCATCTGCGCCGCAACCAACTGGCCCCCGCAGCGCCTGGAGCTTGAGCTGACCGAGTCGGCATTGATGCGCGATACTGAAACGCTGCGCGAGGCATTCACCCTGTTCGAGCGCAGCGGCATCCGGTTGGCGGTGGATGATTTCGGCACCGGGTTCTCCAACCTGCATTACCTCACCCGCTTCCCGGTGCAACACCTCAAAATCGACCGCAGCTTCGTGCAGACCATGCTCAGCGACAGCACCACGCGTGAGTTGACCCAGGTCATCATCGGCTTGGGGCATGCACTGAACATGTCGGTGGTGGCCGAAGGAGTGGAAACCTACGAACAAATGCGAGCACTGCAGCAACAAGGTTGTGATGAGTTTCAAGGCTATTTGTTCAGCAAGCCCTTGTCTGAAGCCGACATGAGCCAATGGCTGCGCGCGCCACACGTGATGCCGCAAGCAACGGATTAGCGCTGCCACACAAACAGAGCATCAAAAGCTTCGCGCGCAAGCGCGCTGCCACACAAATCCTCCGGCACACACGCTTCGTGCGCGTGGGAGCCGGCCTGCCGGCGAACAACCCCGCGAACCGCTTCGCGCGCAGGCGCGCTGCTACAAAAAGCGTTACGTCAGTAACTACCCGATTCGTCATCGCCGGGCAATGGCGCAAACCCGCCCAGCGTCACTCGAAGCCGGCTTACGTCGTCCAGTTCAAGCAGCAGACGCAGCCCCTGCGCTTTGGCCAAAGCCTGCGCCAGCGCCAACCCAAGGCCCGCGTGCTTTCGATCCGGCGGCGCCTCACCGCGATAGAACCGCTCGCCAAGCTGCGCCATGTCTTGCACGCGCAAACCCGGTGCGGCATTACTGACACTCACCGCAATCTGCGCAGCTTCATCGTGCAACACACACACCGCCACGGTATCGCCCGCTGGCGCATGCGCCGCCGCATTGCCCAACACATTGGCAATAATGCGCTCACATGCCGCCGCATCGGCCAACACCCATGCCTCATGCGGCATCGCAACCTGAAACGTGATCTGCCGCGATTGCGCAGCCTCGGTGAGTCGGCGCAATTGCCCGGCCACCAGCCCCGCCAGCTCGACCGGTTCTACTGCCGGACTATCCAGACCCGCCTCCTGCCGCGCCAGCGCAAGCAATGTTTCCACCACCCGTTCCATTTCCGCACTGACCTTGCCGATTTCAGCAAGACTGCTGCGCAGGGCCTCGTGGTCACCGGTCAATAACGCGACCTCGGCGATGGCGCGGGTTTCCGCCATCGGCGTACGCAACTCGTGCGCCAGATCACGGGCGAAACGGCGCTCGCGGGCGATAGTGGCAAACAGACGCTCCAGCAGCATGTTGAACTTGCCGGCCATCGGCAGCAGGTCTTTGGGCAAGCCCTGGATATGCAGCGTCACGGGCTGGCCATCGGGATCGATGTCGCTAGCCGCCTCGCCCAGTCTTTGCAGTGGCGCCAACGTGCGCACCACCGCCCAGCGCAGCACAATGATCGCCAGCAACAGCGCCAACGCGGTACCACCCAGCAATGCGAAATGCAGGCTGCGCTCCAGCGCATCGAGTGGTTCACGTTCATCGGCGATCATCAGGTACAAGCTGCCGCGCGGATCATCCGCGGGCAAATCGAAACGGCGAACTGCCGCACGCCCCCGATGCCCATCGGGTAACTGCACGTCGTACAACTTCGCCGGCGCACCGGCCAGCAATTGCGATGGCGCCGGCAAATCCCGGCCATCGCTGGATTCCGATCGCTCAACCGTAAAGCCGTGCGCATCCCAGACTTGGTAGAACGCGGTGTGGCCATGCTCGGCATACTCCGGTAGCCAGCGCTCAAGGCGAGTGGGTACCGGGCTTCCCGAACCCACGCCCTGCATATTGGCCAGCAAGTTCAACCGGCTATGCAGGCCGCGATCGAAACGCCCGTACAGCTCCGCGTCGATGCGTACATCGACAAACCAGAACAACGCGGAAAGAATGACGCCCAACAGCACGGTCAGCAGCACACTGAGTTGGTCGACCAGAGACAGGCGCATGTCAGTTGACCACGTAACCAAAACCCCGCCGGGTTTCGATCAGCTCGGCATGCCCGGCTTTGCCCAGCTTGCTGCGCAAAGTGCTCATCAACACTTCGATGACCTTGTCCGAGGCGGTGCTGTCCGAACTGTACAGGTGTTCAAATACCGCCTCGCGGCTCAGCGTGCGGCCGCGGTGACGCAGCAGCAGCACCAACAGCGCGAACTCCTTTGGCGTCAACGGCAATATCGTCTCATCGACCCGCGCATTCAAGGCCACGGTATCGATGCTCAGGTTGCCGTGAGTCAGCAGCGGCGCGCGCTCATCGAACCGACGCCGGGCCAGTGCCTGCACCCTTGCGCGCAGTTCCGCAAACGCAAACGGCTTGACCAGATAATCATCGGCACCCAGATCCAGAGCCTGCACCCGATCATCGATCTGGTCACGCGCCGAAAGGATCAATACCCGGCACTGCAATTGGCGGCGGCGGATTTCACGCAGCACATCGAGCCCATCGACAAACGGCATCATCAGATCCAGCACGATCACGTCATAACTGTAGGCTTCCAAATACGACAAGGCTTCGCGGCCATCGGCGGCCAGATCCACAGCAAAGCCACTGCCGCCAAGCCCGGTTGCCAGGGCGCAGCGCAAGCGTTCGGAATCATCGACCACAAGAATTCGCACCACAGCCACCATCACCATGAATTACGGCCAGTGTAACGATCCCGCTTTGATTGAGCTTAAGTCGTGGCCCGAACCCATCATGCTTTGCTACGCTTCGCGCCATGAAACCACACCTGCCCAATCACCCGCTGCCGGGCCAGCGCATTCGCAATTATTGGCTTTTGCTGCGTGGCGACCGCCCGATTGGCGTGCTGTTGCTGTTGTGGCCCACCTGGTGGGCGCTGTGGCTGGCCGCCGATGGCACCCCACCCTGGTATCTGCTGGCGATATTCAGCGCCGGTGTCTGGCTCACCCGCTCCGCTGGCTGCGTAATCAACGATTACGCCGACCGCTGGCTCGATGTCCAGGTAAAACGCACCCGCAACCGGCCGCTGGCGACCGGCGCGGTAAGCGGGCGCGAAGCACTGATCGTGTTTGCGGCGTTGATGGCAGTGGCATTCGCACTGGTGCTGCTGACCAATCGCCTGACCGTGCTGCTGAGCGTGGTCGGCGTGTTTCTCGCTGCCAGTTACCCGTATTTGAAACGGCACACCTATCTGCCGCAGGTGTACCTCGGGATAGCCTTCGGCTGGAGTATCCCGATGGCTTACGCCGCAGTCACCGGCTCTGTGCCGGCAATCGCCTGGCTGTTGTTCCTGTCCAACATCCTGTGGGCCACCGGCTACGACACCTGGTACGCGATGGTGGATCGCGACGACGACCTGCGTGCCGGCGCCAAAAGCACGGCGATTTTGTTCGGCTCGGCTGATCTGCTGGCACAGGCAGTGCTATTTTCCGGTTTCCTGCTGAGCATGGTGCTGCTCGGTCAGCGCCTCGAACTGGGTGCGGTTTACTTCGCCAGCCTGGCCGTCGCGGGCGTGTTGATCGCGTGGCAGTTCTGGATTGCGCGCCAACGCCAGCGTGACGCCTGCTTTCGCGCATTTTTGCACAACGCCTGGGTTGGGCTGGTGGTGTTTGCCGGCATCGCCCTGTCGTTGGCCATTCGCTGACATGGCTGCACCTTGCTACGCTGACCAACTCGAAGCGACCCAGGACTGATCCATCATGAAATCCATTGCCCCGATATTTGCCATGGTATTCGCCATGTTGACGACCGCCCCCGCCAGCGCCGAAAAACTCACCCTTGAAGCCCTCACCGGTGATGCACCTTTGTCCGGGCCGAGCCTGATGAAACCGAAGATCGCACCCGATGGCTCGCGTGTTGCGTTTTTGCGTGGCAAGGATGACAACCGCTTTCAACTGGATTTGTGGGAATACGATCTGGCCAGTGGCGAGACCCGCCTGCTGGTGGATTCGGCGCTGGTGTTGCCGGGCAAGGAAGTGCTGTCCGATGAGGAAAAGGCCCGCCGCGAACGGCAGCGCATCGCCGCACTCAGTGGCATCGTCGATTACCAGTTTTCTCCCGACAGCCGCTCGCTGCTGTTTCCACTGGGCGGCGATTTGTATCTGTATTCGCTGACTGCGAGCGATGCAGCAACTGCCGGTACGCCAGTGTCATCGCTTCGCCAACTCACGCACGGCGAGGGCTTTGCCACCGACCCCAAGGTGTCGCCCAAGGGCGGCTATGTCAGCTTTATCCGCGAGCGCAATCTGTGGCTGATCGATCTTGCCGACGGCAAGGCACGTCAGCTTACCGATGACGGCTCAGCAGTCATTGGCAATGGTGTGGCCGAGTTTGTGGCCGATGAAGAAATGGATCGCCATACCGGTTACTGGTGGGCACCGGACGATTCCGCGATTGCGTTTGCGCGCATCGACGAAACTGCGGTACCGATCAAGCAACGCATCGAGATGTATGCCGATCGCACGGCCGTGGTGGAGCAACGCTATCCCGCTGCCGGCGATGCCAATGCCCGCATCCAGCTCGGCGTGATAGCCGCCAAAGGCGGCAAGCCGCGCTGGATCGACCTGGGCAAAAACCCCGACATCTACCTCGCGCGGGTCGATTGGCGCAACCCGAACGAGCTGAGCTTCCAGCGCCAGAGCCGCGATCAGCACAGGCTGGAATTGATCCTCGCCGACCTGCGCAGCGGCAAACAGCGTGTGTTGGTCACTGAAACCAGTGGCACCTGGGTGCCATTGCACAACAACCTGCGTTTTATCGATGGCCGCGATGCGTTTTTGTGGAGTTCCGAGCGCAGCGGATTTGCGCATTTGTACCTGATCGACATGAACAGTGGCGAAGCCAAGGCACTGACCTCCGGCGATTGGATGGTCGAGGACGTGCTTGCTCTGGACCCGAGCAGGGGCGTGGTTTATTTCAGCGCTACCCGTGATTCGGTACTGGAAAAACATATCTACGCACTGCCATTGACCGGTGGCACACCCACCCGGCGCAGCGTTGCCGGTGCCTGGCACGAAGCCAGCTTTGCCGACAACGCCAGTGTCTATGTCGATCTGTGGTCCAACCCGAGCACCCCACCGCAGACGCAACTGTTCCGCGCCGACGGCACGCTGGTGAGCACCTTGCTCGAAAACCGCATCGGTGAGGGCCATCCCTACCAGCGCTATATCGATGCCCATCAGCCAATAGAGTACGGCGCGATGACTGCTGCCGATGGCCAGATATTGCACTACAGCCTGATCAAGCCCAGCGATTTCGATGCCCGCAAGAAATATCCGGTGGTGGTGTATGTGTACGGCGGCCCGGCCGGACAAACGGTGCGCAAAACCTGGTCGCCGGACTTCAATCAATATCTGGCGCAACACGGCTATCTGGTGTTCTCGATCGACAATCGCGGCACCCCGCGCCGTGGTGTGCTTTTTGGCAGCGCGCTATATCGCCAGCAGGGCAACGTGGAAGTGGATGACCAGTTGCGCGGTTTGCAGATGTTGCGCACCTTGCCTTTTGTCGATGGCAATCGTATTGGCGTATACGGTTGGTCCAACGGTGGTTACATGACCCTGATGCTGTTGGCCAAGGCCTCGCACGCCTATGCCTGCGGCGCCGCCGGTGCGCCGGTCACCGATTGGGCGCTGTACGACACCCACTACACCGAACGCTACATGGGGCTGCCGTCTGACAACGTGGAGGGTTATCGCCTCAGCAGCGTATTCAGCCATCTCGACAGCCTGAGCGCAAAGCTGTTGCTGATCCACGGCATGGCCGACGACAACGTACAGTTCAGCAACTCGATTCAATTGATGAGTTCCCTGCAAAAACGCGGCAAGGCGTTTGAACTGATGACCTATCCCGGTGCCAAACACGGGCTGCGCGGCGCGGATGCGTTGCATCGGCTCAAGTTGACCGAGGACTTTTTTGCGCGCTGCCTGCGCGGCGCCGAGTAGGCAGGTTGCCCACAGGGTTGGCTCCTACAGGGACAGACCACCGTTTTTCTGTGGGAGCCCACCCTGTGGGCGACCGTAATGTCCGGTTGTGGTATGCCAGTTGGGTAGGATGGGTAGAGCGCAGCGAAACCCATCAATCGCCACGCCTCGAGTCTCTGCCCCAATCGGCGGCATTGCAGATCGCGGGAGGGTTAGAGCGCAGCGCAGACGCAGTTCACACAATGAACAATGTGGCGAAGCGTCCGCGACTCACCTGCCGGAAAGCGATGGGTTTCGCTGCGCTCTACCCATCCTACGGACTGCCCTGCCTGCGGCGTGCAGGCGGCAAGCAGGCTGAACGCCGCAACGGCTGTGCGAAGATGCACCATGGCCTGCGCTCCGTACATCCTTCCGCCCGCGTTGAATGACTGGCTCAACGAGCGCCGGACCAGACTGCAAGCCGCTGGCCTGGATGTCGATGACGCGGCTGCATTGCGCCTGCTCGACGGGGTGCTGCTCGCCAGCAACTTTGCCTTTGATGCGCTGCTGCGCGACCCGGCACTATGGGCCATTGCGCAGTGCGAACTACCACCGCCACCGCTGCTCGCGGCGGACAACAGCGAGCAATGGCCGGCACTGTTGCGCCGCTACCGCGTTGCCGGTTCGCTGGCGATGATTCTCGCCGATGTCGCCGACCCGCACGCCATCGATCACGTCCTGCGCGGCACCTCCGAACTGGCGGATCGCTGCATCGCCACCGCGCTGGCTGCGGTGCAGGGCGACATGGCGCAGCGTCACGGCATGATCTGTAACCACAATGGCGAGCCGCAATCACTGGTCGTGTTTGCCCTTGGCAAACTCGGTGGCCGCGAACTCAATTTTTCGTCGGATGTGGATCTGGTGTTTGCCTTTCCCGAGACCGGCCAGAGCACCGGCAAGCGCGCACTGGATGCCGAAACCTGGTTTGCCCGTGCCGGGCAACAGCTGATCCAGTTGCTCGATAACGTAACCGCAGACGGTTTTTGCTATCGCGTGGACATGCGACTGCGCCCGTTCGGCAACAGCGGCCGTCTGGTATTGCCGTTCACCGCGATGGAACAGTATTTTCAGCGCGAAGGCCGTGACTGGGAGCGTTACGCCTGGATCAAGGCACGGCCGGTGGCCGGCGACATGCTAGCCGGTGAGCGCCTGCTGGATACCCTGCGGCCGTTTGTCTATCGCCGTTACCTCGACTACGGCGCACTCGATGGCCTGCGTGCGATGAAGGCGCTGATCGCCGCCGAAGTGGAGCGCCGCGACATGGCCGAGCACATCAAGCTGGGGCCGGGCGGTATTCGCGAGATCGAATTTCTGGTGCAAGCCTTGCAACTGGTGCGTGCCGGGCGCGAGCCACAATTGCGTCAACGTGGCCTGCTGGCGGCATTGCAGGCGCTTGCCGATGCCGGGCATTTCAGCGCTGACGTTGCCGACCGCCTGGCGGCGGCCTACCGGTTTTTGCGGCGACTGGAAAACCGCCTGCAAATGCTCGCCGACCAGCAAACCCATCAATTGCCCGAAGATGATCTCACCCGCTTGCGTCTGGCCACGGGCCTGGGTTATCCGCATTGGCAAGCACTTTACGATGCCTTGCAGCACCACCGAAGCGCCGTATGCGAAGAGTTTGATCGACTGCTCGCGCCGCGCAAGCGCACCGCCAAGGCCAGTATGCTGGAACGCTACTGGCGTGCGCTGCCCGATGCCGGCGAAGCCGACATACTCGCCGATGCGGGATTCGAGGACGCCCCGGGTGCTGATGCCGCACTTCGTCAATTCGTCGCGTCACCGGCACTGCGCAGCCTGTCCACGCGCGGGCGGGCACGGCTGGACCGTGTCGTCCCGGCGTTGCTGCATGCCACGGGTAGCGGCAGCGACCCGCACACCGCGTTGCCGCGCTTGCTCAGTCTTCTCAGCGCCATCGTCCGGCGCAGCAGCTATCTCGCACTGCTGGATGAAGCCCCCAAAGCACTGGCGCGGTTGGTCAACGTGGTATCGCGCAGCGCGCTGTTGGCCGAGCATCTGGTGCAACATCCGCTACTGCTTGATGAGCTGCTCGATTCGCGTTACGTCGATCTGCCACCCGATGAAGACAGCCTGCGCACCGAACTGGCACGCGCACTGGCCGGCCTTGCCGAGGACGACACCGAAGAGCGGCTGCGCGTACTGAACGAGTTTCGTCATGCCCTGTCATTTCGCATCGCGCTGGCAGCGTTGGCCGAGCGCCAACCTGCCCAACGCAGTGCGCAGCAACTGGCTTGGGTGGCGCAAGTGGTGGTGGAAGCCGTATTGCCGATGGCTTCAGCCGATGTCGCGCTCAACCACGGCCCAGCACCCGGCAACGGCCTGGCCGTGCTCGGTTACGGCAGCATGGGCGGTAATGAACTGGGTTTTGCCTCCGATCTGGATCTGGTGTTCGTCTACGATGCACCGGTCGATGCCGTTTCTGAGGGGCCGCGTCCGCTTGATGCACCGCGTTGGTACGCCAAGCTGGTGCAAAAACTGGTCAACCTGATGTCGGTGCCGACACCTTCCGGGCGCCTGTACGAAACCGATCTGCGGCTGCGCCCTGATGGCGCCGGCGGTCTGCTGGTATCGAGCATCGAGCGCTTTGCCGGTTACCAGCGCGAGCGCGCCTGGGCATGGGAACACCAGGCACTGGTGCGCGCCCGCGCCATTGCTGGTTCCGCGTCGGTGATGCAGACCTTTGAACACACCCGCGCGCAAACCCTGTGCCTGCCGCGCAACGCGGACAAGGTGGCGGGCGACGTGCGCCAGATGCGTCAGCGCATGCGCGCCGAGCTGGATCGCTCGCAGCCCGGGCGATTCGATCTGAAACACGGCGAAGGCGGGCTGGTTGATCTGGAGTTTGCGCTGCAGGCAGCGGTACTCACCCATTCCGCACAGTTCCCGGTGTTGGCCCAGCCGCGCAGTACCGGCGCGTTGATCGACACCCTCAACGCTGTTGGTATCTGGGACAGCGCCCGTGCCGAGGGTGCCCGCATGGCCCACGGCTGTCTGCTGATGCGCTCACTGGAATGCACACTCGATTGCCGCCCGCGGGTGGTTGCGCTGACTGACGAACTGGTGCGTGCTCGCGAACTGGTGCATGCGGCCTGCGCCACGTTGGGGCTGGATTTTGGTCAACCATCGCCGCCCGCCGGCGCCGCGTAACAATACTGGAACCCTTTCGTCATCATGGCGATATGCGGCGTGTGCAGAATCTTTCAGCAGGTTCGGTTAAAGGCACTGCGATGGCGTCACCACCACTACGCACCGTCTTTGTGTCCGATGTGCATCTGGGTACGCCCGATTGCAAGGCGGAATACCTGCTCGATTTTCTCCGCCATGTCCGCTGCCGGCAGCTCTACCTGGTTGGCGACATCATCGATCTGGAAGCACTACGCCAGCACCCCTACTGGCCAGCCACCCATGCCGCCGTATTGGGCCAGTTGCTGCGCATGGCGCGCAGCGGCACCGAGGTGATCTACATACCGGGCAACCACGATGCCGCGCTGCGTGGCCTGGCCGGGCAATGCATCGGCGGGATCCGGATCATGCGCGACGCCCTGCACATCGGCGCCGATGGTCGCCGCTTCCGGGTCAGCCATGGCGACGAGTTCGATCCACACCACGGCGGCAAGCGCTGGCTTTATCAATTGGGCGACACCTCACAACAATTGATCTGCTGGTTCAATCGCCGTCTGAACCGGTGGCGGCGGCGGCGTGCCCTGCCCTATCTAGCGCTCACCATCATCATCAAGTCGCGCATCGCGCGCGCACTCGCCTACATCCAGCAATTTGAACACCTGGTTGCGGCAACCGCCAAGGAACAGGGCTTCGACGGCCACATCTGCGGCCATATCCATTTTGGTGGCATTCGCAACATCGACGGCGTGCTGTACTGCAACGACGGCGATTGGGTGGAACACTGCACTGCGCTGACCGAGGATGACTCGGGGTATCTCGAATTGATGCACTGGACCGAGCAGCAAACCTGCCTCGCCAACGCACGGGGCGATCTGGTGCAGCCCGGTGCTGTGAGCGCGCTTGCATTCGGCGCATTGCCGGCAGTGACTAGCATGCAGCTCGGCGCGGACCGGCTGCGCCCCGCCGCTTAGCACGGTTCGGCAGTAGCGCGTAAAATGGCGCGATAACCCGTCTGGAGCTGCACCATGTCGATTCAACCTGCGCTGCGCGAGCGCATTCAATCCCTGCTCGATGACAACCGCGTCGTGCTGTTCATGAAAGGCCAGCCCAGTGCGCCGCAGTGCGGCTTTTCGGCAAAAGCCGTCGGCATTCTGAACGGCCTTGGCGTGCCGTTTCAGGGTATCGATGTGTTGGCCGATGCCGATATCCGCGACGGTATCAAAGTGTTCGGCAGTTGGCCGACCATTCCGCAGTTGTATATCGGCGGTGAGCTGGTCGGCGGCTCGGACATCATCGAGCAGTTGGTCAATTCCGGCGAACTGCATCAGTTGCTCGGCCTGCCCGCACCGGATCGCAGCGTACCCAACATCACCATGACCGATACCGCCGCCGCCGCGATTGGCCGCGCGATGGCCGACTTGCCACAAGGCACCGGCCTGCATTTGAGCGTTGATCCGGGCTTCAACGCGCAGTTCGCACTCAAGGAAATCACCGGCAACGAGCTGGTCGCACAGGTGCAGGGCATGGATCTGTATATCGATGTAATCAGCGCGCCTCGTGCCAACGGCATGGAAATCGACTGGGTGGAAGATGTTCGCGGCGCCGGCCTGGCCATCCGCAACCCCAACGCACCACCGCCCGTGCAATCGCTGAGCGTCGCCGCACTGCATGAGCGCATCGCCAATGGTGGCATCACCGTGATCGATGTGCGCCCGGCTGCGGATCGTGCGCAGGCCCCGTTCCCGCACGCCCATCAGGCACTCGATGAGGACAGCCTGCCCACGCTGGCCGCGCTGGCCAAGGACACCGCACTCGCCTTCTTGTGCCACCACGGCAATTCCAGCCGCCAGGCCGCCGAGCATTTCCGTGGCCTGGGCTTTCGCGATGTCTACAACGTCGAAGGCGGCATCGATGCCTGGGCGCAGCAGATTGACCCCGGCGTGCCGCGTTATTGATGGCTTGAGTCCCTGACGCATCCAGTTGCTTTGGCGTCACAGGCCGGCTCAACAAGCCCCGGCTGCTCGTGTACAACCTGCGCTGTGCATGGATGCAAAGTGCTGCGGGAGGCATGGACGCCACTGATCGCGCAGGCTATGGTCGCGCACAGGGTGCGCTCCCACAGAGGTGCTTCAAGGTGCTTGTGGGAGCGCACCTTGCGCGTCCGACATGCAGACCGATCTGCCGGCAATCGGTGGGTGCTTCAAGGTGCTTGTGGGAGCGCGCCTTGCGCGCGAAGCTGTCGCAAGATGGTTCGCCGGCAGTCCGGCTCCCACAACAGCACCGATTGGCACCAGCGAGTAACGCAGTTGCTCCACAATGAGCACGAACGTCTCCCTGTGGGAGCCCACCCTGTGGGCGACTTGGTAGTGCGGGTTCTGGTCGCGCACAGGGTGCGCTCCCACAGGATGGGCAAATCAGCACTTTTTTTTGTGGGAGCCTGGTGCGAGCCACGGGGCATGCTTTTGTGGGAGCCCACCCTGTGGGCGACTGTCCGCTAGAACGACCGCGAAGGCACCAATGCCATTGCCGACGGCGCCGGTTTATTCTAGGATGACAGCGTTGTCTTTATTTCCCGATGCGATCCACTCTTGATGGTGTGCCGCTGCCCATGTCCGGGAATCGATTGGCAATGCGTTCAATGCTGTCCGTTTTTGCGGCGTGTACATAACAACAAACAGAAAGCCATCGAGGAGAGGGATAAGTGAAGCTTGCAACTCTGGATACGGTAATCGTGCTCGCCTACATGGCCGGCATCTTTATACTGGCGCAGGTGGTATCGCGCGAAAAAGCGGGGCACCAGAAAGACGCCAAGGATTATTTCCTGGCGAGCAAATCATTGCCGTGGTGGGCGATCGGCGCGTCGTTGATCGCCGCCAACATCTCGGCCGAACAGATCATCGGTATGTCCGGTTCGGGCTATGCAATCGGCCTGGCGATTGCCTCGTACGAATGGATGGCGGCGCTGACGCTGCTGCTGGTGGGCAAGTATTTTTTGCCAATCTTCCTGCGCAACGGCATCTACACCATGCCGCAGTTTCTGGAGCAACGCTACGGCGGCCGCATCCGCACCTTGATGGCGGTGTTCTGGCTCGGCCTGTATATCTTCGTCAACCTCACCTCGATCCTGTGGTTGGGCTCGATTGCGGTCAGCCAGGTCGCCGGCATCGATCAGATGTTGGCACTGGCGCTGCTGGGTGCCTTCGCCTTGCTCTACCAGTTGTACGGCGGGCTCAAGGCGGTGGCGCTGACCGATATCGTGCAGGTGTCGCTGCTGGTGCTGGGCGGGCTGCTGGTGACCGGGTTGACCCTGAGCAAGATCGGCGACGGCGCCGGCATCCTCGCCGGCTTCAGCAAATTGTGGGCCGCGCACCCGGAGCATTTCGACATGATCCTCGACAAGGCCAGCCCGCATTACAAGGATCTGCCGGGTATCAGCGTGCTGATTGGCGGGATGTGGATCATGAATGTCAGCTACTGGGGCTTCAACCAGTACATCATCCAGCGCGCGCTGGCGGCCAAGGACCTCAAGGAAGCGCAGAAGGGCGTGCTGTTCGCGGCGTTCCTGAAGCTGCTGATGCCGGTGATCGTGGTGTTGCCGGGCATTGCGGCGCTGATGCTGGCACCGGACCTCACGCAGCCCGACCAGGCCTATCCTTCGATGATGCAGATTTTGCCAACCGGCATCCTCGGCTTGGTTTTCGCAGCTTTGGTAGCCGCAATCGTGGCGTCACTGGCGTCGAAGATCAATTCCATTGCCACCATCTTCACGCTGGATTTTTACCAGCGTGCCGGCAACCATCCCGATCAACGCCATCTGGTGCGGGTCGGGCGCATCGCCGCCACCGTGGCAGTGTTGCTCGCCATCCTCACTGCCAAGCCGTTGCTCGGGAGTTTCGACCAGGCGTTCCAGTACATCCAGGATTACACCGGTTTTTTCACGCCCGGCATCGTGGTGATTTTCCTGCTCGGCCTGTTCTGGAAGCGCGCCAATGAGGCGGGCGCACTGGCCGCAGCGGTCGGCTCGTTCAGTCTTTCCATCTTGCTGAAAATGGCGTGGCCAGAGCTGCCATTCATCGACCGCGTAGGGATCGTGTTTTTACTGGCGCTGGCGCTGGCGGTGGGGGTGTCATTGCTCACACCGAGTGCGCCCGGCAAGGACTTCATCCGCACCGACGATGTCGCTTACGGCACCACGTTCGGCTTCAACATGGGTTCGCTCGGTGTCATCGCGATCTTGATCGCGTTGTACGCAGCGTTCTGGTGAGATGACACGGATGGTGCTGTTGCACGTCGCAACAGCACCGCCAACGGCGTGAGGAACAGGCCATGCGAATCGGTACCACCCCGCTGCGCATCGTGATCGTCGGCGGCGGCACCGCCGGCTGGATGGCGGCCAACCTGCTGGCGCAGCGCTGGCGCGAACGCAACGTGGATATCACACTGCTGGAATCGCCGGAGATCGGCATCGTCGGTGTCGGCGAGGGCTCGACGCCGTTGCTGGGCAAGTTCTTCGAGACCCTGGGCATCGCCGATTCCGACTGGATGCCAAAGTGCAACGCGACCTACAAAAACGGCATCCGTTTCAGCGGATGGTCCCAGGTCAAAGGGTATGAGAGCTACTTTCATCCGTTCGCATCGGCCATCGACATCCATGGCCAAGCCGCCTTTTTCATGCATTGCGCGATGCGGCGAAGTGGCTACGACGTAGCCGCCAATCCGGACCGATTTTACCTCGCAGCGGAACTGGCGCGCCAACGCCTCGCTCCGCTGGCGGCGCATCATTTTCCGTTCCGGATACTTCACGGCTACCACTTCGACGCGCATCTGGTCGGCGCGCTGCTGGGCGAGCATGCACAACGCAATGGCGTCGATCACCTGCAAGGCAAAGTGGAGACGATCGAGCGCGGCGAAGATGGCGCTGTAGTTGCGGTAATCACCGAGGATGCTCGCCGCATCGAGGGCGATTTTTTCGTCGATTGCAGCGGTTTCCGATCACTGATCGTGCAGCAGGCGTTGGCTGTGCCATTCAAACCATTTTCCGACAATCTGTTCAATGATCGTGCGGTCGTACTGCCAACGCCGACCGACCCAACCGGCACCAACAGCCAGACGATTTCAACCGCGCTGCGCAATGGCTGGGCATGGAGCATCCCGCTGCGCCATCGCCACGGCAATGGCTACGTCTACAGCTCGCGTTTCTGCACGCCGGACCAAGCCGAGCAGGAACTGCGCGAACACCTCGGGTTGCTCGATGATCCAGTCGGCGCGCGTCATTTGCAGATGCGCGTCGGCCGCGTGGAACAGGTATGGACGCACAATTGCCTTGCCGTCGGGCTGTCGCAAGGCTTTATCGAACCGCTGGAAGCAACCGCCCTGCATCTGGTGCAGACCACGCTCGAGAGCTTCATCGAGCACGTCGAGCGCGACGGTGATCTGGAGGCCCGGCGGCAATCCTTCAACGCCGGCATCGCCCGTGATTTCGAGGGTGTGCGCGATTACATCGTCTGCCATTACCGGATGAATCGGCGCACCGATACCGAATACTGGCGCGCCAATGCCGGCCACGACCAGTTGTCGGATTCGCTCAAAGCGATTTTGACCTGCTGGTTTACCGGCCAGAATCTGGAGCAGGAACTCGCGCGCCAGGGCATCGCCGACATCTACCCAGCCATGTCATGGCATTGCCTGCTCGCCGGCTATGGCCAGTTCCCGGACGCGGCAAGGCTGCGTTCACCGGAACCGGGTATCGGCAAAGCGGACATGGCTGCGATCGATGATTTCCGCTCCCGCTGCGCGCTCAACTTCCGCGACCACGCCAAGGTACTGTCGGAAATGGCGGCGTAGCCGCTCAGCGTTGCGCTGCGCAATGCTCGGCGATGAACTGCGCATGGTCGGGCATCACCCCGACGCATTTGCCGATCACTGCCTCGACACCGCCGACGAACTCGTGCAACTCATCCTCGGGCATGAACCCGGCAAACGGATGGTAGCCCTGCGCATGGATGCGCTGGCCTTCCATCACCTGCAACCAGCTCGGCTCGGCAAACAACTCGTTGCCATCACGGAACAGTCGGCCGTTGCTGCGGTACAGATCGATCTTGCGTTGCAGGGTCGCCGGAATCGGCATGGTGCGGGTGTAGTTCCAGAACGCCGAGTCGGTGCGCTCGGTCGCCTTGTAATGCAGGATCAGAAAATCACGGATCTGCTCATATTCCAGCGCACCCTGTGCGTTGTACTCGTCGATGTCGGCCGCATCGAAACCGCCATGCGGGAAAAACGCGGCAATGCGGGAGATTGCGGTCTGGATCAGATGGATGCTGGTTGATTCCAGCGGCTCAAGAAAGCCGCTGGACAAGCCGACCGCGACACAGTTTCGCTCCCACAGCCTGCGTCGCATGCCGGTACGAAAACGAATCAGGCGCGGATCAGCCAGCTTCTCGCCATCAAGGTTGGCAAGCAGAATCGACGTCGCTTCGTCATCACTCATGAACCGACTGCTGTAAACATGGCCGTTGCCGACCCGGTGCTGCAACGGGATTCGCCACTGCCAGCCGGCGGTATGCGCTGTTGAGCGTGTCATCGACAGCAATGGCTTCACTGGAGCGCTGGGCACTGCCAGCGCCCGATCACACGGCAGCCAGTGTGACCAATCGTCATAACCAACACCGAGCGCATCGCCAATCAGCAGCGCGCGGATGCCCGAGCAGTCGATGAAAAACTCGCCATCGATCCGCTCACCGCTTTCCATCACCAGCGCTTCGATGAACCCGTCTTCGGCACGGCGCAACACCTGCTTTACCTTGCCTTCGGTGCGCACCACGCCGCGCTTTTCGGCAAGCCCGCGCAGCCAGCGCGCGTAGAGGCTGGCGTCGAAATGGAACGCATGCACGATGTCACCAAGTGGCGAGCCGGGCATGTCCTTGCGATAACGCAGAAACCGGGCTTGCCGCGGCGCGACGGTGTTGATCGAATAGGCGTCGAGTCCGCTGGCCTTGCCCAGTTGTTTCAGCCGCAGCCAGTAATGGTGAAAGCCGACCAGCGAGGTGTCTGGCCCGACCTTGCCGAAACCATGGATATAACGATCACCCAACTGGCCCCAGTTGACGAACTCGATGCCGAGCTTGAAGGTGCCCTGGGTGGCCTTGAGGAACTCGTCCTCATCGATCTCCAGTGCCGCATTGAAGTGTTTGATGTTGGGGATCGTCGCCTCACCAACACCAACGATGCCGATTTCCTCGGACTCGACCAGGCGTATCCGGCATGACGGCGGCAACAGCTTCGACAACGCAGCGGCCGACATCCAGCCGGCAGTACCGCCGCCGAGAATGACGATGTCGCGAATGGGTTGGATCGACATGACAGACCTCGCACAGGACTCAATGAGAGCGATCAGGGTGCAGCATTGCAGCAGGCGACATCGACCAGCGTAGCGTCGCGATGCTGCGCTCGGGAAGCAACGCGGCATATTGCGTCTCGGCAATGCGAATATTCACGGTGAGCGCTTCGCGACGCTCGTTGACCGCAACCAGCACGATCGAGCCATCGTCGGTGTTGGCGAAGGCGACATGGTGCAGTCCGTCAAACATGCCGGTGGAAGCGATGCGCACTGCCCCGGGATGGACGAAGCGGCTGAAATGCGCGAGCGCCCAGTACTCATCGTTGCGGCTGATCGTGCCATCACCGGTGTTGATCGTGACCACCCCGCGGCAGGTGCCGCAGCCGCCCAGATGCGGGCCGTTGTCCTGGTCGAGCGCCAGATTCCACAGCACCACGCCGCTGGCCCAATCACGGATCGCATCAAGAATGACATTGCGCGTGAGCCACAGCAGCCCACCGCTGCGAACCGGCTCCCAGTCACCACCCGAGCACTCACTGAGAATCACCAGCTTGTCCGGATACGCGTCATGAACGTCGCTTTGCGCCGCAACCTTGCCGCCGTAGCAGTGCCATGCGACGCCAGCGACATGGGGCGCTGCCGATGCATCTGCCAGCACCTGCATCGGTTGCTGCGGCTCGTCCCAATTGTGGTCCCAGTCAAAGATCAATGGCCGCGGATGGCGCGCAGCCAGCAACGGCCCGAGATGCGTGCCGATGACCCGTGCCCGTTGCGCTGCCGGCATGCGCATGCCCGGATAGTCGGCCGGCTCGAAGCCCGGCTCATTTTGCAGGGTCAAGGCCCAGATCGGAATATCATGTGCGGCATAGGCATCGACATAACGCAGCAAATACTGCGCCAACACCGGCTCGTATTCGGGCAACAGGGTGCCGCCAATCAGGCTGCCGCTGGACTTCATCCATGCCGGCGCGCTCCACGGCGACGCCATCACGCGCAACTGCGGATTGATCGCCAGCGCCTGCTGCATCACCGGGATGACATCGGCCTGGTTGCGGGCGACACTGAAATGCGCAAGCGTCGGATCGGGCTTGCCGTCCGGCGGCTCATCCAGACTGTAGTGCGTGCGCGAAAAATCCGACGCCCCGATGGTCAGCCGGGTGAGGCTCAGGCCCAAGCCTTCGTCAGCACGTCCAAACAATTCACGAAGTAAACTTGCGCGAGCCGAGTCGGACAACGCCGTTTGCAACAACCCGCCCGAGGCATCGGTGACCGACGCACCAAAGCCGACGATGCTCTGCATGCGGCGTGCCGGGTCGATCTGAACAGCAACCGACGAGGCTGCCGCAGGATGCGCCGCAGGGCTTTGCAACTGCATCCGGGAATGGCTGTCGGGCTGCGTGAGCCACACCGACATCGTTGCCGCCTCGCCGCGCGCAGCGCCATCCGCCATCGGTTGCGCTGCGCATGCGGCACCTGCAAGCACGGCGAGCAACAGGCCCGCACGCGTACATCGGGCACATGGCAATCGCATCGTCTCAGGGCACCAGGTCGGCACAAGCCAGTGCATCGGCATCCTTGCCCGCACCCGCAACAATACGGATATCCGCCAGTGCCGCCGCGAATGGGCTGTCAGCTTCAATGCCAAACGGCACATCGACGCCACCGGCATCGAGCCCGCGCTCGATGAAGCAGGCCAGAGGTACTTTCACTGTGCTGCGCTCACCTGCCGACAACCGCCGCAATACGCCAGCGAGCTCGATCCTCGCGCCACAGCTTTTGCCGCAGCCCATGAACAATTGCACGCGCGCACTGCCGACGCTGGCCGGCACGATGTCGAATTGCAGGGCAGCATCGGCTGCCGCCAACGGATGCAGATTGTTGCCGTTCGCGCTGCGTGCAAACACCCGTGCCGGCGCAAGCCAGGTGATCGCCTTGCCATCCTGTTGAGTGTTCACCTGCACGGTGCGGACGCGCAGGATCGGTTCGGCATCGGGCCAGGCGAAGGTGGCATTGAGATCGGCGCCAAGCGCACGGGTATCGCCCGAATCGTCGCTGCGTCCGAGAGTGAGAACAAATGGCGGCGCGTCGGTGGTATCGAACACATCCAGGCGGGTGGGCGTGGCGCATTGGTGCCTGTCGGTATGTTCCGGCAGCGGCCCGGTCGTCGTCGCCTGCGCATAGGTCAGACCGAAACCGGGCAACCACGGCGCGTCGTCGCCGCTGGCATCGGCTGCGTCGCAGGGCGTATGCGGCCAACGCACAGACAGCCGACCACTGAAGTCCAGCGCGTTGCCGGCAGGATCGTGAGCAAACAGCACATCGGCGATGCCACCGCCTTCGGTGCCCGGCAACCAGGCGGCAACAAACGCGCTGGAAGCGTTCAACAGATCGTTGGCATACAGCGCGCGGCCGGCAATGAAGACGGTCACCACCGGCTTGCCGGTGGCAGCCGCAGCGCGCAGCACGGCGATGTCCTCCGGATATCGATCACTGTGGCGCAGGGTTGCCGATGCCACGATGTCGCCGCGCGTTTCGGCGTACGGCGTTTCGCCAATCACCGCAACGATGGCATCGTAGGTCGCCGGATCGATGCCATCGCTTGATGGCGCAACCAGCACCTTGTCGGCACCGGCAAGCGTTTGCAAACCGTGCAATACGCTATCCGCATTCGGGAAGTCGGCATTGGTATTGTCGGTGCCTTGCCAAGTCAATGACCAGCCACCGGCCTGGTTGGCGATGCTGTCGGCGCTTTTGCCAATCACCAACAAGCGCTGCCCTGGCTTGAGCGGCAGTATTGCAGCATCGTTTTTCAGCAACACCAGCGACTGCTGTACCGCGCGTCGTGCCAGCGCCCGGTCAACGATTGCCTGCGCATCGCCAGCGTAGCGACTTCGCGACGGGCGCTGCTCGAACAGCCCGGCACGCAGCTTGACGCGCACGATGCGGCTCACCGCGTCGTCGATCCGCGCCAGCGCAATCTCTCCGCTTTCAACCTGGGCAATGGTGTTGGCGATGAAAGCTTTCCAGTCGTCAGGCACCATCACCATGTCGATGCCAGCGTTGATCGACGCCGCACAACTGGCGTTGCTGCAATCCGGCAACTGGCCAATCGCATTCCAGTCGGAGACGACGAATCCGTCGAATCCCATCGCGTTCTTGAGCGCGTCGGTCAGCAGTGCGCGCGCGCCATGCATCTTGCCGTAGTCGGTGCCGGCCGCGACATCATGCCAACTGTTGTACGACGCCATCACCGTTTGCACACCGGCTTCCAGCGCACCGTAATAGCCTGCGCCATGCACCCGGATCATGGCGTCACGATCAATCTTGGCGATACCCTGGTCGGTACCGTTTTCGGTGGCGCCATCGCCGATGAAATGCTTGGCGGTGGCAATGGTGTTGCCGTCGGCGAATGCGCCCTGCATGCCGCGCACGTAAGCCTTCGCATAACTGCGTACCAGCGCCGGATCCTGGCCGAAGCTTTCGTAGCTGCGGCCCCAGCGATGGTTCATCGCCACTGCCAGCGTCGGCGCGAATACCCAATCGATACCGGTTGCCCGCACCGCGCGTGCGGTCGCTGCCGCAATGGCTTCGATCAACTTCGGGTCATGTGCGGCACCAAGGCCGATGTTGTGCGGAAACAGGGTCGCGCCCAGCACATTGCTGTGGCCATGCACTGCGTCGGTACCCCAGATGATCGGGATCGGGGTAGTGGCATCGGTGTGCAGCGAGGCATCACGGTAGCTTTCGGCCAGCGCCAGCCAGTCGCCGACGCTGGCCTGCTTGTTGCCGCCCGGCCATGAGCCGCCGCCGTTGAGCACTGATCCGATGTAGTACGTGCGCACTTCATCGGCGGTGATGGATTTGATTTCGGCCTGGGTCATCTGGCCGATCTTCTGCGCCAGGCTCATGCCCGCCACGATCTCCTGCACGCGTGTTTCCAGCGCCGGATCGCGTTGCACGGCGCTGGTGAGGTGTGGCCAGTCACTCGGCGTCGTTTCGACGACAGCAGCATCGGTTGCTGGCATCGCGGTGCGCTGGTCGCAGCCGGCGAGCGTCGCGAACGACAGAATTGCGGTCAGCAGGGTGCGTCGCGTAATCATTGCAGCTCCGTATACGTGGTACTGCGCGCGTCGGCCATCGGCATCATGCGCACGAGCAAACCAGGACCTGGGCAAGATCCATCCGGGTCGGCGCCGGCAATGTTGCCGGCGCCTGCATCATGACTCAGAACGTGTAGGTGAAACCGGCCAGTATCTGGCGTCCAAAGGTGTTGGTCTCCAGTGGCGCCGACGGGCCACCGCCCTGGAAATTGCCATCTTGCCGCGTCTTGAACGCCGAGTTGGTCAGGTTGTTGATCTGCACCAGCGCAGTCAGCCCGTTGAGTGAAGAACTCTCGGGGAATGCATAGCTCAACTGCAGATCGCTTTGCCGATCCGCCAGCACCCGGGTAAAGGTGCGCTGCGCGAAGATCGAGGTGATCTCGCCGCGGAAACTGGAGCGATAGCGATGGCCGAAACGTGCGGTGAACCCCGATTTTTCAAAGTACACGGTGCCGCTGGCCACCCACTTGGAGAGCCCCGGTAAGGTGAGGTTCTCGTTGCTGCCCGGCCCTTCGGGTTCGACCGAACTGTCGGTATACGAAGTGCTGAACTGCATGCCGAAACCGGACAGCGCGTCGCTGAACAGTTCGCCCGACAAGGCGGTGCTGAACTCGCCGCCACGCAACCAGCCACCGGTGCCGTTGGCTGGTCCGCTGAAGGTGCCGATATTGGATATCGGCACGGTCGAATTGTCGGTATTGACGAAGCCGGTGAAATCAAACGGCAGGGATTGATTGAAAATGTAGCTGTTCAGCCATTTGTAGAAGCCGGCCACAGCAACGTAACTGTCCTCACTAAAGTACTTCTCGATCGACAGATCCAGCGAATCGGCACGCCATGGCCGCAGGTCGGTGTTGCCGCCATTGCCGCTCCATTGCTTCGTGGTTGGATTGACGCCAGCCGAGGCCGCCGCACGCAGGTCGTCAACGCGTGGCCGCGCCAGCGTTTTCGCCGCACCGAAGCGCGTGAACCAATTATCGCCGAAGTCGAACACCAGATTCAGGCTCGGCAGCACATCGGTGTACTTGGCGCCGCGATTCAGATCGCCAACCGCAGTGCCACTGCGACTGTCGATGTTGAATGCTCGCGACGACTGGTCGGTGAACACCACCTGCACGCCGATATTGCCGCGCAACGCCACGCTGTCGGTCAGGCTGGTGTCGATATCGAACTTGCTGTACGCGGTATGGATGCGCTCGGAAACAGTGAAATCCTTGCGCAGGTCGTCCGAACTCAAGTTCTGGGTCAGCGTGTAATACTGTTCGAGTCCGGCGCGCGGATTGAACGCCAGCACCCCGGGAATGCCGACAAAGTCGAGATCGGTGGGGTTGAGCAAATCGCCAGCGGCAACCGCAACCGGGGTGCGGCCATTGAGCAGATTGGCGAAGAACACCGTCGAGGTTTTCTTTTTGTCGCGCTCGGTGTAGTTGTAACCAATATCGACGCCGCTGAACGGCCCTTCCATGAAGTCGCGGCGCAAGGTGAAGCGTGCCGCCTTGATCTCGTCGTTCTGGACCGGATTTTCCAGCCGCCCATCACGCCCCCAACCGGCCGGGTCGCTGAGCAGCACGGCGGAAGGATCGGTAAAGTCCGCGCCGCCGACATCAAAGGTCGGGAAACCGTTACCAACCGGCAGATTGAAACCGAATGCGGACAAGCCTGCCAGCCCGGCGGTGGTCTCAAGATTGGACTGTGTGCGCTCGGTCCGGTTCCAGTTCAGGTCGAGGGTACCGGTCAGCAACTCGGTGAACTTGTAGGTGGTATTCCAACCCACCGAATAGATATCGTCCTTGCGCCGGTTGGAGTCGTTGCGCACGATCGGCTCGATATTGTTGATGGTGCCGCCGGTGACGATATCGACGCCACCCGCTGGCGTAGTCTGCGCGCCGGTCACGAACACATTGTTGCCGGTCCACGGATCCTGCGACCACATCAAGCCGCGCATGATCTCCTTCTGATCGAAATGCGAGTAGAACAGGTCGATCTGGCTGTGCAGATCGTCGTTGGGCTGGAACTCCAGCACCGCCATCACGCCGTCGCGCACCTGATCGCGCGAACGCGCCCACGCTTCGGCGCCCATCAGCGCCACACTGTTGGCGGGTTGTCCGGCGATGGGTGCACCAAAGGCGCTGGTATCGGCCCACCACCACGCCTTGTAATGCTTTTCCTGGAACGGCGAGTCGAGGTGGGCGTAACCAATGGCCACGCCGATGGTGTCGTCGGCGAACTGGTCGATATACGAGGCACTGGCGCGGAATCCGGTGGAATCGGAACCGTCGTTGAGCTTGCCGAACGAGGTATTCTCGCCGCGCGCGTTGACCACCACACGCCGCTCGCCAACCGCCAGCGGAGAAATGGTGTGCAGATTCACCGTGCCCGAAAGCCCCTGCCCGATCAGCAGTGCATCGGGTGTCTTGTAGATCGTCACGCCGTTGATCAACTCCGATGGGTATTGATCGAACTCCACGCCGCGGTTGTCGCCGGCGCTGGTTTGCTCACGGCCATTGAGCAAGGTACCGGCGAAGTCGGGCGACAGGCCGCGAATCGCGATCTGCTGCGCACGGCCATCGGTGCGCTGCGCCGCCAGACCGGGCACCCGCGCCAGCGATTCAGCGATGCTGGTATCGGGCAATTTGCCGATGTCTTCAGCGGAGATCACTTCGACAATCGAGTTGGACTCGCGCTTGAGCTCCAGCGACTTGGCAACCGAATAGCGGATGCCGGTGACGTGAACTTCATCCAAGGTGGTCGCGTTTGCATCGCGATCATCTTTCTTCGCTTTGGATTTGGCTTTCTTGCCCGCAGCATCCAGTTGCGCTGCATCGTCGGCCTGATCCTGCGCCGCGCCAATGGTCTGCGCACCGGCAGCCACTGCTGCCGAACCAGACGTCAGTGCAATTGCCGGTTCCTGGGCACTGGCACCACCCGCGTACAGCGCAATTGCGCAAGCCACCGAAAGACAACTCCTGCGCAACTCAACCTGCTTGGCCGTCACAATGCGGCCACGTGATTTCTCTATGTTTGCCACGATCCCCTCCCAAAGGGTATTTCAGAGCCGATTGCAGCGGAAACAAACGATCCCGTTGCCCACTCTTCCGACGGCTCCGGTAGCCGGACGAGCGTTCTGTACTGGTCCCAACATCAAGCCCCAATCCACGCTTCGTCTGCCAACCAGCGCAGGCGTGGAAATGAGCGCGGATTGACCTTAGCGCAAAATGACAGCGCTGACAATAGACAAAGCAAAAATTGCGCAATTTGCGCCGTTCGTTGCAAGCGTCACACACCAACGTGTGGCGCACGGCGCCCGCCGATGGAGGCGCTTGCGTTTTATTTTATCGTTTTATATCAAAAACATAACACGGATTTGTTGCTGCGCAGCACGAAAAACATCAACGTACTATCCAGCGGCTTGCTGACAGATCATGAACAGTAATGTTTACAACGCTGTCAATAAACAACTACCATCAGGCACCTTGCAGTGTCGAAACAGACCGCCTGCAACAGGGCGTTTCGGCGCATGCGCATAGGTTCGACGCGTTGACCCACAGGATCGGCGCGGATCGCGGGAAACGGCGATAACGGGCCGTTGGCGTGAACATGAGGAAACGACGTGACAGTCAAAAAAAGCAAGCGGGCAAAAGGCGAAGCTACGATTGATCAGGTAGCCGACCTGGCCGGCGTATCGATCAAGACGGTGTCGCGCGTGCTCAATCGCGAGCCAAACGTGCGTGCTGCAACCCAGCAGCGGGTGTTGAATGCCGTCAAGGCACTGGATTACCTGCCCAACCTGTCCGCACGTGGCCTTGCTGGCCGCCGCTCACACATGGTTGGGCTGGTCTACAACAATCCAAGTCCGAACTATTTGTTCCACGTGCTATCGGGCCTGCTTGAAGCCTGCCGAGAGTCGGGATACGGCCTGGCAATGCACCTGTGCTCACCGGAAGAGCCGGACCTGGTACGCAGCGCCACCGACTTTGCGCGGCAATCGCGTGTCGATGGCTTGATCCTGATCCCTCCGGTCGGCGATGTTCCGGCGTTGCTGACGGCGCTGGAAGACATGGGCCTGCCCTTTGTCCGGCTTTCGCCGATGGACGGCAGACCCGGCCTCGGTGTCGCCATCAATGAACGCCACGCCGCAACACGGGTGGTCGAATACCTGCTTGAACTAGGGCACCGGCGGATCGGGTTTGTGATGGGCGACCCGATGCACGGCGCCAGCATGGCGCGCTATCAAGGCTATTGCGATGGCTTGGAGCGCGGAGGTATCACGTTGGAATCGGAACTGGTTGCCGATGGCCGGTTTACTTTCGAATCGGGCCGCTCGGCGGGTGAGTATTTTGTCGGAATGTCGGCAATGCCCACCGCGATTTTTGCCAGTAACGACGAAATGGCAGCCGGCGTGCTTCAGGTCGCACACGAGCGCGGGGTGGATATTCCCCAGCAGCTATCAATCGTAGGCTTCGACGACACACCGGTATCGCGGGAGGTTTGGCCGGCCATGACAACCGTGCATCAGCCGATATCGCACATGAGCAAGCAGGCAACGTTGATGTTGCTGGACGCGATCAAGGACAACGGCGCAGCTGCGAAAGTGCCCAAGGCACAGCTGCATATATTTGATGCACCGCTTGTCAAACGTGACACAACAGCAGCTCCTTCGGCTGGAAAGCGACGCGCTGCGGCCATTCGCCGTGCTTGATCGCCGCCCGCACGGATGTTCGACAAAAAGCAAGTCACGATGGCACCGTTGACGCTCCGGGCTTTGCTGGCACTGACGCTGCTACTGTCGGTGGCCCTGCAACCGGCGTGCGCTCAGGAAGACCTATGGCAAGCGGAGCTCAATCGTTTCATCGCCGAGGATCAGGCCACAACGCCGCTGAATGCGCCTATTGTTTTCGTCGGCAGTTCATCCATCCGCCTGTGGCCGGATCTGAACCACGTCTTCTCGAACCCGGGCATTCTCAACCGCGGGTTCGGTGGCTCGCGGCTTGCCGATGCCGAGCGTTTGGCCGACCTCCTCGTGTTGCGCTATCGACCGCGTCAGGTAGTGATTTACGCTGGCGACAACGATCTTGCCGAAGGATTGCTCCCGGCGCAGGTAGCCGCCGATTTCGTCAGCCTCGTCAAACGGCTGCGTAGCACCCGCCCGAAGCTCGCCATCGCGTTCATCGCGATCAAGCCCAGCCCTGCGCGTGCGCACCTGATAGCCGCCGCACGCGATGCCAACATGCGTATACGGCGATTCGCCGATGGCGAAGTTGACATCGCTTATATCGACGTTTTCACGCCAATGCTCGACAGACATGGCAATGCGCGCCGTGAACTATTTGGACCTGACGGACTGCACCTGAATGCCGCAGGCTACGCGCTGTGGGCCGATCAGGTCGCACCCTGTTTACGCTGACGCCACCATTCATCGCGCGCCAAATGCGCCAGTGGGCTGCATATTCTCTGCCCGATTTCAGCCGCCCCCGCTGATGGCGTCAGGCAGCCACAGGCCAGCAATTGGCGGAGTTAGAGCAAATACGTTAACGTACGCCTTGGTATGCGGCACTTGTCGTATGCCAGTTGCGGTCGACGGTCGCTTGCGGCTGTTCGGAGGGGCTTCAACGTCAACGGAGGTGCGCCATGAAATGGCCGATAGCGTCAGTAGCAGTTTTGGTGACAATGCTCATGCTTGGCTGTACCGCAACCGACGATGCATCACTTGCAGTGAAGACCTGCACCGACGGGGTTGCGGAGAAGTTCAATAACAAGAAATTCACTATCGACAAGGACGCATTGCACGCGAGCGTCAACGTCGCCGAAAATGGCCTGTTGATGCTATCCGCGCCGATCACCATCAACCCCAACATGACCGATGAGGCCAGGCAGACGGTGCAGTGCAAAGTCCGCATTGCCGACGGCAAAGGCGATCTGATCGCATTGAGCTTCATCTGGTAATCGTCGCTGGCAGCCGGTTGCAATTGATCGATCGTAGCGAAGGAAAGCGGCGCTTTCGACCGCCGGCGAACCATGCCGCGAGAAGCTTCGCGCGCAGGCGCGCTCCCACGAAAGCGGTGAACGCCCCTGCAGGCGCCACTGTGTTGCCCGCCGGTGCGAGCCAGCGCTTCTGTGGGAGCCGGCCCGCCGGCGAACCATGCCGCAAGAAGCTTCGCGCGCAGGCGCGCTCCCACGGGTGCTGCGGCGCCACTCAGAACTGCAAGTGCTTCACGCTCTTGCCGTGGCGGCGAACCAGCTTGAGTGCCTCGATACCGATGGTGATGTGCGCTTCCACAAAGCCATCGCTGACCTTGCGATCAGAGGCTTCGGTTTTCACCCCTTCCGGGATCATCGGCTGATCCGACACCAGCAGCAGTGCGCCCGAAGGGATGGAGTTGGCAAATCCGACCGAGAATATCGTAGCGGTTTCCATGTCGATTGCCATGCAGCGCAGCTTGCGCAGGTAATCCTTGAAGTCTTCATCGTGTTCCCATACACGGCGGTTGGTGGTGTACACCGTGCCGGTCCAGTAATCGTGGCCGAGGTCGCGGATCATGGTGGAAACGCCGCGCTGCAACGCAAACGCCGGTAACGCCGGCACTTCCGGCAACAGATAATCGGTGGAGGTGCCCTCGCCGCGGATCGCGGCAATCGGCAGGATCAGATCACCGAGCTGGTTTTTGCGCTTGAGGCCGCCGCATTTGCCGAGAAACAACACCGCCTTGGGTTCGTAGGCAGTGAGCAGATCCATCACCGTCGCCGCGTTGGCGCTGCCCATGCCGAAGTTGATCATGGTGATGCCATCGTGGGTGGCACTGGGCATTGGTCGATCCGCGCCTTGCAACTCGGCTCCCGTGAGCTTGCAGAACATGTCGAGGTAGCCGCCAAAGTTGGTCAACAACACATGATTGCCAAACTCTTCTACCGCCACGCCGGTGTAACGCGGCAGCCAATTGGTCACGATTTCCTGTTTTGTTTTCATGCTTTTCTCTTGTCGTTTGCCAGCATTGTAATGCGCCGCAGCTTGGCATCGCACGCACAAGTCGATACCTTCGGCATTTCGCCTCGTGGAGAGCACCATGCGTTTTGCCATTTATAGCGTGCTGTGCAGCGTCTGGCTGTGCCTGCCGATAAGCGCCGCAGCGGCTCCCACCGAGCCCTTCCCCAGCACCTATCAACCCATCGCATCCGCTGCCACCGTGCTGCGCCATGCTACGGTGCTGATTGGCAATGGCGAGCGCCTGGACGATGCCGATGTGCTTTTGCGTGATGGCAAGGTGCAAGCGGTTGGTAGCAATTTGCAGGCGCCAACTGACGCCATTGAAATCAATGCCAGCGGCAAGTGGGTAACCCCCGGGCTGATCGACGTACACTCGCACCTTGGCGTCTACGCCAGCCCCGGCGTCAATGCCCATTCTGATGGCAATGAAATGACTGCGCCGGTAACCGCGCAAGTGTGGGCCGAGCATGGCGTATGGCCGCAGGACCCCGGCTTTGCCAAAGCGCTTGCCGGTGGTATCACCAGCATGCAGATACTGCCCGGCTCGGCCAACCTGATTGGCGGGCGCGGGGTAACGCTGAAAAATGTGCCGGCCACCACCATGCAGGCGATGAAGTTTCCTGCTGCCCCACATGGCCTGAAGATGGCCTGCGGCGAAAACCCCAAGCGGGTTTACGGCGAGCGCATGCAGGCACCGATGACGCGCATGGGCAACATGGCCGGCTATCGCGCTGCGTTCATTGAGGCGCGCGACTACATCCAGCAGTGGGCCGACTACGACAAGGCCGTGGCCAAGGCCGGCAGCGACAAGAAAGCCGAGCCGGCCAAGGCACCCACGCGCGACCTGCGCCTGGAAACCCTTGCCGGCGCACTCAATGGCGAAATCCTGGTACACATCCACTGCTATCGCGCCGACGAGATGGCCAACATGATCGATCTGGCCAATGAGTTCGGCTTCAAGATCGCGGCGTTTCATCACGGCGTGGAAGCCTACAAGCTGGCCGACGTGTTGGCGAGCGAACACATCTGCGGTGCGCTGTGGGCCGACTGGTGGGGCTTCAAGATGGAAGCCTACGACGGCATCGAGGAAAACATTGCACTGGTTGACCGGCCCGACGGCGGCTGCGCCATCGTGCATTCGGATTCGGCAGAGGGCATTCAACGCCTGAACCAGGAGGCAGCAAAAGTCATCGGTAGTGCGCAACGTGCCGGTATCGCGATCGCACCGGAACGCGCGATCCGCTGGCTCACCGAAAATGCCGCGCGTGCGCTCGGCGTGCTCGATCACACCGGCACCCTGGAAGCCGGCAAGATGGGCGATGTGGTGGTGTGGAACGGCAACCCGTTCAGCGTCTACGCCAAGGCGGACAAGGTATTCATCGACGGCGCGCTGCTGTACGACCGCGATGATGCGAGCAGACAACCCGTTTCAGATTTCATGCTCGGGCTGGAGACATCGCCATGAACCGCATCGCGCAAAGCGCTTTCGCCTTCACCCTGCTCGCCGCCAGTGTCATTGCCCCAGCGCAGGATGTGGGCGCCCCGAAAGACCGTAGCGAGCGGCCCGAGTGCAAGGCGCACGGAGCGCAGGAACCGGAGTGTACATCCGCGTACATGAGGATTCCGAGCACCGCGCAACGCGACAATCGGGTCGCGCAGCAGATCTTTCGGGGTGACCACGTGCTGATCCGCAGCGCCACCGTCCATACCGCCGGCACGGCCGGCACCCTGAAGGACACCGATGTGCTGGTGCAAGGCGGCATCATCCGCGCCATCGGCAAGCAGCTTGCTGCGCCAGCGGGCACCACCCTCATCGACGCCAACGGCGCGCCGCTGACGCCGGGCCTGTTCGCCGGCATCACCGGCATCGGCATCGAAGAGGTTTCCGCCGAACCGAGCACCAACGACACCGCGCTGGCGTTCGGCGCCACGCCGCCGCAAGCCGCACAGATGCGGCCCGAGTTCGATGTCACCATGGCCTACAACCCGCGCTCCAGCCTGCTGCCAGTGGCGCGCATGGGCGGCCTGAGTTTCACCCAGCTTGCCGCCGGCAGTATGCCCGGCGGCTCGATCATCGCTGGCCAGGGCGGCTTGGTGCGGCTCGACGGCAGCTTCGACGCTTTCACAGGGCAACGCGCGCTATTCGTCAATCTCGGTGGCAACCTCGCGCCGCTCGGCGGCAACTCGCGCGCCGGTGAATACATGCTGCTGGCGCAAGCCATCGCCGAAGCCCGCAGCGCCGCACCGGTTGGCAGCGCCAACACCCTGCTCACCCCGATCGGGCGTAGCACGCTGGCCGGTTATCTTGGCCATGGCCGGGTGCTGGTCGGCGTTGATCGCGCCGCCGACATCCTGCGCGTGATCGACATTGCCCAGCGCGAGAAACTCAACATCGTGCTGGTCGGTGCCGCCGAAGGCTGGGTGGTGGCCGGGCAACTGGCCGCCGCCAACGTGCCGGTGTTGATCGATGGCCTGGAAAACCTGCCCGGCAGCTTCGACAGTCTCGGCGCCACGCTGGAAAACGCAGCCCGGCTGCATGCCGCCGGCGTCGCCATCGGATTCAGCCAGCGCGGTGATGCCAGCCACAACGCACGCAAGATCCGCCAACTCGCCGGCAACGCCGTCGCCAACGGCTTGCCCTGGGAAGCCGGCCTCGCCGGCCTTACTGCCGTGCCGGCCAAAGCACTCGGCGTCGGCGACCGCCTCGGTAGCATCGAGGTCGGCAAACTCGCCGACCTGGTGCTGTGGTCCGGCGACCCGCTCGACGTGAGCAGCACCGCCCGCCAAATATGGCTCGGCGGCAAAGCCATGCCGATGCAATCGCGGCAAACGCTGCTGCGCGATCGCTACCTGCGCGCCGCTGGCGCGTTGCCGAGGGCGTATCCATAACTGGCCGGCTGAAGCGCAACCGCAAATGACATAATGGCGCTAGTCATACCCCATGGAATGCCATGCAATCGCCTGCGCAACTGAGCCTGCTCGTTGACGACCACATTGACGAAGACCCTGCGTTTTTGCAGGAGCAGATCATCACCTATATCGGCAACAAGCGCGCCTTGTTGCCATTTATCGGCAGCGCGCTGCAGACGATCAAACAGGATCTGGGCCGGGACAAGTTGCGCATCGTTGATCTGTTCTCAGGCTCAGGAGTGGTCGCCAGATATTTCAAACAGCATGCTGAACACATCATCGCCAATGATCTGGAAACCTACAGCCAGGTCAGTAACCAATGTTTCCTCAGCAACGAATCTGCAATCAACCGGCAAGCCCTGACTGAGCTTTGCAACCGCTTGCACGATGAAATCGAATCCAGACTCGCGCCTGGATTCATCACCCGTCTTTACGCCCCCAACGATGAACTAGCGATCCAACCGACGGATCGGGTGTTTTATACGCGGCGCAATGCCATGTACCTCGATACCGCGCGTCAACTAATCGAGAGCACGCCGACCGATTACCGACACTTGCTGCTGGCACCGTTACTCGCCAAAGCGTCCGTTCATGCCAACACATCTGGAGTGTTCAAAGGATTTTACAAGGGCAAGCACGGCTCCGGGCAATTCGGCGGCCATGGTCGCGACGCCTTGACGCGCATACTGGGCAACATCCGACTGGTGCCACCGGTGCTGTCCCGCTTTGAATGCAGTTCCGAGGTCTGCCAGCAAGATGCCAACGTCCTCGTCAAGAATCTCGCTCCCGTCGATGTTGCCTACATCGACCCACCCTACAACCAGCACCCGTATGGCTCGAATTATTTCATGCTGAATCTGCTTGCAGATTATCGTGAACCGAGCGCGATCAGCACCGTGTCCGGCATTCCGGTGGACTGGAACCGCTCGCGCTACAACCAGCGCGCGGAGGCCGAGTCTGCATTGCTCGAATTGGTCGCAGCCTGCCGCGCCAAGTATCTGTTGATCTCCTATAACTCCGAAGGCTTCGTCGCGCATGATCGCTTCGTCGATGCGCTACAGAACCTGGGGCAGTTGACAGTGATGCAGACCGCATACAACACGTTTCGCGGTAGCCGAAACTTGCGTGACCGGGCCATTCATGTCACTGAGTTCCTGTACATGTTGAAAAAGAGCTGAGCCATGTCGAAGAAGCACGATCTGCGAACACAACGCGCGGGAACTGTTATCAACCGCACGTCGAAGCGGCAGGAAAAAGCTCTCGACCGTGCCTTGATCGGAGTCCAGAAACAACTAAAAAAGCGTTTCCCGTGGATACGGCTTGAACACCAACTCAGCTGGCCGTTGGCTGAAGTGGTGTCGAGTTTGTCCGATGACTTTCCAGGCGAAACATTCGTTCATTACCACTCGAAGTCTGCGATGCGCCCGGATGGCGGCATTCTCTCGATGCGATCCAACGATGGCCGACGGTTCACGCTGTTGATCGCTGAAAAGAAGAATCAAGGCACCAACGATTTGCGAACGCGTGAGGGCAAGCCGCGACAGGCTCAAGGCAACGCAATCGAACGTTTGGGCAAGAACGTAATCGGCTTCCGCACCGCCTTGATGAAGGAGAGCATCTTCCCGTTCGTGTGCTTTGGTGATGGCTGCGATTTCGCAGACGATTCCAGCATCCTTGATCGCGTGGTCACCATCGCCATGTTTGGCGAACTGAATCAGCAACACTTGCACAACAGCGGTCCGAATGGATGCTTCAACCGTGGCAGCTTTTACTTTCGTGAAGCTGAGTGGACTGAGAAAGAGATGTTGGAGCACTGCGCGGATCTGGCGCAACGCAGCGTCCTGTATTACCTGTCGAAGTACGGATTGTCCGCATTCGGTGCCGATTGACGGAACAGAGCCAAGGCCACCCACAATAGCGCCAACAGTGCGCTGAACACTGCGCTGGACATCCACAGGCTGATGGGCAAAGGGAAGTAGCTGCGTTCAAGTCGCCCGGCAAGCACCTCAGAGCCACGGGTTACTGAAACGCGCTTCCACTCCGCCCGCTTGCATGGCCTGCTGGGCTTGAACGGGATTTAGCCCGGCGCGACGCGCTTCCCAGTCAACCAGCCAGTCCGGCATGTCCTCAGCCGGCATCGGCCTGGCAATGAAGTAACCCTGCGCCAGATCGCAGCCCTGTTCGCGCAGAAAATCCCAGTCGGCTTGGTCTTCCACCCCTTCGGCCACAACGTCCATCCCCAGTTGTTTGGCCAGCCCCAGGCTGGCGTCGAACATCGCACGCTGGGTGTCGTTGGCGCAGGCACCGTGTACGAAACTGTGATCGATCTTGAGCTCGTCAAACGGGATGTCGCGCAACTGGGTCAGGGATGAGTTCCCGGTACCGAAATCGTCTATCGACAGCCCGAAGCGCTTCAAATGCAGCCGCGTCAACACTTCCAGCGGCACTCGCGGGTCTTGCATCAGGCAGCTTTCGGTCACCTCAAGCATCATTTCCTGCGGCGCTACGCCGGCCTCGGCCGTTACGTCCACGAGGTAATCAAGAAAGTTGAGCGACGCCAGATTTTCCATCGACAAATTGACGGCCACCCGCAACGCAAGCCCGGCATCCTGCCATCGCCTGGCTTGGGCCAGGGCGCCGGCCAATACCACCCGGGTCAGTTCGTCGATCAGGCCGTGGCGCTCGGCAATGTCAATGAACCGGTCGGGGAATACCAGGCCATCGCTGGGGTGGTGCCAGCGCACCAGTGTTTCCACACCGACCACCTCACCGGTAGCAACCACCACCTTGGGCTGGTAATGATTGACCAGTTCGCCGTTGGCGATGGCCGCATGCAATTCATCTGCGCCATAGATACGCGTTGCCGTTTCGATGGCAGCGGATGATGGCGGCAGCCACGTCCGAATCAATGCTGCCAGCAACTCCGGAATGACCGGTTTGCCCAGATGACCAAGGCCGGTGATCTTGTGCGCCTGCACCAGCTTGCCGACCGACTGCAACACGCGTTCATTTTCTCCGCTCACCAAGATGAGCGCGCCCGAATAATGATGCTCAACCAGATGCCGAACGAACTCGACCCCATCCATTTCCGGCATGTTGATATCCAGCAAAATCAGGTCGGGGCAGCGGAACGGGTTATCCACCAGGCCCAGCGCAACACGTCCGCTGTCACAGGTGGTAACCGAGCGATATCCCAGGCGCGCCAAGATTTGCCCAAGCAGTTTGAGCATGAACGGCTCATCATCGAGCACCAGAATCTTGACTACGTCATTGTTCACGGTTTCGACCGCCTCGTGTGATCGGTCAGTTCATTGGTTTTCAATAACGCGTCCGCATTGCTCAACGCTGGCCAATTCGCGCTCGAATGTCACCATCAATGCAGCCAGTTCGTCGCTGTCTCCTGCATTGCCTGCCCGTTCGATGCCGACGCACAACTCACCAAGCGCCAACGCACCCACCGAGCGCGCGGAAGACTTGAGCTTGTGCGCGGCAGCGCCAGCAGCCACGCCACGACCGGCCGCGCAGGCCGCACGCAGTTCCAGCGCGAGTGTGGCCGCGCTGATTCGGAAGTCTTGCAAAAACTCGCGGATCAACGCCTCGTCGTCGCCGATCAACATCTTGAGCATATTCACATCAAGCGCGACAACCGCCCCGACAGTTGCCGCAACCGCTGGCACAACATCGGCTGATCGCGTTTGAATTGGCAATGGTACCGACGTCACCAGTGGCATCCATTTATCCAGCATCGTCTTTAGATCGGCCAGTTGTACCGGCTTGCTCAGGTAATCATCAACACCCACCGCAAAGCAGCGATCAGCTTCGCCCTTGAGCACATTGGCGGTAAAGGCGATGATCGGAATATGGCTGAGGCCCTCTTCCGCACTGCGGATCGCCGCAGTCAGTTCGTAACCGTCCATTATCGGCATATGCAGATCGGCGAACACAATGGCGTAATCACCGTTCTGCCAGCGCTTGAGTGCTTCACGCCCATTGTTGGCGATGTCTGCGATATAACCGAGCAGCATCAGTTGTTGCACAATGACTTTCTGGTTGATCTCGTTGTCTTCAGCGATCAGGATCAGACGCCCCTGCAACCGCATCTGCTCGCGCGACAGCGGCTTGGGTAGCACGGTGACTTCACCCTGCACACTTTCTCGGCCAAGAGCCTTGCTCCGCCCAGCCGCAATCGCCACCGCGTTCAGCAACGTCGCGCGGGTAAGTACATTGCCATCCACCAACACCTGATCGACACCCTCCAGGCGCGGCACCCGCCGCCGCCCGCGGCCGATGATGACGAAGCGGGTTTCATGTTCCGGGCGGGCACGCGCTGCAGCGCGCAAGTCATCCAGCGGTGGTTTGCCGCCGTCGGCATCAATGACGACGATACGCATTCTGGATGAGCCATCGGCAATCCAGCGTCGGGCAGCCGCCAGATCGGCCATCGGTTCAACCAGCGCCTGGCCATGGGCAAGATAGGCGGCAATATCTTTGCAAAATCCGCTCGCGGGGTCGGCACCCACCACCATGCACGACAGCCCCGCAACCGCTTGTATCTCTGGGGTTGTGGCGCCAGCATCGTTCTCTTCGCGCGGCAACGCGAACGGAATGCGCACGGAGAATACGGAACCATTGCCCGGCGCGCTTTGTACCGTGATATTGCCCTCCATCAGGCTCACCATCTGGCGCGAGATCGCCAGCCCCAGCCCGGTTCCGCCAAAATTGCGGGTGGTGGAGGAATCGGCCTGGGTGAACGGCGAGAACAACCGTGCCTGGGTTTCCTCGTTCATGCCGATACCATTGTCGGCCACCTGAAACACCAGCACCACGCGCGCCGCGTCCACCGCATCGAGCACCACGCGAACCGATACCCGACCCAGGCGCGAGGGCCCGCTTGAAAACTTGACCGCATTATTGGTCAGGTTGATCAATATCTGCCGCAGCCGGCCTGGGTCGCCCAACACTTCGGCAGGTATTGCCGGGTCGGTGAACAGTGTCAACTCCACGCCTTTCTTGAACGCCAAGGCACTCATGTTTTCACAGGCGCCCTCCACCGCATCGGCGACCGACATCGGGATCGATTCCATCTGCAACTTGCCGGCCTCGATCTTGGAGAAATCGAGAATATCGTTAATCACAGAAAGCAGCGAAAATGCCGAGTCGTGGATGATGTTGGCCATCTCCATCTGCGCGCCATTGAGGCTGCTTCGTTTCAACACATCGGTCATGCCGATCACGCCGTTCATCGGCGTGCGTATCTCGTGGCTCATGGTGGCGAGAAACTCGGACTTGGCGAGATTGGCGTTTTCCGCTAGCGCCTTCGCGCTCTCCAACTCGATGTTTCTGCACTGCAAGGTTTCATACAATTGCGTGCGCTCCGCCTCAACCTGTTTGCGTACAGTGTTGTCGGTGCCAATCAACAGATAACCGATGATCGCTTTTTTGGCGTCGCGCAGCGCGGTGACCGAAACCACTGCCGGAAACCGGCTGCCGTCCTTGCGAATATAGGTCAGCTCGTAAATATCCTCGATACCGCGCGAGGCTTTGAACACCAGCGCCTCGAAGCCCGGTGTAATCGACGTGCCCAGTTCCTTGCTCAGCGACTTGGCACGCGCAACCACTTCCTTGGGATCGGAAATATCTGCCGGGGTAATCTTGTTCATCACATCGGCCGCGGCATAACCGAGCATGCGCTCGGCGCCGATGTTGAATATCTGGATCACGCCTTTTTCGTCGGTCGCGATGCTCGAAAAATTGGCACTGTTGAGGATCGCGTTCTGCAAGGCACCGGTCTTGAGCAATACCGCTTGCCGCCGCACCTCGGTGATGACTTCAACCGCACCCGCAACCATGCGGCGGCTGGGTGTATCGCGGAGCTTGCGTGACATGGCCGCTCTATCCCGCCGACAGCGGCAGGCGAATGCGGGCCGCGAACGCCCGTTTCGACGCACCGGATGGGCGCGGCTTTTGCTGGCCGGATGTTGTCATGACGCTCCTCGCGGGCACGGCGATACCGATCCGGAACACGGCGTGCGGCCATCTTGGGCGCGAGCCGGTTGGTTGTTGCGTGATGGCGATGGCAAACCACCCCTTCAACTGCGGCGGGCAGGAGGCCAAGGCGATGCACTCTCCAAAATGGTATGTGCATGCCGCACTCGCTGTCTGTGCGGTATCGGTGTTTTTTGCCGTGGGCTTGCCGTACTGGCGCATCCCCTATGCGCAGGTGGCATTGCCGTCCGCGTTGTACGGTTTCGGGCTGGTCGCACTTGCGGCGCTAGCCGCGCTGATGCGCGGCGTTTTTGCCACTGCCTTTGCCAGCACCGCACTCATTCTGGGCACGACGGTGCCGGCGGCAGTGCTTGCGCGGATCGCTTACGAGGTATTCATCGACCCAACCGCGCACAACCTGTGGCCGCTTGAGCTGATCATCGGCTATGTGATTGCCATCGCCAGCAGCGCATTTGGCGGCAGCGCCCGGCGTATTGCACAGCGCTGATAATTCACATCATCCCACGCTTGCACGCAGTTTACGTTCGCAGCAAACTCATCACATGCGCTACCAGGGACGAATTGCCGACTGGAATGATGCCAAGGGATTTGGCTTTGTCACTCCGAATGGCGGTGGTGAACGTTCGTTCGTCCATATCAAGGCGTTTACGGCTAACCACCGTCCAATCCACCCAAGTTAAGGGTCATTCGAAAATAAGTCAAAATAACGCTTGACATTGCAGAAATAAAAGCGGTCGGCAGTGAGAAATTTTTGCTCACTGAAGACCTTATGTCACTGCCCAAGCTGCACGCCCTGTTTGTT
>JAUXUI010000097.1 GCA_030681035.1 Lysobacteraceae bacterium | reverse complement strand
ACCAGCCAAAACCCCTCCTGGCCCGCCTCGTACGCCACCAGCACCCGCGCCATCTCCGGTACGTGCAGGTGCTTGCGCGCGGACGCAATCTCCACCAACAACGCCTCAAAGCGCGCCGCCGCATCACTCTGGTCCAGACTATTGCGCCGAATCTAGCTCGCACTGTTCGCCATCGATGCCACTATCCACTTCGCCGCCGAGATTTCGATCGCCATCGCCATCTGGCACACTGGGTTCTGGATCGCCGTCATTGCCGTATCTCCTCTTTCGTCGGTTGGGGATCGCAGTGTCGGCGATCCGCCTTCGGGCTCATAGGGTCTACGATGCGGCTCGTGGTTGGTGTGGGGGTTGATGGGTTTCGGCTGCGCTCTACCCATCCAACATTCGCGGGCGACTTACACCACTTCGCCGGCAGCATGCCCCGATGCCCACGCCCACTGGAAGTTGTAGCCGCCCAACCAGCCGCTGACATCAACCACCTCGCCGATGAAATACAGGCCCGGTACCTTGCGCGATTGCATCGTGCTCGATGAAAGCTCATGGGTGTCGATGCCGCCCAAGGTCACTTCGGCGGTGCGGTAGCCTTCGCTGCCGCTGGCGACCAGCGCGAAGTTTTGCAGCAACTCGGCAACCGCTTTCAATTCAGGCAGGTTGAATTGCCGGATCGGTTTGCTGTGCAACCAGTGCTCGCACAGCCGCTGTGCGAAGCGTTTTGGCAGCAACTCGGCGAGCAGGGTTTTCAGCTCCGCTGCCGGGCGCTCGGCTTGCAGCGTTTGCAAGGTTTGCAGCGCATCGCTACCGGGCAACAGATCGAGCAGCAGCGCGTCGCCGGGTTGCCAATACGACGAAATCTGCAATATCGCCGGGCCGCTGACGCCGCGATGGGTGATCAGCATGAAATTGCTGAAGCTTTGGCCGTTGCAGCTGGCGGTGACCGGCAGTGCCACGCCGCTCAGCTCGCTAAACCGCTCCTGGTGCTTGCCGCTGAGGGTAAGCGGCACCAGGCCAGCGCGCGTGAGCAACACGGTGTGGCCGAATTGTCGCGCCAACTCGTAACCAAAACCGCTGGCGCCCATGCTGGGTATCGACAAGCCGCCGCTGGCAACAACCAACGACGCAGCAACGATCACCCCCGCACTGGTGTGCAGACGAAACCCGCCGCTATCCTGGTGCTGTACGCGCTCAATATGGCAATCGGTTTGCACCTGCACCCCGGCCGCAGCACATTCGGCGAGCAGCATTGCCACGATCTGCTTTGACGAGTCATCGCAAAACAATTGCCCCAGCTCTTTTTCGTGGAAGGCAATGCGGTGCTTTTGCACCAGCTCGATGAAATGTGATGGCGTGTAGCGCGCCAGCGCCGATTTGCAGAAATGCGGATTGGCCGAAAGAAAATTGGCGGGCGTGGTGCCGGTGTTGGTGAAGTTGCAGCGGCCGCCGCCGGACATCAGGATTTTCTTGCCGACGCGGTTGGCATGTTCGATTACCCGCACGCGTTTGCCGCGCTGGCCGGCGCGGATCGCGCACATCAGGCCAGCGGCACCGCCACCCACAATGACCACATCGACCTGTTCCATGCTCAGCGCGTGCTGCACTCAGGCCGATGGTCGGGCTGCCGGCGCCATGCGCAGGCGCGGGGTGATCGCGATGGTTTCGCTATCGCTCATCAATTGCAGTTCGCCATCCTGGATCATCGCGGTAAAACGCATGCCACGCTGCAACAGTGCCGTCACCGCATCGATCACGCCAGCATCGAAATCGAGCACGGTGAGGTTTTTCAGCCGCGCCAGCGCGCCGCCCTGTTTGCTCCACCAGATATCCGCGCTGTTGCCGCTGTAAGTTACCACCGCGGCCTGGCGGGCGCGGCCGCAGGCCTTGCGGATGCGCGATTCATCGGGCTGCCCGAGGTCGATCCATAAATCAATATCGCCGGTGTAATCGCGCAGCCACAGGTCTGGCTCGTCGTCGGCGCTGAGGCCACGACCAAACTCCAGCCGCTCGCTGGCAAACCAGGCGAACGCCAGCAGCCGCGTCATCAGCCGCTGCGCGGTTTCCGACGGGTGCTGCGCCAGGGTGAGGTTGTGCTCGGCGTAGTAATTGCGGTCCATGTCGCTGACCTGCAACTCGACTTTGTAGACGGTGGCCTTGGGTGCCATTGCGCTCATCAATCGCGGAAAGAGCGGCTATTCTAGTCGTGAACCGTGTTGCATGCGGTCAGCGCGGTTCACCCATGCCCGCCCGGTGCGACATCGGGTAGCCTTGCTCAACCAAACAGGGAAGCATCACGTGACGGACAACGCCAGCGACGCGGTTGAAGGCTTCATTGCCAAGTGGGCTGACGTCAAGGCGTCCGAGCTGTCCACCTCACAAAGCTTTCTCGCCGACCTGTGCCGCCTGCTGGATGTGGCAACGCCGCACCCGACAGCCGAGCAGGATTACATGTTCGAGCGCCCGATCACGTTCCGCCATGGCGATGGCAGCACCAGCCCAGGCCGCATCGACCTGTACCGGCGCGGCGCCTTCGTGCTCGAATCGAAAAAGCTCAAGGCCGATAGCCGCAACAAGGGTTTCGATGAGGCCATGCTGCGCGCCCGCAGCCAGGCCGAAAACTACGCACGTGCGTTGCCGGCCAGCGAGGGCCGGCCGCCGTTCGTGGTGGTGGTGGATGTTGGCCATCGCATTGAACTGTATTCGGAGTTCAGCCGTTCCGGTGCCACCTACACGCCGTATCCCGATCCGCGCAGCCATCGCATCGCACTCGCTGACCTGCGCCGCGATGCCATCCGCGACCGTCTGCGGCGAGTGTGGAGCGATCCGCTGTCGCTCGATCCCAGCCGCGAATCGGCGCGGGTTACCCGCGACATCGCCGCCCGCCTTGCCAACCTGGCGCGCAGCCTGGAACAGGCCGGCCACGATCCCGAAGTGGTGGCGCAGTTTCTGATGCGTTGCCTGTTCACCATGTTTGCCGAAGACGTATGCCTGCTGCCGCACGACAGCTTTCGCAATTTGCTGCAAACCCATGCCGAACAACCCGACATCGCCATGCGCATGCTGGCGCAATTGTGGCGCGACATGGATAGCGGCGGCTTTTCCGCAGCCATCGCCAGCAATGTGCTGCACTTCAACGGCAAGCTGTTCAAGCAGCCAGGCACCCTGCCGCTGGATAGCGCGCAACTGGCGCTGCTGATCAACGCCGCACGTGCCGACTGGCAGCATGTCGAACCGGCCATCTTTGGTACCTTGCTCGAACGCGCGCTGGAGCCATCCGAACGGCACAAGCTCGGCGCCCACTACACCCCGCGCGCGTATGTCGAGCGGTTGGTGCTGCCTACCGTGATGGAGCCGCTGCGCGCGCAATGGGGCGATGCGCAGGCTGCTGCGCTCACCCTGGCCGCCGAAGACAAGCACGACCAGGCAGTGGCCGAACTGCGTCGCTTTCACCATCATCTGTGCAACGTGCGCGTGCTGGATCCAGCCTGCGGCTCGGGCAACTTTCTGTACGTCACGTTGGAGCACCTCAAGCGCCTCGAAGGCGAGGTACTCAACGCGCTCGATGAACTGGGCTTCCGCCAGACCGATCTTGCCATTGGCGGCGAGCGCGCCGATGCCATGGCCGGCGAAACCGTCGATCCGCATCAATTGCTGGGCATCGAACTCAACCCGCGCGCTGCCGCCATCGCTGAGGTGGTGTTGTGGATCGGTTACCTGCAATGGCATTTCCGCACCCGTGGCGATGCCCGCCCGCCGCAACCGGTGATCCGCGATTTTCGCAATATCGAATGCCGCGACGCGGTGCTGGCATGCGAACGCATCGAGTACGTCCGTGATGAACACGGCGTGCCGGTCACCCGCTGGGACGGCATCACCACCAAGGCTTCCCCGGTTACCGGCGAACCGGTACCGGACGACAGCGCCCGCGTACCGATCGAGCGCTATGTGAATCCGCGCAAGGCGGCGTGGCCGCAGGCGGATTATGTGGTGGGCAATCCGCCGTTTCTTGGCAAGGGTGAAAAACTGCGCTTTGCCTTGGGCGATGGCTATGTCGAAGCGCTGCGCAGTGCGTGGCCGGAAGTCCCCGAGTCAGCTGACTTCGTCATGTACTGGTGGCATTCTGCCGCGCAACTCACCCAGACGGGTGCGCTACAGCGGTTTGGTTTCATTACCACCAACTCGATTCGCCAAACCTTCAACCGCCGCGTTATCGAAGCCGCCTTGCAGCCAACGCCGCGCGCAGTTGAACCCCTCTCCCCCCGGGAGAGGGGCAGGGGTGAGGGTTCGGGCAGGGCGAAGGATTCCGCTCCGCGCGCACCCTCATCCGGCGCTGCGCGCCACCTTCTCCCGGCGGGAGAAGGGAAAGCGCAGCCGCTTTCGCTGCTGTTCGCCATTCCTGATCACCCGTGGGTGGATGCCAGCGACGGCGCGGCGGTACGCATCGCGATGACAGTCGCCGGGCGCGGTGCAGCATCGCCACCGGGCCGTCTGAGCACGGTCGAAAGCGAGAGCGAAGGCGACAACGACGAAACATTGGTGGTGCTGCGCGAGCAGCACGGCGTCATTCACGCCGACTTGCGGGTCGGTGCCGCCGTGGCACGCGCTGGAGCCTTGCGCAGCAACGGCGGGATCACCTCGATGGGGGTGATGCTGGCCGGCTCGGGATTCATCGTGGATCGCGCCAGAGCCATTGAACTGGGTCTGCGTGGTGACAGCGCCGCTGCCGTGCCGATTCGTGAATACCGCAATGGCCGCGACCTTACCCAAAGCCCGCGCGATGCGTTGGTGATCGATCTGTACGGCCTGTCTGCCGAGCACGTGCGCGAGCGGTTCCCTGCCATCTATCAACATGTGCTGGAGCGGGTGAAGCCCGAACGTGATGCCAATCGCCGTGATCGCATGCGGTTGCGCTGGTGGCTGTTTGCCGAATGCCGGCCAAACTTGCGCGCCATGCTCGCCGGTCAGTCGCGGTTTATTGCGACAGTCGAAACCAGTAAGCATCGTTATTTTGTGTTTTTGAGCACCGAGATTCTCCCTGATCATCGCTTGATCTGTTGGGGGCTTGCCGACGGTTTGGCATTGGGTGTGCTTTCCTCCAGTGTTCACGTGAGTTGGGCGCTTGCGGCTGGTGGAACGCTTGAGGATCGACCGGTTTACAACAAGACCCGCTGCTTCGATCCCTTTCCATTCCCCGCCGCCAACGACGAGCAGAAAGCGCGAATCGGCGAGCTTGCCGAACAACTCGATGCCTTGCGCAAGACGCAGCAAGCCGCGCATCCCGATCTGACCCTGACCGGCATCTACAACGTGCTGGAAAAACTGCGCAGCGGCGAGCCGTTGAGCGCAAAAGAGCGCGGCACCCACGAACAGGGTCTGGTATCGGTGCTGCGCCAGTTGCACGATGAACTGGATGCCGCCGTGCTCGATGCCTATGGTTGGTCCGACCTGCTGCCGCTGTTGCGGGTGGCGATGGGCAATCGAAGTTCGAACCACGACAGCCACGAACCCTCACCCCCAACCCCTCTCCCGGCGGGAGAGGGGAGCGAACAGCGCAGCTTGCACAGCATTGAACCCCTCTCCCTCCGGGAGAGGGGCAGGGGTGAGGGCGGCCAACGACGCTCCCTGCCGAAAGCCGCATTGCCTCAGGACGTTATCGACTTCGCACGATCGCTGCGCCGCAGTCAGACCGATGCCGAAGGGGTGATCTGGTATCTGTTGCGTAATCGCAACCTGCATGGAATGAAATTTCGGCGGCAACACCCACAGCCGCCGTACACACTCGATTTTTATTGTCACGAACTGGGCTTGGCGGTTGAGCTCGACGGCAGCCAGCATGCCGATTCAGCACGTGATGTGCGACGCGATGCGGTGTTGGCGGACGCAGGGATTGAGGTGTTGCGTTACTGGAATCACGATGTGCTTACCCGCACCGAAGCGGTGCTGGAGGATTTGTATTGGCAGATTGAGGCGCGGATGAGCGATGACGCTGTCATCCAGTGTCAACCCGCATCGGTGGAAAAGAGTTTGAACCGCGACGATGCCCGTCGCGCCTTCGATGAAGCGGTGTTGGAACGTCTGGTGGCGCTCAATGCCGAGCGTGCCGCCGAGGAAGCGCGTGGACAGATCCGCTGGCTGCGTCCCGAGTTTCAGAATCCAGAGGCGCAACAGGCACCGCAACAGGGGCGAATGCCAACCGAAGCGCCCGACGACGAGGCCGCACCGGTTGCTGCAATCCCGGCCAGCAAACCAAAAGCCTGGCCGAAGGATGCCATCGACCAAGTGCGCGCCGTGGCCGAGGTGCTGGCCAGCAGCCCGATTGCACTGTCGGTTGATGAGATCGCCGCGCGTTTCAGCGCACGCGGCCAGTGGAAAAAGCGCTTGCCGCCGCTGCTCGACATGCTGGTGGCATTGGGCCGCGCACAGATACACGGCGAGCGTTACACCGGCGTGCGATAACCCGGCGTTGCGTCGATTGCCATCCGCGAAACATTGCGAACCATTGCGGCGGGCAATGGCGTGGTTGCCGACGCGGCATCGCAACGGTATCGCGGCCCCGGGTTCGGCCCTGCGGGCCTTTAACCCGGGCTACACGGGGTTTTGGGCCGCGCACAGATACACGGCGAGCGTTACACCGGCGCGCGATAACCCGGCGTTGCGTCGATTGCCATCCGCGAAACATTGCGAGGATCGTAGCCCGGGTTAGCGCGTAGCGCGTAACCCGGGACCGCAGTGTGGCCATGTCTTCACCCGCGCGATAACCCGGCGTTGTGTGTGTCGCGTGTTCCTTACATTAAGGTAAGGACGTTGTGATACGATGCCACGCATGAGCACTGCCACCCTTACCAGCAAAGGCCAGATCACCATCCCTGCTGCGGTTCGTACGGCGTTGGGCGTGGATGCGGGTGATCGCGTCGAGTTCGTGGAGGTGGTGCCGGGGCGCTTTGAGCTGATTGCCGCAACGCATTCGGTCGGCGAGCTGAAAGGGATGTTCGGCAAACCGCGCAAGGCGGTGTCGATCGAGGCGATGAATGCGGCCATCGCGCAGCGTGGTGCGTCGGCCAAATGATCGGCCTGGATACCAACGTGCTGGTGCGCTACATCATGCAGGACGGTCCCAGGCAATCGCCGTTGGCGACGGCGCTGGTCGAGTCGTTGTCGGCGGACGTGCCGGGGTATGTGACACAGGTTTGCGTGGTGGAAATTTTCTGGGTGTTGTCGTCGGCCTACGGATTGGACCGCACGCAACTTGCATTGGTGCTTGATGGCTTGTTGCGTAGCAAGGAGATCGTCATCGAAGGCGCCGAGGTCGTCTGGAAGGCATTGCGCGTGTTTCAGGCCGGCAATGCCGATTTTGCCGATTGTCTGATCGAGCGCGCTGCTGCCAGTGCCGGCTGCTCGCGTACCATGACTTTTGATCGCGCTGCCGCCAAGGCCTGCGGCATGCAGTTGCTCGGCTGACGGTGGCCGACCTCAACGCCGCCGCGAACGACACCGACAACCGCTGGATGCGCCACGCGCTGGCGTTGGCGGCGCGTGCGGAGCGTGAGGATGACGAGGTGCCGGTGGGGGCGTTGATTGTGGATGCGGCGGGAAATCTGCTGGCCGAGGGCTGGAATCGCAACATCTGCGACCACGATCCGAGCGCACATGCCGAGATCGTGGCGATGCGGCAGGCCGGGATGCGGCTGCGCAATCATCGCTTGCTAGGTTGCACGCTGTACGTGACGCTGGAGCCGTGCGCGATGTGCGCGATGGCGATGATCCATGCGCGGCTGGCGCGGGTGGTGTTCGGCGCCAGCGATCCGAAAACCGGTGCCGCCGGCAGTGTATTCAACCTGCTCGCCGACCCGCGCCACAATCACCGGGTTGCCGTCAGCGGCGGGGTATTGGCCGAGGAGGCCGGTGCGCGCCTTGTCGCGTATTTTCGCGCTCGTCGTGGCAAGCGTTCGCGCTAACGCAGTTCGTGGTCGAGTTCTTCGTCGAAGCTGCGCACTGCGAGGCGCACTTCCAGGCTGAGATAGAGGCTGGCGACCAGCAGGCACAGCACGCCCAGTACGCCGAGCACGGTTGGCAAGCTGGCCAGGCGGTAACCGCTGAGGGCATCAATGGCCAGTGCCAGGCTGGTGCCGACGAACGCGCCGAGACCGGAATACAGCATCATGCAGGCGCGCAGTACGTAACTGCTGCGGCGGCGATGGCGCGTGATTTGCAGTTGCAGCGCGGCGTTGTTGGCCATCGCGTCGTGGCGGCGCATCGCCAACAAGCTGCGCAGGCGATCTACTACGCGCGCCAGCCGGTTGTTGGCCGAGATCAGCAGCGAGCCGGTGGCCGCCATCAGCAAGGCCGGTGCCAGCATTGCGGTCAGTACGCTGTAGTGGTTGAGTGATTCAATCGGCAAGGTGGCGATCTCCGGTGTGCTGCTTTGATATTACCGACAACGCAGGATGGGTAGCGCTGCGCTCTACCCATCCTGCGTGATGCGTGTGGCTACGTGCGCGGCGCGTGGCTGACGTATGATGCCGCAATTGCCCGTGACAGGCATGGATCGATATGACCGATGCGCAGTTGAACGAAAACCACCTGATCTGGATCGATCTGGAAATGACCGGGCTCGATCCGGATAGCGATTCGATCATCGAGATCGCAACCCTGGTAACCGATGCCGACTTGAACGTGTTGGCATGCGGCCCCGAGTTGGCCATTCACCATCCGTTGCCGCGCTTGCAGGCAATGGACGAATGGAATCGCAATACCCATGGCAAGTCAGGGCTGTGGCAGAAAGTGCTCGACAGCGATTGCGCGCACGCGCAAGCCGAATGTGCGACGCTGGATTTTCTGAAGCGCTGGGTGCCGGCCGGAAAGTCGCCGATCTGCGGCAACTCGATCTGTCAGGACCGCCGCTTTCTGGCGCGCCAGATGCCGCTGCTGGAGCGCTATTTCCACTACCGCAATCTGGATGTCAGCACGCTCAAGGAACTGGCCCGGCGCTGGGCGCCGCAGGTGCTGGATGGCGTCAAGAAAACCGGTACCCATACCGCGTTGTCCGATATCGAAGAATCCATCGCCGAGTTGCGTCACTATCGTCAGCACATGGGTACACTGGGCGGCATGACGGGGAGCTGATCGCTCATGTTCAATCGCTTGTGTTTTTCGCGAAATGTCGTGTGGCTCGTTGTGCTGTCGGGATTGTTTGCTGGCAGTGCAATGGCAGTCGACAACAAGGCTCTGGCGGCCTATTCGCGTGAAGTGTGGACCACACGCGATGGCTTGCCGCACAACCAGGTCAATGGCATCGCGCAAACACCGGAAGGCTACTTGTGGTTCGCCACATGGGAAGGCTTGGTGCGCTACAACGGCCAGGAATTCCGCACCTTTGGCAGCCGTGAAATCCCCGAGTTGCGTGACAATGGCGTCCGCGCCGTCGCGGTAAGCGAGAGTGGCAATTTGCTGGTGGCCACATCACGAGGCGGCATCAGCGTGCGCCGCCGGGATGTCTGGCACAGTTACACCAAGGCCGATGGCCTGGCCCAGAACGAGTCGATGGCAATCGCTGAAGACCGTGCCGGCAATGTCTGGGTGGCGCACGAGAGTGAAGGCGTTTCACGCATTGGCGTGGACGGTAGCATCCGCGTTTTTGATGTGTTGGCCGGCGCGGATTCTGGCATCACTTATGCGGTATTCGTTGATCACACCGATGTGGTGTGGGTGGGTTCCGGTGAGGGCTTGGTGCGCATCGAAGGCGAGCGGGTTCAGCATTTCGATCAGACACACGGTTTGCCAACAGGCGCTGTGTTCGTCATCACACAAAGCTCGGATGGTGTGATGTATGTCGGCACCGAGCACGGTGTGTATCAGGGGATGGGTGGGCGGTTTCAGTTGCTGTCCTCCGCGATGCCCGATGAGGCGGTCGCCAGCCTGAAGCTGGGCAAAGACGGTGATGTCTGGATCGGTACGGTCAACCGTGGCTTGCTACGCTTCAGCGCCAGCCGTGGACTGGAGCATATCGATACTGCGATGGGGTTGCCCAACAACCGGGTGCCGTCCCTGTTCATCGATCGTGAGCAAAACATCTGGGCCGGTACCAATGCCGGGCTGGTGCGATTGGCCGACACCCCGTTCATCAGCTATGACCAGCAATTGGGCTTGTCCGACGACTATGTGCGGGCGTTATTGCAGACCCGCGATGGCGATATCCTGATTGGCAGCAGCGGCGGTCTGGATCGTTGGCACAACGAAGCCATTACCGCCGTGGGTGCCGATGCCGGGCTGAGTGGCGATGCCATTCTCAGCCTGGCCGAAGACCACGATGGCAGTTTGTGGGTCGGCATGTATTCCAAGGGTCTGATCCACTGGAAGAATGGCAAGGTCATCAGTCAGCAAACGGTATTGGGTGGCCTGTGGGCAAGCCAGGTGCGCGCACTGCTGGTTGATCGTGATGGCAGTTTGTGGGTGGGTGTTGCGCGCGGTTTGGCACACATCAAGGATGGCACGACCACCGTGTACACGCGTGAGCAGGGCTTGCCGCGCAACTTCGTTGTCAGCCTGTATCAGGCCCGCGATGGCCGCATCTGGATAGGCACGGCCAATGGTGCGGCATGGATAAAGGATGGCGTAGCCACCGCCATCGACCTGTCGGACATGAATGGCGCGCAGGATGTGTTCGGCATGCACGAAGACGCCGATGGCACGATGTGGTTTGCCACCGACCGTGGTCTGGTGCGTTGGCGCGACGGCACGCTGACGGTATTGGGTAAACCCGATGGCTTGCCGGTGATCACCGTGTTCCAGGTGGTCACCGACGCTTACGACAATTTCTGGCTGACCTCCAACTCGGGTGTCATCCACCTGCGACGAAATGATGTCGAGGCAGTGATGGCGGGGCGGATGGATGAACTGCCCAGCCGGCAGTTTGCCGAAGCCGATGGCATGGGCAGTGCGCAGTGCAACGGTGGCTCCGGGCCGGCGGCGCTGCTGGCGCGCGATGGCAGTTTGTGGGTGGCTACCGCCAAGGGGGCCGCGGTTATTCAGCCGGACAAGCTGGCGAAATATCAATTCGACCCACCGTTGGTGGTGATTGAAGGCGTGCGGCTGGATGGCCAGTATCTGCCGGCAGGTATGCCGATTGTTACCACATCGGGTGTGCGCAAGATCGAGTTTGATTTTGTCAGTCTGAGCTTTCGTACGCCGGAACAGATTCGCTACCGTTATCGCCTGAAAGGATTTGATAGCGATTGGGTGGAACGCGCGCGGCTGCGCAATGCGCAGTACACCAATCTGCCGCCGGGCAAATACCAGTTTCAGGTTGCCGCTGGCCGCGCTGGTTTGTGGAGCGATGCGCTGGCGATACAGGTGTTTGAAATCTCGCCGCGTCTGTATCAGCGGGCGTGGTTCATCGCCGCGATGGTGTTGCTGGTTACCGCGTTGTTGTACGCGGTTTTCCGTTTGCGCGTGCGCGCAATGGAAGAGCGCGAACTTGAACTGGCAGAACAAGTTGCGCAACGCACGTTGGCGCTGAGCGAAAAAAACAGCGAACTCAAGGCACTCAATCGGCAGATACTGGCGCACTCCGATGCGTTTGCGCAGCAGGCGCGCACCGATGCACTCACCGGCCTTTACAATCGCCGAGGCATGGAGGAGCGCCTGGCGACAGCTTTTCATGACAGCGTTACCCAGCACAAACCGTTGAGTTTTGCTTTGCTGGATATCGATAATTTCAAGCGCATAAACGACAGCTATTCGCACCAGGTAGGCGACACTGCGTTGCAAGCGGTTGCAACGGCCCTGAAGGATGAACTGGCCGCGTGCAGTGCCGATAGTGATCGGGTAGGTTACGTGGCGCGCTGGGGCGGCGAAGAGTTTGCGTTGCTGTTACCCGGATTGACGCTTGAGCGCGGCCGAGCGGTTGCCGAGCGGATACGCGTGGCGGTGGCATCGATCGACTGCCGAAGTTTTGCGCCTGGCCTGATGATGACCGGTAGCCTTGGTGTCACCGACAGTACTTCGTGCCCGAACCATGAGCGCATGGTTTCGCGTGCTGATCAACATCTCTATGAAGCCAAGGCGGCAGGTCGCAACACGGTGATGGGATGATTGTCGGGGGGTATCTATACCAGCCGTCACCCCAGCGAAAGCTGGGGTCCATGGTGCTGTCTGCATTGGACTCAAGCTTTCGCTGGAATGACGAAAAAGTGCTTGGTCAGAGGTTCCTTGGCGCTGTGGCGCGGCCAGTTCTGGTTGCCCGATGGGCGGCCTTCACGCTGATCGTGCTCGGCAGCGTTCTGTTTTCGCCCGTGTCTGCTGCACAGATCACCATCGCGGCAGCCTCAAGCACGCGCCCGGCGCTGGACGAGCTGGTTGCTGCATTTTCTGCGCGCCATCCGGATGAGCAGGCCACGGTGGTGTATGCCGCATCGGGCAAGCTGTTCGCGCAGATCCGGCAAGGCGCGCCATTCGATGTTTTTGTGTCGGCCGACACTACGTATCCCGAGGCGTTGTTCAAGGCGGCGATGAGTGATGGCGCGGTGCAGGTATACGGCTTTGGCCGGCTGGTGCTGTGGCGCAGTGATTGCCGTGAAGGCTTGCCAACGATGCACAGCCTGAGCGAAGCAAGCGTCAAGCGTATCGCCATCGCCAACCCCGATGCGGCGCCGTATGGCCAGCGTACACAGCAGGCCTTGCAGGCGGCGGGGTTGTGGAAGGCCGTCAAAGGCAAGCTGGTGTTTGCCGAAAACGTGGGCCAGGCGGCGCAGTTTGCACTGAGCGGCAATGCGCAGGTCGGCATCATCGCCCTGAGTCTGGCGTTGGCACCCGCCATGCGCGACGCCGGTTGTTATGCCGCAGTTCCCGACCGTCTGTATGAACCATTGGCACAGGGTTTTGTGGTAACCCGCCGTGGTGCAGATAAGCCGTTGGCTGCGGCATTCGCGGCATTCATGACTAGCGCCGAAGCGGCATCGATACTGCAACGTCATGGCCTGGAGCCATTCGTGGTGTCGCCACCATGACTACCCATTGCTGATGCTGAGTGCCGCCGACATTCAGGCATTGCTGCTGTCCGCCACGCTGGCGGGCATTGTTACTGTGATTCTGTGGCTGCTGGGCACCCCGATTGCGTGGTGGCTGGCGCGCACGCATTCGCGTTGGCGCGGTGTGATCAGCGCGCTGGTGGCGATGCCGCTGGTGTTGCCGCCTTCGGTGCTGGGCTTTTATCTGTTGTTGGCAATGGGGCCGGATGGTCCACTCGGGCGGATGACGGCGCTGCTGGACATGGCGCCACTGGCGTTCACCTTCCCCGGCCTGGTGATTGCTTCGGTGCTGTATTCGCTGCCGTTCATGGTGCAGCCGCTGCAAAGCGCGTTTACGTCGATTGGCGAGCGCCCGCTGGAAATGGCAGCGAGCTTGCGCGCATCACCGCTGGATCGGTTTTTTACCGTGGTGTTGCCGCTGGCACGTTCGGGTTATCTCACTGCCAGCATCCTCACCTTCGCGCATACCATCGGTGAGTTTGGTGTGGTGCTGATGATTGGTGGCAATCTGCCCGGAGTAACGCGTGTGGCTTCGGTGCAGATCTACGATTATGTGGATGCGATGAATTACCCGCAGGCGCATCGCCTGGCAGCGGTTTTGCTGCTGTTCTCGTTCGTGGTGTTGCTGCTGGTGTATGGCTCGCGGCGTGCGGAGCCGCGAGCATGACTGCCGGCCACGACATGACTGTGCAGTTGCGTCTTGAGCGTAGGGACTTCTGCCTCGACGTCGATCTGTGCTTGCCGGGACAGGGCATCACCGTGTTGTTTGGCCCTTCGGGCTCGGGCAAAAGCACGCTGCTGCGCTGTGTGGCTGGCCTGGAACGTCGCGCACGCGGCACGTTGCGCATCGCCGGCACGTTGTGGCTTGATGGTGGCCGCTCGCTGCCAACCCATCGCCGCGCCGTGGGTTATGTGTTTCAGGAAGCCAGCCTGTTCGCGCATCTGGATGTGGCGGGCAATCTTGATTACGGGCGCAAGCGCAGCACGCAGGCGGGTTCGCAGCCGCTGGATCGGATCATCGACCTGCTCGATGTTGGTGGGTTGTTGCAGCGGCGGCCGGCTACGTTATCGGGCGGCGAGCGCCAGCGCGTGTGCATTGCGCAAGCGCTGGCCAGTAACCCGCAGGTGTTGTTGATGGACGAGCCGCTGGCAGCGCTGGATCAGGCGCGCAAACGCGAATTGCTGCCGTATCTGGATCGCCTGCATGAGCACGCCGCAATACCCGTGCTTTATGTCACCCATGATCCGGCCGAAGCGATCCATCTGGGCGATCATCTGGTGCTGCTGCAACGCGGGCGAGTGGTGGCCAGTGGCCCGCTGGCGAGGGTGCTGGCAACGCATGGCGCGATGGTAACGCCCGACGATGCCCAGGGCACGGTGCTCGATGGCGTGGTTGGTGCGCGTGACGCGGCCTGGCACTTGCTGCGCGTGGATCTGCCTGGCGCAGTGTTGTGGGTGCCCGACAATGGTTTTGCAACGGGCCACAAGGTGCGGGTGCGGGTGCTGGCGCGCGATGTGAGCCTGGTACGTCAGCGTCCCGAGCAGTCGAGCATCCTCAATCTGTTGCCGGGGCAGGTGCTGGCCATCGAGGATGATGTTCATCCCGGTTTGCTGAATGTGCAACTGCGTGTGGGCGACGCTACCTGGCTGGCGCGGGTGACGCGGCGTTCGGCTGCGCTGTTGGAACTCACCTTGGGGCTTGATCTGTGGTTGCAGGTCAAGTCGGTGGCGCTGCTGGAGTGAGTGCCCGATAGCCGGCGCGCACCTCGTTCTGTCGCCATGTCGCCCACAGGGTGGGCTCCTACAAAATAACGCGACCCGTCTCTGTGGGAGCTCACCCTGTGAGCGACAGGTGGCGCAATACCGCGCGATGACGGTCGCCCACAGGGTAGGCTCCTACAAAATAACGCGACCCGTCTCTGTGGGAGCTCACCCTGTGAGCGACAGGTGGCGCAATACCGCGCGA
>JAUXUI010000007.1 GCA_030681035.1 Lysobacteraceae bacterium | reverse complement strand
GGTCAGCTCGTGCTCCTGCGCTTTGGTCAATTCAATCGCCGGGGCTACTCGCACTGACTCACTCCATGCTCAATCCAGGTGATGAATTGGACATCGGCAAGACTTTTAAGTTCCATCAAGAATCGAACACTACACTAGCTCACGGCATCGGAGCGTACAACCGTATTGCGGCCGGCCTTTTTTGCCGCCGACAGCGCTCGATCAGCCCATGTCAGCGCCCGATCCAGCGTTTGCGGCATCAGCGGGTCGATCAGGTGTATACCGATGCTGACACCGATCGTCATCGACATGCCCTGGCATGCGATCGGGCTTGCGGCGAACTGCTGTCGCAGTAGTTCGGCCATCGCGTTTGCCTCGTCCCAGTCGTTGCAGGCTGCCAAGATCACAAACTCTTCGCCGCTGAATCGCGCAACGATACTTCGCTCGTCGTTCAATTGGCTTTTAATGCGCTTGGCAACTTCGCGCAGGCAATCATCGCCGGCAAGATGGCCGTAGTTGTCGTTGATCGCCTTGAAATGATCAACATCCAGTATCAGCAGGCCAAGCTGTTGCCGGTCGTGCTGCACATGCCTGAGCATTCGTTCGTAGCTTTCGTTGACATGGCTGCGGTTGTAGGCGCCGGTCAGCGGATCGTGGCGGTTGAGTTGGCGCAAGCGCGCATTGGCATCGGCGAGTTGTTCGAGCGCGCTTTGAAGTTCGCCGGTGCGCTCGGCCACGCGCCGTTCAAGCTGGGTCTTGGCCGAGTGGATAATGCGTTCGTTTTCGCTGCGCAGCGCCACGTAACGATAGGCCAGCGCGAACGACAGGCCGAACATTTCGAGGACCGAGCCGATCTGGATGCCATATTCGGTGAGCAATGTTTTTGGCAACACCCCAAACGACACCATGGCGTATACCGCTGCGCCGAGCAGGAGGATTGACCAAGACAGCAAAAACAGACGGGCGGCACGAAAACCGTGGCGCGCGGCGTTGATACCTTCAATCAGGATGTAAATTGCGCCAGGGAACACCAGCGCGGTACCGATCAATACCGCTGTGCTGTACGGTAACGCCAACGAGGCAACCGCAAGCGCTGCGTAGATGGCCAAAATCGCTTTTGCAATGCGGTCGCCCAGCGGCCAGGTGTGCCGAAGATCCAGAAAGCGCCGTGCGAACTGGTGCATCGCCAATTGTGCAAGGGCAATGGAAATGGGCACCGACTGATTGGCCAGCCACGGCGATTGCGGCCACAGCCATTCAAAGGCCAGGCCATAGATGCAGGCGCTGAGCAGACCAATGCCCGAAAGATGCAGCACATACCACAAGTGGTTGGCATCGCGTAATGCCAACCAGAGGATCAGGTTGTACAACAGCAGCCCGAGCAGTACGCCGTAATAGATGCCGAGCCCCAGTTGTGCGTTATGCGCCATTTCGGCAAACGCGCCGGGTGAATAAATGGCCAGCGGCAACTGGATCGAACTGCGGCTCTGCGCTCGCAACAAAATATCGACATCCTCACCGTTGGCGATGTCGATCCAGAAATTCGGATGACGATAGCTTACCGAACGTGCGGCAAAGGTCAGGGTGTCGCCCGACACGAAGTGCTCGATGCGGCCATCGGGATAGCGCAAGTACAAGTCAAGCGAGTCGATCAGCGCATAGGACAGCACCAGCAACCAGCGTTGATCGCTACCGCTGCGATTGAGTACGCTGGCGTGCAGCCAGAACGCACCATCATGAAAGCCAAACGTGGGGCCTTGCGCGGGGAGCGTCTTGAAGCTGCCTGCATCGACCCTTTCGAACATGGATACCGCGTTCTGATCGGCGTGTTCATCAAGCTGCCAGGTCAATTCACTGCGCAGATCGAGCTTGGTTGTGGTCTGGTCGATGGTGGCCTGCGACGCCCAGACCGGGGCAGACAACAGAAGCGCCAGCGCCAGCGCAGCACTGAAAAATCGCGCAATGGCCTGGACAAGCTCTCGATCCATCCGATTCCCCCAAACCCTTCGGCTCAAACATTACCCCGGATACCCACATCGTGCCACGTTGGGGCCTGATGACCCAATGCCAGTTACTTTAGCGTCGTCATGCCAGCCGCCTTGCAAGCCAGCTTCGCTGTTCGCGAGCGCTCCCGGTGCGCACAGTCGCGGGAATGACGAACCAGGGAAGTTCGGGTGACACGAGCGGCGACTCGCCCCTGTAGGAACCCACCCCCAGATCAAGTCTGGGGCAGGCTCTGTGGGCGGCCCAATTACGCGCTGCTGGTCGAAGGCAAGCGAGACTTCGGGGTGATCGAGGGCAAACGTGGCAACCACGCCGGAGGATTTGTGTGGGAGCGCGCCTGCGCGCGAAGCTTCTCGCAACATCGTTCGCCTGCAGGCAGGCTTCCACGGGCGGAGGAGACCTGCCCCTGCAGGCCGGGCGAAGCGAACGGATGGACTTGGAGTCGGGCTTGTCAAAATCTGACAAGGCTCGACCCGATTTTCCGGATTTTTTGCGCATCTTGGAGAGCCACATGATTGCTTTCTCTGGACGTCGCAGAACCATGTCGACAAACACATGTCACGACATGACAATGCGCCATCGCGATAGTGTGGGTGCATACAAAATGCTGATATGCCTGCGTAGAATGCATTTTTATGAGGTGATGTCATGGCGATGCTGACAGTGCGCAATCTGCCCGACGACGTACACCGCGCGCTACGGGTACGCGCCGCACTGCATGGGCAAAGCACCGAGGCCGAGGTCCGCGAGATTCTGGCGAACGCCGTCAAACCAGGGTCGCGCGTTCGCGTGGGCGATGCCCTTGCGGCATTGGGCCGCACGATCGGTCTGGCCAACGAGGATGTCGAGGTCTTCGGCCGGGTGAGAGACAAGACGCCGGCCGAGCCGTTGAGGCTTGAATGATCGTCCTTGATACCAATGTCGTTTCCGAAGCCATGAAGCCCGAGCCGCACCCGTCGGTGCGGGCCTGGCTGAACGATCAAGCGGCCGAAACACTCTACCTGTCCAGCGTGACGTTGACCGAGCTGCTGTTTGGCATTGCCGCGCTCCCGGCCGGCAAGCGCAAGGACATGCTGACACAGGCCTTAGACGGTCTCATGGTGCTGTTCAGGGATCGGGTGTTGCCATTCGATACCGATGCAGCTCGGCGTTATGCCGAGTTGGCGGTGTTGGCAAAGGCCAGTGGTCGAGGGTTCCCGACACCTGACGGCTACATCGCCGCGATTGCGTCCTCGCGAGGTTTCATTGTGGCGTCGCGCGATACGGCCCCCTGCCAAGCGGCGGGTGTATCCGTCGTCAATCCGTGGGGGTCGTGAGCGATACATCACGATGAAGCCCTGGGAACCTGAAGTTTGATAGCCGTCACAGTCCGTTGGTAGTGTTCGACAACCTCCGAGCTGACCTATCGCTGAATGTTCGTAACCGAAGTCCTCCGCAGCAAGCCCTATCAAAGCTACATCCCCGCGCCGATGGTGCCGGTGATAGCGTCGCAGTACGTTGCCGGCTTCGAGGAACTCGACCGGATGACGCAAGCGAGCGGGGATGCGCGTGCTTTCGATGGCGCTGCCGTTGCCTCGCTGGCCCAGGACAACGCCCGCTCACTCTTTTTTTGGGAGGGGGTGGGATGACCGCTTCGCGGGCCTCGCCAGCGCGGCAGCAAGGGCGTTTCAGTCGAGGAAAATCCAGCGTCGTGAACTGGTCGATCTCAATGCGCTGATTCTCGGCAAACCCCAGGCCGGGTTTCGCACAGGGCCGGTCTGGATCGAGGCGCCGCACCCGGCGCTCTCGTCGCATGTCGGCTCGCCTGCACCCCGGCTCGATGCACTGGTCGACGCCATCCTGACCATGGTTCGGCGGCCATGGCCGACCACGCTGATCGCGATGGTTTCGTTGGTTCGGCTGTTGCAGGTACACCCCTTCTTCGACGGTAATGGCCGCACGGTGAGGCTCTATGTCTGTTGGCTGGTTCGCCAACGCCTCGGCCCCAGCCCATTATTCCTGCGCTTGCTGGACGCGCTGTGGAACCGCGCCGAGTTCAGCATCCTCGCTGCCTGCGTGGCCATCCGCGACCGCGACGACTGGAGCCCCATCCTGGAATACTGCCTGGCTACAACGGCAAGGGGGTGGGCTTTCGACTAATGCACTGACGGCGGTTGAAACGGACGCAACAACAAACAAAGACCATGGAGTGAAAACACATGAGTCCTTATCTCACAAAGACCATAATGACGGCTTTGGCCACGGTCGCCTTGACGGCGGTAAATGCACCAATCCACCCAAGTCAAGGCTCAGTCGTAGACCCTATGAGCCCGAAGGCGGATCGCCGACACTGCGATCCCCAACCGACGAAAGAGGAGATACGGCAATGACGGCGATCCAGAACGCAGTGTGCCAGATGGCGATGGCGATCGAAATCTCGGCGGCGAAGTGGA
>JAUXUI010000068.1 GCA_030681035.1 Lysobacteraceae bacterium | reverse complement strand
CGGGCTGCAAATCCGTCTGCGCGGTGCATATTTCCGCCGAATCTTGACCCGTAGCGGTGCTACGCGCCGGCGATCCGGCGAAAATCTGTCCTCGCGCAGGCGAATTTTCGCCTCGACCAGCAAAGCCCGACAGGCTGCTAGTGGCCGGCCCAGGGAAGCAGGCCAAATTTTTCGTAATAGCGAAGGGTGCCGGGCTGTATCGCCAGCGCCGCCTCAGGCGCTACGACGTGCCATGAATTCTTCAACGGGTGCAACCGACTCGCCCTGACTCGTTTCCGCTTGCATAACTTCGCGCAACCGTTCTTGCAGGAGCGTCTTGATCTCAGCCGTTGCGAAGCGATGCAGCAGATCGCGGACCATTGGCTGATAGCCGATGCCATGTTGAGCGGCAATTTCCTTCAGATCGCGCAGAAGCGATTTTTCCAGGCGGATCGAAATCATCTGCAGGCCCGTTGCGTCGTCGGTTTCACGGGAAGTCTTGGCATCCAATGCCATGACATGAGCCTCGTCGCGGCCCAATGTGCCGTTTTCCCAAGGGCATTCGTCTTGCGTGAGATTGCTATTGCGATTGGTCGTCATCAGCTTTTCTCCACCTTGTCAGTACGTTGTCATTCAGTGTTTCCGCCATGGCGGCGGTAGATCGCTAGTTCTACTTCGTTAGGTTCATAGGCGGTTCGAATATGCACATTGCTATCGCGTAGCACGTATACGATTTTGAGTAAGCGACAATGATTGGTTGCCGCGATAAACCACCTCGTCGGTGGGTCGGACGCGTGTTGTTCCCTGCTGTCCGTCAGCTCCGCTCCGCAGCGATTGGCGAAGCATTCTTCGATCTCTCTGATTGTCACATGGTGCTTTTCGGCAAGTTTGCCTGCGATTTTCTGCCATACCCGGATATCAATGACCAAGCAAGACATTCCGTGGAGAGGGGCTATTGTATATACATGCCACTACAGCATTAAATGCTTTTGCTACAAGGTGTTTCTGCGAAGCAGTGATTTGATAGCAATACAAAGTATCGCATGATCTTCAGCGGACGCTGGCGATCGGGATAAAAGCCTTTATAGCCAAAGAGTTGGCGTCATTTATTCGCGCCGAACTTGAGCGTTCTGCCGTTGGGCGGCGCATCGGCACTGCTCATCGAGCATCATTCGGCGCGTCGTCGTTGCACGCTTGCGCAATCGCGGCAATCCGCTCGCGACGCAGTGCTTCCCCCACCGCCGGGCCGCTGATGCCGCGCGCGACAATGGCGCGGGCGTCAATGGCCAGAGCAGCCGCGTGCGCTCGGCGCAGGTGTTCGGCTTGCGGATAGGGCGTGTTGGCAAGCCCGAGGCGGCCGCGTTTGTCGGCTTCGCAAACGCTGGCGAGCTGATCGATGCGCGTCGGTTTGCGAAAGCCATCGCAGCGAGCGATCAGGTCGTGAACGCTGGTAGCACGCAGTTCGCCGAAACGATGCACGTTGAGGTGCTCGCGGCAGGCAATCAGCGCCAGCTCGCGGTGCTCGCTCGGTACTTTCAGCCGCGCACATACCGCTTCCACCGCCGGCAAGCCGTTGTGTTCATGGCCGATATGGCGAGGCAAATCGTTGGTCGGCGTCAGTGCCTTGCCCAGATCATGCAGTAGCGCTGCCAGCCCAATCACGCTGTCGCCCGGTGCAAGCTGCGCGGCCATGTCGCAGACCATTTCGGTGTGGATGCCGGTGTCGATTTCCGGGTGATACTCGGGGCGTTGCGGCACGCCATACAGCGCATCGACTTCGGGCACGATGCGCGCCAGCGCGCCACAGCTACGCAGGGTTTGCACGAACGCGGCCGGGCGCGGTTCACGCAGCGCGCGTTCGAGCTCCTGCCACACCCGCTCGGGCACCAGATGATCGACTTCACCCGCAGCAACCATGGTGCGCATCAGCGCCAATGTTTCCGGCGCGACGCTGAACCCCAGCGGCGCGAAGCGTGCCATGAAGCGCGCCGCGCGCAGGATGCGTACCGGGTCTTCGGCAAAGGCATCGCTGACATGGCGCAGCAGGCGCCGATCAATATCGGCAGCGCCGGCAAACGGGTCGATCAGTTGGCCGTCGGTATCCTCGGCGATGGCATTGATGGTGAAGTCGCGCCGCTGCAGATCCTGTTCCAGGGTGACGTTTGGGTCGGCATCCACCACGAAGCCGCGATAGCCGCGCCCGGATTTGCGTTCGGTGCGCGCCAGTGCGTGTTCTTCGTGTGTTTGCGGATGCAGGAATACCGGAAAATCGCGGCCCACCGCGCGAAAGCCTTGCGCCAGCATCTGTTCGGGCGTGCAGCCCACCACCACCCAGTCGCGGTCACCGGGTGGGCGGCCGAGCAGGCGATCACGGACTGCGCCACCAACCAGATAGGTCTTCATTGCCGATGGGGATGATGGCCGGGAGTCATTGCAGCTGGCGGCGGTAGCGGTCGAGCCGCTTTTGCCGGCTGTCGGCACTGCCGAGCAAGCGCTCGATGCGCGAGCTCAATGGCGTCGGTGTGATTCCGAGCCGATGCAGGCCGTCAATGCCGCCAACCGAATCGGTGGCGAGCGAACGAAAGTTGTCGCGCGAAAACGGCTTGCCCGGAATCCACTCGGCGAGCATTGCCTGCACCCAGCCCAGCGAATCGGGCAGCGGCAGCACCAGACGCTTCCAGCCCATCACCTGGGCAATCCGCCGCACCAGCTTTTTCAGGCTGATCACTTCCGGGCCATACAGTTCATACACCTGACGCACCGTGGCCGGGTTGTCGAGCGCGCGCGCAAATGCCTCGACCACGTCCTTGATGTAGACCGGTGCGAACTTGCACTCGGCGCGTGCCAGCGGCAGCACCGGGATGAAGCGCAACAGATCGCGGAAGCGGGTGAGCAGGCCATCATCGGGGCCGAAAATCACCGACGGCTGGAAGATGGTCCAATCCAGATGGCTGGCCTTGATCACGGTTTCGGCTTCGCCGCGGGTGTGCAGATAATGGCTCTGGCCACGGCCGGCATTGAGCGCGCTCATGTGCAACAAACGCTTTACACCGGCCTCGCGGCAGGCACTGGTGACGAGGTAAGTCAGTTCGGAATGGGCACGCCGAAAACCTTGCCCGGAGTTGCCCGGCTCGTTGAGGATGCCGACCAGGTTGACCACCACATCGGCGCCAGTAAAGGCGCGCGCCAGTGCCGCGCCATCGTAGACATCGCAACTCAGCCGTTGCGAGCCGGGCGGCAGGAAGCGCACCAAATGCGCATCCAGGTTGCGGCTGAGCACGGTCAGTTGATGACCTTCTGCACACAGCCGCGAAATCAGATGGCGGCCTACAAATCCGGTGCCGCCGAGTACAACGATGCGTTTGCTGCTCATGGCGTGGTGCTCCCTGCCGCGGTGGGGCAGACAAAATGACGGTGATGAACCTCCGGCCCGGCCAGACCGCGCATGCGCGCACTGACCGGGGTTGCCTGGCCTCCAATGCGCCAGTCGTAGATCACGCTGAATGCCAGTACGCGTGCGACATATTCACGGGTTTCCTTGTATGGAATCGTCTCGATCCAGATATCCGGGTCCAGATCGGGCCGCTGTGTACGCCATCGTGCTACCGGCGTTGCACCGGCATTGTAGGCGGCAATCGCCACGTACGGCAGTTGTTGGTGGCGTTCGAGCATTTGCGCAAGATACGCGCTGCCCAGCCGGATGTTGGTGGCACCCTGCAGCAGGGTGCGCTCGCCGCGCCAAGGGGTGCCGAGTTTTTGTGCCAGGGCTTTACCGGTACCCGGCAGCAGTTGCATCAGGCCCAATGCATTGGCCGCTGACCGCGCATTCCCCATCCACGTACTTTCAGCGCGAATTTGCGCCGCCAGCCAGGCCGGGTCCAACGCGTGTTGCTTGGCTTGCTCACGCAGCAATGAGGCATACGGCAGCGGAAAGCGCAGGCCGTAGTAACGCAACTCGTCCGGATTTTTGCCCAGATCAAATATTCGGTTGTGCCAGCCCACTGCGCGCGCTTGCCGTATCGCCTCGATGCGCAGTGCATCATCCAGCGTGGGCAGCAGTGCGCGCCATTCGCGCTCGGCCCATGCCGGGCGGTCGAGTTTGAACAGCGTGAGTGCGCGAATCAGCGCCAGGTTTTCGGCCAACGCGGCGCGCATTGGCTTGGCAGTGTTCACCGCAAGCGGACAAAGCGCATAGTCCTGATCGAGCCGATCGGCGGCCAGAAAACCGTGGAAATTGGCTTCCTGTGCCACCTGTTGATACAACGCCATGGCAGCGGCTGCATCGCCGCGACGCTCCAGCAAACGCGCTTCAAAATAGCGCCAACGTGATTCTGCCCTTTGTGCCGTGGGCATCGCCCGCAGTGCCGTCAGCGCAGCGACATCATCACTGCGGGACAGGGCCTCGCGTACCCGCCACTCGTGCAGGCGCTCATCAAATGCCGCCGCCGGTACCCGCGCCAGACGCTCGGCACCACCGGGGTAATACGATGCCACCGTCCACAACGCAAGTTGATAGCGCACCGCCGCAACTTGTTCGGCACTCAGTTTCAGCGGCGTGGCCAGAATTGCGAGCAGGGCTTCGGCGGCATCAGCGTTGCTGCGTGCCAGTCGGTTCAAACCGAGCACTGCAATCTCGGCATTGCGCACATCCTTTGGCCAGTTGCGTACGCTGGCATCCGGCGCGGCGATAAACGCGGCGTAGGCCTGCGCCTTGTCAGCATCGGTGCTGGGCAGGGCGCGTGCGATGAAGCGCATCAACCCGGTTTCACCGGCCGCCGCTGCGGCCATGATCCGCTGCCAGCGCAGCGCATCATCGATTACGCCGCGTTGCTGCGCGATTACCCAAAGCGGATCGCAGGCGGCGGGCAGTGAGTTCGGGCTCAGCCACAGCACGCGCACCGCGCTATTCCACGCGTCATCATTGCCGGTGGTTGCGCTGCTGGCACGCAGGTAGGCACAGGCAATCGCGGTGTCGTTTTGTGGTCGGTAATCGCGCAGCAATTGCGCATCATCACCACGACGCACCAACTCGCGCAGCCAGTCGCTGCGTAACTGGCTGGCGACCGGCTGGCCATCATTGCGCTGCAAAAACGACGACACGTCTTCGGCATCCAGACGCTGCGCATCACGGCTCAGATGGACATATTCCAGCCAGGCGTGCAACGGATGGCCACGCAGGCGCTTTTCCGCACGCTCATAGCGCGTGCCCGGCTCGTCCTGCGTCAGCGCAAAGGCTTCGCGCAGCGCGCTGATGTCGGCGTCTGCGCCTTGCGCATACGCGGGCGTGGCGGGCAACGCGGCGAGAAACAGCAAAAAACAAAGAGTGCGCATGGCGGCAGTGTAGCTGGCGCTGGCCGATGTCGCCGCAAACCTGTCGTGCCGCAGGGCAACTGCCGGACGGTTGCTTCAGGAAAGATCAAGCGTGGCTTGCGTGGTGCCGGAATCGAATAGATCGTCTTGCACCTGACCGCCGGCACGCACGATCATCGCCTTTACCTGTTCTTCGGCGTTCACCGCACTCAGCACAATTGCCGGATGCGCATTGGCAAATACCCGGAATACCTCATCCGCGAAACCCTGGCCAATCAACGTGACACCGGAAAAGTCGAGCACCACACAGCGAAAGCGCTCGATGCGCTGCAGCAGGCGCTTGGCCTCTGCTCGCGCGAGTACCCGGGCTTGATCGGGCTGATCACCCCTGATCGAGATGATGATCTCGTTCATGCGTCGTTCTCCACGCCGTTGATGTGCGTGTCAAAGGAAGACAACAGCCAGTAAACGCAACAAATTGATATTAAACATGTTACGCGCGATGAAAGCATTAAGCGTAGTTGACTACGCTTAACTGTCAGCGTTTGCGGCGACGCGACGCGGCTGCCGCCGGCAGCAGCGAGGTCAGCGCCTGATAGCGCTGGAACAGGAAGGCCACGCGCTCAGCGTCGCTGCCCAGTTTCGGTGCTTTGCGGCCAGCCGCCTTTTCCGCTGCCAGGTAGGCGGCATCGACAGCGCGGTCGAGCACTTGATGCGCCTTCACCAAAGCCGGCGGCATGCTCAGCGGGTCGTATAGATCGGCCAAGGTGCTGTGTGGGAATTGCGCGCGTGCATCGAGCACGCCCTGGGCGGCGGTTTCGATGGCGTTGCGGTGCTTGATGGTCGTACCCTCACTCGATCCTTCGGGCCAGCCTTGCCCGGTGCGGGAAGGGGAATGCAGCGCTTTGCTCCCCTCTCCCTCCGGGAGAGGGGCTGGGGGTGAGGGTTCGGATTCGCCATCCGCAGCATCATGCAGCGCATCCCAAATCACCGACAGCACATTCTCCGTCTCCTTGAACACCGCATCATTCCAGAACCGCAGCACACGGATGCCTTGCGCGTTCAAGAAAGTATCGCGCTGGCTATCGCGCACAGTCGCATCAACGTGTTGGCCGCCATCCAGTTCCACCGCCAATCGCTGTTCGGCGCAGTAGAAATCGATCACGTAGGGCGGGGTCGGGTGTTGACGGCGAAACTTGAACCCGCCCAGACGCCGGGCACGCAGCAGATGCCACAGGCGCGCTTCGGCGTCGGTCTCCTGCTGGCGCAGGCTGCGCGCGAAGGCGCGCGCGCTTTGTGGCAGTGGCGGATTGCGCGAGGTCGCACCCTCACCCCTGCCCCTCTCCCGGAGGGAGAGGGGTTCAAGCGAAAGCGCCGGCCACGGGAAGTTGTTGTAGACGATGCCGGCGGAATAGCGATAGCGGCTTTCGAGACGCCCGCACGTCTGGCGCACCCAGGACATGTGCATGGTCGAGTTGAGGATGCCGAAGTGGTAGAGGGTGACGTGGGGAATGATCTTGACCAGATTGCTGCACAGGGTCTCGGGGCCAACGAATCCGATCGGGATGAATGTACGACGTTCCGAAGACACTTCCGGAACCACGAGGTAATCGGATGTCGGGATGTTTTCGACATGAAACCGGGTTGGGGTGTCGGCGATTTTGCGCGTCGGCGCGCTTTTGCTGGCGAGGCGAAATGCGCGCACCGCCTGCACCCGCTGCATTGCCAATGGCAGCCGGCGTAGCACCTCGGGTGGGCACTCGCCCAGCCACAGGCACCAGCGTTCCCAGCCGTTGATGAACTCGTCAGCACCGAGCCAGCGCCGGAACCATGGCGCGGCTCCTGGTTCGGCGGCAATGAAGGCATCACGTTCTTGCGTGCTGAACAGATAATTGCCGCCATCGATGGGTTTGTTGCCGATACCGATTTGCGGCACATCGCAAATCGGCTTGCTGCGGTTGGGTAGCAGCACGTCGGCAGCATCGACAAGATACGGGTTGATGTTGCCGGCGATGACTTCGTGCGGGTCGGATTTGACGGTATCGTAGTCGAACAAACGCTTGGGCCGGATGTCCTCGGCACTGAAGCCGATGATGACGCAGTGTACGGCGGCAACGCCGCGCGCCTCGTTGTTCCAGGTGAAGGTGCGGTGCGCGAAATGGATGTGCAGGCCATGGCGCAACATCTGTGCCCAGAGCACGCCGACCTGTTCGCCCTGGGTGATTGAATTGGTGGAGACAAACGCGCAACGGATAGGAGTTCCCTCTCCCCGTGGGAGAGGGTGGCCCGAAGGGCCGGGTGAGGGTTCGGCATTGGCGTGGCGGCCCGATTGCAACGCACCCACACTTCCCGCACCAGTCTCGGTGGGCGAGGGGACAAGCGCACCGGCAGTCATGTACTGCGCGGCCTTGAGATACCACGCCGATACGAAATCGAGCAGGCCGGCGCCTTTGAGATTGCCGGCGATGGCGAGCAGATCGCCGCGCTGTTCGGCGCTCATCATCTTGGCGCCGACAAACGGCGGATTGCCGAGGATGTAACTGAGCCGTTCACGCGGTGCAACGTCATTCCAGTCGATGCGCAGGGCGTTGCCATGGACGATCATCGGCGACTTCACCAGCGGCAGGCGTGCGAAGTATTCGCCGAAACGTTCGGCCACGCGTAGGTTCATCTGATGATCCATCAGCCACAGCGCCACTTGGGCGATTTGCGCGGGGAACTCTTCGATTTCGATACCGTAGAACTGATCGACATCGATCGCGACGTGCTCACTGACCCCGCTGAACACCGAGCCCTGACGTGCATACAAGCGTTCAAGCACTGCCAGTTCCAGCAATCGAAGCTCACGGTAGGCAATCACCAGAAAGTTTCCGCAGCCGCAGGCCGGATCGAGGAATCGCAAGAGGCTCATCCCAGAACGATTTAGCTTCGGCATCTTCCGACGACTCGTGCGCCCACTCGCGCGAGAAGCGCAGGGCGCGATCCTTGATTTCGTTCCAGCTCAGCGGCATGCGGTGGCTGGTGCCATGGCGGTGTCATCCATCATTGCGGTTCGCAGTCGCTATCTTCCGCGATATCAGTGCGCGCGGGCGAATCCATTGATGACGCTTCCACAATGCCGCTGCGCTGCATCCGCGCGTTGAGCGTTTCCAGCAGTGCGCGCGCCTGCGCCTTGGGCAGGTAGCGAATCCGCAGCCGTGGCTGCGTCGCAGAGGCGCCGGCGGTGTCCAGCCACAAGGTAGCCATGGCGTGGCGGCGATCAAACGGCGTGCTGCTGATGCCGATGACCTGCAATTTGCTGATCTCGGCCAGCCGCCAGTAATGGCCCGGCCAGCCACCACGAATGGCGATCACCGAGTCGGTGAGTGCATAGCCAGCGAACTTCGCCAGACGCCGCGCACGCAGCCACCACCACGGCAGTGCCAGCAGCGCGAACAGAGCGACATTGCCAAAGCGCAGCCACAGTGCGGCGCTGACCAGCAACGTCATCGCGCTGGGGATCATCAGCATCCGTCGCCACGCCCGTGGATGCAGCGGCTGCCAATCCAGGTCGGGCCAGCTAGCCGCAGGCAGCAGGCGTTGCAGCAAGGCATTCACGGTGTGCGGTGGTGCGATCGGCGCCAGATCACGCAGGCTGCGTTGGTTGTTGGCGGCCTGGATCACCGCGCTGTCGATACTCAGGCTTTGCCGATGCAGCCAACGTTGCAGCAACGATTCGTGCAGCGTCCACGCCTGGATGCGATGGCGCGGCGTGTGTGCGCGTATCCGGGTCAGCAAGCCGGCTTCCACGCTCAGCCGCTGGCCCTGCTGGTGCAGGGTGAAGCCGTGGAATTGCAAGATCGCGAGCAGCATCGACAGCAGGCGCAGCACGGCGGCGAACACGATGAACAGGCTGATGCCCGCCAGCAGCCAGCCGATCACGCTCAGATGCTGGCCATTGGCCCAGCCGAACAGGTTTTGCGTGATGCTCTTGAGCGCAGCACCGAAAGACTGCGAGCCGGACTGCGCAAGCACGCCGATGCCTGCCGCCACCACCACCATGCCGCGATTGGAGACCAGGCCCAGACGCAGCAACTCGCTGGTTGGCAGCGACAACAGCAACGTGGCCGGCGCTGGCGTTGCGGCATCTGCTGCAGGCGCTTGTGGCGCATTGCCACGGCCCTGTACCAGCGCTTCCAGCGCTTGCGCGTCAGCCAGCGACAGCACCCGCATCTGCGCCTCGGGTTTGACCCCGCCGGCCGATTCCAGGTGTACTTCGGCAACGCCGAACAGGCGATGCAACAGATTCTGGTGCAGGCTGACATTGTGGATGCGGCGAAACGGGATATGCCGTCGATTGCGCTGAAAAATGCCGCTGCGGATGATCAGCTCGTCATCGGCGATGCGAAAGCGGTAGCTGAAATACTGCGCTACCGCGATCAGCGGCAACGCCAGTGCGCCGACCGCGCCGACCAGTTCCCAGCGCTCACCACGACCGCCGGCCAGCACCAGCACGATCAATGGCACTGCAAACTGGCGCAGTTGCGCCAGCAGCACAAACAGCCACGACAGCGGATGCAGGCGGCGCTCGTCGCTGGTCAGTATCGGCGATGCAGGTTCAGACGGCATCGTCGGAAACGCCATTTTCGTTCGGCAGCAGCGCATCGCGCAGCGCCAATGCGCGCTGTTCATTCAAACCCGCCAGCCGCACCGCATTCATGCGCGTGCCGGCAGTGTGGATGACCAGCGTTGCCAGGCCCAGGTGCCGCTCGATCGGGCCACGTTCCAGGTCCAGGTGCTGCACCCGGCTGCGCGGCAGCACGATTTCATGCCAGAAACACAGGCCGCGACGGATGCGCAGCCCCTCGCCGAGCAAGGCATAGCGCACGCGGCGGGTACGGCGACGGTTCCACCATCCGCCGACTACAGCGCACACAACGATCAGCGCAAGGGTAATCGCGATGGCCGTGCTGCGGCCGAGCAGCGCATACCACAACGTAAACAGCGGTGCCGGCAGCCAGCACGATGACAGCGCACCGACGATGCCGGCGGCATGCGCCGCGTTGGTCGGCAGGTGCTCCCAGTCGATCCCGGTTGGCGCTGTCGTTTCCTCCGGTGTTGCGTGTTCGCTCATTGGGAGTGATCCGTTACCTGATGCCGAATGATAGCCGTCTAGTGTAGTGCGCCGCACTTGGCGGTACTTTCGAAATCGCGCCGTCGATCACTTCGCTGTTGGCTGGGCAGCGGCCCCGACGCTGCACTTGGTCGCCCACAGGGTGGGCTCCTACAGATGCAGGTCTCCGCTTTATTGTAGGAGCTCACCCTGTGAGCGACCAGCAACGTGACTGCGGATGCGGCCACCCGCGACAGCCTGCGCGGCGTGGTGCTATCAGCAGGAAAATCCTGCGATGGTTGCCTGGCAAGATAAGCTCCAAACAGATTGCAACACGACACTAACCGCGCAGATACGGGTTGGTTTCATCCGAGCCTGGCGGCCGTGCATTGAAGCGTTTGTAGTTCCATTGGTATTGCAGTGGATCACGTTGTGCGATGGCTGTGATCCCGGCATTGAGTGCTGCCAGAGCAGCGGCATCGTCGCTGCCGCCAATGGCGGCGTCGGCGGGGAAAAAATGCACGTCGTAATGTGCGCTGGCGAAACCCGGCCGACGTTCGGCGATGGCAAACAACACGCTGGCGCCGGTGCGTTGCGCCAGCCGGGTGAGCAGGGTCATGGTCAGGGTCTGGATGCCGAACAGCGGCGCGAATGCGCCTTCACCGGCTTTCGGCCTTTGGTCGGGCAGGATGCCGACCATGCCGCCGGCGTGCAGGGTGCGCAGCAAGGCGCGCACGCCACTGCTGCGTGCCGGTACCTGGGTGACATCGGGGCGGTCACGCACGCGCAACAGATAGTGTTCGGCGATAGCGCTCTCCGGCGGCCGGTAGACCAGGGTGATGGCTGCGCAACTGGCCAGAAACTGGTTGAGCAGCTCCCAGTTGCCATAGTGCGGGGCCGCGATGATCAGGCCGCGGCCGCGCGCCAATGCCGCGTGCAGCAACGCTTCGCCATGCACCTGGGCAATCAGCGCGCGATTGCCGCGCCAGGGCCGGGTCCAGAAGCGCAGGGTGTGCAAGCTGTTGCGCCCGACTGCGCGCAGCACGGCCGCCGCCAGCACATCGCGCTGGCGCGCTTTGATGCCTGGCTGTACCAGTTCCAGATTGCGTCGGGTTACCCGCGCTTCGCGGCTACCGCGCCAGTACAGGCATTGCCCCAGCGTCGCGCCGATTGCATTCAAAACAGCAAACGGCAGGCGCCCGATCAGCCAGCTCAGGGCATAAAGCAAATTGGCGGCGTGTCTGGTGCTGGGCATGGCCGCAGTTTTGGTTACCGGCGCGGTGAACGCAAGGGCCGAAGCGCATCGCGTGTACTGCGCCCCCACGGCGTTGGCGCGGTGATGATCGGCAAAAAAAACCGGCCCTTGCGGGCCGGTCGGGTGTTGCGCTGGCTGTTACGCCCGCTGGAGAGAACTTACGGAGTGCTTACGTTGCCGATGTTGTGGGTCCAGCCCGCTGTCCAGTCGTCGCTGGCGTTGGGGCCAGCAAACGCACCGGCGTAGTTGGTCGGCACAAACCAGTCGTCGGTCGGCGCGAACACCTTGCCGAACACCGGTGAGCTGGCCGCCGGCAGGAAGCCGGTGAGTTGCGGGTCGGCCGCCACGTTGCCAGCTTGCGAGGTAAACCACGACTGGGTGTAGCCGGCGGTGACGCCGCTGTCGCGGAAGCTGTTAGCGCAGTTGATCACGGTGTTGTTCATGGTCAACAGACCGCTGAGCGAAGCCGCCGGGCCGGAAGCGGCTTCGGTTGCGGCATCCTGCACCGATACGCACGAACGCTTGAACTGGGTCGCGACAATATTCCAGAAGTGGCCGCCGGTGCCTTCCTTGAGGTTGAAGCCATCGCGGCTGCTGGCGCTTGCCGTGCCGCCACCAATCGCGGTGACGTTGGCGACGGTGCCATTGGCACGCGGGCTGGCGTCGAAGTTGTTCGGGTCATTGGCCAGCTCGAAGCCATGATCTTCACCGGCGCAACCGAACTGATTGAGCAGGGCAAACTGAACCTTGCCGCTGTAGCCTTCATCCCAGTCGATCGAATCATCACCGCCGCAGATATCGACGAAGTAACGCACGTTGGCGGTGCCACCGAAGAACTCGATTGCGTCATCGGCGCCCTTGAACGATTGCAGATGATCCAGCACGGTGCCTGAGCCGACGGCGTTCATGGTGAACGAGTTCAACTCGCGATTCGTCGCGAAGATGAAGCCGGCATAGCGCACTTGCACGTAACGCAACACGCCGCTGTTGTCGCTGGCGTTAGTGCCGCCGTAACGCAGGGTCGGATCCCATTCGGCCACGCAGTTGGGCACGCAGGTGGCGGGTGCGTTGCCAGCGAGCACGATGCCACCGACATCACGCGGTTGCGGGCCGCCAAAGCCCGGCAACTCGCCGGGGCTGGTCAACACGATCGGTGCCTTGGCGGTGCCTTCGGCAAAGATCTTCGAGCCGCGCGATACCGCGATGTGATCGAAGGTGTCACCCGAACTGACCAGTAGGGTGCCCGGCTCGATGTTGAGCGTGCTCGGGTTGATGTTGTCACCGCCAATGCCGATCTTGCCTTCGATCACCCAGGTGATTTCGTTGCTCAGGGTGATGTCCTGATTTTCGAAATTGCCGGTGATGGCGCAGGCGCGAGCACCAAAGGCCGGCGCCGGAGTTGAAAACGCCGGGCAGGCGGTGAACTCGCGCTGGAACGCGCAATCGCCCTGGCCGATGCCGTTGACCGGGGTCAGCGGCCAAGTGAAATCGGCCAGCCCGGTATCGGCATTCATGTCCACGGCCAAGCTGATGCTGGTGCAGGAGTTGACGGTGATGCTGCCAACGCCGACCACGGTGTTGGTAGTGGTGGAAGCGCCGGCAAAGCTGCCACCGCTGACCTTGAGGATGTCGAAGTTTTCAGCGCTGTAGCCAAACTCGGTGATCTGCGGCACGAACACCAGCCACGTCGGCTGACCGGCGTTGTCGAAGGTGAAGGTAGCGCCGAACAGGGTGCCGAAGTTGCCGCTGGTGTCCTGGATGTAATCGAACGAAATGCCACGGCCCGGCGCCGCCGGGTCGAACCAGTTGCCATCGAATGAATCGCTCAGGCGCACCGCCGCCGACGCCGATCCGGCGCCGAGGGCACCGATCAGCGCGGTGGCAATCGCGCACTTGCGGAAGGTGGAAGTCATGGAAGCGGCTCCTTGAAAGAATACATGGGATTGCCCAGCCATCGCGGCACGGCACACGTGGGCCCGAAGCGACCCGCAACTAGAGTAGGTGGCGTGTGTTACCGGCGTGTGGCGGTTTGTTTACCGTTCAAAACGGCGACCACTCGAAACTCAATGCCCGATTGCCGAGTTCCCGTGATAGGTGCTGACGTATGGGAACCTCTTGAAACCATAGCGAGCGGCGAGACACGGGTTGGGGCGCGAGCCGCAGGTGAGCGTGATCGCAGCCGCTTGACGTACGTACCTAATTAGGTACACTGGCCGTATGCTGCCGATCTTGTCCGTTCGCTTCCATGCCTCCGGCAACGGCAGCGAGCCCGTTCGCGATTGGCTGAAAAGCTTGCCGGTGGACGTGCGCAAGGCGATCGGCGAGGACATCAAGACCGTTCAGTTCGGCTGGCCCTTGGGCATGCCGCTGGTGCGCAAGATGGAGGCGGGCCTGTGGGAGGTGCGCAGCGCCATCCCCGGCGGCATCGCCAGGGTGCTGTTCACTACGCTGGGGCCGATGATGGTGGTGCTGCACGGCTTCGTGAAGAAATCGGACAAGACCCCGCAAGCGGACCTGAAATTGGCAAGGCAACGCAAGAATGAGGTACACGATGAGTAAGCGTAACCCCCACATCGGATCGGACTTTGACGATTTTCTGGCCGAGGATGGTCTGCTCGAAACGGCCACGGCGGTGGCCATCAAGCGCGTGATCGCCTGGCAGATCGCCGAGGCGATGAAAGCGCGCGGGCTGACCAAAAAAGCCATGGCCGAGCGGATGCACACCAGTCGCTCGCATCTGGATCGCCTGCTCGATGCGAGCGACACCGGCCTGACACTCGACACGCTCAGTCGCGCGGCGCAGGTGCTGGGTTATCGCGTGCGGCTGGAGTTGGCAGCGGCGTGAGGAAGCTCGTCGCAATGCTGCCGTTTTCGCGCAGCAGGCCCGGCGCGAGGCGCTGATCCCGAACGCGGTGGTCAGCCGTTCAAAACGGCGACCACTCGAAACTCAGTGCAATCTCGCGGCCCTTGCGGAACGCGCGCGTGGTTTCACCGCCCTGGGTGAACTCGACCTTGGGGTCGAGCAGGTTGCGCAGTTTCAACCGCACCGACCAGTCATCGCCAAGGCGCTGCTTGAAGGTGAAGTCGAGCTGGCCGAACGGTTGCTCAAAGACATCGGGCAGACCGGCAACGCCAACCTGCACGATGCGTTGCCCCGAGGTGTTGAACAACAAATTGGCTTCGCGGCTGCCGTCGGCCGCCTGATAGCCCAACTGCAGGTTGACGATGTAGGAGGATTGCCCTTCCAGCGCGCGGCTGAGATTGGTATTGAAGCCCGATTTGGCCGGGTCGAGGGTCACATCCGAACTGATATAGGCGTAGTTGGCGGCAAGGTTCCAGTTGCTCCAGTCGAGCTTGTCCATGCCGAGCCAGCGCAACGGCGTGACCTGCTCGGCCCAGCCGTTGACGAAGCCCAGTTGGGTATAACCATCGAGCTCCACGCCTTGGTTGGTGGCCGACTGCGCATTTTCCAGGGTCAGCAGCAGGCTGCCGCCGCCGGGCACCAGTTGCTTCTCGATCGGGTTGCTGAACTCCTTGCGGAACAGCGCCAGCGAGACGCTTTCGGTTGGCGAGAAGTAATATTCCCAGCGCGCGTCATAGTTCTTCAGCGCAGTCGGCTTGAGCTCGGAATTGCCGAAGGTGACGATGTCGAGCAGCGGGTCGATGAAGGTGGATGCGCTGAGTTCGCGGAAATCCGGACGCGACACGGTTTCGCTGTAGGCCAGGCGCAACTGCTGCTTGTCGCTGATCAACCAGGTTGCCGCCAGTGCCGGCAGGTTGTCGTTGGTGTCCAGCAGCGCCACCACCGGCGGATCGTTCGGGCGCAGCACCGAGAACGTGGTGACGTTCTGCAGGTTGCTCTCCTTGCGCACGCCCAGATTCAGGTTTACCGTCTGCCACAGGCTGAGGTTCAATGAGTAACCCTCGGCGTCGAGGCGCTGCTCGGCAAAATAGGTGTCTGATGGCTGGGTGATTTCGGTCAGGCGAAAACCATTCGGGCCGATGCTGCCGGGATTGAGAATGGCATCCAGCGAGTCCAGCGCCAGCAACGCCGGGTCGCGCGCGTCGCGGCCGTTGGGGGCGAAGAAAAACCGGCGCACGAAGGAATCGCGGCTGCGGTTGACGCGATTGACCTGCACCCCGAACTCGCCGTTGATGTTGTCGCTGAAACGAAACGGCAGATGCAGACCCATATCCCAAGTGTGGCTGGAATCGTTGAGGTCGGCGAAAGTGGTGGTGTTGCTGTCGTTGTTGAGCGAAAACAGGCGGCTGCCATCGTCCTGGATATCGAAGCGGTATTCGCGGGTGAACGGCGCGTAGCGCCCGGCCTTGGCAAAGGTGTACAGCCAGTCGAACGAGGCACCTTCCAACAGCGGCAGTTCGCCCACGATCGGGAAATTGTGCTCGCCGGAAATCTGCCGCGACTTGAGTTCGTTCTCGATCCATTCGATCAGCGAACGCTCCACATCCTGGCTGGTCTGGGTGCCGGTGCTGATGCGCGCTTCGTTCTCGGTCTGGCGCACGATCATGTTGGTGATGCGCAGCTTGTGATTCTCGCCATAGTCGATGCCGGCAACCAGAAAACCGCTGGCATCGATTTCGCGGATGGTGCGTTGCAAGGCCAAGTCGTTGCGCAGCGCCAGGCCGGCATCGCTGGCCTGAAACTCGCGGCGCACTTCATCAGTGCTGTCCCAGCTTTGCGAATGCCGGAACGAAGCCAGAAAACCGGCTTTCCACTGGTCGGAAAACGCCCAACTGTTGCCGCCGGCAAGCGCGAAATTGCTGTCCGGGCCGATCTTTTTCTGATTGATGTCGTAGCGACCGCTGGCCAAATCTTCACCCACGGCTTCCAGCTCGCTCGGGGTTAATCCGTTGGGGTTGGCTGGGGTGCGCGTACGCAGAAAAATGCCGCGCCGACGCAAGTCTTCCAGCACCCCGGGCAGGGCGCGGCTGCCGTCATCAAAGCCGCTGATGTCGCTACCGCTGCCATGCTCGCGCAGGCCCTGTTTGCCGGTGGTGCCATCCACCCAGCCGGCACCGAGCGACACCTTGAACAGCGGCGCATCGGGAAAGCCCTTGGTGCGCAGTTGGATGGTGCCGCCGCCAAACTCGCCGGGCATGTCCGCCGAAAAGGTTTTCTGCACTACCACGCCTTGCAGGATTTCAGTGGGGAACAGATCCAGTGGAATTACGCGGCGGGTGGGATCGGGGCTGGGTATCTGCGCACCGTTGAGCAGCACGCTGGAATAACGCTCGCCAAGGCCGCGCACGAACACGAACTTGCCATCGACCAGGGTCAGGCCGGTGACGCGCTTGAGTGCGCCGGCAGCATCGGAATCGCCGGCGCGGGCAATCTGTTCGGCGCCGAGGATGTCGGTGACCGCACCGGAATTGCGGCGCTCCTCGACGAACGCCGCCAGCGAACCCTCAACAAAGGGTTCCAGCACCACGAACTCGGGCAGCTCCATGCCGGCTGGCGAGAGCTGTACATCGCGTACGGTGTTTTGTTCGGCAGCGATGGCGATGGCATCGAGGGTTTGCGCGGCAAAACCAGGCGCCAGGATCGACAGCGAATAGTTGCCGGCAATCAGCTCGGCCGTGAACTCGCCATTGCCATCGGTGATCACATCCAGCGGCGTGCCGCTGATGAACACGCGGGCGCCGGCCACCGGCTTGCCGTCTTCGACACTGACGATGCGCCCGCTCAGCACACCCGGCGGGCCGGCGCTGACCGGGGCCTGCGCCACCGCACCGCCGCGCTTGAGTGCGCTGTCCAGGGACACGCTATCCAATAGCAGGCTGGGTGCGGCGTCCGGGTACAGGGTGCCGATCAGCTCGGCGTCCTCATGCTCAGCCAGATCAAGATCGAGCGCGGCCACCTCGCTATCGCCACGACGAATACTCAGGCGGTGCGTCCCGGCCGGCACGCTGATGCGCAGCGCGCCATCGCCATCAGTTCGGCCCAGCGATTTGCCATCGATCACCACTTCGGCCTGCGGCAAGGGTTTGTCGCCATCAAACAGGATTACCGACAGCGCCGCCGGCTCGGCGGCGATGGCCATGCGGATGCCGAGGGTGAGCGCGGCAAGCGGCAGCAGCAAGCGTTGCCGTGCGGATACACGGCGCGTGGAGCGAGGAGTAGACATCAGGCACAGGTCCAGCGCGCGTCGGCGCACTCTTGCATCAGGCGGCGAAGTTCGGTGGCTTTGCGGAACAGTTCGGGGCGCTGCAACGGCACCAGATTGCGCTCAGCGGCGGCATGGTCGCCAATCCGGTACCAGGCGTAGGCCAGCGCATAGCGGATGTCCTCATCACTCAGCAGGCCGGCGCGCCCCAGTGCGCCTTCGCTGGCGGCGACTTCGTCGTAGCGCCGCTGCTGAATCAGGATGCCGATGCGTTGCTTGAGCTTGGCTGCCGGGTCGGCGATCAGCGCATTGAGCCGCAGCGCGCGGGCGTAATGGCCGGCGCGGCGAAACAGTTCGGCCGCTTCCAGATTCAGTGCCGGCTCGCGCAGCGCTGCGGTTGCCAAAATCTCGGCAGCAGCGAGCGGGTCGCCCTTGCCCAGCCAGCTTTGCGCCAGTGCCTTGTCGATGCCGACATCGCCGGGGAAGCGCAGCCGCGCCGACTCCAGAAAGCGCAGCGCTTCATCAATGCTGCCGGCGCGGCGCAGGGCGGTGCCAATGGCGATGTAATCCTCGCTCTTGCCGTCGGCACGGGCGATGTAGGTTCGGCCCAGTTCGGCGGCTTGCAGATTCAGCCCGGCATCGATCAGATAAAACACCTGCCGGCGCATGAATGACAAATTGCCGGGAAACTGGCTGCCGGCGGCGCTCAGCGTGTCCATCGCCGGTTGCCGCTCGCCCAGCATCCAGTGCGCATGGGCGCGCATCAGCCAGGCACCGGAAAGCGCAGCGACCCCATCGCCAGCGCTGTCGAGCGCAGCCAACGCATCGCGATACTGCTCAAGGCCAAAATGCGCCTGCGCCAGGTACAGATACACCAGTGGGTCGGTCTGGCCGGCGGCAATCGCGGCGCTGAAGCCTTCCACGGCCTCGGTCATCTTCTGCTGTTCCAGCGCCAGCAGGCCGCGCACGGTGTGGTATTGAATCAAATCGACGCCTTCGGCGGCCGGGTCGATATTGGCTAATGCCTGTTCGGCGCGGGCGTATTCGCCATCGCGGGTGAGCAGGGTGGCAAGGCCGAGGTAATCGACTTCGTCATTTTTGCTGGCTGCAAATGCGGCGAGGTTGCCAAGCAACAGCACGACAAGCACGAATGCGCGCATCACTCAGCCTCGACTCAGATCAAAACGCACGCGCTGGCGTGCCCACACCCGGACGTGTTCACCCTTGTAGGTGGCCGGTTCGAATTTCCAGTTCTGCACCCCGGCAACGGCGATGTCGTCAAACACGCCGGCCGGCTGCGCTTCGAGCACCTTTACTTTTTCCACTTGCCCGGTTGGGCTGATCAACACACTGAGCAGCACATAGCCGGTGATGCCCTGCGCTTTGGCGCGGGCCGGGTAGACCATCGGCGTTTGCAGGATCGGTCGCGGTGCCTGGTCGACGCTGTCATCGGTCATCACCACATCGCCGCTGTCGCCGAGCAGACCCTGGCCCAGGTCCAGATCGGAACTGTCGAATGCCGGCAGGCCGAAATCGAGCCCGGACAGGGATGAGTCCAGCCCGAGCAGCGGCGTCGGCGCGGCACGCGTTTGCCGCTTTGGCGGTTCGCGCTTGCGCACCACTTCCTTGGGCTTGGGCTTTTCCTTCTTGACCACGGCGATGCTGGAGCCGACCAGTTCGCTGGCCTTGTCGCGCTGCGCAAACGGGTTGTTCATCAGCACAACCAATGCCAGCACCAGCACCGAACCGGCAATGGCTGTGGCAACGCCAACCGCATGGGCGCGCGACAGCGCCATCAGCCTTCGCCCGCCTCGGTGACGGTGGCGACACCGACATCCTCGGCGCCGGACAAACGCGCCTGGTCGACCACTTCAACCAGCCGCCCCGCAGGCACCACTTCATCGGTGACCACCAATACCGACTTGCCGGTCATGCCCTTGAGCAGATCGCGCAAACGGCCCTGCAGCGCCCACACCCGCACCGACTCGCCTTCCAGGAACACTTCACCCACTTTGCTGATGTAGACCCGCACCGCCTTGGTCGAAGACACCGTCTGGGTCTTGGCGCCGGGGCGGTTGATGTCGATCTTCATGTCTTTCACAAACGTGGTGCTGACCATGAAGAAGATCAGCAGGATGAAGGTCATGTCGATCATCGGGGTGAGATCGACCGAGCTTTCCACCATTTTCTTTTCGCGCCGTCGCAACATGATCAGCTTCCTTGCCCGGCAGTGGTGCCGGGAGCGTCGTGGTCGGCAGGGCTGCTGACCAGAATGTCGGTGATCTGCGCCAGATCCAGTTCGATCTGGTGCTGGCGGCGATCAAGCACCGATTTGGCGATAACGCCAGGCACCGCCACCACCAAACCCATTTGCGTGGTGAACAAGGCGGTGGAGATGCCCGCGGCAATGCCACCCGATTGCGAGAACAGGGTCATGTCGCCGAGCGATTCGAAGGTGACGATCATGCCCATCACGGTGCCGAGCAGGCCGAGCAGTGGTGCGATCATCACCAGGGTGGTGACCAATACGCTGCCGAAATTAAGATCACGCTGAAACTCGGCAAACGCATCATCGAGCCGGCGCCGCAAGTCGGGCAGGCCGCTGCGTTTAAGTGCAATGCCGCGTGCCACAGCATGATCGATGATGCCGTTGGGCGCATTGCTGCGGCCATCGATGCCGCGCTTGAGCAGCACCCGCACGTTCTTGGCCGAACCACGGCGCAACAGCATCCAGCGCACGCCGAGTGCGTACCACAGTAACACCGTCACCAGCAGCAGGATCGGCATCACCACGCCGCCGGCCTGCAGGTAGCTGGCGATCAGGCCGAGCGCGGTTTCCTGGCCGTGGCCGCCCATATCGGCCTCAGGCTGCCTTGCCAAGGGCGCTGAACTGCGCTTCCTGCTGCGCATTGACCACGCGCAGCGCGGCCTGCTCCATATCGTCCTTGATGCGTTCGGCCCAGCCGCCCATCAGGTTGCCCAGCAGCAACATCGGGATCGCCACGATCAGACCAAGCTCGGTGGTGACCAGCGCGGTGGCGATGCCGCCGGACAGCAATTTCGGGTCGGAGGTGCCGAACTCGGTGATGATGTCGAAGGTCTGGATCATGCCGGTGACGGTGCCGAGCAGGCCGAGCAACGGCGCCACTGCGGCAATCACCATGATGAAAGCGCCGAAGCGATTCAGATGCACCGATTCGTGCAGGATCGATTCGGAGATGATGTCTTCCAGATGTTCGCGATCGCGATCAAGGTTGCGCAGGGCGGCAGTTACCACGCGCGCCGCCGAACCCTTGTGCCGCTTGGCGGCGGCGATGGCATCGTCGATGCGCTGTTCGGCCAGCGGTCGCAGCACCGCATCAATGGTGGGTGCGATCGCAGCGCCAGCATTCTTGAGGAACACCGCGCGCAATGCGACCAGGATCAGGCCGAGCGCACCCAGCGCCAGAATGATATAGCCGATGAAGCCACCTTTGCCGATTTCGCCGGCAATGGTCTTGGCTTCCGGTTCGGTAACTGCGGTGTTGATGTTTTCGAACAGGTACACGCCCAGTGGCGATGGATTGGTGTTTTTCGACAGTGCCAGCGCGCTCTCGCTGCCGCTCTGGCCGGGGGCATCCCACAAGCGCAGCTGGCCACCACCGGCCGGCACCAGCGCCCCGCTGGCTTCAGCCGATACGCCGTACGCTGCGATGTTGCCCCAATGGATGATGGTGCCATCGACCTGCTTGCCGTCGGCGCGGTAGAAGGTGCCCGGTTCTTGGCGCAGGCGGCTGAACTCGCCCAGGGTACGCGTGGCCAGCTCGAACACGCGCTTGAGCTGTTCGGATTCATCCAGATCGGCAAAGCCGGCCTGCTTGAGCGTTTCATCGCCAAAGCCGCCCAGGGTGGCGCGCGCCTGCTCGATGGTGACATTGACCAGTTCGCGGTTATCCTCAGCCACTTGCGCCTGCTCGTCGCCGCGCACCAGCTCATTGCTCAGTGTTTCGGCTTGCGATTTGGCGGCCAGCACGCGCGATTCCAGCGCGTTGATCTGGCCTTGCAGCGCGCCGCGATCACGCTCCAACGCGTTGTGCGTTTGTGCCACGCGCTCACTCAGTTCGCGCTTTTGCGCCTGCAAGAATGCATATTCCTTTTTGTAGGCCTGTTCGAGCGAAACCGTGGGCGGTGCGGCAGCGGGTGTCGGCGCGGGCGCGGTGGCTGGGGTTGCCGGTGGGGTTTGCGCCAGCGCTGGCAGTGCCAGGCTCAGGGCGGTCAACACGATGATGTTGCGCAAGGTACTCATTTTGCACCTCCGGCATTCGCCACGGGCAGTTCAAACCAGCCTTGCCGGATTTGTTTTTTCAGGGCGTCATACAACGTGTTGATGCGGGCGATGTCATCGCGCTTGCTGACGGGCACAAATTGCCAGCCATCAGCGCCGAGTTGCGCCAGCCCGACGCGGCCATCCTGGGTGCGGAAATACAGCGCCATGCTGCCGATCTTGGCCACTTCGGCCAGTACCCGCTCATCGCCGAGCGCGATGGTCTGGCTGTGCAGGCCGTTTTCGCGGGTGATGCGAAACTCATCCTCGTAAAACGCCCACAGCCGGTTGACCGCACGCGGCACCGGCAGCGAGCCGCTGTCAACCTGGGTGCGGAAGGCATCGAGTTCACCCAAGCGCTCGTCGCGCTTGAACGGCAGGCCGGTGGCAATGTACTGGCGCAGGTCGGCCAGTGCATCGAGCAGCAGCGGCTTGAGGTTGTCGGCAACCAGGCCGGCATCGACCTGCTCTTCCTGTGCCGCGGCCAGTTTCTCGCGCAATTCGCGCGCAGCCAGTTGCTGGCGTTCCAGATTGGCTTGCAGTTCGGCCTTCTGCGCGTTCAATGTGCCCAGCGCGGTGCGCTGCTCATCGCGCAACAGGGTCAGTTCGCCATTGAGCGCTTCAACCTCGGCACGCAGGCGAATCAACCCCTGCGACAGTTCGTCGGCGTCGGCGGCCCGTGCCGCGTGCGGTGCTGCCAGCGCGATCGACAGTGCGGTCGCGCACAGTGCCAGTGCAGACAGGTGCTTCATGGTGTGCTCCGAGTGCAGGGTGCCGGCCCGGACGGGCGAGCAGTTCACGAAGCAGCATATGACCGCACGATTACCGATTTATGACAGCCATGGCAGATAAAGGCTGCCTCAGAAACACACAATGACCCGACAATCGTGGCTTTAACCCGGTAAAATGCCGGGTTTTCCGTTTGAGTGTCGTCCCCGTGAAAGACTTGTTGCACGAATTGGTGGCCCAGGCGCTCCTGGATCTGAAGCGTGATGGCGTGTTGGCGGCTGATCTGGAACTGCCTGAATGCACCATCGAGCGCAGCCGCAGCCGTGAGCACGGTGACTATGCCTGCAATATGGCAATGCCACTGGCGAAATTGACGGGGCGCAAACCACGCGAGTTGGCGCAGTTGCTGGTTGATACCTTGCCCAAGTCGCAGCATGTCGAGCGTATCGAAATTGCCGGGCCGGGCTTCATCAATTTCCACTTGGCGCAAGCCTGCCGTCTTGGCGTGATTCGCCGGGTGCTCGATGCCGGCGAGGATTATGGCCGCGAGCCGGAAGGATCACGCGAGAGCCTGACCGTCGAGTTTGTGTCCGCCAATCCCAATGGCCCGCTGCATGTTGGCCACGGCCGCGGCGCAGCCTATGGCGCATCGCTGGCCAACGTGCTGGAAGCCTGGGGCCACAAGGTGCAGCGCGAGTACTACGTCAACGATGCCGGCCGGCAGATGGACATCCTCGCGGTGAGCGTCTGGATGCGCTACCACGAGCTTGGCGGCGTCAATGTGCGGATGCCCGACAACGGTTATCGCGGTGAGTACGTGGTCGATATTGCACGCGAGCTGCGCAACCGCGAAGGTGATCGCCTACGCCGCAGTGTGATCGAGATCAGCGATGGGTTGCCCGCCGATGCCAGCGATGACGGCGATAAAGAGGACCATGTCGATGCGCTGATCGCGCGGGCCAAGCAACTACTGGGTGATGCCGATTATCGCCTGGTGTTTGAGTCGGGTTTGACCTGGTGTCTTGCCGATATCCGTGCTGATCTGAGCGAGTTCGGGGTGTACCACGATGTGTTTTTCTCCGAACGCTCGCTGATGAACGATGGTTACGTCAGCCGTGCCATCGACACCTTGCGCCGCAATGGCCATTTGTACGACCTTGATGGCGCGGTGTGGTTTCGTGCCACAGCGTTTGGTGACGACAAGGATCGCGTGGTGGTGCGCGACAATGGCGTTACCACCTATTTCGCCTCGGACCTTGGCTATCTGCTGAGCAAGTTCGAACGTGGCTTTGAGCGCGCGCTCTATGTGTTTGGCGCCGATCATCACGGCTATATCGCGCGGCTGAAGGCGGCGGCAAAAGGCCTTGGCCTGAACCCCGATCACATCGAAATCTTGCTGGTGCAGTTTGCGGTGTTGTATCGCGGTGGCGAGAAGGTGCAGATGTCTACCCGCTCGGGTAGTTTTGTCACCCTGCGCGAGTTGCGTGAGGAAGTGGGCACCGACGCGGCGCGCTTTTTCTACGTGATGCGCAGCAACGACCAGCATCTGGATTTTGACCTCGACCTGGCACGCAGCCAGAGTAATGACAACCCGGTGTACTACGTGCAGTACGCCCACGCCCGCATTTGTTCGTTGTTCCGGCAGCTTGAGGAAAAGCAGCTGAGTTATCACCGCAGCGCGGCCGAGGCGGCGCGCGGCCGTTTGGTGGAAGTCCAGGAGCTGGACCTGCTCAATGCGATGATGCGCTTCCCCGAATCGATCGAGTCGGCGGCACTGAACCGATCACCGCAGATTCTGGTCACCTACTTGCGTGAACTGGCGGCGGCATTTCACACGTTTTACAACGCGCATCCGATTTTGGTCAACGACGAAGCCTTGCGTAATGCCCGGCTTGGCCTGTGTGTAGCGGCACGGCAGGTGTTGGCCAATGGCCTCAAGCTGCTGGGTGTTGGCGCCCTGGAGAAAATGTGATGGCAGCACGGCGTGGCAGAAAATCGCAGGCGAGGCGCAGTGGTGCCCCGCGCGGCGTGCCCAGCCTGGTCTGGTTGCTGCTCGCGGTGTTGCTGGGCGCTGTGCTGGCCGGTGTGGTGTTGATGCGTGACCGCATTGGCGACAGCCTGGGCGTGCCACGGCCCAACCCCGCAGCCAAAGCACCACCGCCGAGCGATCCCCCGGTGGCGCAAAAACCGGTAACGAAAAAACCCGGCTATGACTTCTATACCTTGTTGCCAGGCAAGGAAGTGGTGATCCCGGATTCCGAGCTCTCGGCCACCGCACGGCAAGAGCGCGCAACGCCCAAGCCGGCAGTTGCCAGCGACGCACATTACCTGTTGCAGGCTGGCGCTTTCAGCGAGTCGGCGCGGGCCGAGGAAGTCAAGGCGCAAATCGCATTTACCGGCGAGTTCGCTCGCGTCGAGCCAGCAGAGATCTCCGGTAAAACCGTGTACCGGGTGATGCTGGGCCCGTATGCGAATGCGCAGGCACTGGAAGCAGCCAAAGGCAAGCTCACCACCGCCGGCATCCAGTCGGTTGCGGTACGCGCGCGCTGAGTTTGCGTCAGGTTTGAAAAAGCTGGTTGTCCGCAAAGGCCGCAAAAAACGCAAAAGGGAAGCACCGCCAAGGTTGCCTGATCGCGTTTGTTTTCGTCATTCCAACGAATGCCGGACGCCAATGGACAGAGCCGCTTGGGCCCAGTTTTACGCGTATCGCGTGCTCGACGCTGATGTGCGCCTGCACAGGTGTAACCCGCAGGCCGGGCGAGCAGCGATGCGTCAGTGCGGATCGCGTTTCAGCAGCAGCGCATAGAAAAACCCGTCCATGCCGTCTTCGCCGGGCAGGCGCTGGCGGCCGACGCCGCTGGCGTGGCCGTAGCGTGCATCCAGTTCCAGCGCCTCGGCATCGGGGTTTCGGGCGAGGAAGGCGGCAATCTGTTCGTGGTTCTCGGCAGCCAGCAGCGAGCAGGTGGCATACAGCATGCGGCCACCGGGGCGCAGCAGCGGCCACAGCGCCTTGAGCAGGCGTGCCTGGGTTTTGACCAGCGCCGGCAGGTCGCTGGCGCGACGGTTCCACTTGATGTCGGGCTGGCGGCGGATGATACCGGTGGCCGAACACGGTGCATCAAGCAGGATCGCGTCGTACGGCGTCTTGTCCCACCAGCGCGCTGGTTGTGTAGCGTCAGCAGCAATCAAGGTGACGGGGATGCGATGGCCGAGGCGATCCAGGGTTTGCCGCACGCGGGCAAGTCGGCCCGGTTCCAGATCGATTGCGGTCAGTTCAACCGCGCCGGCCACTTCCAGAATATGCGCCGATTTACCGCCCGGGGCAGCGCAGGCATCGAGGATGCGTTCGCCCGCCTGTGGTGCCAGCGCCTCGACCGCGAGTTGCGCGGAGCCGTCGTGGACGCTGAGCCAGCCCGCATCCCAGCCGGGCAAGGCGGTGGGTGACGAGGGTTGATCCATGCGCAGTGCCATTGTCGGAAATGCCGGTGTCTGTGCGCTGAAACCGGCTTCGGCGAGTCGCGCCACCGCGTCCTCGCGGCTGGCGCGGCGCGCATTCACCCGTAGCCACTGCGGCGCCTGCTCATTGTTGGCGGCAAGGATCTGCGGCCAGTGTTCGGGCCAGTCGCGGCGCAGAGCGCGCAGCAACCAGTTCGGATGGCTCAGGCGGATGCCGTCGTCGCTGGACTGTGGCCACGGCTCGCGGGTGGCGCGACGCAGCAGGCCGTTCACCAGGCCGACCAGCTTGGGTTGGCCGAGCGTGCGCGTGGCTTCGGCGGTGGCCGAAAGCGCGGCATGGGGCGGTAACGACAGGGCATCGAGCTGTGCCAGCCCGACCAACAGCAATGCCCGCACCGCGTTTTGCGCAGCCGGTAGCGGCCGTGGCACCCAACTGTCGATCACGTACTCGTAGCGACGGCGATGGCGCAGCACGGCAAATACCAGCGCTTCGAGCAGGGCGCGATCACGCGGATCGGCGATCGTGGGCAGGCGTTCGGCCAGCAGCGGGCGCAAGGAGCGGCCCTGTTCCAGCACCGCGACCAAGGTGGTGGCCGCCAGGGCGCGAATGGCTGCGCCGGAGGAATTCGTCGCAGCAGTGCTCATGAAGCTTGCAAACCCGGACGCGCATTAAGGTAATCGTGCGCGGCCAGCGCCTTGCCGCCGTCACGTTGCACCATGAGCAGGCGCAACACGCCTTCGCCGCTGGCTATATCGATGCCGTCGCGGCCAGCGCGCACCACGCTGCCGGGTGTTGCCGGGCTGGATTCGCTCAGCGCGACGGCGGCGTGGATGCGCACGCGTTCGCCCGCCAGTTCGGCCTCGGCGATTGGCCACGGGTTGAAGGCGCGGACCGTGCGTGCCAACACGGTGGCGGGCTGGCTCCAGTCGAGCCGGGCTTCGGCCTTGTCCAGTTTGTGGGCATAGGTGACGCCGACATCGGGCTGCGCAGTGGCCTGCGGGCGCAAGCCGGCGCGCAGCAGGGCAAGACCGTCGCGCAGCACCTGCGCGCCAAGTTCAGCGAGGCGATCATGCAGGTTGCCAGCGTCGTCGGATTCGTCGATTGGCGTACTCAGTTGCAGCAATACCGGCCCGGTGTCGAGGCCGCGCGCCATCTGCATCAGGCATACGCCGGTTTCGCGGTCGCCGGCTTCGATGGCGCGCTGGATCGGCGCCGCGCCGCGCCAACGCGGCAGCAAAGAGGCGTGTACGTTCCAGCAGCCGTAGCGGGGGATTTCCAGCACCGCCTTGGGCAGGATCAGGCCATAGGCGACCACGATCAGCAGATCCGGGGCCAAGTCGCGCAAGGCGTGCTGTGCGGCCGGATCGCGCAGCGTTTGCGGTTGCATGATCGGCACAGCGAAAGCCTGTGCTGCCTGTTTCACCGGTGAGGCAGTAAGTATGCGGCCACGCCCGGCCGGGCGGTCGGGCTGCGTGTATACGGCCACCAACTCGTTGTGGGCGGCAGCGGCGCGCAGCGAAGACACGGCAAACTCGGGTGTTCCAGCGAACACCAGGCGCAGGGATTGGGTCATTGGCTCAGGCAGCGTCGGTTTCGGTACGGCGCTGCTTTTGCAGCTTTTTACGCACCATCTCGCGTTTCAGCGACGAGAGGTAATCGACGAACAATTTGCCCTCAAGGTGATCCATTTCATGCTGGATGCACACCGCCAGCAGGCCGTCGGCATCCATTTCAAACGCCTTGCCGTGGCGATCCAGTGCGCGCACGCGAACGCGCTCGGCACGGCTCACTTTGGCGAAAATGGTGGGCACCGAAAGACAGCCTTCCTCGCAATTCTGCTCGCCATCGCGTTCCAGGATTTCCGGGTTGACGAACACCAGTGGCTGGTCCTTGTCCTCGGATACGTCGATCACCATGAAGCGCAGGTGGACATCAACCTGAGTCGCGGCCAGGCCAACGCCGGGCGCGGCGTACATGGTTTCGAACATGTCGTCGAACAGTCGGCGCAGGGCGTCATCCACCGCAGCCACCGGTTTGGCACGGGTGCGCAGGCGCGGATCGGGGTACTCCAGAATGTTCAGTTTGGCCATGGTTTCAATGATGGGGGCGCAAAACCCGCCGGGCAAGTCACGGTGGCATAGTGTAACCGGCGAGCGGGCCATTTTCGTTGTACCCGAACTTGGGCTATAGTCGGCACTGTCTGCCCAGTAAATCAGGAAGTTGGCCGCCATGCTTAAACGGCTTCTTGCAGTATTTGCGGTTGCGTTGCTGACTCTCGCCACCTATGCGGTGGCTCAGGATCTGCGGCCCGACCACCCCAGTACCTACACCGTGCGCAAAGGCGACACGCTGTGGGATATCGCCACCCGATTTTTGACCAAGCCTTGGCTATGGCCGGAAATCTGGCAGGCCAACCCGCAGATCGCCAACCCGCACCGGATTTATCCCGGCGATGTGATCAGCCTGGCTTACCTTGATGGTGAAGCGCGTTTGCAGGTGACCGAGCGCCAGCCCCAGATCAACGAATACCCGATCAGCCCGATTCCGCTGGCACAAATCGAGCCGTTCTTGCGTGATCTGCGCATCCTCGAGCGCGTCGATGACTTGCCTTATGTCATTTCGCTGGATGAAGGGCGCCTGCGCGGCGCGGCCGGGCAGTTGATCTATGTGCGCGGCCTGCAGGACGCACATAACGGTGATACCTACGCCGTGGTGCGCCCGACCGTGCGCTACGCGCGCATTGACGACGACGGTGAAACCCGCCGCACCCGCGCCACTGATCTGGATTGGCGTGGCAAGGCCGAGCATGGCATCGAGTGGGCCAAAACCTGGCGTGACGTGGCCAGTGGTGGCAAGGAACCGCTGGGTTACGAGGTAATGACCCAGGCACGGGCGCAGGTGATCGCCATTGAGGGCGAGGCGGCCAGTCTGCTGGTGCTCGATGAGGGGCGTGACATCCGCGAGGGTGATCGCCTGGTGGCGGTAACTCCGCAACCGTATGACCTGGAGTTTGTGCCGCATCCGCCACGCGCGATTCCCGCTGGCGCGCGCGTCATGGCTGTTGCCGATGGCATCAACGGCGGTTCGCTGAGTGTGGTAGCGCTGTCGATGGGTGCCCGCGAGGGCGTTGAAAACGGTCAGGTGTATTCGATCTGGGGTGAAGGCCCGAAGGTACCGGATCGGGTCAAGCACGGCACTTACAGCGGCGCGGTATGGGATAGCACCAAGGTGCCCGATGCGTTTTCCGGCCATGTGATGGTGTTCCGCACCTTCGACAAGGTCAGTTACGGCTTGGTCATGGATGGTGTGCGTCAGGTTCGCCCCGGCAACCTGCTCAAGCAGCCCGATAGCTACTGAGTTCGTGGGCGAGGTTGCGGCGGCGGAAAGCGCGCTGGCATGGCTGACGCTGGTGCGCGCCAGCAACAGCGCGGTGTCGCTGCGCCGCTTGGTCGATCACCATGGCAATGCAGCGGCAGCGTTGGCTGCTGGTGCAAGCGCATGGCGGGCCGCAGGGCTGTCCGATGGCAGCGTCGAAGCCTTGCGCAAGCCCGACCCGAATGTGCTTGAGCGTGATCGCGCCTGGCTCGCCAAGGCGCCCAATCATGTGCTGGGTTGGGACGATCCCGACTACCCGGCCTTGTTGCGACGGATATCCAGCCCGCCAGCCTGTTTGTTCGTGGTCGGTGAGGTGGCGGCGTTGTGGCAGCCGCAGATCGCCATCGTGGGCAGCCGCTCGCCCAGCGCCGGTGGCCGCGACAATGCGCGCGCGTTTGCGACCGCCTTTGCCGCTGCCGGATTGACCGTTACCAGCGGCTTGGCGTCGGGCATCGATGCTGCGGCACATGCCGGTGCGCTGGATGCCGGCGCGTACACGGTGGCGGTGATGGCCACCGGGCCGGATCGCGTATATCCGCCCGCGCACCGTGATCTGGCAACCCGCATCGCCCATCACGGCGCACTGATTACCGAGTTTGCACCCGGCACCGAGGCGCGCCGCGAGTACTTTCCCAGCCGCAATCGCATCATTGCCGGCTTGTCGCTGGGGACGCTGGTGGTGGAGGCTGCCGAGCGCTCGGGCGCACTGATTACCGCGCGTCTGGCCGGTGACGCCGGGCGCGAGGTGTTCGCCATTCCCGGGTCGATCCACAACCCGGTGGCGCGCGGTTGTCATCGCCTGATTCGTCAGGGGGCGGCCTTGGTGGAAACTGCCGCCGAGGTCATTGCTGCGCTGGGCCCGGTGGCCAGCGAGCTGGCCGATGCGCTGCGCACGCGCCTGCACGACGCTGCCGCAAACCCGCCACCAGCGCCAGAAACCGCCAGCGGCAGTGATCCCGCATTCCGCCAAGTGCTTGATGCACTGGCCTTCGACCCGGTCGGGATCGACCAGTTGGCTGAACGCACCGGATTGACGGTAGCAGCGCTGTCATCCATGCTGTTGATCATGGAAATGGAAGGTCTGGTGAGTGCTGAGCACGGCCGATACGGTCGGCGCATCAATTGACCTGCTTCGCACCGCGCTGATTGGCGCAGGCTGAGGATAATGAAAGAAACCATACTTGATGTGTTGTTGTACCTGTTTGAACACTACTTCTATGACGATCCCGATGCCGCCAATGATCGCGAATCGATGCTCAATGGCCCGATATTTCAGGGGCTGACCCAGGCCGGCTTCAGTGCTGTCGAAATCAACAAGGCATTTGATTGGCTGGATGCGCTGGCGCAGCAGCGGCCACAAACCGGTGTTGCGCGGCATACGGCGCAGCCAGTGCGTGTATACGCTGATGTTGAGCAGGCAAGGCTGGACACAGAATGCATCGGCTTTTTGATGTTTCTGGAACAAAACGGCATCCTTGATGGCGAACAGCGCGAGCTGGTGCTCGATCGGGTCATGGCGCTGGATCAGGACGAGATCGACCTTGATGATCTCAAGTGGGTAGTGCTGATGGTGTTGTTCAACCAGCCAGGCTCGGAAGCGGCATTTGCCTGGATGGAAGGGCAGATTTTCCAGGACGAGCCCGAGCCGTTGCATTGACCCATCGCTTGCCGGTGTGGCGCGGTCAACACCTGGGGAGACTTTGAACAAGCCTCGTTCTTCGTCATTGCGAGCGCAGCGAAGCAATCCAGCGTTTTGTTTTCAAAAGAGCTTCTGGATTGCCCTAAAGGACTCCGATCCGCTATGGCCTGAAGGCCATGCGGAATCGTATGCCCTAAAGGACTCCGATCCGCTATGGCCTGAAGGCCATGCGGAATCGTATGCCGCGTCGCTGTGCTCCTCGCAATGACGACTTGTTCAGAGCATCACTGGCGCTTGACACACCCGGCAAGCTGTGTGCTCACTAAAAAGAGACCTCGCCTGCTGTGGGGTAGCGGGCCAGCTCCGGTTGCATTTGTTCAGCGCTCTGGCAGGCTTCAGGGAACCTCTTGAAACCGTCGCGCATCAAGTTTCAAGAAGCCTCTTCATTTTACGTGCTTGCGGAGCATCACCATCCATGGCCAAAAACCTGCTCATCGTCGAATCACCGGCCAAAGCCAAGACGATCAACAAGTACCTCGGCAAAGAGTTCCAGGTGCTGGCCTCGTATGGCCATGTGCGTGACTTGATTCCGAAAGAAGGCGCGGTCGATACCGAGCACGACTTCGCGATGCACTATGCGCTGAGCGAAAAAAGCATCAAGCATGTCGATGCCATCGCCAAGGCCGCCAAGGGTGCCGAGGCCCTGTACCTGGCCACAGACTCGGATCGCGAAGGCGAGGCCATCTCCTGGCATATCGTCGAGATTCTGCGTGAGCGTGGCTTGCTGGAAGGCAAGGTGCTGCATCGGGTGGTGTTTACCGAAATCACCCCGCGCGCGATCCGCGAGGCGGTTGCCAACCCGCGGCAGATTCGTACGGATCTGGTCAACGCGCAGCAGGCGCGGCGCGCACTCGATTATCTGGTCGGCTTCAATCTGTCGCCAGTGCTGTGGCGCAAGCTGCAGCGCGGCCTGTCGGCCGGGCGCGTGCAATCGCCGGCATTGCGGCTGATCGTGGAACGCGAGGAAGAAATCGAGGCGTTCATCGCCCGCGAATACTGGTCGATGCAGGCCGAATGCCAGCATCCCAGGCAGCCGTTCACGGCCCGTCTGGTGCGCCTGGACGGCGCCAAGTTCGAGCAGTTCACCATTACCGACCGCGCCAGCGCTGAAGCCGCGCGCGAGCGCGTGGTCAAGGCGGCCGCCGGCAAATTGCGGGTCAGCGATGTTCAGAGCAAACAGCGCAAGCGCCGGCCGGCGCCGCCGTTCATTACCTCCACCTTGCAGCAGGAAGCCGCGCGCAAGCTCGGCTTCACCACCTCGCGCACCATGCGCGTGGCGCAAAAACTGTATGAAGGTGTCACCCTTGGCGATGAGGGCTCGGTTGGCTTGATCAGCTACATGCGTACCGACTCGGTCAGCCTGTCCGACGAGGCAGTGGCCGAAATGCGTGATGTGATCGCGCGCGACTACGGCACTGGCGCCGTACCCGACGCGCCCAACAAATATCAGTCCAAATCCAAGAATGCGCAGGAAGCGCATGAAGCGATCCGACCGACCTCGGCATTGCGCACGCCCGCCAGCGTATCGCGCTTTCTGGATGACGATGGCCGCCGCCTGTATGAGCTGATCTGGAAGCGCGCCGTCGCCTCGCAGATGGTGCCGGCCACGCTCAACACCGTCAGTGTCGAGCTCGCTGCCAGCGATGCGCACGGCTTTCGCGCATCGGGCACCACGATTGTCGATCCGGGGTTTCTTGCCGTGTACGAGGAAGGCAAGGACACGCGCACTGCCGACGACGACGATGAGGGCCGCAAGTTGCCAGCGATGCAAGTCGGCGACAGCATCGGGCTGGACAGCATTCATACCGACCAGCATTTCACCGAGCCGCCGCCGCGCTTCTCCGAGGCCAGTCTGGTCAAGGCGCTGGAAGAATACGGCATTGGCCGGCCGTCAACGTATGCCAGCATCATCCAGACCCTGCAGAACCGGCAATACGTGGCACTGGAAAGCCGGCGCTTCTATCCGTCCGATGTTGGCCGCGCCGTCGCACGGTTCCTGAGCACGCATTTTGCCCAGTACGTGGATTACGAGTTCACCGCACGTCTGGAAGACGAACTCGACGCCGTGTCGCGTGGCGAAGAGCAATGGGTGCCACTGATGCAGCGTTTCTGGACGCCGTTCAAGGCGCTGGTCACCGAGAAAACCGAAAGCGTTGATCGCTCCGAAGCCAGCGGTGCCCGCGAACTGGGCACCGACCCGGTCAGCGGCAAGCCGGTCAGTGTGCGCCTGGGGCGTTTCGGGCCGTATGCCGCCATCGGCTCGACCAGCGAAGATGCCGAGGAAAAGCCCAAGTTCGCATCCTTGCGCCCCGGCCAGAGCATGCACACCATCAGCCTGGAGGACGCGCTGGTGCTGTTCCAGTTGCCGCGCACCCTGGGTGATCTCGACGGCGTGCCCTTGACAGTCGGAGTCGGCCGTTTTGGCCCGTTTGTCAAACATGGCAGCACCTATGCCTCGCTGGGCAAGGAAGACGATCCGTACACCATCGATTTCGAGCGCGGCAAGGCATTGTTGATTGCCAAGGCCGAAGCCATCGCCAACCGCATCATCAAAGCGTTCGAGGGCAGCGCGATCCAGGTGCTCAATGGCCGTTACGGGCCGTATTTGTCCGATGGTAGCTTGAACGGCAAGATTCCCAAGGATCGCGAGCCGGCCAGCCTCACCCTGGCCGAATGCGAGCAATTGATGGCTGAAACTGGCAAGCCGGTACGCGGCCGCTTCGGCAAGGGCGCCAAGAAAGCGGCCAGCAAGACGGTGGAGAAATCGACCACCGACAAGGTGGTCAAGAAGGCGGCCAAAAAGGCAAGCAAAAAAGCGCCGGCAAAGAAGGCTGCTACCAAGAAATCGGCGACAAAGAAGGCTGCGAGCAAGCAAGTCGCAGCCAGGGAAGGCACGGGCAAAAAAACCGTTGGTAAAGGCACGGCCAAGGCGGTGTCGACGACAAGCTGATTCGTGCATAGTGCTCTGCACCTGGCGGTACTGTCAGAGCTCCGTCAACCACGTCGCGATCAGGCTACGGCCCGCTGTCCGGCTCGTTCGGTCGCCCACAGGGTGGGCTCCTACAGTGGAGCGCTGTTTTGTGTAGGAGCAACTGTGTTGCACGCTGGTGCGAGCCAGTGCTTCTGTGGGAGCCGGCCTGCCGGCGAACGAACTAGTGTAGTGTTGCATTCTGTTTGGAACTTAAGCGGCTATTGGCGCGAATCACTTTTTGCAAGATGTCGCAGGCGCTTTTGGTCCAGATGAATGGCTTGGGTTGGGTGTTGTGGTGGACGATGTACTCGTCGATGGCGGT
>JAUXUI010000006.1 GCA_030681035.1 Lysobacteraceae bacterium | reverse complement strand
TAGAAATGCCATGTACTTAAGGCTTCACGCGAGCGCGGCCTAACTTTTCGTTCAAGCGGACTTGTGGTCCGCCCACGACAATCCTCCGAGTATTGTAGTATTGCCGCGTGCGGCCCACAGGCCGCTTAACTCTGGTGTTAGCGCCCAAACTATGAATCTCGCACTATTTGATTTCGACGGCACAATCACCACCCACGAAACCATGCCGGACTTCGTGCGCCGCTCGATCAGCCGACGCCGCTTACTCTTTGGGCAGTTCCTTCTGGCACCCCTTGTGATTGGCTACAAGCTCGGGTTGGTGTCTGGCCTCCTAGTACGCAGCGCAATTGTCCGGTTTGGCTACACCGGAGTTCCAAAGGAAGAGATTGAGGCCGCTGGCAGGGACTTTGCCAATAGCTACTTGTCTGGCGCCCTGCGCCAAGAAGCAATGCAGTGTATTGCTTGGCACAAAGCCCAAGGCAATAAAGTTGTCGTTGTATCCGGTGGCCTGGACGTGTATCTGGCTCCGTGGTGCAAGGAGCACGGACTGGAGCTAATTTGCTCATCGCTCCAACATCGCGATGGTGTTCTAACAGGCCGCTACCAAGGGCGGCAGTGTGTTCTCGCTGAGAAAGCACAACGCGTACGGGATCGCTATGACATGAGTTCCTTCAACACTATTTACGCCTATGGCGACACGCCGGAGGATCAGGATCTCCTGGCCCTCGCCAACAAGGCTTACTATCGGTGGCAAGAGGTCGGCGCGACGGTTGGGCTCTAACAATTCATTCAAGCCGAACCCGCTTCGTCGCTTCGTTGAAATCTGTCGCTGCTGTTGTTCCCTTCACTCCCAGTCCGCACGTTGCGGGTCGGCTTAATTCAAGTGTTAGGGGGCAGTGACACATGTCAGTCGTTGAAGCAGTCATAGCGAGCACTGCGCTTGATACCCAAGGAGAGAGGTTGACTCCTGAAGCCATTCGACAACTTTCGGAATCAGTCAACTCTCGCTTGATACCGATTGGGTCGGAGCATGATCCGAGAATTGCTCCCCAAGGCAGGCTCGTATCCTGCATCGTTCGGGAACGCTCAGATGGGGAGCTAGTGTAGTGTTCGATTCTTGATGGAACTTAAAAGTCTTGCCGATGTCCAATTCATCACCTGGATTGAGCATGGAGTGAGTCAGTGCGAGTAGCCCCGGCGATTGAATTGACCAAAGCGCAGGAGCACGAGCTGACC
>JAUXUI010000064.1 GCA_030681035.1 Lysobacteraceae bacterium | reverse complement strand
GTAGGATGGGTAGAGGCCGCTCTCGCGCATCCATGCGCTCCGCGGCACTCGGGCATCCTGCCCGTCGCGCAGCGAAACCCATCGTTGCCGGATATCGATGGGTTTCGCTGCGCTCTACCCATCCTACGACTTTATGGCGCGCTGTCGTGGCGCTCAATGCCACGCCCGGTGATACGGGCCGAGTGTGGTCTGGTGGCCTTCGGCATGTGCCGACAGCGCGCTTTTCCAAGCCGGCTCGACCGCCCACTGGCCCGGATCGGCTGCATAGCGATCAATCGCGCTGCGCCAGGCATGGGTCACGCTCGATACATACGCCACGCCGCGCTGACGGCCCTCGATCTTGAGTGCGCTGATGCCCATCTTCATCAAACGCGGCAGCAATTCCATGGTGTTCAGGCTGGTCGGTTCTTCCAGCGCGTGAAACACCTCGTCGCCGACGGCGAAGCGGCCCTTGCACACGGTCGGGTAACCGGCCGGCTCGCCAGCGGCGAAGCGGTCGATCAACACCCCATTCAGATGCACCGCACGCCGGCCGTCCGGCAGTTCTTCCCAGCGCACGAACCTCGCCGGCGAACACACGCCATGGCGGTTGGGCGAGGCGCCGGTGACATAGCTGGAAAGCTGGCAGCGACCTTCGACCATGATGCACAGGCTGCCGAACGCGAACACTTCCAGCGGCACCGGGCTGCTGGCGCACAGGCGCTCGACCTGCTCGATCGACAGCACCCGCGGCAACACTGCTCGCGCAATGCCGAAGCGTTCATGGCAATAGCGCAACGCGGCAGCAGTGGTGGCCGAACCTTGCACCGACAAATGCCGCGGCAGCTGCGGATGCGTGCGCGCGGCGTAATCGAGCACCGCCATTTCGGCGGCAATGATGGCGTCGGCACCGAGGTCGGCGGCGCGATCCACGGCGGCCTCGAACATCTCCAGCCGCGCCGAATCGGGATAAGTGTTGAGCGCGATGTACAGCTTGCGCCCGCGCTGGTGCGCGTAATCCGCGCCCTGGCGCAGCTCGACCTCGTTGAAGTTCAGGCCGGGGAAGGCACGCGCATTGGTCTGGTCGCGGAAACCGACATAGACCGCATCAGCGCCGGCATCGACCGCCGCCTTGAGGGCCGGCAGATTGCCGGCGGGACAAACCAGTTGCATGACGGGTATCACCTCATGGTCTGAAGTCGGGTATCGATTGTCGCCGCCGTGGTCGGCCGGGGACTTGATCCGGATCAGGTTTGCGGCGTTGCGGAAAGCTTTTCCCACAATGCCCGTACCTTTTTCTCGATTGCGGGGTCGGTAGTGATCGGCTGGCTCCAACTGCGCGTGGTTTCGCCGGGCCACTTGTTGGTGGCATCCAGTCCCAGTTTCGAGCCGAGGCCCGGCACCGGGCTGGCGAAATCCAGATAATCGATCGGGGTGTTTTCGATCAGCATGCTGTCGCGCGCCGGATCGACGCGGGTGGATACCGCCCAGATCACCTGCGACCAATCGCGCACGTCGATGTCGGCATCGGTGACGATCACGAACTTGGTGTAGGTGAACTGGCGCAGGTACGACCACACGCCCATCATGATCCGCCGTGCATGGCCGGCATATTGCTTGCGGATGCTCACCACCGCGACGCGATACGAACACGCTTCGGGCGGCAGATAAAAATCGACGATTTCGGGAAACACTTTTTGCAGGATCGGCACGAATATCTCGTTCAGCGCCAACGCCAGCACCGAGGGTTCGTCAAACGGTGCGCGGCCCATGTAGCTGCCGTGATAGATCGCATCGCTGCGCAGGCTCATGCGTTCGATGGTGAACACCGGAAACTGCGCTTGCGCGTTGTAGTAACCGGTGTGATCGCCGAACGGCCCTTCCAGCGCGCTATCGCCGGGCTGGATGAAGCCTTCCAGCACGATTTCCGCGCCGGCTGGTGCGTCAAGATTGGTCAAAGCGCTATGCCAGACGCGGCTGCGCTCACCACGCAACAGGCCGGCGAATTCGTATTCGGACAGGGTGTCGGGCACCGGCGCCACCGCTGCCAGCATCGTTGCCGGATCGGCGCCAATCGCCACCACCACCGGGAACGGTTTGTCTGGATGCGCGGCCTGCCAGTCGGCGTAATCGAGCGCGCCGCCGCGATGCGGCAGCCAGCGCATGATCACGCGGTTCCTGCCGATCACCTGCTGCCGGTAGATCGCCACGTTCTGGCGCTTCTGGCGGGTGCCACGCGTCACCACCAGGCCAAAGGTGATCAGCTTGCCGGCATCGCCCGGCCAGCAGCGCTGAATCGGCAGCCGGCCGAGATCCACCTCATCGCCAGTCAGCACCTGCTCCTGAAACGCCGCCTCGCGCACGGTGCGCGGCGCCACATGCGCCAGTTGCGCCAGCTCCGGCCATTGCATAAGGGCTTCGCGCAGATTGCTCGGCCAGCGCGGTTCCTTGATCGCCGCCAGCAGCGCGCCCAACTCACGCAGTGACGCCAACGGCCGGCCGGAAATTGCCGCCTCGATGCGATCGCGATGGCCAAACAGATTGCCCAGCAGCGGGTGTTGCGAGCCACAGGGCTGCTGCATCAACAGCGCCGGCCCCTGCGCACGCAATGCATGCAGGCACAGCGCGGTGCTTTCCAGTTCGGGATCAACCGCCTCGCGCACACGCCGCAGGCCGCCTTTTTTTTCCAGGTGCGCAATGAAGCTGCGCAGATCGTGAAATGCCATTGCCCGCTCTCCATCTGGTTGCGCCAGCGCGCCATGCGCGGCGGTGCATGTGTCATCCGATCCGCCCACTGTCGCCGATTCAGCGGCTGCGCCATTTGATTTGGATCAGGGCCGGGGCAGTGCATTACTGCAATGCTTTGGCGCCCTGTCTGCGGTAAACCGCCGGGATCCCTGCAATGTCCGATTTATCCGCGCTGCCCCGCCCCGAGCCCCGGCCCGGGCTGGAACACGAATATGCCGAGCTGGGCGAGCGCCTGCGCGGCCTGCTGCCGTGCGTGGAATGGCCGTTGCATCTGCCGTGGATCGACGCGATCCGCCGCCTGAAGGCGATGCGCGGCGCCACCATCCTCGCCCACAGCTATCAATCGCCGGAGATTTTTCACGGCGTGGCCGATGTCACCGGCGATTCGCTGGCGCTGGCTGAAGCGGCGGCGCGCTGCGACAGCGAGATCATCGTGTTCTGCGGGGTGCAGTTCATGGCCGAGACCGCGAAGATTCTGGCGCCCTCGCGCACCGTGCTGATCCCGGACACCGCCGCTGGCTGTTCGCTGGCCGCCTCGATCACCGCCGCCGATGTGCGCGCCCTGCGCCAACGTCATCCCGGCGTGCCGGTGGTGAGCTACATCAACACCTCGGCTGCGGTGAAGGCCGAATCCGACGCCTGCTGCACCTCCGCCAATGCCTTGCAGGTGGTCGAATCGATGGCCAGCCCGCAGGTGATCTTCCTGCCTGATCGCTACCTCGGCCAGTACGTCGCCGCGCAAACCGCGGTCGAGCTGATCCTGTGGCAAGGCAGTTGCGAGGTACACGAGTTGTTCAGCGCCGCGCAGGTGCAGCAAACCCGCGAGCGCTTCGCGGCGCAGATCGTCGCCCATCCCGAATGCGCGCCCGACGTACTGGCGCAAGCGGATTTCGTCGGCTCCACCACGGCGATGGCGGGCTGGTTGCGCAAACACCGGCCGCAGAAAGTGGCGCTGATCACCGAATGCTCGATGGCCGACAACCTCAAATCCGAGTTCCCGCAGATCACCTTTATCCAGCCGTGCAACCTGTGCCCGCACATGCAGCGCATCACCCTGCCCAACATTTACGCCTGCCTGCGCGACCTTCAACACGAGGTCACGGTTGACCCGTCAATCGCCGCGCGTGCGCGGCAATCGCTGCAGCGGATGCTTGGTGTTGGTCGCCGTGACCGTGTCTGATCGCGAGTGAACGAACCACCCATCGTCATCATCGGCGCCGGTATCGCCGGCCTGTGTACGGCGCTGGCAGCGGCACCGCGCAAAGTGCTGGTGCTCAGTCGCGGCAGCGCCGGCAACGATGGCGCCACGCCACTGGCACAAGGCGGCATCGCCGCCGCACTCGGCGCCGACGACAGCCCGGCGCAGCACGCGCACGACACCGTAATCGCCGGTGCCGGCTGCAATGATCTCGAAGCCGTCGCCGTACTCACCACCCAGGCGGCAGAAGCCATCGTTTGGCTGCAACAGCAGGGCGTGGCATTCGACCGCGACGGCGATCAATTGAGCCTGCACCTGGAAGGCGGCCACAGCCATGCACGCATCGCCCATGCCGGCGGCGATCGCAGCGGTCAGCGCATTGCGCACGCACTCGCCGCCGCAGTGGCAAAACACGCCGCGCATGTAACGTTGCAATCCGGTTGCGATGTCGATGCCCTGCTGCTGCGCGAGGGCCGCGTAGTCGGCGTGCGTACACGCGATCACAACGGGCAGTCGCAGCAGATTATGGCCGCGGCGGTGGTGCTGGCAACCGGTGGCATCGGCGCATTGTTCGCCTGCACCAGCAATCCGCCATCGGCCAATGGCGCCGGACTGGCCTTGGGCCTGCGTGCCGGCGCCGCCGGCCGCGATCTGGAGTTCATCCAGTTCCACCCGACCGCACTGGCGCCGAACGACGGCGCACTGCCGGCGCAACTGCCGCTGATCAGCGAAGCGATCCGTGGTGCCGGGGCACGATTGTGCGATGGCGACGGCCGGGCGTTGATGGCCGCTATCGACGTGCGTGGCGATCTGGCACCGCGCGATATCGTCGCGCGCCGGGTCTGGCAGGCGCGCCATGCCGGCGCCAGCACCTGGCTGGATGCGCGCAGCATTGGCGAGCGCTGGCCCGAGCGCTTCCCCACCGTGTTCGCCGCCTGTCAGGCGCAGGCCATCGACCCGCGCCGCGAACCGATTCCGGTGCTACCCGCCGCGCATTTTCACATGGGTGGCCTCGCCACCGATCTGCTCGGGCGAACCCGCGTTCCCGGCCTGTTTGCGGTCGGCGAAGTCGCCTGCAACGGCGTGCACGGCAGCAACCGGCTGGCCAGCAATTCGCTGCTGGAAGGCGTGGTGTTCGGGCGCCGACTCGGCGCCTGGCTTGCCGATGACATCGCGACGCCGGCAGCAACCGGCGCACTGCAAACACTCGCCCTCGGCCCGCCCCTGGATGTCGCCAACTGGCAACGCCTGCGCCAACTGCTGTGGCAGCACCTCGGCCCGGTACGCAGCGCCAGCGGCCTCGACACCGCGTTGGCAACGATCACCAACAACCCGAGCCTGGCTGCAAGCTGGCCCGGCGAACTCGCGCGCGCCCTGCTCAATGCGGCACGGCAACGCGCGTACAGTATTGGCGCGCATTATCGAAGCGATGACGCGCTTGGCACACACAGCCCGAAAGTGCGCTGTTGTAGCCCATCAGGTTAGCGCCAGAAGGCGCCGACCCGGCGTTAGCCCCAATCCACCCGCACGTCTGGGCTAGCAGCCTGTCGGGCTTGGTGCTGATCCCCTACTCGACAATTGCTCCGGCGGCGCGAGTATCCGTACCAACGATCACTCTGACAGGTTGCCGTCGGATGGGTAGAGCGCAGCGACCGAGTGTAACGACGGCGTAGTTCGCGCAGCGAACGCTGTCGCGAAGCGACCGAAACCCATCAACCAGGCCATTACAACGCGCTTGATGGGTTTCGCTGCGCTCTACCCATCCTACGACTGAGCCTTGACTTGGGTGGATTGGCGTTAGCCCCAACGCCGACGGAACTACAGATCGACCTGAAAACCATTCGCTTCGCACCACTCGCGCAATGCGTGCTCGACGGCATCGGCTTCGTACTGATACCAGGCTTCGAGACAACCGTTTCGTTCGAGCAGGGCTTTGAAGCGACCATATGCACCCTTCTGGTGGAAGTAGCCGTTGACGGTTTCGTACGAGCCAGGCAACTGCGCTTTGACAAAGCCCAATACAAGGGCATTGCCGAGATCGAGATCGTACTTGTGCGGTACGGTGATGTAGAGAGTGTCGTCTTCGATGTCCTCGGGTAACTCTTCATCCAGTTCGTTGGCATTGGATGCCCAGTAGATATTGCCGGACTCGCGATCGACATAGGCTGCATTCTCGTAGAGGCCCGCAGTGCTGACCCATTCGAATGCATCGACCAGTTCGACGAGCTTGACGCGTGTGCTCACGATGACTCCTTGGGGGCTGACGCTTGAGGCAAGCGACGCCACGGCTGCGGCGTCCGGTTGCCGCCCGGCCGTTCGAGGCATAAGGCCAGCACAGCCCATACCGTAAATACCGCGCCGCCCGCAAGATGCCATCGCGTCGAAGTGGCCATCTGCAAGGCCCTCTAGTCAGTGCGCCCAATGTACCAGCTCAGTCGCTGCCTTGACGACACTCACGAAGCGGCGGCAAGAACGCCGGCTGGAGTGCCTGGTTGTCCGCTGGCCTTGCGCTCCCGCTTCTCGGCTCTGCGCTTTTCATCTGCCTCAATCATCTCTTCCAGCGGGCGCACGCATTCAGGCTGTGTGCGCTTGAACCTCTTCTCGTAGCAGGACTCGATGAAAACTGGAAGCGGTGCTTTCCACGGCTCTTGCCGATGGTTCGCGAATGAGCCGAACCCGCGAGGGTAATCTCATTCCTCAAAGTTTGGATACTGAGTTGGCGTCGGACCTTCCCTATGAATCAATCGAGGATATGCCATGCCGGGCAAGGGCGTTGTCTCCTTTCCTTTTTCCCGGATCTCGAAGATCCAATCATCTCCAAAATCGAACCAATAATAGAGTTTATTGCGCGGCCCCATTGGGAATATCTGTTTAAGTGAGATGTCCCACATTGACTCGTCTTGTTCCTCATCAAATTCTCCGGTATCGGTAAACCAAATTTTCTTCCCGCGAGTGGAATTGGCGATATAAAATGTTGACAGGTGGTCATCGTCAAATTCGGCTAGCTCCTGGATAAAAATGTGAAGCTCATCTAGCGTCATGTCACTTGATACCTCGGCCAAGCAAGAAAATCGCTCTTGCAGGTAAGCGCCACGAACACATTCAATTGATAATGTGAAAATCATTTTTACCTCCTAGTGTCACGTCACATGTAGTATGACGTATGCAATATGGTAGGCTTAGGCCGTCTTTTTCAAGACGGCGAGGGCTTTCCGATGAAGCTATACAAAGTGACGCTGTTGGCGGATGAAAGGACGGGTCTGGAAGCGATCACT
>JAUXUI010000059.1 GCA_030681035.1 Lysobacteraceae bacterium | reverse complement strand
TGGAGATGGTGATGCCGGGTGACAACATCAAGATGGTGGTGGCATTGATTGCGCCGATCGCGATGGATGAAGGCCTGCGCTTTGCGATTCGCGAAGGTGGCCGCACCGTCGGCGCCGGCGTGGTAGCCAAGGTCATCAAGTAAGTTTTGCTCACGGAGGCTGGGGCGATTGATCCCAGCCTCGTCGCTCTTTCAACACGATTAACCAGGAAATTGCCATGGCGGACCAGAAGATTCGCATTCGGCTCAAAGCTTTCGATCATCGTCTGATTGATCGTTCGGCCAGCGAGATCGTAGAGACAGCACGTCGTACCGGTGCCCAGGTGCGCGGTCCAATCCCGTTGCCAACCAAGATTGAGCGTTACACCATCCTGGTATCGCCGCACGTCGACAAAGACGCGCGCGACCAGTACGAGACCCGCACGCACAAGCGCGTGTTGGACATTGTCGACCCCAACGACAAAACCGTTGACGCGCTGATGAAGCTCGAGTTGGCGGCTGGCGTTGACGTCCAGATCAAGCTGTACTGAGGCTAGAACCATGACTATCGGTATCGTTGGCCGCAAATGCGGTATGAGCAGGGTGTTCACTGAGGATGGTCGGTCAATTCCGGTCACTCTTATCGAAGCATCCCCAAATCGAATCACCCAAATCAAGACCGTCGAGGTTGACGGCTACAGCGCGCTGCAGGTAACTGCCGGCAGCAAGCGTGCTGCGCTGATCAACAAGCCGCTTGCTGGTCATTACGCCAAAGCGAAGGTCGAGGCTGGCCGTGGCTTGTGGGAGTTCCGTGTGGACCCGGCTGAAGTGGCCAACCATGCAGTAGGTGGCGAGTTGCGTGCCGATGCGTTCGCGGTTGGACAGATCGTTGACGTGACCGGTACCACCAAGGGTAAAGGCTTTCAGGGCACGATCAAGCGCTGGAACTTCACTATGGGTGATGCCACACACGGTAACTCGTTGTCGCATCGCTCACCGGGCTCCATCGGTCAGCGGCAGACACCAGGCCGTGTGTTTCCGGGCAAGAAGATGTCGGGCCACATGGGTGCCGTGCAGCAAACCACCCAGGGCCTGGAAGTGGTCAAGGTGGACGTCGAGCGCGGCCTGCTCGCGATTCGCGGCGCGGTTCCCGGTGCTCCGGGTGGCAACGTCATCGTGCGTCCCACGAGCAAGGGCTGAGGAGAGTCGAGATGGAACTTGCCGTAATTGGTAGCAGCCAGAAGTTGTCGGTGTCCGACGCGATCTTTGCTCGCGAGTTCAGCGAGCCGCTGGTGCATCAGGTTGTAGTTGCGTATCGCAACGGCGGTCGTGCCGGCACCAAGGCGCAAAAGACGCGTTCCGAGGTGAATGGCACCACCAAGAAGTTCAAGAAGCAAAAGGGCGGTGGTGCGCGTCACGGCAGCTACAAGGCTCCGATCTTCGTTGGCGGTGGTGTCACTTTTGCCGCCAAGCCGCGCGATCATTCGGAGAAGGTCAACCGCAAGATGTATCGCGCAGCGATGGCCGCGATCCTTTCCGAGTTGAATCGTCTGGGCCGTTTGATGGTGGTCGAGAGCTTCGAGCTTGAAACGCCACGCACACGTGACCTTGTTGCCAAATTGGCGGAACTGGGTGTAACCACTCCGCTGATTGTTACCGAGAGCGGTACCGAGGCGCTGTATCTGGCAGCGCGCAATTTGCCTTATGTCGAAGTGCGTGATGTCCAAGGCATGGACCCGGTGTCGCTGGTCGGATCGGAATATGTCGTGATTACCACAGAAGCGGTCAAGAAAGTTGAGGAGTGGTTGGCATGAGCAGCGCGAAGATTCTCAGCGTGCTTCGCGCCCCGCGCGTGTCTGAAAAGACGGCCCGGTTGCAAGAAGCATCCAACCAGTATGTGTTCGAAGTGGCGACAACCGCAACCAAGGCTGATGTAAAGGCCGCGGTAGAGCAGTTGTTCAACGTCAAGGTTGAGGCGGTCAATGTTCTTAACGTCAAGGGGAAGGTCAAGTCCTTCCGCTTCCGTGAAGGGCGCCGCAACGACTGGCGCAAGGCATACGTTCGTTTGGCCGAAGGCCAGACGATCGACGTGATGGCCAAGGCCTGAGGCAGAATCCCATGGCATTGATGACATTTAAACCCACATCTCCTGGCCGTCGCGCCATGGTGCGTGTGGTCACCCCGGATCTTCACAAGGGCCGCCCGCATGCGCCGCTTGTCGAGAGCAAATCCAACACCGGTGGCCGTAACCACCATGGTCGAATCACCACCCGGCATATCGGTGGCGGCCACAAGCAGAATTATCGCCTGATCGATTTCAAGCGCGACAAGGAAGGCATCCCGGCGCGCGTGGAACGTATCGAGTACGATCCCAACCGGACTGCGCATATTGCGCTGGTGTGCTATGCCGACGGCGAGCGACGTTACATCATCGCCCCCAAGGGCATGAAGGCGGGCGATCAAGTGATTGCGGGCAGTGATGCTCCAATCAAGACCGGTAACTCGCTGCCGCTGCGCAACATGCCGGTCGGCTCGACTGTGCATTGCATCGAGATGCGTCCGGGCAAGGGTGCGCAGTTGGCGCGTGCTGCTGGTGCCTCGGCGCAGTTGATCTCACGCGAGCAGGGTTACGCAACGATTCGTTTGCGCTCCGGTGAAATGCGCAAGGTGCCGATCGAATGCCGTGCAACCATCGGCGAGGTCAGCAACTCCGAGCACAACCTGGAGAAGCTGGGCAAGGCCGGTGCCAGTCGTTGGCGCGGCATCAAGCCGACCGTTCGCGGTGCGGCGATGAACCCGGTTGACCATCCGCACGGTGGTGGTGAAGCGCGTGCCGGCCAGGGTAATCCGCATCCGGTATCGCCTTGGGGCACTCCGGCCAAGGGTTACAAGACTCGCAAGAACAAGCGTACGACGAAGTTCATCGTCCGCGATCGCAGGGGTTGATAGGTAAAGCCATGTCTCGATCACTAAAGAAAGGCCCGTTCATCGACCACCACCTTGCAAAAAAGGTGGAAGTCGCGGTAGCCGTAAATAACAAGCGTCCGATCAAGACCTGGTCGCGTCGCTCCATGATCCTGCCGGAAATGGTGGGTCTCACCATCGCCATCCACAATGGCCGTGCGCACGTTCCGATTCTCGTCAACGAGAACATGGTCGGCCACAAGCTCGGCGAGTTCGCTCTGACGCGCACCTTCAAAGGGCACGGCGGCGACAAGAAGTCGGGCAAGTAAGGAGTATGGCCATGGAAGCGAAAGCCGTTCTGCGCACTGCGCGCATCTCGCCACAAAAAGCGCGCCTGGTTGCAGACCAGGTGCGTGGTTTGCCAGCCGCGCGAGCGCTGGCACTGCTCAAGTACAGCGACAAAAAAGCTGCTCACCTGATTTACAAGGTGTTGTGGTCGGCGCTTGCAAATGCGGAAAACAATGAAGGTGCTGACGCCGATGATCTCAAGGTCGCCAGCATTTTTGTCGATGAAGGTCCGGCATTGAAGCGGTTTGCTGCACGGGCAAAGGGCCGGGGCACCCGGATCATCAAGCGTACCAGCCACATTACCGTGGTCGTGGGCGCTGGCCACTAAAGCCGCCAGGGAATCAGACGATGGGTCATAAAGTACATCCAACGGGAATCCGCCTCGGTATCTCCAAGGACTGGAACTCGAAGTGGTTTGCAGGCAAGCGCGATTTCGCCAACTATCTGGTTGCCGATCTGCGTGTACGTGCGATGCTTCGCAAGAAGCTCGCACAGGCCGGCATCTCCAAAATTGTCATTGAGCGCCCCGAGAAAAGCGCGCGTGTCACCATTCATTCCGCCCGTCCGGGTGTGGTGATTGGCAAGCGCGGTGAGGATATCGAGAAGCTGCGCAAAGAAGTCTCGCAGATCATGGGTGTGCCTGTGCATATCAATGTCTCTGAAGTGCGCAAGCCCGAGCTTGATGCGCAACTGGTAGCCGAGTCGATTGCACAGCAGCTTGAGCGCCGCATCATGTTCCGCCGTGCGATGAAGCGTGCGGTAGGTAACTCGATGCGCCTTGGTGCGCTGGGTATCAAGGTCAACGTTGCCGGTCGTCTCAATGGCGCCGAAATTGCACGAAGTGAGTGGTATCGCGAGGGTCGAGTACCGCTGCATACACTGCGTGCCGACATCGATTACGGGTTTGCCGAAGCGCACACCACCTACGGTGTCATTGGTATCAAAACATGGATTTACAAAGGCGAGGTGTTCGATTACTCCGCCGTCGGGCAGGAAAAGCCTGATGACAAGCGATCCGAACGCGCGCCGCGCCACGCGCCGGCCAAGTGAGGGATAAGTCATGCTGCAACCCAAGCGTACCAAGTACCGTAAAGTACACAAAGGCCGTAACGAAGGCCTGAGCTGGAGTGGTTCGGCCGTCAGTTTTGGCGAATATGGCCTAAAGGCTGTATCATATGGCCACCTGACCGCTCGTCAGATAGAAGCTGCGCGCCGTTCGATCAGTCGTCACGTCAAGCGTGGCGGCAAATTGTGGATCCGGGTATTCCCGGACAAGCCGGTTACCAAGAAGCCGATCGAGGTCCGCATGGGCTCCGGTAAGGGCAATGTGGAGTATTGGGTTGCCCCGGTCCAGCCTGGTCGTGTGCTGTACGAGATGGAAGGCGTAACCGAAGAGGTTGCCCGTGAGGCGTTTCGCCTGGCGGCGGCCAAGCTTTCTGTTAAAACCACTTTTGTAACCCGTACGGTGCGCTGATGAATATCAAGAATCTGCGTGACAAATCGGCAGCCGAGCTGAGCGATCATTTGCTTGACCTGCGCAAGGAACAGTTTGCGCTGCGCATGCAGAAGGCCACCGGGCAGCTCGCCCAGTCCCATCAGATCAAGCGCGTCCGGCGCGAGATCGCACAAGCCACGATGCTGTTGGCCGACAAGAAGTAAGGGCGATTGCGATGAGCGAAAATAGCCAAACGTTGCGTACGGTCGAAGGCCGTGTGATCAGCAACAAGATGGACAAAACAGTCACTGTGTTGGTGGAGCGGCAGATCAAGCACGCGCTGTACGGCAAGTACTTGCGTCGTTCGACCAAGCTGCACGCGCATGACGAAAGTAATGTCTGCAAGGAAGGCGATCTGGTGCGCGTTGCCGAATGCCGTCCTTTGTCCAAGTCCAAGAACTGGCGTGTGGTTGAAGTTGTCACACGCGCGGCCGAGTGAGTAGAGAGGAATCTGAGCCATGATCCAGATGCAGAGCTACCTTGAGGCCGCCGACAACAGTGGCGCCAAAGAGTTGATGTGCATCAAGGTGTTGGGCGGCTCCAAGCGCCGCTACGCCTATATCGGTGACATCATCAAGGTGACCGTTAAAGATGCCATTCCACGCGGCAAGGTCAAGAAAGGCGAGGTTTACGACGCCGTGGTTGTGCGTACCCGTAAAGGGGTGCGTCGTCCCGATGGTTCGTTGATCCGTTTTGATGGTAACGCGGCGGTGTTGCTGAACAACAAGCAAGAGCCGATCGGGACGCGTATTTTCGGGCCGGTAACCCGTGAGCTGCGCACCGAGAAGTTCATGAAGATTGTCTCGCTCGCGCCTGAAGTGCTTTGAGCAGACCAGGAAAAGAACTATGAACCGTATTCGCAAGGGCGACCAGGTGATCATCATCGCCGGTGCCGACAAGGGCAAGAAAGGTGAAGTGTTGCGTGTATTGGGCGAGAAAGTCATCGTCCAGAACGTGCGCATCATCAAGCGTCACACCAAGGCGAATCCGCAGGCGCAACAGCCCGGCGGAATCATCGAGCGTGAGGCGCCGATTCACGCTTCAAATGTAGCGCTGTTCAACCCTGCCTCGGGCAAGGCTGAGCGCGTTGGCTTCAAGGTGCTTGAGGATGGACGCAAAGTGCGTGTGTTCCGCTCAAGTGGCGAGGCGATTGACGCCTAATTTGTATTCCGGCCCTGGATGGCCGGTCAGTTGATCAGGATGATCACAAGGAACGCGACCCATGAGCCGGTTTGAAACGATTTACAAAGAAGAAGTAATGCCAAAGCTGATTGAGCGTTTTGGCTATAAAAACCCAATGCAGGTGCCGCGCCTGACCAAAATCACCTTGAACATGGGTGTCGGCGAGGCGGTGGGCAACAAGAAAATCCTCGAAAATGCAGTGGCTGATCTGACCAAGATCGTTGGTCAGCGTCCGATCATCACCAAGTCTCGGGTTTCGGTTGCCAGCTTCAAGATTCGCGACAATTGGCCGATCGGCTGCAAGGTTACTTTGCGCCGTGCGCAGATGTACGAATTCTTTGATCGTCTGATCAGCATTGCCTTGCCGCGTGTGCGCGACTTCCGTGGTGTTTCGGCTCGCTCGTTCGATGGTCGTGGCAACTTCAACATGGGCGTCAAGGAGCAGATCATCTTCCCGGAGATCGACTTCGACCAGGTTGATGCGATGCGCGGCATGGACATTGCGATCACCACAACCGCCAAGACCGATGAGGAAGGGCGGGCGTTACTTGAAGCCTTCCGCTTCCCGTTCCGTAACTGATCAAGGGCATTAGATTATGGCAAAGACTTGCATGGTTAACCGCGAAGTCAAGCGCGCCAAATTGGTAGCCAAGTACGCCACCAAGCGTGCCGAGCTCAAGGCGATGATTTCCAGTGCACATACACCGTACGAAGAGCGCGCAGAGGCGGTTGCCAAGCTGCAGAAGTTGCCGCGTGATTCAAGTTCTTCCCGGCAGCGTAACCGTTGCCAGCTCACTGGCCGCTCGCGTGGTGTTTACGCCAAGTTCGGTCTGGGTCGCAACAAGTTGCGTGAAGCAACCATGCGCGGCGATGTTCCCGGTTTGCGCAAGGCCAGTTGGTAAGCGCGTCGGATATCGGTGCTGAAACGATTCAACTACAGGAATTCCTGAAATGAGCATGACTGATCCTATTGCCGACATGCTGGTGCGCATCAAGAATGGCGCCGCAGTTGGTAAATCCTCCGTTTCGATGCCGGCATCGCGGGTTAAGCTCGCGATTGCTGAGGTGTTGAAATCCGAAGGCTATGTTTCCGATGCACGCGTATCGGGCGAAGGTGCCAAGAAGACGCTTGAAATCGTCCTCAAGTATTACGAGGGCCGTCCGGTGATCGAGCGTTTGCAGCGCGTCTCGCGCTCCAGTCTTCGCCAATATCGCGGCAAGGACGACCTTCCCAAGATCCTCAACGGACTGGGTACGGCAATCATTTCGACCTCCAAAGGCATCATGACCGATCGCCAGGCCCGCACTGCGGGTGTGGGCGGCGAAGTCATCTGTCTCGTTGCCTGATCCGGGAGACAATGCATGTCACGTGTAGCTAAAATGCCGATTGCCCTGCCGAAGGGCGTCGAGATTTCCATCGCTGCTGGTGCGATTACGGTCAAGGGCCCCAAAGGCACTTTGTCGCAAGCGAGCATCGCCGGTGTCAATGTAATCCTTGAAAATGGTGAACTGGCGATTTCGCCGGTCAACAACGACAGTGATGCACTTGCTGGTACCATGCGCGCCTTGCTTGCCAATATGGTGCATGGCGTCAGCTCCGGTTTCGAGCGCAAGCTTGAGCTGGTCGGCGTGGGTTATCGCGCCACCATGCAGGGCAAGGATCTTGGTCTCGCACTTGGGTTCTCGCATCCGATCGTGTTCAAGGTGCCGGATGGCGTCAGCGTTGAGACGCCGACACAGACCGAAGTGTTGGTCAAGGGTTCTGACAAGCAACTGGTGGGTCAGGTCGCGGCAAAGATTCGCGCATTCCGCAAACCAGAGCCTTACAAGGGCAAGGGTGTGCGTTATGCCGGTGAGAAAATCAACATGAAGGAAGCCAAGAAGGCGTAATCGGTATCTCCGGGCGGCCATGCTGGTCGCTCAGGGCATCACCAACCCTTCAGCTTTCAAGGATAGGAACATGGACAAGAATATCGCTCGCCTGCGTCGTGCCAAAACCACCCGTTCACATATCCGCAAGCTCGGCGTGCCGCGTTTGTCGGTGCTGCGTACGGGGCAGCACATGTACGCACAGGTTTTCAGCGCCGATGGTTCGGTGGTGCTGGCCAGTGCATCCACCGTCGAGACGGCCGTTCGCGAAGGTCTTACCGGCCTCAAGAACGCAACTGCTGCTGCGCGCGTTGGCGCCGAAGTGGCAAGCCGCGCCCTCAAGGCAGGCATTGAAAAGGTCGCGTTTGATCGTTCCGGCTACCGCTACCATGGCCGCATCAAGGCTCTGGCTGACGCTGCTCGTGAAGCGGGTCTCAAGTTTTAATTCACGTTGTTTGCAACACGTTTCATAAACCACAACGATAAGCGGCCAATGTGCCGTAAGTATTTTGAGGAACATCGATGAGTATTTCCGAACGTGACAATGGCGATGGCCTCGTCGAAAAGCTGGTCGCCGTCAATCGTGTGTCAAAAACCGTAAAGGGTGGCCGGCAGTTTACTTTTACCGCGCTGACCGTTGTCGGTGATGGTGCAGGCAAGGTCGGCTTTGGTTATGGCAAGGCGCGCGAAGTGCCGGTGGCCATCCAGAAGTCGATGGAATATGCCCGCAAGGCGATGATTACCGTCGAATTGAATCAAGGCACCTTGTGGCATCCAGTCAAGTCACGTCACGGTGCGGCGCAGGTGTATATGCAGCCGGCATCCGAAGGTACTGGCGTCATCGCCGGTGGCGCGATGCGTGCTGTGTTGGAAGCGGTTGGTGTAAAGAACGTGCTGGCCAAGGCGGTGGGTTCACGTAATCCCATCAACCTGGTGCGGGCAACGCTGCGTGGTTTGCAGTCGGTGCAATCGCCGGGCCGTGTAGCGGCAAAGCGTGGCAAGAGCGTGGAGGAAGTTCTCAATGGCTAATACGACAGTCAAGGTGCGTTTGGTCAAAGGCCTGCGTGGTTGCCAGAAGCGTCACCGTCTTTCGGTGAAGGGCCTGGGTTTGCGCAAGATCAATGATTTGCGTGAGCTGCAGGACACGCCCAGTGTGCGCGGTCTGATCGCGCAGGTTCACTATCTCGTGCGCGTCGAGCTCTAAGCACACTACCGGATTTCAGGAGAACACCATGCGTCTCAATTCAATCAAGCCGGCCGAAGGCTCTCGCAAGGCGCGTACCCGTGTCGGCCGTGGTATCGGCTCCGGTTTGGGCAAAACTTGCGGCCGCGGCCACAAGGGCTCGTTTGCCCGTGCTGGTAAAGGCAAGATCAAAGCCGGTTTCGAAGGTGGGCAGATGCCGATGTACAAGCGGTTGCCGAAGGTCGGTTTCCGCTCCAAGATCAAGGCCGAACGTGCCGAGGTGCTGCTGTACAAGCTCGAAGCGCTTGCCATTGAAGTGATCGATTTTGCCGTGTTGCGTGAGGCCAAATTGGTGCCAGCTGGCGCCAAGCAAGTCAAGGTCGTCAAGAAGGGCGAAATCACCCGGCGCATTGTGTTGCGTGGTATCGGCGCGACTGCCGGCGCCAAGGCTGCTATTGAAGCAGCCGGCGGCCAGGTGGAATAAGCAGTGGCCCAGACCCCTTCCACTGCTGCGGGCTTGCTGAGTGGGCTCGGTAATTTAACCGAGCTTCGCCAGCGCTTGTTGTTCGTCGTTGGTGCGTTGATCGTGTATCGCATCGGTACGTTCATTCCGGTGCCCGGTATCGATCCGGCGGCGATGGTGCGATTGATGGAGCAGCAGCAGGGCACCATCATCGACATGTTCAACATGTTTTCCGGCGGCGCGTTATCGCGGTTGAGCCTGTTTGCATTGAACGTGATGCCGTACATCTCGGCGTCGATCATCATCCAGTTATGCGCGCAGATTTTTCCTAGCCTGCAGGCGTTACGCAAGGAAGGCGAGAGTGGTCGTCGCAAGCTGACTCAGTGGACACGTTACTTCACCGTATTGCTGGCGATGGGTCAGGCCGCTGGTGTGGCTCTGGCGTTGCAAAGCCAAGGCGCCGGTGGTGGCATCCCTGTTGTTTACAATCCAGGCTTTGGCTTCGTGGCTACTGCGGTGGTCTCGTTGACGGCGGGCACCCTGTTTTTGATGTGGTTGGGTGAGCAGGTTACCGAACGCGGTGTGGGTAACGGTATTTCGTTGATTATTTTCGCGGGCATTGTTGCCGGCCTTCCCAGTGCCGTCATCGGCACTCTGCAGATGGTTGGACGCGGTGAGATGAGCGCGATTCTGGTGTTTTTCGTGTTCGCTCTGGTGCTTGGTGTCACCTATTTTGTGGTGTTTGTCGAGCGCGGTCAGCGCCGAATCACCGTGAATTATGCTCGTCGTCAAGGAGGTCGGCAGGCGTACATGAATCAGAGCTCGCACCTGCCGCTTAAACTAAACATGTCGGGCGTGATCCCTGCCATTTTTGCCTCCAGCCTGATCATGTTTCCGGCAACTGCAGCTAGCTGGTTCAGCGATGCCAGCAGCAGTCTGATGTTGCAGCGTGTTTCACAAGCGCTGGCGCCGGGCGAAGCACTGCATATCGTGTTGTACGGTGCGCTGATTGCCGGATTTGCTTTCTTCTATACGGCTCTGGTTTTCAATTCACAGGAAACTGCCGACAATCTCAAGAAGTCAGGTGCGCTGATTCCGGGTATCCGGCCTGGGCGGGCAACCGCTGAGTATGTCGATGCTGTGCTGACCCGTTTGACCGCCGTAGGAGCGCTGTATCTGGTGGCGGTGTGCATCCTGCCTGAAATATTGCGTGCCGAGGCCAATGTTCCGTTTTACTTCGGTGGCACCTCGCTGCTGATTGTTGTTGTCGTAGTCATGGATTTCACTGCGCAGGTGCAGGCACATTTGATGTCTCACCAGTACGAAGGCCTGTTGAAGAAGGCCAACTTGAAAGGCGGTTCCCGCGGCGGCTTCGCGCGCTGAACGCTGACGAACCCTCGGGTTCGAAAGCAACGCCAGAGCACGGGCAGTTCCCCGTGCCGGAGCAACCGGTGCCGGTTGGCGCTGGGGGCTTCTATATAACCCGAAGCCTTGTTATCATTGTCGATTCACTTGCGCTTTACTAAGTTTGGAGATTGCGTAGATGGCGCGCATTGCCGGTGTCAACCTTCCCACCCAGAAGCATGTCTGGGTTGGGCTTCAGAGCATTTTCGGCATTGGCCGTACACGGTCAAAGCAGATTTGCACCTCCGCCGAGGTGGCTCCCGTTACCAAGATCCGTGACCTTAGCGAGCCGGAAGTCGAGCGCTTGCGCGCCGAAGTCGCGAAGTTCGTGGTCGAGGGTGACCTGCGCCGCGAGGTCGGTATGTCGATCAAGCGGCTGATGGATCTGGGCTGCTATCGCGGTCTGCGTCATCGCCGTGGTCTGCCGTTGCGTGGTCAGCGCACGCGTACCAACGCCCGTACCCGCAAGGGTCCGCGTCGTGCGATCAAAAAGTAAGGGATAGTCCATGAGCAAGCCCGCAGCAGGCAAAACCAAGAAAAAGATCAAACGCGTTGTCACCGATGGCATTGCTCACGTGCAAGCGTCGTTCAACAACACGATCATCACCATCACCGATCGGCAAGGCAACGCGCTTTCCTGGGCGACCTCTGGCGGCGCCGGCTTCCGCGGTTCGCGCAAGTCAACACCGTTTGCCGCCCAGGTGGCAGCGGAAAAGGCAGGGCGTGTAGCGCTTGATTATGGTGTGAAGACACTTGAAGTGCGGATCAAAGGCCCCGGCCCCGGCCGTGAGTCGGCTGTCCGCTCGCTCAATAATGTCGGCTACAAGATCACCAACATCATCGACGTTACCCCCATCCCGCACAACGGCTGCCGGCCGCCCAAGAAGCGCCGCGTCTAAGGAGTTAGTTCATCATGGCCCGCTACATCGGTCCCACCTGTAAACTTGCCCGCCGTGAAGGCGCGGATTTGTCCCTCAAGAGCCCGGCCCGTGCGGTTGACTCCAAGTGCAAGCTTGAGCAAAAGCCGGGCCAGCATGGCGCCACTGCGCGTCGTGGCAAGCTTTCCGATTACGCCAGCCAGCTGCGCGAAAAGCAGAAGGTCAAGCGCATATACGGTCTGCTGGAACGCCAGTTCCGCAACTACTACAAAAAGGCTGCGACCAAGCGTGGCAACACGGGTGACACCCTGTTGCAGTTGCTCGAATCGCGTCTGGACAATGTTGTCTACCGCATGGGTTTTGCTGTTACCCGCGCCCAAGCCCGTCAATTGGTGTCACACAAGGCACTGTTGCTGAACGGAAAGCCAGTCAATTTACCGTCGTACCAGGTCAAGGTGGGTGACGAAATTGCGCTGACCGAACGTGCCCGTGCGCAACTGCGCGTGCAGGAAGCCTCTGCGCTCAGTTCACAAATGGATCTTGTTCCGCACTGGATTGAAGTGGACGGCAAGAAGTTCACCGGCGTTTTCAAGTCGGTCCCCGAGCGTTCCGATCTGCCTTCGGACATCAATGAAGCGCTGATCGTCGAGCTGTACTCGAAGTAATCTAGGAGATTCGCTGACCATGTCAGTTTCCGCCACCCAGGTGCTGCGTCCCAGCGGCATCGGTATCGAACGAATTGCCTCCAATCGCGCCAGAGTCGTGATCGAACCGCTTGAGCGCGGTTTCGGTCACACTTTGGGTAATGCATTGCGTCGCGTACTGTTGTCCGCCATTCCGGGCTTTGCCATCACGGAAGTCGAGATTGACGGCGTGTTGCACGAATACACCACCGTTGAGGGCCTGCAGGAGGACGTGATTGATGTCCTGCTGAACCTCAAGGATGTGGCGATCCGAATGCACACCGTCGATCAGACCACGCTTGTGCTCTCCAAGCAGGGGCCAGGTGTGGTAACTGCTGGCGACATCCGTACCGACCATAACGTGGAAATCATCAACCCCGAGTTGGTGATCTGCAATTTGACCAAAGACATGGCATTGAACATGCGGGTCAAGATCGAACGTGGTTACGGTTATCAGCCGAGCACCACCCGTAGGGCGCCTGATGAAGAAGCGCATGCGATCGGTCGGTTGTTGCTCGATGCATCATTCTGCCCGGTACGTCGTGTGGCCTATTCGGTTGAAGCCGCGCGTGTCGAGCAGCGTACGGATCTGGACAAGCTGGTTCTCGATATCGAGACCAATGGCACGATCGATGCCGAGGAAGCCGTACGTACGGCGGCTGACATCCTTACCGATCAGCTTTCGGTGTTCGGTGATTTCACCCAGCGGGATCGTGCGGGTGTTCAGCCGGCGGTTTCCGGTGTGGATCCGGTGCTGCTGCGTCCGATCGATGATCTTGAGCTGACCGTGCGTTCGGCCAATTGTCTCAAGGCGGAAAATATCTATTACGTTGGTGATTTGATTCAGCGCACGGAAGTGGAGCTGTTGAAGACGCCGAACCTCGGCAAGAAATCGCTTACCGAGATCAAGGAAGTATTGGCCCAGCGCAGTTTGTCGCTTGGGATGAAGCTGGAAAACTGGCCGCCCGTCGGGTTGCAGCAGGGCATGCTTGGCTGAGGTTTGCAGGCAAGTGCCGCCTGGCGGCGGCGCTCGTGCAGACCCGGTTTGGGTCGGGTTGACCAGGCAACGTGTGGATGCGTGGCTGCGGTTGTCGCCCGCTACGAGATAACTTTAGGGAAGCAAGATCATGCGTCACAGAAAATCCGGCCGCAAACTCAACCGCACCAGTGCGCATCGTGATGCGATGTTCCGTAACATGGCTGCGTCCTTGATCAATCACGAATTGATCCGCACCACCCTGCCGAAGGCCAAAGAGCTGCGTCGTGTGGCCGAGCCGTTGATTACGCTCGCCAAAGTCGATGGCGTTGCCAATCGTCGCCTGGCATTTTCTCGTCTGCGCGACAAGCAGGCGGTTGGCAAGCTGTTCGTCGAAATCGGACCGCGCTATCAGGCGCGTCCCGGCGGCTACCTGCGCATCCTCAAGTGCGGTTTCCGCCCTGGCGACAATGCGCCCATGGCGTATGTCGAGCTGGTTGATCGTCCACAGGCGGAAGCGCAGCCCGCAGAGTGATGCGTATCGCAGCACGTTCCACAAGATGAACCCGGCCTTGCGCCGGGTTCGTTGTTTCTGGTCGGTCAGCAGTAGTGTGGGTGCGGAGCAGGTCCGCTCTCGCCAAGAACGCCAAGAACGCCAAGAACGCCAAGGAGCCAATCTGTCTCTTCGTGATCGCGATCGACGGTAACGTCGATGACCAGCCTGCAGGTGTCGTCGGCCATCTTTTTTCGTCCCTTGGCGTTCTTGGCGAGATCAGTTGTGCGTGTGCCGAATAAAATCCGCCCGGGAATGGGTCTCCGCCGCCATCAATAACGCATGAATATCAGCCACGTGGCAATCACGGCGAGCAATCGGCAACCCACACTACTACGTTGGATACTCGTTTTTTGCGGTGCGCGTTTGCCACGGTATTTCGCAGCTGTGCGATCATGCCACCGATAGCCAAGACGGAGTTCACAATGCCTGCCAACCCCTTTGCCTGGAGCTTCCGCGCGCAGTTCGTGTTTGCCGCGCTTGCCTGTTCTTCGTTGCTTGCGTTTGCGGTGTACTCGCAACGCAGCCTTTTACTCGATCCGTGTCCGCTGTGCATCCTGCAACGGGTGGTGTTCATGGCGCTTGCGGTGGCCTTTGCCATCGGCGCATTGCATGCGCCACGCTCGCGCAATGGGCGTAGGGTTTATGGCGTGGTGGTGGCGTTGGTTGCGGCAACCGGCGTGGCAATAGCCAGCCGCCACCTGTGGTTGCAATCACTGCCTCCTGAGCTGGTGCCGGCTTGTGGCCCGGGTTTGAGTTACATGCTTGAGGTGTTTCCGCTCAGTGACGTGATCCGTGACGTGTTCACCGGCTCGGGCGAATGCGCCAAGGTGGATTGGCGCCTGCTTGGGTTGTCGATGCCGGGCTGGACTCTGATCTGGTACCTGTTTCTCGGTTTTGGTGCGCTCTGGGCGGGTTTTCGCCGCCGCTGATTGTGGTGCGTACTTGCGTCACCGGCGAGCTGTGGCATGATGCAATGATGCATCGCACAAAGATACCCGCCACCATGAACTCTCAAGAACGCTCATTGCAACCGGTTTCACTCGCCAAGGATTGGTCGCCTGCTACGTGGCGCACCCGTGAAGGGCTGCAAATGCCGACCTATCCGGACGCCAATGCACTTGCCAATACATTGGCCGAATTGGGGCGCATGCCGCCGCTGGTTACCTCATGGGAGATTCTGTCGCTCAAGCAACAGCTCGCTGACGCACAGGAAGGGCGGCGCTTCCTGTTGCAGGGGGGGGATTGTGCCGAGAGTTTTGCCGATTGCGAATCCACCATCATTTCCAACCGGCTGAAAGTTCTGCTGCAGATGAGCCTGGTGTTGGTACACGGTATGCGGCTGCCGGTGTTGCGGGTCGGTCGCTTCGCGGGCCAATACGCCAAGCCACGCTCGGCCGATAGCGAAACAATCGATGGTGTCACCTTGCCGACGTATCGCGGCGATTTCATCAATGCGCCGGAGTTCACCGAGGCGGCGCGTATTCCCGATCCGCGACGGATGATCCGTGGTCATGCGCGCTCGGCGATGACCATGAACTTTGTACGTTCGCTGATCGATGGCGGTTTCGCTGATTTGCATCACCCTGAATACTGGGATCTGGGTTGGGTCGGGCGCTCGCCGCTAGCCGGAGAGTATCAGCGTATGGTGGGCGCCATCGGCGATGCCGTTCGTTTCATGGAGACGCTTTCGGGCGCGTCGGTGCATAATCTCAAGCGGGTTGATTTTTATACCTCGCACGAGGCGCTGTTACTGCCATACGAGGAGGCACTGACGCGCGAAGTGCCGCGCCAGTGGGGCTGGTTCAACATGTCAACGCACTTCCCGTGGATCGGGATGCGCACCGCTGCGCTTGATGGCGCGCATGTGGAGTATCTGCGTGGCGTGCGCAATCCGATTGCGGTCAAGATTGGGCCGTCGGTTACGCCGGAGCGTTTGATTCCACTGATTGATGCGCTCAATCCAAATGACGACGCCGGTCGTCTTACCCTGATCCACCGCATGGGTGCTGCGCATATCGCCAAGGCATTGCCGCCGTTGCTGGAAGCCGTTCGTCGCGAAGGGCGGCGGGTGCTGTGGGTTTCCGATCCGATGCACGGCAATACCGAAAGCACCAGCAATGGCTACAAGACGCGCCGCTTCGATAACATTCGCGCCGAGGTGGACCATGCGTTTGATCTGCATGCGGCCGCCGGAACGCACCTGGGCGGCGTGCATCTGGAGTTGACTGGCGAGGATGTCACCGAGTGCATGGGTGGTGCGCGCGAACTGAGCGAAATCGATCTTGAACGCGCCTATCGCACCAGCGTTGACCCGCGTTTGAACTATGAGCAATCGCTGGAAATCGCCATGCTGATTGTACGCAAACACGCGCAGATGAAGGCGCCCGCACAAGCCTGAGCCATCGATCAGTTGCTGGCCACAGTCACACTTGTGTGATTCCGGTTGCGAGACATGCACACAGTCATCTCGCCACTTGGCGTCTTGGCGAGAGCACTGCTTTCGCGGTACCTGCACGCACGGGCAAGCCGAGTTCGATTACGATGGGTGACGCCGCAACCTGCCGTCTGACCTTGGAGATTCCTGTGCCCCGATTCTGCAAATTGATGCTGTTCTCCCTCCTTGTGATGCTGGGTGTAAATGCCGTAGCTGCGCCATCCCCAGTGCAGCGGGCGGAGCGTGCTGCCGCATTGGCACACCAGGTGCTGCTGGCCGATACCCATATCGACGCGCCTTATCGGCTTGAGGAGGATGGTTGGCGCAATTTGAGTCTGGCCACGGCGGATCGTGATTTTGATTTGATCAAGGCGCTTCAGGGCGGCCTCGATCTGGCTTTCATGTCGATTTATACGCCATCGGCGTTGGATGCCAGTGGCGGTAATCGGGCTGTGGCCGACCGCTTGATTGATTCGGTGGAAGCCATGGTTGGCCGCAATCCGGCTGGTTTTGTCATTGTACGAACCCCCGAGGAGGCCATCGCTGCAAAGGCGGGCGGCAAGCTGGCACTGGCGCTGGGTATGGAAAACGGCGCGGCAATTGGCGACAGCCTTGACGGGTTGCGTCACTTCCATGCCCGTGGCGTGCGCTACATCACGCTGGCGCATGCCATGGCCAATCGTCTGGCCGATTCATCGTACGACGTGGCGCATCGCCGTGAAGGTGGTCTCAGCCCGTTCGGTGTGGAAGTGGTGGCGGAAATGAATCGTTTGGGCGTGATGGTGGATGTCTCGCATCTGTCCGACGATGCTGTGCGCTCGGTGCTGGCAGCAAGCAAGGCGCCGGTGATCGCCTCGCATTCCTCGGTGCGGCATTTCACCCCAGGCTGGGAGCGCAATCTTGGTGATGACCTCATCGATGCCATCGCTGAAAACGGTGGTGTCATCCAGGTCACCTTCGGATCGGGCTTTGTCAGCAGCGCGGCCAATCAGTGGCAGGATGCACAGAAAGCCGCACGCAAAGCGGCCGGCATTGCCGATGCAGGCGCCGACGCCGATGCGTTCGACACCGCCTATCGCAGTGCGCATCCTTACCCCTACGCCACCGCAGCAACAGTTGCCGATCACATCGATTACATTGCCAAGCGCATTGGTATCGATCATGTCGGTCTGGGCTCGGATTTTGATGGCGTTGGCGACTCGCTGCCCAGTGATCTCAAGGATGTGTCGAAATACCCCCATCTGATCGCCGAGCTGATCAAGCGCGGCTACAGCGACGAACAGATCGCCAAGATTGCTGGCGGCAACCTGCTGCGGGTATGGGCTGCAGTGGAACACTACGCGCAGACGCACCAAGCATGATTGGGAGGATCCGGCAGCGCGCTTTGAAGGCTTTTCCGACGCGCTGGCGAATTGCGTTATTGCTGGTGCTTTTTGCCGGTTGCGCCGTGGTCAGTGTCGAGCAAAACCCGGGCAATCAGGCCGATGCCTACCTCGCCGAGCACCATCGTGGTGATGCGCAGGTGCGGCATCAGCAATTTCATTCTGATGCCGCCACGCTGGCTTATGTCAGCGTTGGCGAACCGGGCCGGCCAGCGGTGGTGTTTGTCCACGGAACACCGGGGCGCTGGAGCGACTTCGTCCATTTTCTCGCCGAGCCGGCATTGCAGGAGCAGGCGTATCTGGTGTCGCTCGACCGCCCCGGCTGGGGCGGGTCGAGCATGGCGCAGCAACCGCAGCGTATAAGCTTGCGGCTGCAATCCAGCCTCATCGGCCCCTTCCTGCAAGCGCTTGCCGAGCAAAGTAACGGTTGTGGCATCGTTTTGGTCGGGCATTCGTTGGGTGGCTCACTGGTGGCACGTCTGGCCATGGACTACCCACAATGGGTGCGTGGCCTGGTGATCATTGCCGGTTCGATCGACCCGGAATTGGGCCGCCCACGCTGGTACAACACGCTGGCATCGCTGCCGCCGGTGCGCTGGCTGACACCCAAACCGTTGCGCAAGGCCAACACCGAGATCATGCCCTTGCACGATGACCTGCTGGCCATGGCGCCGGCTTGGGCGGACCTGGCTATTCCGGTGACGCTTATCCAGGGTCTTGATGATCGACTGGTTTCACCGCGCAACGCGCAATACGCGCGCAAGGTGGTCACCGGGCCGCAGTTGAACGTGGTCGAAGTGCCCGAGCAGGGGCACTTCCTGATCTGGGATCAGCCGCACTGGGTAAGTGAGGCGATAGATACGACTTTGGCGCGCGTGCGTGGGGCGTGCAACGGCGTGCGGATTGCACAACCGGCGCCCATAGAACCCAGGACAGCAGAGGCGCACTGAACAAACGTGCATCACCCTAAGCTGAGGTTTGAGCCAGATAGTTGCGTTCAGCTTGCTCGGGACGCGCCAGGGCAAATGTAACGCCCGCGCGCTTGGCGCGATACATCGCCTGATCGGCCATTGCCAGCAAGACGTCGAGTGTGGCCGTGTGCAGTGGAAAGATGACGCCGCCGAAGGCCGCGCCAGTTTGCAAGTTCAGGCCATCGAGATGCATGGTTTGCGTGATTGCGTCCGCCACCCGGTGTGCATGGTGTTCCAACTGCATTGGCTCGCTGATGTCGTCGAGCAAAATCACAAACTCATCGCCGCCCAGACGGGTGATCGTGTCAACATTACGCACAGCAGCCTGCAAGCGTTGTGCAACGGTGCGCAGCACCTGGTCGCCAATGCGATGACCATGACAATCGTTGAGTTGTTTGAATCGATTCAGGTCGAGAAACAACAGCGCGAAGGGATGTTGCTTGTCAATCAAGCGTTGCATTTGCCGCTCCAGATAGAGCCGGTTGCCGACGCCAGTCAGTGAATCCAGCTCGGCACGCAGGTGCGCCTCGCTGAGATGATCGCGCATCTGTTTGGCGCAGCGCAGCACCGCGAGCGCATAGCGCGTGTCTGCACAATCGAGCGACGAGATGGCGATGCTGACCGGCGTTTCATGGCCATTGGCCGCCAGCGCATACAGGATGGGGCGTTGCGTCATCGGGCTAGGCACGGGGGCTGCAAGAAAATGATTGAAATGCGCGGCATGAGCGTGCCGGTAGCGCTCCGGCAACAGCGTGCTGAGCAATTGCCCAGTCAGTGCCGCAGGTGGATATCCAAGCAGGTTGCCGATTTCAGCGTTGGCGAAAACGATGCGCTGATCGCAATCAATCAGCAACACGGTATCGGGCAAAGCGTGCAATACCTGGCCCAGTGCAATGGTATGTGTGTCAATCGAGTTTTTCATGGAACCTCGGTCGTTGGCAGAAAAGCGACGAGGGCAGATCGAGCAGTCCACATACACACGATCCCACTTCCATTGTACGCCACCCAATACGCATGCGTATTGAGTGATTGATGGCAGGTTGTTAGTGTAGAGCTTCGCAATTATCAACCGTCAGCGGTCGTCTGGCCAGGCAGACGGCCGCGCACAGGGAGCGTGCCAGAAGCGCCATGCCGGCGTTGCTGCACTTCCATTGCCTGCGCGCAGCGCCGGCATGGCGCTTCCGGCATTGGTCTGAAAGAGCCGATAATTGCGAAGCACTACACTACAGCGTTGTATCGGTGAATATGGCAAAATCACGGGTTAGCGCTACCGCGTCACTCGGACCCAAGCCATGTTGATCTTTGAGCAATCCCAAAACGGACGCGCCGCAACGGCGCAGTTTCCGGGTGCTGTAACGGTGCCTTCCGACTTGCCGGCGAGTGCCCTTCGCGACACGCCGATTGGCCTGCCCGAGGTTTCCGAGTTGCAGGTGGTGCGGCACTACACCAATCTGAGCCGCAAGAACTTCTCGATCGACACCAACTTTTATCCGTTGGGTTCGTGCACGATGAAATACAACCCGCGGGTGTGTCATTCGGTTGCACTGCTGCCCGGTTTTGCCAATCGCCATCCCTACGCGCCAGAGTCGCTCAGTCAGGGTTTTCTGGAGTGCATGTACGGGTTGCAGGAAATCCTCGCCGAGGTTACCGGTATGAAGGGTGGCGTCTCGCTGGCGCCGATGGCCGGCGCCCAGGGTGAGTTTGCCGGTGTCGCGATGATCATGGCTTACCACCGCAGTCGCAACGATCTGGAGCGTACCGAGATTATCGTGCCGGATGCGGCGCACGGCACCAATCCAGCCACTGCCACCATGTGTGGCTGCACCGTGCGCGAGATACCGACCCTCGATAACGGCGATGTCGATATCGAAGCGCTGAAAAAAGTGCTCGGCCCGAACACCGCTGGCATCATGCTGACCAACCCCAGTACCATCGGTGTGTTCGAGCGCCGCATCGTCGAAATTGCGGGTCTGGTGCATGCCGCCGGTGGCCTGTTGTACTACGACGGCGCCAACCTCAACGCGATTCTGGGCAAAGTTCGCCCCGGCGACATGGGCTTTGATGCGATCCACATGAATCTGCACAAGACCTTTTCCACCCCGCACGGTGGTGGTGGCCCGGGTGCTGGTGCGGTGGGGGTGAGCGAGCGGCTGCGGCCGTTTCTGCCAATCCCGTTGATCGACAAACGTGATGATGGCAGTTTTGGCCTGCTGCGCAAAAAAGATCGGCCGCAGTCGATTGGCCGCCTGTCGACGTTCGGCGGCAACTGGGGCGTGCTGATCCGTGCCTATGTCTATGCCCGTTTGTTGGGCCGTGCCGGGATGACGCGTGTCGCCGAGTACGCCACCCTCAATGCCAATTATCTGGCCAAGCGTCTGGCCGAGAAAGGCTTCACCCTGGCGTATCCGCAGCGTCGCGCCAGCCACGAGTTCATCGTGACCGTGCAGCCGCAGAAAAAGGCGAACGGCATCACCGCGCTGGATTTTTCCAAGGCACTGCTCGATCACGGCATCCACGCACCAACCAATTATTTTCCGTTGCTGGTGCCCGAGTGCCTGCTGATCGAGCCAACCGAGACCGAGAGCAAGGAAACCCTCGATACCTTTGTTGAGGTGATGGCGCAATTGCTGGCACAAGCGAACACTGACCCGGAACGGATGAAAGGTGCGCCCTACACCACGCCTGTGCGCCGCCTGGATGATGTCAAGGCGGCCAAGGATCTTGATCTCGTTTTTCAGCCGGCGGTGGTCTGAACGATGGCGGACAACAAGGATTCGATGCTGCCGCGCGGGCCGCGTGCGCAGTGGCAGGCAATGATCTGGTCATTTCAGGGGCTGCGTGCGGCGTGGCTGGTGGAGTCGTCCTTCCGCACTGAAGTGGTCTTGTTTCTGGTGCTGGCGCCGCTGGGCTGGTATCTGGGGCAGACCCCGGTCGAGCAGGTGCTGTTGATCGGCAGCCCGATGCTGGTGATGGCGGCTGAGTTGCTCAATTCCGCCATCGAGGCGCTGATTGATCGCTACGGCCCGGAGCAGCACGAGCTGGCTGGGCGTGCCAAGGATATGGGCTCGGCAGCGGTATTCGTGCTGCTGGTCAATATGGCGATGTGCTGGGCGTTGATCGTCGGGCCGCAGTTGCTGGCGGTCTGAGGGCTCAGCCCGCGCAATGGACTTACTGCTCAGCTCAGAACTCTGGATGGCGCTGCTGGCCTTGACCGCGCTGGAGATTGTGCTGGGCGTGGACAATCTGGTGTTCATCTCGATTGCGGTCAGCCGGCTGGCGCCAGAGCAGCGGCCGCGCGCACGCAGGCTTGGGCTGGGCTTTGCCTGCATCACCCGGATATTGCTGTTGCTGTCGCTGGCCTATCTGGCGCGCATGGACACACCGTTGTTCGTGCTGCTGGACAACGCCATCTCGGTACGTGATCTGGTGTTGATCGCCGGCGGCCTGTTCCTGCTGGTCAAAGGCACGCTGGAAATCCACGATTCGGTGGAGGGACGCGGCGAGGACGAGGACATCGAAACTCGCCCATCGGCCGTGTTCGGTTGGGTGATCGTGCAGATCGCAGTGATCGACATCGTGTTTTCGCTCGACTCGGTAATCACTGCGGTCGGGATGGTCAACTACATCCCGGTGATGGTGGCAGCGATCGTGATTGCGGTTGCGGTGATGATTTTCGCGTCCAATCCGATAGGCAATTTCATTGACGCCCACCCGTCACTGAAAATACTGGCGCTGGCGTTCCTGATACTGGTGGGCATGGCGTTGATTGCTGATGGCCTGGACTACCACATCCCACGTGGTTACCTGTATTTTGCGATGGCGTTTTCCGGCGTGGTCGAAGCGCTCAACATCGCCGCCAGCTCACGCCGTCGGGCCCGCGCCGACACCCGAAAATAATCAGTGCTCGCGCTTGACCGCGTAGCGTGCCAGCCCACGCAATGCGGCCAGCGCTTCGGTTTCCGGCAGGCCCGATAGCGCCTGTTCCGCCGCACGTGCGTAATCGCTGGCGCGGCCAAGGCTGTAGGCAATGCTTCCCGATTGCTCGATTGCCAGCAGCAACTCGGGAAGGGCATCCACATCGCCTTGTTCGATGATGGCGCGCAATCGCGCCCGGCTGCCGGCATCGGCATGGGCGATGGCGTGGATTACCGGCAAGGTGGCCTTGCCTTCGGCCAGATCATCGCCGAGGTTCTTGCCGAGCGCTTGCGCATCGGCGGTGTAATCGAGCACGTCATCCGCAATCTGGAATGCCAGCCCCAAGTGCATGCCGTAGTGGCCCATGGCCTCTTGCGTGGCGTTATCGGCTCCGGCAAGCAGCGCACCCAGGCGGGTGGCGGCAGCAAACAGGATCGCGGTCTTGCGCTCGATCACCCGCTGGTAGGCCGCTTCATCGACATCCGGATTGTTGACATGCAGCAGTTGCAACACTTCGCCCTCGGCGATGGCGTTGGTGGTGTCGGCCAGCACCTGCATCACTGCCATGCGTTGCAGGCTCACCATCATCTGGAAACTGCGCGAATACAGAAAATCACCGACCAACACGCTGGCGGCGTTGCCCCATAACGCGTTGGCGGTCTTGCGGCCACGACGCAGGTCGCTTTCATCGACCACATCATCGTGCAGCAGGGTGGCAGTGTGGATGAACTCGATGATCGCAGCCAGATTTACATGTTCATGGCCCTGATAACCCAGTGCTTTTGCCGCCAACAGCACCAGCATCGGGCGCAGACGTTTGCCGCCGGCACCGATGATGTGTTCACCGATCTGGTTGATCAGCACCACGTCGGAGGCCAACTGCTGCCGTATCAGCGTGTTCACCGCTGCCATATCGGCAGCGCACAAGCGTTGCGCGTCAGGCAGGCTCAAGACGGGGGTTGTGGCTGTCATGGGGTGTCTACGTTGAAACGAACGCAGGATTATACCCGTTGGCTTGGTGATCCCGCCGTGCGCCAATGCCACCGCCTTCTTGGACGTGGCGATTGCGGAATTACAAAAGGTGGCGCAGGTTGGGCAGATATTTTTCCAGCGAGCCGGTGTTGACCACGACCACCCGCTCGCCGGATGTGAGCAGGCCGCGATCGAGCAATTGCGGCAGCGCCGCCAGACAGGCAGCGCCCTCCGGGCTGATCCACCAGCGCGTGTCGCGCCATACCCGGCTCAACTCGGCGGCAGTGTCCGCTTCGCTCACCGCGACCGCTGCGCCGCCGCTGTCGCGGATGATCTGCAACACACGGAAGTGGCCGACGCCGCCGGGCACGTTGAGGCCGCAGGCCAGAGTGAGGCCGGCGCTGACCACGCTGGTGTCGTCGGCGCCGGAGGTAAAGGCATTGACCAGCGGCTGGGTGACGTCGCTTTGCACGCAGATCATGCGTGGCCGCTCGCTGCCGATCAGGCCCAGCGCTTGCAGTTCGGCCCAGGCTTTCCACATGCCGAGCACACCGGTACCGCCACCGGTTGGATAGATCACCACATCGGGCAGTGCCCAGCGGCTTTCATCGGAATCCCACGGCCGCGCAAGCGGTTCGGCCAGTTCCAGGCCGAGCGTTTTCTTGCCTTCGATGCGCCAGCCCGGTTCCTGAAACGTGGCCACCGAAAAGTAGCCCTGCGGCAAGTACTTTTCCTTGAGCAGGGCGCCGGCTTCGCGGATGGTGGGGCCGATCAGCTCGAGCTTGACCTGCGCCGGATGGCGGAACGCCGCCGCCGCGACATTGCCCAGAATCGGCAACGGGGTGTCGTTGGGCATGGCCACGGCGATTTGCAGGTCGCCGGCCAGCGCGTAGCGGGTCAGCGAATCACCGGCGTTGCCCTGGGTGGGCACCGCCAACTGGTTGAGGCCGAGCCGGCGCGCCTGCGCTACCACCATCGCCATGCCGCGATCCTTGAAGCTTTGGGTAGGGTTGGCGCCGTAGCCCGGATGCGCGCGGCCTTCTTCCTTCAGCGCCAGCGCCAGCCCGGCGGCCCTGGCGACCGGATGCTGACGGTAATCGAGCAGCGGCGTATGGCCTTCGCCCAGCGGCACCAGATGGCGGGCGTCGGACGGGTTGTTGGCATCCAGCGCCAGCAGCGCACCGAAGCGCCACATGTCCCGCCGCTGCGGCGTGTACCACTGCTGCGCGGGCTGTTCCGCGCGCAGGCGTTGCAGGTCGAGCACCATTTCCACCGGCCGGCCATCGCTGGGGTCGAGGTTCATCGGTACATCGGCGGGGTATTCGATGCCGGAGGCGATGCCGCGCAGGTGGCTGAGATAGGACATGGGGTTTCTCGGTTGGGTGGGCGGGGAGCGCTACAGATGCCGTTTTCGGGGGATTAAGGAATCTCTGAACAAGCCCCGCCTGGCGTCATTGCGAGCGGCCGCTTTTGCGCATCCGGCAACTGCTCCTGCGTTGCTCTCGGCCGCCGTTCCAGACGCGGCCCTACCTCGGCAACTGCTCCTGCGTTGCTCTACCTCCTGCATCCATGCAGTCGTCCTCCATCCATGGAGTCGTAGCTCCGGCATCCATGCCGTCGCCATGCGCTCGCGGCACTTGCACATCCATGTGCCGCGCAGCGAAGCAACCCAGCATTTTGTTTTCAGATGATTTTATGGATTGCCACGTCGCTGCGTTCCTCGCAATGAGCGCTTGTTCAAAGCATCCTCAAGGCACTCGTATTGTAGTCAGGACGCAACTACAAAATAGGGCTGACGCCACAAAAACGAACGGATCGAGCAGCCAAGCCGTGCAAGCTGTCGCGATTGCATCGGCGGCTCAGATTACGCCGACGACCAGCAGCAACGCCCGATCTACCGTCTTCATCCGCTCTGCATCGAGACGGCCAAATGGCGCGCTGATTTTGTTACGCGGTAGCGTCGAAAGTTTGTCCACCATGATTTGCGAAAGCGAGCGCAACCCATTGGCTGGATTCGGCTCAACGGTCACGCGAAATGCCGCATTGCGCAGATCGCTGGTGACCGGGCAGAGCACAACGCTGTCCAAGTCTGTCAACAGGTCGGATTGAACGACCAGGGCTGGTCGCGGTTTGCCATAGTCGCCTTGCAGAGAAACCGTGACCAGATCGCCTCGCTGCGTCATTCCCAGCCCTCAACGTGGGTTGCCGCCGCTTGCGTGAAGCGCAAAACGTCGGCCTCTGCCGGGTCGTCCTTGAGGTTTTGGCACTGCCGCCGCACTTGTGCCGCGAACTCAGGTGAGCGGGTGTCCGGCACCCAGAACTGGACAGGACGCAGCCCCGCAGCACGCATCCGCTCGCGGTGACGCGAGACCTTGCCGGTTGAGTCATGGATTGATGGCATGATGCCCTCCGTTGGTTGCATGTGTGGTTACATGTTATCGCGCATGCAACCGTCGTGCAACGCAAACGGCGACGCCACCTCGACACACCCGATTTTGGCGGATCCGGCTCCAGAACCCTACGGAAGCGCTGAACAAGTCGTCACCCCAGCGAAAGCTGGGGATCCACGTTGTTGTTTGGAATGGATTCCAGCTTTACGGCGGGCTGTCCATGCCCGCCGCCCTGCGGGCCAGCTTCGCTGTTCGCGCGCGCTCCAGACGCGCGCAGTCGCAGGAATGACGAAAACGGACTTGCTCAGAGTGGCCCTACAAATGCTCGGCGGCAATCGCCTGCTGTCGCATCAATTTCTCGATGATACGATCCAGCGCCGCACGCTCCTCGTCATCCAGACAGGCCAGTAGTTTGGTCTCATAAGCCTCGGCGCGCGGCACCACCTCGTCGCAGATGGCGTGGCCGGCCGGGCTGAGGGTGAGTACCGATTTGCGCCGGTCGCTGCCGTGGGTTTCGCGTTGCACCCGGCCATGATGCAGCAGGTTGCTCAGCGCCCGGCTGATCGCAACCTTGTCGATGGCGGTGCGCTCGGCGACCTCGTTGCTCGACAATCCGGGGAAGCGCGCCAGTACCGCCAGCACCCGCCATTCGGTAATCGACAGCGCGAACCGGCTGGCGTAGGCGCGCGAAATCGACGCGCTGATGCGGTTGGAAAGCAGCGACAAGCGGTACGGCAGGAACCGCTCAAGCTTCAATGCAGCCTCAGAATGCATGTCTTCGCCTTGCAATTGGTTTCAGATGAAACTATAACGGTGCCCTGATCGGTCGTACGAGGAACCCCGCGATGAACGCACAACCCAATCTTGGCATAACCCCGGGCTGCTTCGAAAACCCGATGGGCATCGATGGCTTCGAGTTCGTCGAGTTTGCCGCCCCGGCCGGGCGCGAGGGCGAACTGTCCGCGCTGTTCGAGCGCATGGGGTTCACCGCCGTGATGCGCCATCGCCGCCGTGCCATCACCCTGTTCCGGCAGGGTGGTGTGAGCTTCCTGGTCAATGCCGAGCCCGACTCGTTCGCGGCCCGCTTTGCCGCCAAACATGGCCCGAGTGCCTGTGGTTTTGCGGTGCGTTTTCGCGAGCCGGCCAGCACCGTACAGGCGCAGGTGCTGGCGCGCGGCGGCGAGCGGATCGAGGGCGAGGCCAGCAAGGCGGTGCAGCGGCCGGTGGTGGCTGGCATCGGCGGCGCCATGCTGTATCTGGTCGACAACTATGGCGACGGCGGTGATGTCTATGCCGAGTTCGAGCCGTTGCCCGGTGTGGACAGCCATCCGCCGGGCTATGGTCTGACCTTCATCGACCACCTCACCCACAATCTGTACCACGGCAACATGGAAAAGTGGGCCGACTACTACGAGAAGTTGTTCAACTTCCGCGAGATCCGCTACTTCGACATCAAGGGCGTCAAGACCGGGCTGGTGTCCAAGGCGATGACCGCACCCGATGGCATCGTGCGCATTCCGCTCAACGAATCGAGCGATCCCAAATCGCAGATCAACGAATACTTGAACGAATACCACGGCGAAGGCATCCAGCATATCGCCTGTTTCACCGACGACATCTACGCCACGGTCGAAGCCATGCACGAACGCGGGGTGGCGTTTCTCGACACCCCGGACACCTATTTTTCGGTGGTCGATCAGCGCATCCCCGACCACGGCGAAGACCTGCCGCGCCTGCGCCGCAACAAGATACTGATCGACGCCGACCCGGAAACCAAACAGCGCAAGCTGCTGCAGATTTTCACCCAGAACTGCATTGGCCCGATCTTTTTCGAGATCATCCAGCGCAAGGGCAACGAGGGTTTCGGCGAAGGTAACTTCCAAGCCCTGTTCGAAAGTATCGAACGCGACCAGATCAAGCGCGGGGTGCTTTGAGGGTAACGCGGCCCGGTGATGAGGCGTTTGCGTCAACCGGGCTGCAACTCTCTGTACGTGATCTTGTGGAAGCCTGCGCCGAATCCAGTCCGGTGCAAGCGTCGCCGCGCACCAACGTGCGTGCTCAGGCAATGCAGGTTCGTGTAGCGGGCGATTGCCCTGAATCCACCGTGCAAGCAGGGCCAAACTGTGGCCCGCGTGTACGGCGCGCTGCAAACCGAACTACAAAATTACGGGTTTGCTGGTGTTTCAACGTCCAGTGCCGCTTCGGCGTCAGCAATCAGGAAGGCATTGACCGCCTTCACGTCACTGACTTCGATTGTGCCCGCTGCCTGCTCCAGGCGCAGGCTGTTGACCAGAAAGTTGTGGCGTGCGCGCGCCAGTTCGGTTTGCGCGGCATACAACTGCTGCTGCCCGACCAGCACATCGACGATGGTGCGGGTGCCGACTTCGTAACCGGCTTCAGTCGCATCCAGCGCGCTGCGTGCCGAGGTCAATGCCTGCTGGCGGGCATCGATTTCGGAAATGCCGCTGAGCAGGTCGCGCAGGGCGTTACGGGTCTGTCGCGTTATCGAGCGGCGCTCCTGTTCGGCCTGGTCGCGCACCGCATCACGGGTGTGGATCGCCTGGCGTACGCGTGATTGGGTGGCGAATCCGGAGAACAACGGAACCCGCAACTGCAAGCCCCAGCTTGCGTCATTGCCTTGGCTCGATGTTGGCAGCGTTTGTCCACTGGTTACGATTTGGCCGTATGAGGTGCTGTCCGAGTAGGAAATGGTTGCGCTCAGTGTGGGCAGGTGGCCGGCACGGGCGGTGGCAATGTCACGTTCACTGGCCTCCAGAGCCAGCAGCCGCGAGCGCAGGGTCGGGTTCTGATCCAGCGCTGTGCGCACCCAATGTTCAGGCTGCAAGTCGTCGGGCAGATGCGGCTGGAAGTTCGCCGCCAAGCCTTTGAGGTTGACCAGCGGCTTGCCGGTGACCTCGGTCAGGGTTTCGCCGGCGTTGTCGTAGGCATTTTGCGCGGCAATGGTGGCAGCGCGCGCGGTGTCGTAACGCGACTGTGCTTCGTGTACGTCGGTGATCGGCGCCAGGCCCACTTCAAGGCGTTTTTCGGCCTGATCGAGCTGACGCTTCACCGCGAGTTCTTCGGCTTTGGCCGAGACCAAGGTCTGGATTGCGGTCAATACCGCAAAATAACTGTCGGATACGCGCACTGACAGATTGTCGAGCGCGGCATCGTAGTCTGCCTGCGATTGCTCCGAGCGCGAACGGCTGGCGCGCAGCGCGGTGTAATTGCTGTAATCGAATAAGGACTGGCTGACGGCTACCTGCCAGTTACGTGAGCGCGAGTCGATGTTGCTCACGCTGTTCGAGGTGATGGTTGGGTTGATCGAGATGACTCGCAACGAGCGGTTGTCGGCATTGGTGTCGTTGAAGTTGCCGGTGGCATCAATTTGCGGCAATAAGCTGGCCCGTGCCTGCACGATGCCCTCGCGCTGACCGAATGCGCGCGCTTCGGCGGCAGCCAGTTGTGGGTCGCTCTGGCGGGCCAGTTCGTAGGCTTGCATCAGGTCTGCGGCGCTGGCAACGCCGGGCAGTGCCAAGGCAAGGGCCAGACTCAGGGAGGTGGTTCGCAGCGACATGGGGTTTCCTTGGGTTGATCGGTTTACAGAGCGAAGCGCGCGACCGGCGACAGGCCGGCCAGATAGGGCAGTTCGGTTTCAAACAGGCTCAGTGTTTCAATACGTCCATCCTGATTCAGCCAGCGCACCGCCTCTTGCACCGGCGCCAGGCCGCGCACCGCGAACAGACGACCGCCCGGGCGCAGCCAGCTGAAGGCGCGTTCGGGCAGGTCGACTACGGCGCCGGTGAAACACACGGCATCAAACTGCCGGCCGGGCTCGAACCGGGTGACATCGGCCTGCTGCACGCTGATGTTGGCGTATTCGCCGCCGACAAAGCGTACACGCGCGCGCTCGACGAAGTCGGCATGGATATCGATGCTGACCACGGCTCTGGCAAGGTGGCCAAGGCAGGCGGTGATGAAGCCCGAGCCGGTGCCGATTTCCAGCACGCTGTCTTCCGGCGCCAGATCCAGCGCCTGCAACATGCGCCCTTCCAGCGTGGGTTTCATCATCATTTCGCCGTGTTCCAGTGGCAGCGCCATGTCGGTGAAGGCGAGCTTGCGGTGACGCATCGGTACGAAGTCCTCGCGCTTTACCTTGCTCATGGCGTCGAGCACGCGCAGATCGAGCACCTCGTAAGGACGCACCTGCTGTTCGACCATGGCGAAACGGGCCTGCTCGAAATCAATGACCATGATGTGTCTATCCCTGCTCTAAAGTCGCCAATTTTAACCCGGATACGGCCGCGCAAGTGCCTGCATCCGCCGCGTTTTTGGTTACACGATACGTCTAAGGATGCTCTGAACAAGTTGTCATTGCGAGGAGCGGCCGCTCTTGCGCATCCGGCAACTGCTCCTGCGTTGCTCTACCTCGGCAACTGCTCCTGCGTTGCTCTACCTCCTGCATCCATGCAGTCGTCCGGCATCCATGCCGTCGCCATGCGCCCGCGGCACTTGCACGTCCCTGTGCGGCGAAGCGACGTTGCAATCCAGAAATCACGATAAAAACACTGGATTGCTTCGCTGCGCTCGCAATGACGCAGGATGTGGCTTGTTCAGAGGTTCACTAAGCATCGCCGCAAGCGCTGCTCAAACCGAGTGCCGGTGGTCATGATGACCTTTGGCGAGCACGTTTGCGCGCCGGGGGTTGTGGGGTTTCGACTGATTCGTGGGCGCGCACGAACAGGTCGACCACGCTGCGGATATGCGCGGCGGTCGCCTCGCCCTGCGGCAGCGCAGCGCAGCCAATCAGTGCGCACATATGCGCCAGGCCCTTGACCAATACGAAAAAATGCTCGGCTGAGGTGCGCGGTTCGGGAACGTTGAGTTTGCCGGCGCGGTGCGCCTTGCGCAGCAACTGTTCCAGCGCGTCGATGGTGCGCTTGGGGCCGGCATCAAAAAATATCTGCGCCAGATTGTCGCTGGCGGGCGCGCGTGCCGCCATCGTGCGGTACATCTCCATCGCATCGGGGCTGCATGCCAATGCATGGAAGCGCTCGGCAATGGTGGTTAGCACGTTGGCAATGGGTACGGAAGCGGTGGGCATGGCAAACGCCCGGCTTGGCAACTGTTCTTCGCAGCGGGCTTTTACTGCGGCAGCGAACAGCGTGTTTTTGTCTTTGAAATGGCTGTAAACCGTCAGCTTGGAGACGCCTGCTTCGGTCGCGATGGCATCCATTGAGATGCGATCGTAACCGTGGCGTGGAAACAGGCTCTTGGCGGCTTCCAGGATTGCTTTGCGCTTGGCCAGGTCTTTGGGCCGGCCAGGGCCGGGCACGGCATTGCGCGCTGCGCGGGCGCCGACTTTGCGTGGCTTGTTTTCACTCATGAGCGAACATTCTGGACTGATGGGTACAGGAAACTATACTATACGTTCCGGTTCACATATTAACCTGCTCGCGAGTCTGAGGTAAGGCCATGTTCAATGCAGTCACCCGATACGTTCTCAACGGCACGCTGTTGCTGCTACTGACGGCCTGTGGCGGAGTTGCGCAAGAAGTAGAGCAGGTCCGCCCGGCGCTGGTGGTGCAGGCGCAAACGGGCGAGGGCGCAATTGTTGCCTATGCCGGCGAAGTGCGCGCCCGTTACGAGCCGGCGCTGGGCTTTCGCATCGGCGGAAAAATCATTGCGCGTGCAGTGGATGTCGGTGATCGGGTCGCCGCTGGCGCACTGCTGGCCGAACTTGACCCGGATGATGTGCGCTTGCAGGCACAGGCTGCGCAGGCGCAATGGCGCGCAGCGCAGGCTGACCTGGAACTGGCCCGCGCCGAGCGTGAGCGCGCCGCCGCATTGATCGAGCGCAAGCTGGTCAGCGCATCGGTTTACGACAGCCGCGACGCCGCATGGCGAGCCGCGCAAGCCAAGGAACGCCAGGCCAAGGCGCAGTGGGATGTCGCCAGCAACCAGGCTGGATACAGCAAGCTGTACGCGCCAGAGGCCGGTGTTATCGCGGCCCGCCAAGCCGAAGCCGGGCAGGTGGTGGCCGCAGGGCAAGCCGTGTTCACGCTGGCAGTGGAAGGTGAGCGCGAGATCGCCATCGACATCCCTGAGCAGCGTATCGCGCAGTTCACGATGGGGCAGAAAGTGACAGTGGCATTGTGGGCGCAATCGGGTAGCCGGTTCCCCGGTCATATTCGCGAGTTGTCACCAGCGGCTGATCCGCAGACCCGCACCTATGCCGCGCGGGTAACGCTTGACGCGGGCACGGCATTGGCCGAGTTGGGGCAAACCGCGCGCGTCTACACCGCCGGCACCGATGCCGCCCGGCAATTGATGTTGCCGCTGTCGGCGGTAAGTGCCGAAGATGGAACAGCCTTTGCCTGGGTGGTGGACCCGGCGACCGCGCGCCTGCAACGCCGGCCGCTGGTATTGGGCGCTTATCAGGAGGATCGGGTGCCGGTCATCTCCGGGTTGCGCGGTGAAGAATGGGTAGTGGCCGGAGGGGTGCATTTGTTGCGCGAAGGCCAGCGGGTAGCCCCGGTAGACCGCGACAACCGCGCGGTAATCCTCGTCCAAACCCCCTGAGGCCACAATGAGCCGATTCAATCTATCCGCATGGGCGCTGCATAACCGCGGCCTGGTGTTGTACGCCATGGTGTTGCTGAGTATTGCCGGCATCGTGTCCTACACCCGCCTGGGCCAGTCCGAAGATCCGCCGTTCACCTTCAAGGCAATGGTGATTCGCACCGTGTGGCCCGGTGCCACGGCCGAAGAAGTGGCGCGGCAAGTCAGCGATCGCATTGAAAAAAAACTGATGGAAACCGGCGAGTATCAGTGGATACGCTCCTACTCGCGGCCGGGGGAATCACAGATCACGTTCATGGCGCGTGATTCGCTGCGCTCCGAGCACCTGCCTGAATTGTGGTATCAGGTGCGCAAGAAAACCGGCGATATCCGCAATCAGTTGCCGCCCGGCATCATCGGCCCGTTTTTCAACGATGAGTTCGGCGATACCTTCGGCAACATCTACGCGCTGACCGGCAAGGGGTTTGATTACGCCACCCTCAAGGACTATGCCGACCGTTTGCAGATCGAATTGCAGCGGGTGCCGGATGTGGCGAAGGTTGAGCTGGTTGGCCTGCAAGACGAAAAAATCTGGATCGAGCTGAGCAATATCAAGCTGGCCACGCTGGGGGTGTCACTCAATCAGGTGCAGCAGGCACTTGAGACGCAAAACGCGGTTGTCGCCGCCGGGTTTTTTGAAACGCCCAGTGAGCGCATTCCGCTGAGAATTTCCGGCCGTTTCCGTTCGGTTGCCGAAATCCGCGACTTTCCGATCCGGGTGGGTGATCGTACGTTCCGTATTGGCGATGTTGCCGATGTTCGCCGTGGTTTCAATGATCCCCCGGCACCGCGCATGCGATTTCTCGGCGAGGATGCCATCGGTATCGCGGTATCGATGAAAAGCGGCGGCGATATCCTGCGGCTGGGCAAGGCGCTGGAAACCACCTTCGCCCGCGTGCAGGCGACCTTGCCGATCGGTATGGAGCTGGCCAAGGTGTCCGATCAGCCACAGGCGGTTCGGCAGTCGGTGGGCGAGTTCGTGCGCGTGCTGGCCGAGGCGGTGCTGATCGTGCTGGTGGTGAGCTTTTTCTCGCTTGGTGTGCGCACCGGCCTGGTGGTTGGGCTGTCAATACCGCTGGTGCTGTCGATGACGTTTGCGGCGATGTATCTGCTCGATATTGGCCTGCACAAAATCTCGTTGGGAGCGCTGGTGGTCGCGCTTGGTTTGCTGGTTGATGACGCCATCATCGCGGTGGAAATGATGGCAGTTAAAATCGAGCAGGGATTTGATCGCCTCAGTGCTGCCAGCTTCACCTGGACATCCACGGCCTTCCCGATGTTGACCGGCACATTGGTCACTGCCGTTGGCTTTTTGCCTATCGCCACTGCCCAGTCAGGTACCGGTGAATACACCCGCGCGATTTTTCAGGTAGTGACATTGGCGCTGTTGTTGTCGTGGATAGCGGCGGTAGTGTTTGTGCCGTATCTGGGCGACAAGTTGCTGCCTGCGCACAAGTCGGCAGCAGACGCCGACACCTCATCATTCGTGCCCGTGCATGGCAAGGCACGCGATCCTTACGACACCCGCTTTTATCGCCGATTCCGTGGCTGGGTAGCGTGGTGTTTGAATCATCGCTGGCTGGTCATTTCTGTTACCGTTGCAGCGTTCATGCTGTCGTTGGTGATGTTCCGGTTTGTACCGCAGCAGTTTTTTCCAGCTTCAGCGCGGCTGGAATTGATGGTTGACCTTAAATTGGCCGAAGGCGCCTCGCTGCTTGCCACCGACGCCGAAGTGAAGAAGCTCGAAGCCTTGCTCGCCAAGCGCGAGGACATCGACAACTATGTGGCCTACGTTGGTACCGGTTCGCCGCGCTTCTATCTGCCGCTGGATCAGCAACTGCCGGCCGCCAGCTTTGCCCAGGTAGTAGTGCTCACCCGCGACATCAAGGCGCGCGAGGTGGTGCGCAGCTGGTTGATTGAAACGTTGCCAATCACCTTTCCGCAATTGCAGGCGCGTGTCTCGCGTCTGGAGAACGGGCCGCCGGTGGGTTACCCAATCCAGCTGCGTGTCTCCGGCGAGCATATCGACACCATTCGCCGCTTTGCCCACGAGCTGGCCGATCAGGTGCGCGAAAATCCGCATGTGGTCAATGTGAATCTCGATTGGGCCGAGCCGAGCAAGGTAGTGCGCCTGCATATCGATCAGGAACGCGCACGCGCCATCGGCATCGACTCTTCGCAACTGGCGCAATTCCTGCAAAGCTCGCTGTCGGGCTTGCACATCAGCCAGTACCGTGAGGACAACGAGCTGATTGAGATTCTGCTGCGCGGCCCGGATTCCGAGCGCGCCGGTTTGGGCATGCTCGATAGCCTCACGGTGCCGGTAGCCGGCGGCAAGACGGTGCCGATGGCGCAGATCGCGACACTGGAATACGGCTTTGAGGAAGGCATTATCTGGCATCGCGACCGCCTGCCCACCGTCACCGTGCGCGGCGACATCTACGGCGATCAGGTGCCGGCCACGGTGGTTGCGCAACTGCAACCAGCGTTGGAAAAACTGCGCGCCAAACTGCCGCCAGGCTACCTGCTGGAAGTGGGCGGTACGGTGGAAGACTCTACCCGTGGCCAGCGCTCGGTTGCTGCAGGCATGCCTTTGTTGCTGGTGCTGGTGCTGAGCCTGTTGATGATTCAGCTCAAAAGTTTCCCGCGTGTGTTGATGGTGGTGCTCACCGCGCCGCTCGGCCTGATTGGCGTGGTGCTGTTTCTGCTCGTATTCCGGGTACCGTTTGGCTTTGTCGCCATGCTCGGCACCATTGCACTGTCGGGCATGATCATGCGCAACTCGGTGATTCTGGTCGATCAGATCGAGCGCGACATCAATGATGGCAGCAGCCAATGGCAGGCCATTCTCGATGCCACCGTGCGCCGCTTCCGGCCGATCGTGCTGACCGCGATGACCGCCGTGCTGGCGATGATCCCGCTGTCGCGCAGCGTATTCTTCGGGCCGATGGCGGTGGCCATCATGGGTGGCCTGATCGTGGCCACGGTGCTCACCCTGCTGTTTTTGCCAGCGCTGTATGCCGCGTGGTTTCGGGTGCGCGAGAGCGTGCCGGAAAGGACGCGCTCAAGGTCATGACGGTTGGCTCGTTGGACTTTTCCGCAGCACTCACCGCTGCTGCGGATTGTTCCGGCAAGTTGACGTAACCGCCGTTGCGACAACCCGATTCGTTCGTTGTGAATTTGACAGCGGCGACCGTGATGCGTAGTCTTACCTAGGTCTTACTTTGACGACGCGACCATGGAAACCACCAAGCTGTCCAGCAAGGGCCAGGTGATCATCCCCAAGGCCTTTCGCACCCGCAATCACTGGGAAGCCGGCCTTGAACTGCAGGTGATCGCCACCGGCGACGGCATTCTGCTCAAGCCCAAGGCGCCCTTCGAGGTGTCCGCGCTGGCCGATGTTGCCGGCCTTCTCAAGGGGCGGATCAAACCGATGACCGGCGCGCAGATCGCGCAGGCGCTGCAACACGACGTGCGCAGGAAATGGCGTGACAGCCGTTGATACCAACGTGCTGGTGCGTCTGCTGACCGGCGACCACCCCGCCCAATACAAGGCCAGCCACGCCCTGTTCACCGCCGAGCCGGTGTTCATTCCCGATACCGTGATTCTGGAAACCGAGTGGGTGCTGCGTGCCGCCTACCAGTTGGAGCCCGCCGCCGTCTGCGAAGCCCTGCGCCGGGTGTGTGGACTGGCCAACGTCACCCTCGCCAACGCCCCGATGATCGCGCAAGTGATCGCCTGGCACGAGGCCGGCCTCGATTTCGCCGACGCCTTCCACCTCGCCTTGAGCAAGGATCAGGATGCCCTCAAGACCTTCGACGCAGACTTCATTCGGCGCGGCAAGGCATTGAGCGACTGCCGCGTCGAGAAGCCCTGAGGCGATTACCCGAACCCCCGGTGCGCGACGCGCGACTGCATTCCGTTTCGCCAATCGGTCGATCTGGAAGCCGAACCCCGGGGTGATTCATCGTTCTCGCGAAGCGAGCCTGCGGCGACGCGTGAATGTTCCCAGCGCCACGCCAACCAGCCAAGGCAACGCCAGGAACAGGTTGCCCGCGATGAACCATGAGAAGAAAAAGCCGTCAAACTGCGGCAGGCCGCCACTGGCAAACCAACCGATGGCGACGACAAAGAGCAGTTCCGCGATCAACAGGGCAACGATCAGTTCACGCACGCGATGGGCACGCCAGCGCGAAAGGTAGAAGGCCGCCGCGACGAGCAGTATCGCCATGAATATGGCTGCCGGGCGCAGTTCGCGCCCCGACGATTCGACCAGAGCGGAAAGTGCCATCGCTGTAAGCAGGCAAGCGATGATACTTGCCAGCGCCGTTGCCACGCGCAGCACGCCACGCGCACCCGTCGGTCTGGGTGCCGCCATCAGGCCGGGCGTCTGCGGGAAAGTCGGCGGGGCGCCACACCAGCGCGCCCCGCCAAGTCACCGCTGATAGCCATGACTACGCACTCGAACCGCCCAGTGCTTTTTCGATTTTCTTGTCCGTCTTGTACTGGCCAAGCGCGTAGACGGACCACAGCGCTGCTGGAATCCAGCCGATTATGGTGATTTGCAAAAGCAAACAGATCAACCCGGCGAATGGACGGCCGATCGTGAAGAATTGGAGCCACGGGAGAAATATCGCCAACAACAAACGCATCTTTTGCTCCTTGGTAGTCGATGCCATCACCTGATTAGCGCTATATCTCAGCGGTAGAAGCCCCTCTCCCGCCGGGAGAGGGGTTGGGGGTGCGGGTTCGGTGCGAGTATCGGCCATCGTACGGGCTCGAACCCTCATCCGGCGCTTCGCGCCACCTTCTCCCGGAGGGAGAAGGGGCCGAAGCCCGCCGGGCTGAGATATAGCGCTAATCAGGTGCCATCATCGCAAACGATAGAAGCTTACAACAACCGCAGCAGCATCATTCATGTCCGGTCGCCATCGGCCCAGCCGCAGGCGCGTGTCACGTGGACGCCGCACTCGAACCATGCACGATGTGGCTCATGACGATGCGCCTTCGAGTGACGCCTTCAATCGCCCCAATGCCACGCCCCACGCGGCGCGAAGGCCATCGGCATCGCCGCGTGTTTGCAGGCGGTCGTGGGTGATCATCACCGTGGTCTTGCCAGCACTGGCCTGAAACGCGATTTCGACCGGCGTGTCGGCAGCCGTGTCGGCCTGCTCCCAGGTCATCGCAATTTTCTTTACCGGATTGATCTTGCGGATGCGCGCGCGATTGCCGTCGTCGTTGTGCAGGCTGCCGCCTTCGACGAAATCCAGCACGTGCCCGGAACCGAGTCAGCGGTTGAGCGCCACGGCGCTAGTGAATGCTGTGTAGCAGGTGTCGGCGCTGGCCTTGACCGTCTTGGTTGCGCAGATCATGTAACCCTTGGGCCGACCGTCCTTCTCGCGGCTGCCATGTGCGGCCTCATAACCCACATTGATGGTTGCTGCCCACCACGGATCGACGTGGTGGGTCGTGTGCAGCAGGTTGCCGATCGCACGCCGGCCCTGCTCGGGCCCGCCGCTGGGGTGACGGCTTGTTCAGAGTATCCTTAGCGCAGAGTTTGCAGCGCGTTGCCGATAAACGCCGCCCCACTCGAGGTGAGCAACCAGCCGAGCGCAAGCGAGTTGACGATTACCGTCAACCAGAATGCAGACTGGAACTCGGCCTTTATTGATTTGTGACGGAACATGCGCTGCGCTGCCAGCGCACCGGGCCAGCCACCAATCAGTGCAAGCAGATGTAACGTTTTCTCTGGCGTTCGCTGGCGGTTGTTCTGCGCCGCCGACTTGTCGAATGCATAGACCAGAAACGTGAACAGGCTTGCCAGTGCGTAGATGTATGACACCAACGCTGGCAGCTTGCCCATCAACGTGAGCACACCGACGACGGCACAAAAAAATGTGGTGTACGCGATGGCAATCGGGCTTTGCCGGGCGGTGCGGTGCCGGACATTTGGCGGCGCGGGCACATCGCCGGCAAAACGGATATTCACTGCGCGCAGCCGCCCCGCCGGATCGGTCGCAGGCTCGTAAGTAATCAGGTCGCCGTCCTGTGGGCGACGGTGGTTCAATCCACCCAAGTTAAGCCTTCTGGTCTGGGCTAGCACTGTTTTTGCGTCATCGGTTTGTGCGGCTTGTGGCCGAGGTTGCGCGGTTTCGAGACGTTCGCTCGATGGCGATAGGTTTTTCGAGCAATCAACGCGAGCAGG
>JAUXUI010000050.1 GCA_030681035.1 Lysobacteraceae bacterium | reverse complement strand
CATGGCCAAGAGCAAATTCGAGCGCACCAAAACCCACGTAAACGTAGGCACGATTGGCCACGTTGATCACGGCAAGACGACGCTGACGGCGGCGCTGACCAAGCTGGGCGCAGAGCGGTTTGGTGGCGAGTTCAAGGCGTACGACCAGATTGATGCGGCGCCGGAAGAGAAGGCACGTGGCATCACGATCTCGACCGCGCACGTTGAGTACGAAAGCCCGAACCGCCACTACGCCCATGTGGATTGCCCGGGTCACGCGGACTACGTGAAGAACATGATTACCGGCGCGGCGCAGATGGATGGCGCGATTCTGGTGTGCTCGGCCGCTGATGGCCCGATGCCGCAGACTCGCGAGCACATTCTGCTGGCGCGTCAGGTGGGCGTGCCGTACATCGTGGTTTACCTGAACAAGGCGGACATGGTGGACGATGCCGAGCTGCTGGAACTGGTGGAGATGGAAGTCCGCGAGTTGCTGAGCAAGTACGATTTTCCGGGTGACGACACCCCGATCATCACCGGTTCGGCGCTGAAGGCGCTGGAGAACGACCAGAGTGACATTGGCGTGCCGTCGATCATCAAGCTGGTCGAGGCGCTGGACAGCTACATTCCCGACCCGGTGCGTGATATCGACAAGGCGTTTCTGATGCCGGTTGAAGATGTGTTCTCGATTTCCGGTCGTGGCACGGTGGTGACCGGGCGTATCGAGCGCGGCGTGATCAAGGTGGGTGAGGAAGTCGAGATTGTCGGTATTCGCCCGACGGTGAAGACGACGGTGACCGGCGTTGAGATGTTCCGCAAGCTGCTCGATCAGGGCCAGGCGGGCGACAACGCGGGCCTGCTGCTGCGCGGCACCAAGCGTGATGACGTGGAGCGTGGCCAGGTGCTGGCCAAGCCCGGTTCGATCACTCCGCACACCGAGTTCGAGGCCGAGGTGTATGTGTTGTCGAAGGATGAAGGCGGTCGTCACACGCCGTTCTTCAAGGGTTATCGCCCGCAGTTTTACTTCCGCACCACCGACGTGACCGGCGCGGTAACGCTGCCTGAAGGCGTGGAGATGGTGATGCCGGGTGACAACATCAAGATGGTGGTGGCATTGATTGCGCCGATCGCGATGGATGAAGGCCTGCGCTTTGCGATTCGCGAAGGTGGCCGCACCGTCGGCGCCGGCGTGGTAGCCAAGGTCATCAAGT
>JAUXUI010000035.1 GCA_030681035.1 Lysobacteraceae bacterium | reverse complement strand
CCTTCCGATGAAACTACCAGCCAATCGACCAGGCGGCAAAGCCGCCAAGTCGCTGGTTGTCCCAGAGCGAGAAGGGTTTACGACAAACACGGCTGAATATCAGCGCTAATCAGGAAAATCAATGCATAGATTCGCCAGCGTTACTGTGCGCGTCAACGTCGCGCAGAGATGGCACTACCCTGAAGTGCTGATTCGGGTACGCGAAGAGAAAGGGCGACGGCCAGATGATCCGAACCGGCGGCCGGTAACACCCTCGGTGCCGGCTCGGCCGTACGCAGACTGGTCAGGATGTGATCGAGCGGGCGCTGCGGCTTCCAGCTTGGGAATGTCGGTTGTGACCATGCTGGCGGCTGCAGGTGCGTGTTACGGTAAAGGCATTCCAGTTCGGGTGCGTCAGGGGGGCAGTTGAAGTCGCCCATCAGCACCACGTTCGGGTATTCACTGAGCAACTCAGCCAGATACGCAGCCTGCACTCGACGCGAACGGGCACCCAGCGACAGGTGAGCCACGGCTACCGTCAACCCGTCATTGCCATGACCCATGCGCGCGATCAGCACGCCGCGTCCCGGTAGGCGTCCGGGGAGGGGGTAGTCCAGCACTTCATGCAAGGGCAATCGACTGAGCAGCCCATTGGCGCTGGAGGCGATGCCGCCAATGCGGCGGTTCGGTTGGTGACTCCAGAAAGGCATATCGCTTTGTTGCGCGAGGTAGTGGGTCTGGTTCATGAAGCCAGAGCGTAGGCTGCCGGGGTCGGATTCTTGCAGGCCAACCAGGTCGTAACTGGTGATCATGTGCGCGAATGCATCGAGCGTGCTGCGCTTTCCTGCAGGCAGCACGTTACTCCAACCACGGGTGATGTAGTCGCCATAGCTTGCAGTGCGCGAGCCGGCTTGAATGTTGCATGTCAGCAGGGTAAGTGTGCGCTCGGCCATGGCGTTAAGACTACCGGATGAACACGTTCGTTCAACGACGAACCTGGGCCAAGTACAGGCGACGGAGCATCAGCACGCTACAAGGTGCGTAACGCGTGTCCGTTGGCATAGTTTATCGCCTGTGCCATTGCGAAGGTATAAAAAAAGGGCCGCACTGCGACCCTTTTTTTGACGAATACTTGGGAGTTACTGTTGCGCAACGGCTTGTTTTGCCGCCTCACGCTCTCGGTCAACCAGGTATTCAGCAGTCTTGAGCATGCCCGGCAGACCGGTTTCCGGAGTAGCCATCACCCGATACTTGCCGGCAACTACCAAGCTTGGCGTGCCCTGAATCATCCAGCGCGGTGCGAGTTGGCGAGCGCGATTGATCTTCGCATTCACCGCAAAGCTTTGCATGGTTGACTCAAATACCTTGGGTTCGACGCCGTAGTCGCCGTAGAAAGCTGCGATTTCAGAGATCGAGGAAAACGGCCGTTTTTCGATATGGATTGCCTTGAACAGCGCATCATGTGTCTTGTCCAGCAGCCCCATGCTCTCGGCTGCATAAAACGCCCTGCCAAACGCCTCCCATGAACCGCCTTGCGACATTGGCATGTAGATGAAGTTGACGTCTTCCGGAAGGTTCTTTTTCCAGTTGTTCACAAACGGCTGAAAATTGGCGCAGTGGATACAGGCATAGCTGAATACCTCAACCACCTCAAATTTGCCCTCAACTGGCGCCATAGGCTGAGCTGAAGCCATGGTGGTGAACTCGCGGCCTTCCTGAGGGGTGGTGTCGTCTGAACCCGATTGTGCCTGGGCAGCTATCGGTAGCAGGCTGGCGATAGCGAGTAATGCCATGTGACGAATCATTGAACTCTCCCGAAGATGGTGATGTATGCGGTTGCAGCCTAACTGTGGTCTGCTGAACGGTGGCTGGTGGTGTTTAGCGCGCTGCGGTGCTCTCTGGCGCAGCAGCATGCAGGCCCTCGATATAGCTTGCCAACGAGTCTATCTCCTCGTCTGTGAGCAATGTTGCAACCCCCTTCATCACTTCGTTGGCGTTTTCACCGTTGCCGTAGCTTGTGCCGTCGCGATAACGGCGTAGCAAATCGGCGCTGTAGCGCGCGTGTTGGCCGGCCAGCGACGGGTATGCGGGGCCCGGGTTGCCACTGCCAGCGGGGCCATGGCAAGACGCACAAGCCGGTATGCCGCGCAGGGCATCGCCACCGCGATATAGACTCTCGCCCACCTGATAGAACTTCTTGCCGCTGTTGGGGCCAGTGCTGATCGGTGTTTCGTCGGCGACGCCGGGCAGAGCGGCCTGGCTGGCGAACCAGGCCCCCAGGTCGCGTGCATCCTGCGCGCTGAGCATGGCGGAAAAGCCCAACATGATCGGGTTGGCACGTTCGCCACTCTTGAATAGCGCGAGGTGGCGGGCAATATAACGCTCATGTTGACCAGCCAGCTTGGGGTATTGCGGATCAGTGGCGTTGCCATCGATGCCGTGGCAGGCGCCGCAAACGGCAGCCTTTGTTTGCCCGGCAACAGCATCGCCAGCGACTGGCACCTGGTTGGCTGCGGCAAGCTCCTGTACTGCTGACGCTGGTGCATCTTCAACAGGGATGACAGTTGCGCCGTCAGACTGAGCGAGCGCGGGCGAGGCGAGCAAAGCGCTGGCAAACAGCAGGCCGAGCATGGCCAGGTTGCGCGAGGGTGTCATGAGCAGGCTCCGGGATGCTGAAATGTGACGAAATGGCTGGCGCCTACGGCGCAACCGCGAAAACCCTGTGATTATCCCAGTGTGTGGCAGTGGTGGTCAACGAACTTGGCGCGAGGTGGGTGCTGCGGCGGGTCCGCTCGCGTGTAACAAAGCGCGCTATTGCATGTTGTCGGCTGATTTTCTGGTGTCGCGGCGCATAAACAGCGATCATGCTGGTTCTTGATTGCACAGGCTGCACGGCTATATGGCCAATCCCCTTGTACAAGCCAGCTATCTGCTGTCCGCGCACCTTTCGCACCAACTGCCGCCCGATGTGGGGCGAGAGGTTGCGTTTGCCGGGCGTTCCAACGCCGGCAAATCCAGCGCGCTCAATGCCATGACCGGCCGCAATGGCTTGGCGCGCACTTCCAAGACCCCGGGCCGCACCCAGCAACTGGTCTACTTTCTGTGCGCGCCAGACACTTATCTTGTCGACCTGCCTGGTTATGGCTATGCCAAGGTGGGTAAGGACCTGCGCTCGCACTGGCTGAAGTTCGTCAACAATTGGTTTCAGACCCGCGATGCACTAAGTGGCTTGGTGGTGGTGATGGATATCCGTCATCCGCTGCGCGAATATGACCAACAGATGCTGCAATATGCCACCGTGCGCGGGCTGCCAGTGCATTGTCTGCTGACCAAGGCCGACAAAATATCGCGTAGTGATCAAGTCATCACCCTGGGCAAAGTTGCCGATGCCTTGCCGCCTGGTGCTACCGTTCAGCTGTTCTCGGCAACCAAGAAGATTGGTATCGATGAAGCGCGCAATACCGTGGTCGGCTGGCTCGGCCTGGATACCTCGGAGCCACCCGCTGCGCTGGACACGCAATAGCCATCCGCCCGCAGCAAAGCACACGCCATTACCATTCGCGCGTTATCGATCGAGTGAATCTACAGGAATACCTCTGTGTCCAGCCCAAGCGCCGCACCCAGCACACTGATCAGTGATCGCAAACAGTTGGTTGAATATATCGAGTCCGGCAGCAAACCGCCGAGTGATTGGCGGATTGGCACCGAGCACGAGAAATTCGGTTTCCAACTCGATGATCTGCGTCCATTGTCGTTTGATGGGGAGCGCGGTATCGAGGCGGTGCTGCGCGGGCTGGCGGCGAATGGCTGGGCACCGATCACCGAGCATGGTCATATCATCGCGCTCAGCCGCGATGGTGCATCGGTGACGCTGGAACCGGCCGGGCAACTGGAGTTGTCGGGTGCGCCGCTGGCCAGCATCCACGAAACCTGCGCGGAGGTATCGGCGCATTTGCGTGAAGTGAAGAGCGTTTCGGATGCACTCGGGGTCGGCTTTCTGGGCATGGGCTTTCAGCCCAAGTGGCGGCGCGAGGACATGCCATGGATGCCCAAGGGCCGCTACCAGATCATGCGCAATTACATGCCCAAGGTGGGTTCGCTTGGCCTCGACATGATGACACGCACCTGCACCGTGCAGGTCAATCTCGATTTTGCCAGCGAGGCGGACATGATCAAGAAGTTCCGCGTTAGTCTGGCGTTGCAGCCGATTGCCACGGCACTGTTCGCCGATTCGCCGTTCACCGAAGGCAAGCCCAATGGCTATTTGAGTTATCGCTCGCAGATATGGACCGATACCGATCCTGATCGCACCGGCATGCTCGATTTCGTGTTCGAGGAGGGTTTCGGCTTCGAGCGATATGTGGACTACATGCTCGATGTGCCGATGTATTTCAGCTATCGCAATGGCGAATATATTGATTGCAGCGGGCTGAGTTTTCGCGATTTTCTGGCCGGCAAACTGGCGCCGTTACCCGGCGCATTACCCACGCTGAATGATTGGTCCGACCACCTGACCACAGCGTTTCCGGAAGTGCGGATGAAGAAGTTTCTGGAGATGCGTGGTGCCGATGGTGGCCCGTGGAATCGCCTGTGCGCGCTGCCCGCGTTCTGGGTGGGTTTGCTGTACGACGATGCCGCGCTGGATGCGGCGTGGGACTTGGTCCGTGATTTCACCAGCGAAGAGCGCCATGCCTTGCGTGATGGCGTGCCCAAGTACGCGCTCAAGCTGCCGTTCCGCGGTGCCAGCGTGCGCGAGTTGGCCATTGAAACGCTGAAAATTGCTGAGGCGGGGCTGGCCCGGCGCCGCGTGTTGTGTGCCCAGGGTGGCGATGAAACGGTTTTCATCGAGCCGTTGCTGGAGATCGCGCTGGCCAACCAGACGCCAGCCGAGCACAAGCTGGAATTGTTTCATGGCCGTTGGCAGGGCTCGGTGGATCCGCTGTTTCGCGAGTTTGCTTACTGAGCTCCCCGTGAAGGAGGAGCAGCGTCAACCCGCAAGTGCGGCCGCTGCCAAAGGCTTTGCCAATTCCGCCCACAGCGCATGCATGGCTGCGCCGGGGTGCAGGCCATCGGCGGCCAGCATGGCGATGTCATCACCGTGACGCCGCGAAACGGTGGTGATGTCGAGGAACGCCGCTCCCTGTGCCACAGCCTGCGCCCGCGCGATGGCGTTGTACTGGTCGATTTGCGCAGCGATCAACGCCGGCTGATGGCCTTCGGCGCTGGCAAACGGGGTGACGCCCCAATCGGGAATCGACAGCACCAAAACCCGTTGCGGATGCCCGGCAGCCAAGGCAATGGCCTGCGCCAGCAAGCGTGCGAAGCGCGGGCCATATTCGGCCAATGGATAGCCGCGATATTGGTCGTTGACCCCGATCAGCAGCGACACCAGCCGCCAGTGGCCGAGCGGTTGTTCGGCGGCAATTGCGTTGGCCAGCTCGGCGCAGGTCCAGCCGGTCTGCGCAATGATCTTTGGTCGGCCTATATCTAGGCCGGTATCGGTCAGCCGTTGCGCCAGGTGATCGGGCCAGCGCGCCGCAGCGGTGACGCCTTCACCGATGGTGTAGGAATCGCCGAGCGCAAGAAACCCCTGAATCGATGTGCGCATCACCCCAACGCGGCAGATGCCGCCGGCTGTGGATGACGCTTGGCACGGCGTTGCAACGTGCGCTCGATGCGAGCGAACACCTCGCGCAACTGCGCCGGCTCGGGCAGCAGCGTTACCCGGAAATGGGTGCGATAGGGCACATTGAAGCTGGAGCCGGGTACGATCAGCACGCTCTCGTGCTCCAACAGTTCAACCGCGAACTGATGGTCATCGAAGCTCAATGCCGCCTCGCCGACAACCGCCGGAAAGGCATACAAGGCACCGGCCGGAGCGTTCAGCGATAACCACTCGCTGGCCGTGCAGGCCTCGATCACCGCGCGCCGTGCCTCGTGCAGGCGGCCGCCAGACGCACACAGAGCGGCAATCGTGTTGATCCCGTTGAGCGCCGCTGGCACTGCCCATTGCCCCGGTACGTTGGCACACAGGCGCAAGGCACCGAGCAGATCCAGCGCATGGTGATAATCGGCAATACGGCGGCGCTCGCCGCTGAGCACCGCCCAGCCGACCCGGTAACCACAGGCGCGATGGACTTTCGACAGGCCGCCAAAGCTCAGGCATGGCACGTCGCCGGCAAGCGGTGCCAGCGGCTCGAAATGGGCGTCGTCGTAGGTGATGCCATCGTAGATTTCATCGCTCATCAACAGCAGGCCGTGCTTGCGCGCCACTGACACCAACGCTTGCAGCAGTTCGCGAGGGTACACCGCGCCGGTCGGGTTGTTCGGGTTGATCAGCACCAGTGCGCGCGTGCGTGCGGTGATCTTGCTTTCGATTTCTTCCGGATCGGGCAGGAAACCGTTTTCCGCCGCGCAGCGGTAATACACCGGCTCGCCGTCGTTGAGCAGGGTGGCGGCGCTCCACAGCGGGTAGTCGGGGCTGGGCAACAGCACCTCATCGCCGGGGTCGAGCAAGGCACGCAGCGCCAGATCGATCAGCTCGCTGACGCCGTTGCCGATGAACACGGCGTTGGCATCGATGCCGATGACACCGCGTGCGGCAAACTGCGCGGCAACGGCTTCGCGTGCCTGCGCCAGCCCCTGTTGATGAGCGTAGGCATCGCTATCGGCCAGGCCGCGCACGATGGCGTCGGACAAATGCGGTGGGGCGCGAAAACCGAATGCGCCGGGGTTGCCGATATTGAGCTTGATCAGCTCGCGGCCCTGGGTTTCAAGTTCGCGCGCACGGCGGGCCAGTTCGCCGCGGATTTCATAGCGCACCTGACTCAGGCGGCTGCGGGTGTTCAGGGGTTTGTCGGTCATGGGCGGGGCAGGAGGAGAGGGCGGGATATGCGATTACCATCGCATGCACGCCGCAAGCGTATCGTGGATTGGCTCGCGCTACACTTCCCAAATGAATTTCGATACCAATTTGCTGCATGTACTTGGCTGGCCCGATGATGCGCGCGCCCGCGACGATCTGGCGCAGGCGCTGCGCGAGTGGCCCAACGCAAGCCTCGGCCGGGTGGTGGCGCAGCATCGCAGTGGCTACGACGTGGCGACCGATCTGGATACCCGGGTCCGCGCCAACGCGCCGCTGCCATGGACGCGCGCGCGTTTTCCGCCCGAACAGCGCGCTGCGGTGGGCGACTGGGTGCTGCTCGATGTCGATGCGGCGCAGATATTGGGCTTGCTGCCACGGCGCTCGTTGCTGGCGCGTGCGGCGGCGGGCGAGCATTACCGTTGCCAGCCGATCGCGGCCAATGTCGATACCGTGCTGGTAGTGACGGGGCTTGATCGTGATTTCAATCCGCGCCGGTTGGAGCGGTACCTGCTGTTGGTGCAAAGCAGCGGTGCGCAACCCGTGATCGTTTTGACCAAGGCCGATACCGGCGTTGATGTCGAGGCGGCGAAGGCGCAGCTGCAGGGGATGTGCGAGGGTGGCGTGCCGGTGTTTGCGCTCAACGCCAAAGACCCCGAAGCAACACGCGTGCTGGCCCCGTACCTCGGCGCCGGACAATCGGTCGTGCTGGTCGGCTCCTCGGGCGCCGGCAAATCGACTCTCACCAACACCCTGCTCGGGCGCGAGCGAATGGCCACTGGTGCGGTACGCGCCAATGATTCACGCGGCCGCCATACCACCACCCATCGCGCCCTGCTGCCGCTACCGCACGGAGGATGTTTGATCGACACGCCGGGTATGCGCGAGATCAAGTTCACTGGCGAGGAGGCAATCGACAGCAGCGGCTTTGAGGACATCCAAGCGGCTGCAGCGCGTTGCCGGTTCCGTGATTGTGTGCATGGCAGCGAGCCGGGTTGTGCAGTGCGCGCAGCGATTGATGCCGGCACCCTCGATTCGGGTCATCTTGCCAGCTATTTGAAGTTGTCAGGGGAGTTGGGTGGGGCGGCAGCGCAACTGGCCCTGCGTCAGGCCCAGCGTGCCGATGCCCGTACGCAGGGCAAGCCGGCGCACAAGCGCGGTGTCGATAAATACGGGCGTGACCGGTGACCACCGACCCGGCACTGATCCATCATGCCGCGCTCGATGCGCGTCTGGTCACCGCAGTGCGGCCAATCCGCATGCTCGAAGCGGTGAGTTGGCCGGCACAGGTGCAGGAATCATTTCTTGCCGCCTGGCGCGCAGGCAACATCAGCATGCCGCAGATCGCGTACCCCCGTTTTGATTTCCACGACGTGCGCAGCGAACTCGATGCCATCCATCGTGCCGCCGACGCCGACCATCCGCTCGGCCATTATCTGCAACAGACCAGCGAAAGCTGGCGCATCGCCACCCGCTTGCTCGATGTGCTTGGCAGCCATCGCGTCACCGCGTATTCCGCCCGATTGTTCGGGCGGCCGGTGGAAATGCTGCCGGCCAACGGACCGACCAATCTGGAAGCTGCCCGCCACTTTGTCGACCTGGCCAACGAGCTAGATCAGGAATTGCGCAACGCCGAGCCCAGCTATGTGCTACCGGCCGAACAGGTGCAGCTCGAATTGCAGCAGGCCATCGATACTTTTTTTGTCGGTCATCAGATCCGCGTCGAACTCGACCCCAACCTGATCGCCAAAGCCGCTGCCAGCCCGACCCGTATCCGCTTGCGCACCAACACCGGCTTCAGCGAATACGATCGCAATCAGTTGCTGATGCACGAAGCCTTTGTTCACACCCTGACCGGCCTCAACGGCCGCGAGCAGCCCTGGCTCAAATCGATGGCGCGCGGTGCGCCGCGCACCACCGCTACCCAGGAAGGCCTGGCGACGCTCTCGGAAATGCTCAGTGGCGCGATGGACATTGGCCGCATGAAGCGCATCAGCCTGCGCATCATTGCCATCGACAAGGCCATCCACGGCGCCGACTTCGTCGAGGTATTCCGCTTTTTCATCGATTCCGGGCAGACCGATATCGACAGTTTCACTTCGGCGCAGCGCGTGTTTCGCGGCGTGCCGTTATCCGGCGGCGGCGCGTTCACCAAGGACACGGTTTACCTGCACGGACTGCTCGCGGTGCATACGTTTTTTCGCTGGTGTTTGCGGCATCGCCAACTCGCCCGCGCGAGGCAATTGTTCGCTGGCAAGATGGCGCTGGAAGATGTGTTTGCGCTCGAATCGCAGTTCGCCAGTGGCGCGGTTGCCGCGCCGGGCTTTTTACCGCCGTGGATGCAACGCGCCAACGGCCTCGCCGGGATGCTGGCGTTCTCGCTGTTCGTCAACAAGATTCGCCTGGACAACGTGGCTGCCGACGACCTGGTGCTCGGCTTGTAAGCAATATCCCCACAGGCCCAATGGAACTTCTAAAGCCTGAACTCCGACGTTTCGTCATTCCCGCGCAGGCGGGAATCCAGCGACACTGGGTCGCTGGTTAGCTGGGAACTCTGGATTCCCGCTTTCGCGGGAATGACGAGGAACACGGAAGTGCCGTTGCCCGCATGCCACAGGCACACCTCAGCGCTTCATGAAGCCAAAGAACTCTTCGTTGGTCTTGGTGTTCTTCATCTTGTCGAGCAAGAACTCGATCGCGCTGAGCTCGTCCATCGGATGCAGCAACTTGCGCAAAATCCAGATCTTCTGCAGCAGGTCGGCATCGATCAGCAATTCCTCGCGGCGGGTGCCGGAACGGTTGATGTTGATCGCCGGGTAGACGCGTTTTTCGGCGATACGGCGGTCCATGTGAACTTCCATGTTGCCGGTGCCCTTGAACTCCTCGTAGATCACCTCGTCCATCTTCGAGCCGGTTTCCACCAGCGCGGTGGCGATGATGGTCAGCGAACCGCCTTCTTCGACATTGCGCGCGGCACCGAAGAACCGCTTGGGCCGGTGCAGGGCATTGGCATCGACACCGCCGGTGAGCACCTTGCCGGAGCTGGGCACCACAGTGTTGTAGGCGCGCGCCAGGCGGGTGATCGAGTCGAGCAGGATTACCACATCCTTCTTGTGTTCAACCAGGCGCTTGGCACGCTCGATCACCATCTCGGCAACCTGCACGTGACGCGCCGCCGGCTCGTCAAACGTTGAACTGACCACTTCGCCGCGCACCGTGCGCTGCATTTCGGTCACTTCTTCCGGGCGCTCGTCGATCAGCAGCACGATCAGATGCACGTCAGGATGGTTGTACATGATCGCGCTGGCGACGTTCTGCAACAGCATCGTCTTGCCGGCTTTGGGCGGTGACACGATCAGGCCGCGTTGGCCCTTGCCGATCGGCGACATCAGGTCCATCACCCGGCCGGTGATGTCTTCGGTGGAACCGTTGCCACGCTCAAGGGTAAAACGCAGGCGCGGAAACAGCGGCGTGAGGTTCTCGAAGAGCACTTTGTTCTTGGATGCTTCCGGCGGCTCACCGTTGATGGTGTCCACCTTGAGCAGGGCGACGTAACGCTCACCATCCTTGGGGCTGCGGATGCGGCCGGCGATTTCATCACCGGTGCGCAGGTTGAAACGGCGGATCTGGCTGGGCGAGATGTAGACATCGTCGGGGCCGGCCAGATAGCTGGCATCAGCCGAGCGCAGAAAACCGAAGCCGTCGGGCAGGATTTCCAGCACACCCTCACCGGCAACGCCTTCGCCGACCCGGGTAAGCACCTTGAGCAGGGCGAAGATCACGTCCTGCTTGCGCGCGCGCGCCACACCTTCATGGATATTGAGTTGCTCGGCGATGTCCAGCAGCTTGTGCGCTGGCATCCGCTTGAGGTCGTTCAGGCTGTAGGTCGGAAAGTCGGCCGGGATCATCGGCGGCGGACGGTTATCACGCGGCTCGACCTCGGAGTCGTCATTATTGCTGCGCGCTGCGGGCGCAGCACGGTCGCGGTCGCGGCGACTGCGGCGGTGTCGATCACGACGGGCGTTTTCGCGCGGCGTCTGATTGTTGTCGCTGCTGTCGTTGTTCGATGCGCCTGAGCTGCCATCGCCAGACGCATTGTCGTTTGACCCTGAGCCGCCAGAGTTGTTTGCGGATTCGGCAGCAGGCTTGGGCTCGGCAGCGGGCTTGGGCTCGGCAGCGGGCTTGGGCTCGGCAGCGGGCTTGGGCTCGGCAGCAGGCTTCGGCTCGGCAGCGGGCTTCGGCTCGGCAGCGGGCTTGGGCTCGGCAGCGGGCTTGGGCTCGGCAGCGGGCTTCGGCTCGGCAGCAGGCTTGGGCTCGGCAGCGGGCTTCGGCTCGGCAGCAGGCTTGGGCTCGGCAGCGGGCTTGGGCTCGGCAGCAGGCTTCGGCTCGGCAGCGGGCTTCGGCTCGGCAGCGGGCTTGGGCTCGGCAGCGGGCTTGGGCACCGGCGCAGCTTTTGGTGCGCTTGCGGCGTCGTTGGTGGAAGAATCAGACTGACCGCGCGCAGAAGCTTTCGCGGCGTCGCCGTTTTCGGTGGGTTGCTCGGACACGGGATGCACCTCGCCTTGAAGGTTGCGAGTGTGGAAGAGAGGGGTGTTTGCGACAAAAACTCGGGGCGCGAGTGCGCGCCACACCAGTACACACTACCACTTGCGATACCACTGCGGCAAGCTCTAGTCTCAGCTCTAGTCTCCGTCCCAAACTCTCCGTCCCAAACGAAACGCGAAAAGCCCGGCCAGTGTCTTGCCCGACCCATCGCACCTACGCTTGCGAGGACGGCCAGTGGCGCATACGAATACTTCGGCGCCAACGCAAACGTCCGTGTTCACCACGTTGCGATGTTGTCGTTCCGCTCGGCCTCCAATAACTTGAAGTCCGGATCGACGACCAGACGACTGGCTCCTGTGGGCAGCGGCAATTCCACCGCATGCACGCCAGAATGCAGTTCCAGAACATGGCGGCCCACCTGTTCGCCGCGCCTGGTCTGAAACTCCAGCCAAATGCGTCGGCGTCCAACGGGTGGCGTGGCGTCTTGGGGCTGCGTAGCGAACGCCAGCGTCACTTGCAGCCGCCGTCCGTCAGCCGTCGGGGTTGCTGCGCGGATCGCCAACTGATGTGTAGCTACCTGTTCGAACAGTTCCTCGATCAGTCTTTCTTGGGCGGGAAAGGATCGCTTGAGCCGGGACAGTAGATCCTGAGCGAGCGCGAAACCCTGCTGCTGCCGGTAGTGCTCGGCGAGCGCAGCCTGAAGCGCCTTTCGGCCGACCGCGTCTTCCAGAGTCAGCCAGACCAGGCCGCCCTTGGCGTAGGCCAGGTAAGGCGACAGGTAGGTGCAAGCGGTGAGCGCGCATTCGTGCAGGCCAGGCCGGTGTCCGTCGAAATACGCGACACGTTGCTGCATCGAAGCTGCCCGCAGGCGTTGTATACCCTGCAATTCTTCCAACAGGACAAGGGCAAAATACTGGGGGATCGATTCGGTCAGCCAAGTGCCGCCGGGCGCTTCGGCCGCCGAAAACTGGAGACCCCACCACTGGTGCGCGATTTCGTGCGCCACCACCAGTACCGTTGGGTCCACAGCCAGTTGTTTCTGGGCGAAGCCAAAGAGGCCGCCCATGTTCAGGTCCTGCACGTAGCCGGCATTTTCCGGCAGCAAAATGAGCCCGGGCTGGCTCAACGGGTTGGTGCTGCCATTCGGCACTTCGGCAATGGTCAAAACCGAATTTGGATAAGCGCCAAACAGTGCGCCGAAGCGATCGAGTGCCGCCTTGGCGGTCGTCTGGATATGCGCCAGGTTCGCCGCATGGGTCGGGCCATGGAGCAAGCGCAGCGAGTCGTTGCCCACCTGGGCTTTTTTCTCCCGCCACGGCTGGGCGGCCAGTGCGAACATCGGCGAGATTGGTTGGGTCGCGGCATAAACGAATTCACGGCTACCGTCCTTCTGCGGCGTCACCGCCAGCAGCCGTCCAGGCGCGACCGCAGTCCAGCCCACGGGAACCTTCAAGCTGGCGTGAAATTCGATGCGGCGGCCATTCCCGGTTCCGAGCAGACGATACGGCTGGACGGTTTCCGCGTCGGACGAAAAGGCAGCCCCGGCCAGACCCAGTTCCGCACGACGGCGAGGATCCTGGATTTCGCGCTCTGACTGGTATTGCAGCCCCGGCTGGAACAGCGGACTGAAGATGGTCTGCCCCTGCATGCTGAGTTGCGGGTCGGACGCCATCCAAGGCGCCTGAAGCGTGGTGACGTAGCGCACCTTGACTTCGCCTCCTGGTGACAGGGGTGTGGCCAGCGAAATCACGCGGTATCCGAGCCCATCGGCGATCACCTTGTGTGGCGCCAGCACCTGCAGTTCCGTCGCGGTGCCCATCGGTAAACTGAACGCCAGCGCGCCCACTGCATCCTCACTGGACCGACGGAAGGTCTGAACGCCCTCCAGCCGCACCGCGCGGCGAGCCGGCTCGAAGTGAGCGGTCAGCTCGACATGGATTAGATCGGGTCGCGGTGCATCGGCGTAAGCTCGCAGCGCCCGCTCATAGGCCACTTGCCAGCCATCGCCCCTAATCGTGAATGGCGCGCTTTGCAGATAGAGCCAGCATCCGAAACCCAACCACAGCAGGCCCGACAGCACCGCAGCGCGACCGGCCCACTTCACCTGGCGCGAAAGCGCGGCCAATCCCAGCGCGACCGTGGCCAGCATCCAGTAGGTGGCATAGGCCACCCAGCGATCACGTGCGTCGGCTATGCCCAGCAAGTCCGACAGATGCAGCGAAGGCAAGCGGGCGAACTGCACAAGGCCAGGGCTGATCGATAGCGCGCTCAGAGCAAAGCCCAGTCCCGCCACCAAAAGTAGCCCGAGGTAAGCGCCATGGCGAGTGCCGGTCCACGCCTGCATTGTCACTGCCGCGCAGGCTGCCAACGCGATCGGAACGGCACTCATCAACGTCCCGAGGAAGAACGTGTTGCTCGGCATCCCTCCGGTGACAGTCAGCAACGACAGTGTCGCGGCGCCTTGCAGCAGCAGCACGAGCATGCATAGTGCCGCAGCCTTGGCAAACAGCCGGGTTCCCGCCGATATCGGCAGCAAGCGGGTCAACGCAACAATGCGCTGGTCGTGTTCGCGCTGGCATAGGTCGATTGCCAACAGCACAACCCAAGCCATCGCTGCCCACTGGTAGGGTCCAGCCAGATGCGAGAGCAGCTCGGCCTGGGTCGGCAGGTTGGGTAGATAGAACGGTGGCGCGAGCGTGCCAACACCTTCCACCAGGACAAACACCAACACCGGCAGTCCGACCCACACGGTCAAGCTACGGAACAGAAACGCCAAGTCAAACGCCGCCAGGCGCAAGCCTTGCGCCAACAGGGCCGGCCGCTCAGGCAACCGAGCGAACCCGACGCGTCCGGCGCCCTTCGAGGCTGCGGTCTTGGGGGAGTGGGCGTCAACGCGGCGATAGCCAAGAGCGACCGCCAAAGTGAACAACGCCAAGGCCACAACCAACCAGAACGCCCGGTTGGCCAGCAAAGCGTTGCCCAGATGCAGCGGCGCCGTCGCCAGCGTCGACGGCGGCAAAGCCAGGATATCTGTAAATACCACCCGAAACGCGAACGCCTCGGACAGGTAAAAGCGCGGCCCAATGGGCCCGTTGCCCAAACCCAGCACGACTAGACCGACCAGCATGAAAGCGCCTATCCAACCCATCGTCAGCGTTCGACCCAGCGCCGCAGTGGAAAAGATCAGCGCCGCTATCGACAGCGCATTGGGCAGCGCAATCCACCACAGTGTGCCTACCAGTACCGATACATCGACCGCGCCCAAAGCAGCGGCCACGTAGCCGGCGACGCCGCAGAGCATCAGTGCTAGTGTAAGCACCAGCGCCGCAGCCGCACGCCCGAACGCATACTGGCGGCGTCCTGTCGTCACGCGTAGCAGGCCCGCGGTCCGATACTCGTCGTCACGCAGCGCGCAGCGCGTCACCGGCACAACCGCCAAGGCCAACAAGCCCCAGGACAGCGCCGCGAGGTTGTAGGCCAGCGCATACGGAGCACCGGCAGGGGAGACCAGCTGTGGAATGGCGCTAAGGCTACCCGTGGCCAGCGCCGCGCCGAGCGCCGCCGTTACTGCCGCAAGCAGCCAAGTCACCGGCGATCGGCGCTGCAGGTCCAGTTCAAGCGCGGCGAGGCTACGCCACATGATCCGCGCCGAGCAAGGTGGCGAAATAAAAATCCTCCAGACTCGGTGTTACCAGGGAGGCGTCCGTAGTCGGCGCAACCTCGGCCAGACAGTGCGCCACCACGTGGCCACCGGCCAAGCGGGAATGCAGCACGCGCAAACCCGCGAGTTGCACCACCGCCTCTGGCTCGACTTCCACGCGCCATACTCTGCCGGACAGTGCCATTGGCGCCTGGGTTGGATGTGCGTCAGCCAGCAAGCGCCCATCATTCAAGATCAGTGCGCGCGAACAAAGCTCTGCAACGTCTTGAACCAGATGAGTGGACAGTACAATCACCGCCTCATGACGGCGCGAGGCCAGCAGCCCGAGCAACCGGTAACGCTCCTCAGGATCGAGGCCAGCGGTGGGCTCGTCGACGACGATCAAACGTGGACGCCCCAGTAGTGCCTGGGCAATGCCGAAACGCTGGCGCATTCCGCCGGAGTAACCACCAAGCGTCTGATGTCGCACTTCCCACAAATTGACTGCTCTGAGCAGTTGCTCCACCTGATCGGTGCGCTCCCGCCTGCCGGCGATGCCCTTGAGCGCAGCAAGGTGATTGAGCAGGGCCAGCGCCGAAACATCCGGGTACAGACCGAAGTCCTGCGGAAGATAACCAATACAGGCCTTGAAGCAGGCTTCTTCCGCGCTGGGGTCCATGCCGTCGAAGCCGATACCGCCCGAATCAGGAGCCATCAGCCCCACCAGCATCCGCATCAAACTCGACTTGCCTGCACCATTGGGTCCGAGCAGGCCAACGACGCCCAGACCTGCCGAAAAGCTGATGTGGTCCACAGCGTTTCGTCCGCGGCCAAAACGCTTCACTACCTTATCGATCTGCAACAAATCGCCTGCGATGCCAGGCTGTCGATTGGGTTGAATCAGAGGCATGGTTGCGAACTCAGGAGATTGGCGATTGCCGAGATGTTGGAGATCACGGAGTAGCCTGCACGACATCCGTTACCGCCCGGCCATCGAATGGCGAGATCACCGGGCTATTAGATTCGCTCGCGGTGGCGATGACGCTGCGCAACTTCTCAAACATTGCCACCATCGTTTCGCGCGGCACCTCGGTTAATGCCCCGTCCTCCAACGCATAAATCCGATCGGCTGTCAGGATCGTTTCCGGTCGGTGCGCGACGCAGATACGTGTGATCTTGAGGCGTCGGATATTCTCGTTAATGAAGCGCTCGGAAAGTATGTCCAGATGGGATGTGGCCTCATCCAGCACCAGAACTTTTGGATTCCGGTACAGGGCCCGGGCGATCATGAGGCGTTGCTGCTGGCCCGCCGAGAGCGACTTGCCAATGTCGCCAATGGGCGTGTCATACTGCATCGGCATCCGCTCGATGACATGGTGCAGGCCAACCCAGCGGGCTGCATCGATCATGCGCTCACGGTCGAAGTCACTGCCGAAGAAGCTGATATTGTCCGCCACGGTCCCGGAAAACAGTTCGTCGCCCTGCAACACAGCGGCAATCGTAGCGCCCCGTCCAGCAACAGCCGCCGCTTGGCCGTCGACCAGCACCTCGCCCGCAGTCGGTTCGGCCATGCCTAGCAAACACTTGAGCAAGGTGGATTTGCCATTGCCCGAGGCGCCGATAATGGTGATCGACTCACCCGGCGCGACGGTCAGGTTGAGGTTGGCGAATACCGGCCTATCGAACTGCCCGTAGCGGTACTCCAACCCCTTGATTTCGACGCGTCCCTCACCCGTGATTGGTGCCGCCGACGGATTTTCAAGAGACTTGGACGGGTTGGCCAGGGCAATGTCTGAAACGCGTTCAAGGTGCAAGCGGGCCAAGCCGAAGGCCTGGAGTTTGTCAATCAGCGCCGCCCCGCGTTGCGAAAACTGGTTGCGGTAAGCAAGGGTCGCTGTGAGCACGCCCAAGGTCAGCTCGTTGGCCATGACCCCTAATGCACCGACGTAGAGAATCAAGATTGCATCCAAGTTCAGGAAGAACTGATTGACCGCGTTCTGAACGACAGTGAGCCGCCCGACTCGCGTATTCGCGTTGAGGCTATCAGCCATTGCATTCTGCCAGAGTCCGTGGCGGTCGCTCTCGCCGCCATGTTGACGGATAGTGGTTATGCCGCGAATGGATTCCAGGAAGCTAGTGTCCTTGCGCGCGTTGAAAGCGATGTACTCTTCGGTGGCGTGTCTGAGCGTCGCGTGGGTCAGCCACTTCGCGAGCGCATACACGCCTAGACCACCCGCCGCGATGGCGCCCAGCGCAGGGCTGTAGAGAAACATTGCGCAGAGGGTACCGATCACCAGCATGCCATCAACGATGGCCTCGACAAAGGAAGTGGTTAGGGTCTCACGGATTTTGTCAAGGGAGACAAAACGTGAAGCAATGTCGCCGACATGGCGACGCTCGAAGAACTCCACTGGCAGCCGCATCAGATGGGCGAACAGGTTGGAAGCGACTTGGAAGCTAATCGTATTGGACAAATGTAAAATCAGCAGGGAACGCAAGACACCGACCGCAACTTGGATGATCAGCAAGATCACCACCGCTACCAACAATGTGGTCAGGAAGGCTGCGTCATTGGTCGGGATCGCCTCGTCGATCGACATCTGCATCTGAAATGGCGCGAGCAGCATCATGAACTGGATCAGCAACGACAAGCCGAACACTGCTAACAGAGAGCTGCCAACGCCCGACATCTTCGTCCACAGTTGACGAAATTGGAGTGGGGCAGTTCCTGGTGTGATGCCGAACTTGTTCGCTGGCAGTAGCTCCACGGCGACACCGGTGAACAGACGATCCACGTCGAACAACTTGACCTCGCGCTTGCCAATCGCTGGGTCAAGGATGGTGATGCCAGTGCGCGCGACCTTGGTCAACACCACAAAGTGCGACATGCCCCAGTGCAGGATGCAGGGCAGTTTAAGTTCACCTAAGTGCTCTAACTCCAAGCGCAGTGCCCGCCCGTTCAACCCGATCAGCCGCCCGGCCTTGAGAATCTGGTCCACGCTCATGCCCCGTAGCGTCTGTGGGAATTGCTGGCGCATATCCCTCAATCCGATCCTATTACCGTGGTGATTGGCGATCATGGCCAGACAGGCGAGACCACATTCGGCGACCTCACTTTGCAAAATTACCGACGTCTTCCGCAGGTGGTCGAACCAACCTAATTTCATGAGGGGATTCTTCATCAGAGTCAGATGCCGGTTGCCGTGCGGCGCGCGAAGGGCTCGGCCATCCATATCCAGATATAGCGGCGCTGCGTCAGGATGTTGACATCGGCGAGCATCCCGGGCTGAAGCGGGGTCTTCCGGCCCTTGAGGATCACTTCCTGCGCCTCGGGCTCAACCAGAACGCGGAACACGGGTTCGTTGGGCAAACTAAGTCCCGGTGGCGCCTCATGCGGTGAGACCATGGCGCTGGTTACTTCATTTACATGGCCTCGGAACATACCAAATCGCTGATACGGGAAGGCGCGGTACTTCAATGACACCCAGTCACCCTCCCGGACGTACGGAATTGACGCGCTGGGCACGTAGAGCTCAACCTGCAGCTTGGCCCCCTCCGGCAGGATGGTCAGCAACATTGTCCCCGATGCAGTCTGCATCCCTTCGCGATATCGAATGGCAGTCACCGTTCCAGCCGTAGGCGCTGATACCAACAGACCGGTCTTCGCCTGTGCCTCTACCAGCCGCTGCCGTATTTCACTTTCCTGTCGATCAAGCTCGCGCAGCCGGGCATTGTTTCTCAACTCGGCCTGGCGCTTTTTGATGGTGATCGCATGAAGTTGCTGGCGATTTTTGTCGTGCCGCAATTGCAAGTCGTCAATCCGCGCCTGGGCATCGAGCGTATGATCCTCGTATTCGCTCAGCGCCGCAGACGAGAGATACTGCTGCTGTAGCAGTTTCTTCGCACCAACCAACCGCTGCTTGGTCATGTCGAGTCGGCCATCTGCCGCCCGCATTTGGCGACTCAGGCTGGCATCGTCTCGCTCAATCAGGTCAGCCTCGATGGACAGCGCGGCCAGTTCATTTGACAGTAGCTGCGTCTCGCTCAACGCCTGCTCGCGCAGCAGGGAAAGTGAGTGCTCCAATTCGGTCACGGTTATGGTACCCGCCTCCTCACCCGTTACTGCGCTTCGCCGATTGGCAATCAGCGCAAGTCTCCCTCCTTTAGCGACCCTCATACCCTCGGTGACGTACAGAGTCTCCACGACGCCATCGGGTGCTGGGACCACAGACAGACCGCGATCAGGCAAGATAACGCCCGGCAAACTCGTGTTCTTGGCATAGCTTCCGAAGACAATAAAGCCGAGTAGTGCCAGCCCCATTGAAGCGCTGACTGCCACGTTGACCCGGTAGCCCATGGGCGGGCGCACAATCACTGCCCCATCCAGCCGCGTCTTGCGTTCGAGCGCCTGCTGCCGAAACAGGTTTCGTGGGTCGTTCATGAGTATCGAATCCTTGATTAGAGAGCCAGGCATTTCGCGGCCCGTTCCAGCGTTAAGTCGTCAGTCGCGCGTTGAGCATGATGGCGAACAGCGAACGGACGCCGGCCTCACCTTGAGCAGGCGGGGACATGGTTTTGCCGGTGCTACCGTTCACCAGGACTGCATAGGGCATGCCGTCGATGCGTTGGTCAAACATAAATCGCTGCTGTGTGTCGACCAGCCGGTAAAAGGTGTCGATCGCTTCGCCGGGCGGAAGGTATCCCTGTTCGTCGGCGACAATTATGATCGGAAACTGACTGGCAAAACCCTTCGCGAACGCGTAGATGTCTGGCACCAGCTTCTTGCAGGCATTGCACTTGGAGTTCACGCCCACAATGAACAACGGATGTCCCTCGCGGATGACCTGGCCCACGGTCACAGTGCGCCCGTCCTTGGCGTTGCCCAGCACCAGATCAGGCGGCAGATGTCGCAACGACGGCGCCTGACCCTGCGACTTAGACGTCGTGACCGGCCTGATCTGGTTGAGTTGGTTTCGCTTGACTCTCCACGCCACCACTGGAACGACGGCTGCACCGGCCAGCATGGCAGCGACGGCCAGCCCGATCTCGATAGACGCCCGACTGGACAGCACGGTGGCGCCGGCTGCTGCAAGGGTGGCTATCTGGATTATCCCCATGGTCAACTTGGATTTTGGTGTAACCGCACCGAAACAATTGCATGGCTTGCCCGTGACAAGGTTCCGAGTTAATCCAATGACCACCATTGGCAGGGCGGCCAACGCCACCAGCGCGGCCGCGAGAGTTCCCGTTGCGGTCGCCAGCACCAAGGCCGCAAAGAGCTCGGTCACAGCGAATTCTGTGGATTCTGCCCAGTCCTCAGGGGTATTCCTGATGACTGAATTGACCACCCGCGTTGGTAATGAGATGAGCTTAGCGAGCGAGGAAGAGAGAAGAATCGCTAGCAGCATTGCGCTTCCAAGCATTCCGATCGCCGCCAACGTGGTTACTTCGATGGTTGCAGTTGGCATAAGTTTCGATTTTCCTCTCAAGAAACAAAACTGTAAGTCCTTGTTTTTTTTTTTTCTAGAACGTCTGGTCCGCGTTTTGCGGACTTGGGAAGCTGATTAGTGTCGAACCTCAGCTGTGATGCATGGTAAATCCTTCTCCCTCCGGGAGAAGGTGGCCCGCAGGGCCGGATGAGGGTACGGGCAAAGTGCAGATAGCCGCATTCGCGCCGAACCCTCACCCCTGCCCCTCTCCCGGGGGGAGAGGGGTCAAAGCAGCTGAGGTTCGACACTAATCAGGTCGATTTTTGTTAATAAACGACCGCGGCAACCCGATGGGTATTAGAACAGCGCAGGCTGGCTCTGAGTGAAGCCTCCGATATTAGCCTCCCTAGTTCTTGATGTTGCATAGCGTTTGCAGTTCTGAACGATTTCCTGCCCACTCAGGCTGAGTGCCGCCTTGCTGAAGATCAGCGCTAATCAGGTCAAACGATGCGTAACGTACTTCAGCGCGGGAATTGCCACGGCCAAGCACGGAGGCACAGTCGCAAGTAACGACTGTACCTCCGGGCAATGTCTAGCCAATCGATTTAGAACTGGGAGCACACTGGACCAGTGGAGCTAGAACAGCAGATTGTGTCCGTGAGCAAGTAGAAAAGGAATCCTGTGCAATCCCCACCGCCAACCTGCTCCATTTCCTCGTTAGTCAATTCACGCATTGATATTCTGCATCTTTGGTTGATGTAGCGCACCGACGACCAACCGTCGGCGGCGAGAACTATAGCCCCCCCCCCCCCCTCTCCTGTCAACGCTCGCTGTGGGCGCCCCCGTACAATCTGCGCCTCCTCGTGCATCGCATCGCGGCGTCATCCGCGACCGGAACCGCTGATCACGTCCTGGCGCCGCCAATCACATAATGGTTGCAAGCCGTGCCGGTGATGTCACGCTATCGGCCACACCAAGCGAAACATCTCATCCAGGGGGCCTTGACCATGAGCCAACCAAGCACGAACTTCTTCGCCGGTTTGTCCGATCTGTTCCTTTCGCCGCGCAATCTTTTCAGAGCCCTGCCATCGCACCGGCCATGGACCTGGGCTGCACTGGCGTTGCTGATCGCTGTTCAGATCGTCTCGATCTATGCCTTTTTCGGGCCGATGAGCCCCGAGTGGATCGTTGAACAGCAGCTGGCCGTTGCCAATCTGTCAGCCAACGAAGCCGAGGCGGCACGCTCCACCCTGATGGCGATGGCACCCAACATGGCGCACATCTCGGCGGCTTCATCGGTGGTGATGGGGGCGCTGTTCCCCGCGTTGCTCGCGCTGGTGTACTTTATCGGCGAACGGCTGTTGTCCGGTTCGCGCCAGAGCTATGGCTCATGGTTCTCGATCAGCGTTTGGGCACAGATGCCGATGCTGCTCAATGCATTGGGGCTGATCGTGCTCAGTCTGTTGGCTGCATCACCCGATCAACCACTGGCGGTTGCCAACTATGCATCGCTCAACGGTCTGATTCTCGACCTGCCGTTGGGCCACCCCTGGTACAACTGGGCCCAGGCTTTCAGTCTGTTTTTCATTTGGAGCAGCGTACTGATCGCGATCGCGGTGCGGGTGGCACAGCCGATCGCATGGGGCCGCGCGTTGCTGTTGGGCGCCTTGCCCTACGTGTTGGTATTTGGGGTCTGGGCGGTGCTGGTGTGACGCCTGCCACCCGCAAACGTGCGATTGCCGTCGTTGGCTTGCTGGGCTTCAGTGCGTTGCTGTTGTGGCAACACCAACGTGCCGGCGGGCGCGGGATTGACGTGGATGTGGCCGCAGTGAGCCGTGAGGCACTGGCCAGCACCACGCTGGCTTCGGGCAGCCTGGTATACGCACAGCAAATCCAGTTGCGCTCGCAGGTGACGGGACGTGTTGCCGAGGTGCTGGTGGAAGAGGGCGAGCGGGTACGCAAGGGCCAGATACTGATGCGGCTCGACCCGGAGGCCTTCGATGCCGATCTGGCCAGTGCTGACGCCGGCGTGCGCGCCGCCGAAATCGAAATCGAATCAAGGCGCTCACGGGCGGCGGAACTCAAGCGCCAATTGCATCGCCAACACGAGTTGTACAGCAGCCAACTGGTCAGCCGCGAAACGTTCGAGCAACTGGCGAACGAAACCGAACTGGCACAGATTGCGGTGCGCGCGGCGGTGCAGGCATTGCACCAGCAACAAGCACAGCACGACCTTGCCCGCGACCGGCTGGAGCGCAGCGTGTTCAGCGCACCCATCGAGGGCTTGCTGGTTTCGGTGGACGTAAAGCCGGGCGAAACGGTCATCGCTGGCACCGTCAATATCGTGGGCTCGGACCTGATGGTGCTGGCAGATCCCAGTGTGCTGCTGGCCGAATTGCGCGTCGATGAGGCCGATATTGCGCAGGTGCAGTTGGGCCAGACCGTCAATGTGTTTGCTGCGGCCTATCCGCAACAGGCGCTGCAAGGCGAAGTGGTACACATCGGCACCTCGGCGCGGCAACTGGGCAGCGCACAAAGTCTCGCGTTCCGGGTGCGGGTGCAGTTGGCACCACAACAGTTGAGCTTGCATCCGGGGATGAGCTGCCGCGCGGAAATTCTGACCGCTCAGGGCGAGCCTACCCGCAACGTGCCGGTGGCGGCGATTCAGCGCGACAAGGATGGCCAGTTCGTGTGGCGGGTGAATGCCAATGAGAGGGTCGAACGCGTTGCAGTGACGTTGGGCATGGCCAATGATTTCGACCAGGCGGTCGATGGTGCGCTGGCTGATGGCGAGCACGTGGTGACCGGCCCGGGACGGGTTATCGCGCAGCTCAAGGCCGGTGATCGCATCCGCGCCAAGTCGGCCAAGGCCGAGGGCGCTGCGACCAGCGCAGAGTCGGCGCAATGAGCGCATTGGCGGCTATCGACACGGCAGCGGAGGTGATCCGGCTGGAGTCGATATCGAAGTCGTATCCAATGGCGGAATCGTCGTTTCTGGCCCTGGATCGCATCGATCTGAGCATTCGCGGTGGCGACTATGTCGCCATCGTCGGGCCATCGGGTTCGGGCAAGTCCACGTTGATGAACCTGATCGGTTGTCTCGATGTGCCCAGCGAGGGCCGCTACTGGCTCAATGGCCGCGATGTGGCGCATCTGGACGAGACGCAACTGGCCAACGAGCGCAACCGCTCGGTCGGGTTCATTTTCCAGAGTTTCAATTTATTGCCGCGCATGAGTACGCTGGCGAACGTGATCCAGCCGCTGATCTACCGGCAGATGCCCGCGCATGAGCGCCGCGCGAGCGCGCAGGAAGCGCTGCGCCGGGTCGGCCTGGCCGACCGCATGAGCCACCTGCCGAACCAGCTCTCCGGTGGCCAGCGTCAACGCGTGGCGATTGCGCGCGCGCTGGTTACCCGGCCTGCGATCCTGCTGGGCGACGAGCCCACCGGCAATCTGGACAGCCACACCAGCGCCGAAATCATGGCCCTGTTCGATGAGCTGCACGCCGAGGGCCACACCATCGTGCTGGTCACCCATGAGCACGACATCGCCGAGCATTGCGCACGCGTGGTGCGTCTGGTCGATGGCCGCATCGTCGAGGATCGCCGCAACGAACCGCAACCAACCCGCAGCAAGGCGAAGCCGACATGATCGAAAGCCGCAGCAAGGCCATGCACGCCACGGTCGAAGGCACCATGGCGGCGCTACAGGCGATCCGCGCCAATGCCTTGCGCAGCGCGCTTACCGCGCTCGGCATCATCATCGGTGTTGCCGCCGTGATTGCGGTGGTGGCGGTGATGCAGGGCCTGTCGAGCACGATCAACCGCCAGCTCGATGATCTGGCCTCGGACATGGTCATCGTCAGCGCCGATACGCCCACCCAACAAGCCTTGATCGGTTTGCGCAATCGCTTGTCGTTCGATGATTTTCTGGCAGTGCGCGAGCGCGTGCGCGGGATCGAAAACATCACCGCGATGATGCAGCCGCCCTCATTCGGTGGACGCGTCAAGCAGGGCAGCCATAGCGCGGTGACGCAGATTCTGGGTACCGACAGCAACTACCAGGATGTGGTGCGCGTGTACACCGACCAGGGCCGGTTTTTGTCGGAGAGCGATGACCTGCGTCGGCGTCGTGTTGTGGTGCTCGGGCCGACGGTGGTGCGCGAGCTGGAATTGCCGGCCAATCCGATCGGCAGTTTCATCGAACTGGGCGGCGACTGGTTTCGGGTGATTGGCGTCGCGGAAACGCGGGGTTCGTTGTTTGGGTTCGATCAGGACAATTACGTCATCGCGCCGTTTTCAACCTTGAAGGCACTGGCCGGAAACGCGCAGGACGAGGACGTGCAGATCTATTACCGCCCGGCCAAAGGCATTGCGCTCGACGCCATCGAAGCGCAGGTGCGACAGGTGCTGCGCGCACGCGCCAAGACGGCCGACGGCGCGCCCGATCCGTTCAAGGTGCAAACCGCCGAGCGTACCCGCAAGTCGTTCGACAGCATCATTCAGGGCGTCACCATGGTGGCGAGCGCGGTGGTTGGCATCAGCCTGCTGGTCGGCGGTATCGGCATCATGAACATCATGCTGGTGTCGGTGACCGAGCGCACCCGCGAGATTGGCATCGTCAAGGCACTCGGCGCGACGCCGCAGTTCATCCTGATCCAGTTTCTGGTCGAGGCGCTGGTGCTGTCCCTGTTCGGCGGTTTGGTTGGTCTGGCGCTGGGTTGGGGGCTGGCGCTGTTGATTGCGCTTGCGGTACCGGGCATGAGCGGCGCAGCGGTGCCGCTGTGGGCGGTGCTGCTGGCACTGGGTTTCACCACTGCCATTGGCGTGATTTTTGGGCTGGCGCCGGCGATCAAGGCCTCGCGATTGCATCCCATCGATGCGCTGCGTTATGAGTAAGCGATGACCAGCATCGCGCAACCGTCGATCGCCGCGCAATGGCGACAAAGCCTGGTACACGCCAGCCCGGCGTATTGGGCAATCCAGTTTGTTGTGGCGGTGTCGTCGGTGTTGTTCTTGTGGAGCACACTCGCGCCGACGATGACGCTGCTTGAAGGCGCGACCGATCCAATGGTTGCACTGACGATTCGTTCCACGATTGATGCCATGCTGTTTTTTGCCGCCACCCATGTCGGCATTCGTCCGCTGTTGCGTATCGCCTATGTGCGGCAAACGCCCGACTGGCGCGCGTGGCTTGGTCTGGCCGGCTGGCTCATCGTGTTGGCGGCGATCACCGTTGGCTTGGGCGCACTGATCGAATTGCTGGAGCTGGCCAAGGTTTCCGGAATCTCCGCGATCCGCTTCCAGGCGGGTGACAACACGTTTGGCATGGCGCTGCAGGGCCGGTTGCTATACCTCATCGCGATATTCAATCTGTTTGCGGCATACGCCATCTGGGCCGCGATCTATCTCGGCTACAAGGCATTGCAGGGGCGGCGGCGCCTGCAAACGCAATTGCGCGAAGCGCGTCTGCGTCAGCTCACCCACCAGCTCAGCCCGCATTTTTTGTTCAACACCTTCAACAGCATTCGCGGCCTGATCTTCGAGGATCAGCAACGCGCCGCGCAACTGGTGACCCAGCTTTCGGAATTGTTCCGCGTCCACCTGCAACATGAATTGCGTACCGAGCAAACGCTGGAAGAGGAGTGGCATCTGGCGCAGTGCTACCTCGACATCGAAGCGGCGCGGCTGGAAGCGCGATTGCGCGTGCATGTGCAACTGGACCCGGTGTGCTTGCCCCGCAAAATCCCGGCGCTGAGCTTGCTGTGCCTGCTGGAGAATGCGATCAAGCATGGCATCGCGCCCAATCGCGAACCCGGTTGGCTGCGGATCAGCGCGCGGCCGCTGATGGCGGGATGGATGCTGGAGGTCAGCAATTCGATTGGAGATGCCAGCGCACTGCCGAGCAACGGCACCGGACTGGCCAACCTGCGCGAGCGTCTGCAATTGGGTTTTGCCGAGCGCGCGCAGTTGCATGTTGAATCATCGGCGGATCGGTTTATGGTTCGCCTGAGCCTCCCTGACTGAGTATTCTTCCGGTCATGTCCGAACGTCTGCGCACCCTGATCGTCGATGACGAGCGCCTGGCCCGCGCCGAGCTCAAGCGCCTGCTTGCCGCGCATCCGCAGATCGAGGTGGTCGGCGAAGCAGCCGATGCGCAGCAAGCCTTGCACCTGCTGGCGACGTTGACGCCGGACCTCGCCTTTCTCGATATCCAGATGCCGGGCATGAGTGGTCTGCAACTGGCCGAAGAAATCGAGGATCGTTGCCAGTTCGTGTTTTGCACCGCCTACGACAGTTTCGCCATCGATGCCTTCGGCCTCAATGCGCTGGATTACCTGGTCAAGCCGGTGGTGCCTGAGCGCCTTGCCAGAACCCTGCAGCGCGTACGCGCACGCGGTCGACCGGCGGCACCGGTTTACCTGCCCAGCGATCACGGCTTGCTACTGAAGTTTGGCGACAATGCGCGCATCGTGCGCCTGCACGATATCAACCGATTCGAGAGCATCGGCAACCATGCGGCGGTCTACACCACGCACGGCAAATCGTTTTTGCTCAGCTCGCTCAACCGCATCGAACAACGGCTCGATCCGGCGCATTTTTTCCGCGTAAGCCGTTCCGACATCCTGCGATTGGACGCGATCCAGCGCTTCGAGCTTGATATTGGGCTGATCGCGCATCTGGTCGATGGCAGCGCGGTGGCGGTCAGCCGGCGCCAGGCACAGGTGCTGAAGGCGCGGATGGGTGGGTTGTAGTATTCGCCGCGCAACACGTAGACACCAAAGCGGCAGAGCCGTGCGTGGTGCCGCAAAAAAACGCAAACGGGGTTTTACCCGCGGTGGTTTGCAGCAAAACGACAGTCGCCCACAGGGTGGGCTCCTACAAAAAACGGTTGCGGCTCACCTGTAGGAGACCACCCTGTGGGCGACCGCCACGGCACGCGATAACGCAACCGGATCGCCGTCCCGCAGCCCGCCCTCACTCGCCCTCGCGCGATACCCGCAGCACTTCGTCCACCGAGGTGACCTGCGCGCAAAGCTTGTTCCAGCCGTCGTCGCTGAGTGCGGCGCTGCGCTGGCGCGCGTGCTGCAACAGCGCGTGTTCGCTGGCACCTTCGTGGATCAGGCGGCGCAAGGTGTCGTCGATGGTGATCAGTTCGTACAGGCCGGTGCGGCCGCTGTAGCCGCCACTGCGGCCGGCGTCGGGATGCGGCCGGGCGAAGCGCAGGCCGGGTTGCCAGTCGTCGGCGAGAGTGCGACTTCACGCGCCAGCCGTTCGCTCGTGCTGCGACTATCAGCCGACAGCCCCTCCGTGGAGGCTGGTAGTTGGTTAGTATGTGCAATCGCATATTCGTGGCGTGACGACGGATCGGCGTCGGCCTCGCTGCGTTCGCTCGATACCCGCAGGCCAGGGTGAAGCAACTATCAACGCGTGCGGCACGTCTGGCGAGAACGACCCACGCAGAACAGGATGCGAAACCACCGAATGAGTACTGAAACCCACCGCCAGCTTGCCAACGACATATGGAGCATCTGCAACCTGTTGCGCGGGCCATACAAGCGCAACGAATACCGCAAGGTCATTCTCCCGCTCACGGTATTGCGTCGTTTCGATTGCCTGCTGGCGCCCACCAAGGCCCTAGCATTGGAAACGTTCAATCAATACAAAGGCAAACCCGAAAGCATCATCCGCAGCGTGATGCAGTCGGCCACCGGTTATCCGTTCTACAACCTGTCCAAGCTGGAATTGGCGCCGTCGCAAAAGGGGCACAACTCTCTGTTGGACGACCCCAGCAACCTCGCCCCCAACCTCAACAGCTACATCAACGGCTACTCGCCCAACATCCGCGCCATCTTTGATCACTTCAAGTTTGGTGAGCAGATCAGCAAAATGGCCGAAAAGAACCTGTTGTTTCAGGTCATCCAGAAGTTCGCTACTTTTGATCTGAGCTTTGCCAGTTTGTCGGCCGACCAGGCCGCCATGCAAATGGGCTATGTATTTGAAGAGTTGATCCGGATTGGCGCGGAGCAATCCAACGAGGAAGCCGGGGAGCATTTCACCCCGCGTGAAGTCATCAAGCTGATGGTCAACCTGCTGCTATCCCCCGAGCAGGATTTGCGCCGCAGCCACGTCGTTAAAACCATCTATGACCCGGCCTGCGGCACGGGCGGCATGTTGTCGGTGGCCGAAAAATACATCCGCGACCTCAACAGCGAGGCCAAGCCGCATTTGTACGGGCAGGACTGGAACGACGAAGCCTGGGCCGTCTGCCGCTCCGACATGCTTATCAAGGGCGAAGACGCCGACAACATCGCCATGGGCGACACCTTCACCAAGGACGCCCACGCCCGCGACGAACAAGGCCAGAAGCGCAGCTTCGATTACATGCTGGCCAACCCACCCTTTGGCGTGGAGTGGAAGCAGCAGCAACGCTACATCGAACACGAGCGTGACACCCTCGGCTACCAAGGCCGCTTTGGCGCGGGCACCCCGCGCATCAACGATGGCGCCTTGCTGTTCCTGCAACACATGATCGACAAGATGCGCCGCGCAGAAGAAGGCGGCAGCCGCATCGGCATTGTGTTCAATGGCTCGCCCTTGTTCACCGGCGATGCCGGTGGTGGCGAATCGGAAATCCGCCGCTGGATCATCGAAAACGACTGGCTCGAAGCCGTAGTCGCGATGCCGGATCAACTGTTTTACAACACCGGCATCAGCACCTATATCTGGGTGCTGTCCAACCGCAAGGAGCCGCATCGCAAGGGCAAGGTGCAACTCATCGACGCGCGCAACCACTGGGTGCCGATGGAGAAAAGCCTGGGCAACAAGCGCCGCCGCATTGGCGACCCGACCGACAAGCCCAAAGACCCGGACTACATCGGCGACATCACTGGCCTGCATGGCCACTTTCAGGATGGGGCCAGCCGCTGGGTGCTGTTCGACAAAGATGGCAAGGTGGTCACCGTCGCCAACACGGCGCCCACGGGCGATGCGCCGCAAGGCCAACAGTGGAAGCAACTGGTGGTCAGCAAGGTGTTCGACAACGAGGACTTCGGTTACCACAAGATCACCGTCGAGCGCCCCTTACGCCTGAGTTTCCACGCCACACCCGAGCGTCTGGCCCGGCTGGAAGACGAAACCGCCTTCAAAAACCTCGCCACCAGCGCCAAGAAGATTGAGTCCGTGCGCCTGCTCGATATCGCCGCTGGTGAAAAACGCCAGCAGCAAATTCGCGATCTGCTGGCCGAGTTTGCCAAGCGCCACCCAGAGCAGATCAACGACCGTAAAGTGTTTCTGGACAGCCTCAAGCCCGTGGATCGCGAACTGAACGTGCGCCTGTCCGCCGCCGAACTAAAGGCCATGGTCAGCGCGCTCTCCGAGCGCGACGAAACCGCCGAAATCTGTCGCAACCGCGATGACGAGGCCGAACCCGATGCCGAACTGCGCGACACCGAAAACGTGTCGCTGAAAGAAAGCATCCAGGCCTATTTCGAGCGCGAAGTGCTGCCCCACGTGGCAGATGCCTGGATCGACCATAGCAAGACCAAGATCGGCTACGAAATCCCGCTCAACCGCCACTTTTACCGCTACGAGCCGCCACGCGAGCTGGCGGTGATCGAGGACGAAATCCGGCTGCTTGAGGCCGATATCGTGCGCCTGCTGGGCGAGGTCACGGCATGAAACACCCCTCGGGCAGTACTCAGACAGCACGCTTGTCAATTGTCGCGACAGTGTCGCGACAATTCCTATTTACGGCTATTTCTAAGGCACTTGCTTACAATCTGCTGCAACAACACCCCTCACGCCTCTCATGGAAGCGCACCAGAGGGGTTACTTTTTTCTGGCGCAAGCTTGTCGGCCTGCGTATAATTGCTCACAACAACACCCCTCAAGCCTATCCTGCAGTTCGCTGCGGCGATGCTCAAACCGAGGGGTTACTCTTTTCAGGGTTCTGTCATGCGCTATGACAAACCCGCACTCTCGATAACAGACCAAGCCGGTCGTCTCAAACAGCGCGGCCTGCAGTTCACTGACGATGCCCGGGTTCAGCACTACCTGACCCACATCGGCTATTACCGCCTCAGCGCTTACTGGCTACCCTTCGAGCAGCTTGCTGCCGACGGCCAGCCGCGTAATCACCAGTTTCGGCCGGGGACCACCTTTGAGCAGGTGTTGTCGCTCTACATCTTTGACCGGCAATTGCGTCTGTTGGTCATGGAGGCCATCGAGCGCATCGAAACCGCCATCCGCACCCACTGGGCCCACGCCATGGCCATGCGCCATGGCCCGCACGCCCATCTGGATGCCAACCTGTTCAAGAGCCCCTGGCAGCACGCCAGCGACATAGCCCGCATGGCCGGCGAACTGCAGGACAGCAGCGAAACCTTTATCGCCCATTACCGCCGCCAGTACAGCGAACCCTACCTGCCGCCCATCTGGGCCGTGGTGGAAACCTTGACGCTGGGCGCCTTGTCGCGTTGGTTCAAGGCCACCAAGAGCACCGATGCCAAGCGCGAGGTCGCCAAAAGCCTTGCCATGCCCACCATCGAAGTGCTGGAGCAGGTGCTGCATGCCCTCACGCCCGTGCGCAATGTTTGCGCGCATCACGGGCGCCTGTGGAACCGCCGCTTCACCTTGCAACTTCCTCTCATCAAACGACTGAAAGACCAGATGGTGATCGAGCGCATCACCGCAACCAAAAAGCAGAGCGCTCTCTGCGACCAATGCGGCGTGCCCGTCGAGCAACAACAAGCCAGCGTGCAGGAGCAACCGGCACGGCAGATTTACAACTACCTGCTGGTAATGGCGCATCTGATGCAGCGCATCAATCCTGGCAGTAGTTGGAGGATGCGCTTGAAGCAGTACATCCAGAGCGCTAGTGCGGCCCAGCAGCAGGCCATGGGTTTCCCATCGGACTGGGAGCAGATGGCGATCTGGCAGGAGAAGACGGCATGAAATACGCCGCGTACAACAACTACAAAACCAGCCCGACGGCTTGGCTTGACCAATTACCGACCCACTGGAGCGCCGCATCACTTCGCTGGATGTCGAAGCGCTACGCAGGTGGCACGCCAGACAAAGGCAACGAAGCCTATTGGGAAGATGGCGAGATTCCGTGGATCAATTCGGGTGCCGTGAACGATGGCTATATCACCCGGCCGTCTGAGCTGATCACCCGCGAAGGTTTTGCCAACAGCAGCGCCAAGTGGATTCCGAAAGACGCCTTGGTCATGGCGCTGGCGGGACAAGGCAAGACCAAAGGCATGGTGGCACAGCTCGGCATTCCGACGACCTGCAACCAGTCTATGGCAGCGCTGATCCCTGATCATCGGTTCGCGCCGCGTTACCTGTATTACTGGCTCACGGCGAATTACCAGAACATCCGAAACCTGGCTGGTGGCGAGGCGCGTGATGGATTGAATCTTGAAATGCTGGGGTCAATCCCTTGCCCGGTGCCCCCAGTCGGCGAACAACAAACCATCGCCCTCTTCCTCGATGGCAAGACCGCGCAGATAGATACGCTGGTGGCGCAGAAGCGGCAGCTCATCACCAAGCTCAAGGAAAAGCGCAGCGCCCTGATCGCCCGCACCGTCACCCGTGGCCTGCCGCCCGAAGCCGCCAAGGCCGTGGGCCTGGAGCCTGCTCCTGCGATGAAGGATTCGGGGGTGGAGTGGTTGGGGCAGATTCCTTGGCATTGGGACATCGAAAAGTTCTCGCGCGAAGTTCACATTGCCGAGGGCCAAGTGAATCCTGAGATGGAGCCATTCGCATCAATGTTTCTGATTGCCCCAAATCATATTGACTCTGGTACTGGACGTTTGCTGGACTTGGAGACTGCTGCTGAGCAATTTGCTGAAAGCGGGAAATATTTGTGCCCAGCGGACGCGGTGATTTATTCAAAAATCCGTCCAGCTCTTCGTAAGGTTGTGATTGCACCTGAACAGTGCCTTTGCAGTGCAGACATGTACCCACTTACCTGCAAAAAGAAGCTCCTAAATCCTTACCTCTATTGGCTGCTACTTTCCGACCAATTTTCAGCTTGGTCTGTCCTGGAGGCGGATCGGGTCGCAATGCCGAAGATCAATCGAGAAACACTGAACGAGCTTCGACTCCCTATTCCGCCACAAAACGAACAAGTCAAGATTGTTGAGTACCTCGCAACGGAAACAGCAAAGGTTGATCACATGTTCACAAAAGCGGACGCGGTGATCACCCGCCTCTCCGAATACCGCCAAGCACTGATTACCTCCGCCGTCACCGGCAAGATCGACGTGCGGGAGCTGGCATGAGCACGCCCGGTGAAATTGAGAGCTTTGACGAGTACCTGAACACCATCCACAAGGAATTGCCGCGTGGCAATGGCGCTCGGCTGTACTTTCGTGGTCAGGGCAAGCTGGCAACGCAGGGCTTCCCGCTGACACCTTCGGTCGCGCGCTACCCGCATCAGGAAAAACTGTCGCTGGCCGAGCGTGAGTACAAAGAGGCAGAAGTGCTGGAAACGTTCAGCAACCACCTGCTCACCTACGTACAGCACCGGCCACAAACGGCGTGGGAAGAACTGGCCATCGCCCAGCACCACGGCCTGCCCTCGCGATTCATGGACTGGACGAGTAACCCGCTGGTGGCGCTGTACTTTGCGACCCGGCAAACCGAGAAAGACAAAGACGGTGCACCGATGGACAGCGCGGTCTATGTGCTGATCTCCAACCCCAAGCGTTATGCCGATTTGAAGCGCGGGCAGGCTGCGCAGGTGACGCCGGTGGGCGACTTGACCACTATGGCAGCCAGCATTGCAGACATAGACCTGGTCAAAACCTACCGGGAAGCTCGAGACGCCCCCCCCGAAGAAAATGAAGAGGACGCCTACGCTCAGTACGGGGCTGATGGTGATGTCCAACCCATTGCAATATCTGGAAAGGAAGTTGTCGCAAGCGATGTTGCTTTAGCCACTGTTATTGAGCGTTCTGACTTGCCCACACCATTCAAGATCAGCGAAAACATCATCTACGACCCGCCGCATGTGTCACCGCGCATCCGTGCCCAGGACGGCGTGTTGCTGGCGTGCTGGCAGCCGATGCAGCCACTGGACGAGAAGGACTATCTGGAATTCGTCATCAAACAGTCGGCGCATGAGGACATCCGTCGCCGACTAGACCAGTACGGCGTATTCGACAAACAACTATTCCCCGACCTCGATGGCATCGCCAAGTGGCTGAAGTACCGCGCCTTCGAAATCAACGGAACGATCTGAGGAACCCTGCCCATGCCCGGCCAAACCACCGAACGCGCCTTTGAGTTTCATGTAGAAGATATGCTGCTCAAGCAGGGTGGCTGGCTCTCCGGCACCAATGCCGAATGGGACAAGGCGCGGGCGCTGTTCCCGGCGCGGGTGTTTGCCTTTATCGAAGTCACCCAACCCAAGCTATGGGCCGAGATGGCCGCGCAGCACGGCAGTAACTTGCAACCGATGGTGCTCGATGCGCTGGGCAAGGAGCTGGACATCAAGGGCAGCCTGCATGTGCTCCGTCATGGCTTCAAGTTCTACGGCAAGTTGTTCCGGCTGGCGTATTTCAAGCCGGCCCATGCGCTGTCGCCCGATGTGTTGGCGTTGTATGGCCAGAACCAGCTCACCGTGACGCGGCAGGTGCCTTGCCACCCCGGCGACCACAGCACTGTGGACATGGTGCTGGCGGTCAATGGCCTACCGGTGGCCACCATCGAGCTGAAAAATCCCGGCACGCACCAGACCTGGCGGCACGCGGTGAAGCAATACCAGAGCGACCGCGACCCGCGTGTGCCCTTGTTCGACTTCAAAAAACGCGCACTGGTGCACTTTGCCGCCGACCCGGATGAAGTGTGGATGACTACCCGGCTCGCCAAGGAAAAAACTTTCTTCCTGCCCTTCAACCGGGGCAGCCATCCGGGGCAGATTCAGTGCGGCGCGGGCAACCCGCAGCACGCCAGCGGCTACCGCAGCGGTTACTTCTGGCAGGAAACGCTGCAACGCGACAGCTTTCTCGACATCCTCGGCCACTTTCTGTTCATCGAAAAGGATGAGCAGAAGGTGGATGACGGCCGCGGTGGCAAGAAGCTGGTGACCACCGAAAAAATGGTGTTCCCGCGCTACCACCAGCTGGATGCGGTGCGGGCGCTGGTGGCTGCTGCGCGCGTGGAGAATGCCGGTCACAATTACCTGATTCAACATTCGGCAGGCAGCGGCAAGACCAACAGCATCTCGTGGTTGTCGCACCGCTTGGCCAGCCTGCACAACGCGCAGGATCAGAAAGTGTTTGACTGCGTGATCGTCATTACCGACCGCAAGGTGCTCGACAAGCAGTTGCAGGACGCCATCTACCAGATTGAGCATGCGCAGGGCGTGGTCAAAGCCATCGACCAGGACGCCAAGCAACTGGCTGATGCCCTGATCGACGGCACCAAGATCGTCATCACTACGCTGCAGAAATTCCCCTTCGTGCTGCGCGGCCTGTTGCACTCGGCCGGAGCGGTGAACCAGGACAAGGCCAGCGACGAAGAAAAAGCGCAGGCCAAGGCCTGGCAATCGGCCATTGCGGCGCGGCGCTACGCGGTGATCGTGGACGAAGCGCATTCCAGCCAGACAGGCGAAACCGCGCGCGAGCTGAAGAGCATTCTGGGTGCCACGGCAAACAACGGCGGTGCGGGCAATGGCGATGAAGAAGTGGATTGGGAGGATCGCCTCAACCAGATCATGGCTTCACGCGGCCAGCAGCAGAATCTGAGCTTCTTCGCCTTTACCGCCACGCCCAAGGGCAAGACGCTGGAGTTGTTCGGCAGACCGGGAGCCAGTGGACAGCCCGAAGCCTTCCACACCTATTCGATGCGCCAAGCGATTGAGGAAGGCTTCATTCTCGATGTGCTGCGCAACTACACCACCTACAGCACCTGGTTCAAGTTTGTGAAGACGGCGGAGGATGACCCCACCATCCCGAAGAAGAAGGGTGCCAAGGCGCTGGCCAAATTCAAGGAACTTCACCCGCACAACATCGAGCAGAAGACGGAAGTGATGGTTGAGCACTTTCGCGAGCACGTGCGGCACCAACTCGGCGGACGCGGCAAGGCGATGGTGGTGACGGCCAGCCGCATTCAGGCGGTACGCTACAAGCTGGCGTTCGAGCGTTATATCAAGGAACAGGCTTACACCGATATACGCTCGTTGGTGGCCTTCAGCGGCACAGTGAAAGACCCGGATACCGGCGTTGAATACACCGAGCCGGGTATGAACCCGGATGCTGTCACCGGCAAACCCATCTCTGAGAGCCAATTGCCTGAGCGTTTTGGCTCCAGCGATTACCAGGTGCTGCTGGTGGCCAACAAATACCAGACCGGCTTTGACCAGCCCCTGCTATGCGCCATGTACGTGGACAAGCGATTGGATGGCGTGCAGGCGGTGCAGACTCTGTCGCGCCTGAATCGAAAGATCGCCGGCAAGGACGAGCCCTTCGTGCTGGACTTCGTCAACAAACCCGAGGACATCTACGCGGCTTTCAAACCCCACTTCGATTCCACCAGTTTGCAGGAGTCCGCCAACCCGGAAATGTTGCCCAGCATCAAGCACGCGCTGGATCAATTACAGATTTACCACTGGAGTGAAGTGGAAGCCTTTGCGCGTATTTTCTACCGCCAGCCGGATCGGCAAAACCCCGCCGACCACGCCCACATGCAGCGCCACCTGCAACCGGCGGTGGATCGCTTCAAGGCGATTGAGGATGACGAGGTGCGCTCCACCTTCCGCGACAAGCTTGGCGGCTATGTGCGGATGTACTCTTTTCTGAGCCAGATACTGCCTTACGCGGACCCTGATCTGGAAATGCTCTACAGCTACGGGCGCTTTCTGCTGCCGCATCTGCCGCTGGACCGTGACAACACGGTGGTAAAGATCGGCAATGAGGTGGAGTTGCAGTATTACCGGCTGCAGCGCGTGTCCAGTGGCGCGATTGATTTGAAGGTGGGAGAGCCTGAGGCGGTTTATGGGCCGACCGACGTCGGCACCGGCAAGGCCAAGGACGAAAAGGCCCCGCTCTCCGAGATCATCCAGGTGCTCAACGAACGCTTCGGCACCACCTTCACCGAGGAGGATCGGCTGTTCTTCGACCAGATAAAGGCACGGGCAGCGTCCAACGGCCAAGTGATCCAGACAGCGTTGGCCAATCCGTTGGACAAGTTCCAGTTGGGAGTGCGCAAGCTGATCGAGGACTTGATGATCCAGCGGATGGCTGAGAACGACAAGATCGTGACTCGATATATGGACGACGGTGAGTTCCAGCGCACGGCGTTCCCGATCCTGTCCAGGGAAATCTTCGAGGCGGTGCATGCGGCGGTGCGGGACGCTTAGTGTCATGCGATCGGTTTAGTGAACGCTGCTTTTCGCTCATAGTGCCGAGTATGGCCTGCAACAACCTCACTCGCCCTCGCGCGATACCCGCAGCACTTCGTCCACCGAGGTGACCTGCGCGCAAAGCTTGTCCCAGCCATCGTCGCTGAGTGCGGCGCTGCGCTGGCGCGCGTGCTGCAACAGCGCGTGTTCGCTGGCACCTTCGTGGATCAGGCGGCGCAAGGTGTCGTCGATGGTGATCAGCTCGTACAGGCCGGTGCGGCCGCTGTAGCCGGCACTGCGGCCGGCGTCGGGGCGCGGCCGGGCGAAGCGCAGGCCGGGTTGCCAGTCGTGGCCGAGGGCACGGCATTCGGCGGCACTGGGTTCGTAGGTCTCGCTTTGCGCCGGGTCAAGCACGCGAACCAGCCGCTGCGCCACCACGCCGATTAGCGAGGAGGCGAGCAGGAACGGTTCGATGCCCATGTCGCGCAGGCGGGTGATGGCACCGATGGCGGAGTTGGTGTGCAGGGTGGACAGCACCAGGTGGCCGGTGAGGCTGGCCTGCACCGCAATTTGCGCGGTTTCCAGATCGCGGATTTCGCCGACCATCACCACGTCCGGGTCTTGCCGCAGGATCGCGCGCAGGCCGCGCGCGAAGCTCATGTCAACTTTGCTGTTGACCTGGGTCTGGCCGATGCCGTCGAGGTAATACTCGATCGGGTCTTCAACGGTGAGGATGTTGCGGCTGGTGTCATTGAGGCGGGTGAGGCCGGCATACAGGGTGGTGGTCTTGCCCGAGCCGGTGGGGCCGGTGACCAGCACGATGCCGTGTGGGCGATGCAGCATGGCATCGAGCTGCGCCAGCATGGCTGCCGGCACACCGAGCTGTTCGAGGTCCAGCCGCCCGGCCTGCTTGTCGAGCAATCGCAACACCACGCGCTCGCCGCCGCCGACCGGGATGGTGCTGACGCGCACGTCGACCGGACGCCCGGCCACGCGCAGCGAGATGCGGCCATCCTGTGGCAGGCGCTTTTCGGCGATGTCCAGCCGCGCCATCACCTTGATCCGGCTGACTACGGCCGGCGCCAGCGCCTTGTTCGGGCTGAGCACTTCGCGCAACACGCCATCGACGCGAAAGCGCACCACCAGACGGGTTTCGAAGGGTTCGATGTGGATGTCCGAGGCGCGCTGCTTCACCGCCTCGGTAAGCAAGGCGTTGATCAGGCGGATGATCGGCGCATCGTCGTCGCTTTCCAGCAGGTCCTGCGGCTCGGGCAGTGCCTCGGCGAGCGAGGCCAGATCGCCTTCACCCGCGGAAAAATCGGCGGCCATGGCATCAGCGTTGTCGCCCTCGCCGTAGAGGTTGCGCAGCAATGCCTCAAACTCGGCCTCGGCGTGCGCTTGCAGCCGCAGCGGCGCGCCGCAATGACGGCGCAATTCCGCCAGCACCTCCGGTGTTACTCCGGGGCGGTGCGCAATCAGCGCGTACACACCATCCCAGCCAGCCACGGTGGCACCGTGGCGGCGGGCAAAGCCATACGATGGCCGTGGCGGGCGGGCATCAGCCATTCGGCGGGCTCTGCGCTGGCGGTGCAGCAGGCTGCGCCGGGTTCAGATCCGGTGCTGCGGGCGGGCGGGTGAACAGGTCATTGGAGTTTTCCGGTACCGAAGGCAGGTCGCCACCGCGAATCTTGCCGTCGTAGCGCTCGCGCATTCGCATTTGCTCGTTGCGCAGATAATTGTATTTCTCGTTGGTCAGCGCCGCCTCGGCGGCGGCATCGCGCAGGATGTACGGGCGCAGGAACACCATCAGCGTACGCCGGCTGCGGGTGGTCTTGCGGGTCTTGAACAGATTGCCCAGGATCGGGATGCGCGACAGGCCGGGCACACCCTGCACCGATTCGCCCACTTCTTCCGAAGTCAGGCCGCCGAGCACCAGCAGGCCACCATCGGGGATCATCACCGAGGTGCGGATTTCGCGTTTGTTGGTGATCAGGTCGGCCGCGCCCTGCACCTGCGGCAGCAGCGAGGAGACTTCCTGCACGATGTCCAGGCGCACGGCATCGCCTTCGTTGACGTGCGGCGTTACCCGCAGGATCAGGCCGACATCTTTGCGGTCGATGGTCTGGAATGGATTCTGCGGCTGGGTACTGCCGCCGGAACCGGTGTTGGTGAACTGGCCGGTGATGAACGGCACTTCCTGCGCGACCTTGAACTCGGCCTCGTGGTGATCCAGGGTGATGATGCTTGGCTGCGACAGGATGTTGGCGCGCGAATCGCCGCGCAGGGCGCGAATCAGCACGCCCAGTTGCAGCACATCCACCAGCGCGCCGTTTTCGCCGATAGGTAGGCGCACTGTGCCATCAACAAAGCCCAGATTGAGCCCGGAACCCACGCTGAGCGGGTTTTGCGCGGCGGCGATAATGCCGCCCGAAGCACCAATCGGCAGGTTGGTGCCACCGATGATGCCGGTGCCGACGCTGCCGTCGGCGCGATTATCAAGGCTGGTGGACTGGAATTGCACGCCCAGTTCATCGGCCAGATCGTCGGATACTTCGGCGATCACTGCTTCCACCATCACCTGTGCGCGGCGGATGTCGAGCTGCGTCACCACCGAGGACAACTCGCGGAATATGGACGGTGCGGCGGTAATGATCAGCGAGTTGGTTTCTTCATGGACCTGGATACTGACTGGATGTGCGCCCTCGCTTTTGCTGGCGGTGCCGGTGAGGGTGTTTGATACCTGTTCGAGAACCTCTACCAGGTCGGCGGCCTTGGCGTACTTGAGATAGACCACTTGCGTGGCGTCGCCTTCGCTGAGCGGGGTATCCAGATGCGCAACCAGGGTGCGCAGGCGCAGCCGGCTACCGGGGTCGCCGGACAGCAACACCGAGTTGGTGCGTGCATCGGCGACCACATTGCCCGAGGTACCAGCCGTAGCCTGCGGTTCCAGTTGCGCCAGCGTGCGGACCACTTCCGAGGCGTTGGCGTGGCGCAGTTGCAACACTTCCACGCCGGTGTTGGCGGGGGTGTCGATGCGTGCGATCAGCCGTTCGATGCGTTCCACATTACCGGCGCGATCGGTAATCACCAGCGCATTGCCCTGTGCGGCCAGTTGCGCCGTGGACGGCACCAGCGGCCGCAGCAGCGCAACCAACTCGGCTGCCGGCACCTGGCGCACGGCGATCACCCGGGTCACCATGCTGTCAGGGCTGCTGCCACTGTTGCCCACGCCACCATCGGCGGCAGCCAATCCTTCCGGCACCACTTTGTACATGCCGCCAGAGGGCACCACGGCGAAGCCATTGACGCGCAAAACCGATTCAAACGTGCTCCACACCTGCTCCGGCGACATGGGCCGCGCCGAAATCACCGTCACCTTGCCATCGACACGTGGATCGACGATGAAACTGCGGCCGGTAATTTCGCTGACCGTCTGGATCAGGACATTGATATCGGCGCCCTTGAGATTGAGGGTATGGCGATCAATGTCATTGCTGCCGGCATCGCCACGCGGGTTGCCGGCAGGTGCGGGCGCGGGCGGCGGATTGGCACCCGGCAATGCCGTTGGCACGAACGGGGTGATGGTTTGTGCGGACAGTGCATTGCCGGCCAACAGCAGCACGGCACACAGAACGATTCGAGAACAAGGCATTGGCGATTCCAGGCTTATAGTCCGACGCTAACCGGTCGGTCGGTGCCGTCACGGCGGACGGTAAGGGTAACTACGCCGCCGGCACGCAGCGCAGCTTCGAGTTCGGTGCGGCGTTCGGGGCCATCGAGCGGGATGCCATTGACTGCGGTAATCACATCATCGGCACGCAGGCCAACGCGTTCGAGCAATGCCGGGTCAGACACCCGCAAGCGGATGCCGATCAAGCGGCCATTTTCTGATACCGGCAGCACATTTGCGCTGTCCATCAGCGCCGCCACCGCGGGCGTCAATGCGGCGCGGGCGGTGGCCATGTCGGGGCTGCCAAATACCGGCATCGTGGTCAGGAAACCGCCACTGGGGTCGGCGGGTGCGGTCGGCGTGCTGCGGATTTGCGGCGGTTGCCCGTTGTCTTGCAACGGTTGCCCGCTCAGCGCCAGTCGCTCACGCTGGGCGCCGTTACGCACCACCACGGAATCGACGTAAACCGCTTCCAGCACGGCATCGCCGGGCAGGGTGTCGCCCACGGCATAAGAGCGTTCACGGCCATCGGCACCGGCGATGAAGGCCAGGCCATCGCCGGGTTCGGCGGTGGCGAAGGTGCCACGCAGGGTCAGCGCCAGCGTGGACGCAGCCAATGCCGGTTGCATCGTGGCGGGTACGCCGAATAAATGCCAATCGGCGATGGAAGCCGGGCTGGCGGACGAGCCTATGCTGACGGCGCTGGCCGACGTGGCGGGTAAGGGCAGCGCCGGGCCGGCTACCAGCAACAGGGCGATGCGCACCGTCTGCGCCACGCACAGCATTGCCAGAGCCAGCACGCACACGCGCGCCAACGCTGGTCCATCCGTGATGGCCTGCATACGATCCAGCACCTTGCCCATGTTCCGGTTGAGCCCCCTTCCCCGCCTGAATCACTGCTGTGCATGCACCTTAGCAAACAGCGGCACGATCAGCCAAGATGATTTCAATCAGGGCTAACGCCTTGAACTACCTGCACGCTCAGTGCGAGCGGCTGGGCGGCCGCTTGACCAGCTTCTTGATGCCGCGCGCAATACGACCGAACAAGCTGGTCGGTTCCGCTGCCGCAGTGCTGGTGGGCGGTGTATTGCCTGCATTGGGGTTGTTGCCTGTGTTGCTGGCATCGGCGCTGCCGCTGCGGCGTGGGCGACGACGGCGTTTGCGTGGCGCCTTGGCGTCGTCAGCCTGGGCTTGTGCTGGCGGCGAGGCCACCGCAACGGGCGTTGCCGGGCGATTGGGCACGGCGTCGCTGGTTTGTGGCGGATTGCTGCGGCGGCGCGGTGGCCGGGTACGCTCGCCGTCCGAGCCGGAGCGCGGCGGACGTGCGGAACGGCTGCGATCACCGGATTTGCCACCCGCTTTGGCATCTGCTTCTGCGCGGGCTTCGCGGAAAATCTGCGACACGCTTTCGCTGGCTTCCTCGCCCTCGGCCAATGGCTCTCGTTCGGCACGTGGCATCTGAATCAACAAATCGGCAGTTACCGGCTCGACCGGGATTTTCTGCTCGATGAACGCCTCGATGTCCGGCAGGCCCTGTGCGTAGATCTCGCAGGCAAAACTGATGGCGTCGCCCTCGGCGCCCAGGCGCGCGGTACGGCCGATACGATGCACGTAATCTTCGGCATCAAACGGCAGGTCGAAGTTGAACACATGCGTGACGCTGTCGATGTGCAGGCCACGGGCGGCAACGTCGGTGGCAACCAACAACTCAAGACGGCCCTTCTGGAACTGATTGAGCAGGCTCTCACGCTTCTTTTGCGGCACATCGCCGGACAGCACGCCAACCCGGAAACCGGCCTTCTCCAATGCACGGGCAACGCGCTCAACCCAAACCTTGGTGTTGACGAACACCATGCTGCGCGCGCCCTCGGTGCGGCTGAGCAAGCCGATCAGCAGCGGGATCTTTTCTTCCATTGCGGGCAGGTACAAGCGCTGGCGCACCCGCGCGGCGGTGATGGTCTCGGTCTCGACCACCATTTTTTCCGGCTCGTTCATGTGTTCATACGCCAACTCAAGCACGCGGTGACTGAGCGTTGCCGAGAACAACATGGTCTGGCGCACGGTGCGGATGGGCATGCGCCGCAACAGGAAGCGAATGTCCTTGATGAAGCCCAGATCGAACATCCGGTCGGCCTCATCGAGCACGCAGATTTCGCAGGCATGCAGCGAAACCACTTTGTGCTGCTTGACGTAATCGATCAACCGGCCGGGAGTGGCGATGATCACATCGGCACCGGCCTGCAACAGGCTGCGCTGCTTGTCGTAATCCACGCCGCCGTAAACCAGCGAAAACTTCAGGCCCAGGTCAGAGGCAAACGAAACCGCATCCTTGTGGATCTGGATGGCCAACTCGCGCGTCGGCGCCAGGATCAGCGCGCGCGGGTCTTCGGGCTTGCGTTCAGCCAGCGCCGGGCCGGTGAGCAGGCGATTGATCACGGTGATCAGGAAGGCGAGCGTTTTGCCGGTACCCGTCTGCGCCTGGCCGGCAACGTCGCGGCCGGCGAGCGCCAGCGGCAGGGTCATTGCCTGAATCGGGGTGCAGCGGCTGAAACCCGCCGCTTCCAGACCGGTGAGCAGCGCCGGTGCGAGTTCAAAATTGGAGAATGCAACGTCAGTTAATGGTTTATCGGTCATGAAATCCGTATCCGCGCGAGTAACGTCGCGCTTGCGTGCCCGGCGATGCGGCCCCAGACTTGAGGTGTTCGCCCGGCGGAGCGTGATGCCCCGTGTGGACGCTAGTGTAACTCAAGGCGTCCACCTGCTGCCGTCGTGGTGTCAACGCAATTCCGATGCAATCAAGGAGCTACCCGTGAGCGATAACGTCATTCACGTCAATGATGCCGATTTTGAAACCCAGGTTCTGCAATCCGAAACCCCCGTGCTGGTCGATTTCTGGGCCGAATGGTGCGGCCCGTGCAAGATGATCGGGCCGCTGGTTGATGAACTGGCCGCCAGCTACGCCGGCAAGGTGAAGGTGGTCAAGATCAATATCGACGAAAACCCCAACACCCCGCGTCAGTACGCGGTGCGCGGCATTCCCACCCTGATGATGTTCAAGGATGGCAAGGTTGCCGCGACCCAGGTCGGCGCCGTGGGCAAGGCACAGTTGGCGCAGTTGGTGGAACGCGCCGTCTGAGGGCTTTGCGCAGGATGGTTTGCGTAGGATGGGTAGAGCGCAGCGAAACCCATCCTGCTTCACTACTTCACGCCCAACTGCCACAGCATGAACGCCTGGTATTCGGCGGTGTCGTGATAGCGCTGCAGACGGCCGGATTTGCCGCCATGACCCGCCTGCATGTTGGTGCGCAGCAACAGCGGCATTACATCTGTCTTGTGCGCGCGCAGCCGCGCCACGTATTTGGCCGGCTCAAAATATTGCACCTGTGAATCCCAGAGCCCGGTGCCGACGAACATGGCCGGGTAATCCTTGCGCTTGATCTGATCATAGGGCGAGTACGAGAGCATGTACTGGTAATAGGTCGGGTCGGCCGGGTTGCCCCATTCGTCAAACTCATTGGTGGTCAGCGGGATGCTTTCATCGAGCATGGTGGTGACCACATCGACAAACGGTACCTGGGCAATGATCGTGCGGTATTTGCGCGGTGCCATGTTGGCAATGGCGCCCATCAGCAGGCCACCGGCGCTGCCGCCCATTGCCGCCACCCGATCAGCCGCTGCGTATTGGTTGCGAACCAGATAATCGGTCACGTCGATGAAGTCGGCGAATGTGTTTTTCTTGTTGAGCAGTTTGCCGTTCTCGTACCAACTGCGCCCCATTTCCTGGCCACCGCGGATATGCGCGATGGCGTACACCATGCCGCGATCAAGCAGCGACAGCACGCTGGCATTGAAGCGCGGGTCCATCGACGAGCCATACGAGCCATAGCCATACTGCAATAATGCTGCCTTGCCATCACGCACGAAGCCCTTGCGATAGACCAGACTGATCGGAATGCGTGCGCCATCGTGCGCCGGCGCCCACAGGCGCTCAACGGTGTAATTGGTTTTATCGAATCCGCCCAGCACCGGCTCTTGCTTGAGCAAGCGGCGCTCGCCGCTGGCGACGTTCAACTCATACGTGGTGGTGGGTGTGGTCAGCGAGGAGTAGGTGTAGCGCAGCCAGTCGCTGTTCGCCTCGGCATTGGCAGCAAAGGCCATGGTGTAAGCCGGGTCATCGGCCTTGACGTAGTTCTGGCCCTTGTCGTCCATGATGCGCAAGCGAGACAGGCCCTCGGAGCGCTCGTTGATGGCGATGAAATCATCGAACAGCGCAAAATCCTCGATAAACACCTGTTCGTTGTGTGTTACCACGTCCTGCCATTGCGCCACGTTGGCAATGGTTTTCGCAGTGGCTTGCACCAAGCGAAAATTGTGCGCCTGCCAGTTGGTGCGGATCAGCCAGCGCCCGGCCAGATGGTCGGCCTCGTATTCGACGCCATTCTGACGTGGCAACAGCGGCTTGAACGCGCCCGGCTTGTCGGCGTTGGTACAGCGCTGTTCGCTGGTCAGTGTGCTCGACAGCATGATGCATACGAAACGCTCGGAGCGGGTACGCATCAGGCCGATGTAGTAGCTCGGGTCGGATTCCGCGTAAACCAGCAAATCGCTGGCTGGGTCGCTGCCCAGCGTGTGCCGCTTTACCCGCGTGGTCAGCAACGTGGTCGGATCGTTTTCGATGTAGAACACGCTGCGATTGTCATTGGCCCAGGCGATGTCTGCGGACAATCCGGCGATTTGTTCGGAATACACTTCGCCGGTTGCGAGGTTTTTGATGCGCAGTACGTATTGGCGCCGGCCTACAGCATCTTCAGTCCACGCCAGCAGCGTTTGATCCGGGCTGACTTCCCAGCCACCGACCTGAAAATAGTCCTTGCCTTCGGCCATCGCGTTGCCATCAAGCATCACTTCTTCGGCCGCATCCAGGCTGCCGCGCTTGCGCGCATAAACCGGGTAATCCCTGCCTTCTTCAAAACGGGTGTAATACCAGTAATCCTTGTCGTGATAAGGCACTGAGCTGTCGTCTTGCTTGATGCGACCAATCAGTTCGCTGTACAGCGTGTCACGCAAGGCTTTTTGCGGCGCCATCACTGCGTCGGCATAGGCGTTTTCGGCATCGAGGTAAGCGAGCATCTCGGGGTTGGCCCGGCTGTCATCACGCAGCCAGTAATACTCATCGGTGCGGCTGGCACCATGCGGCGCGACCACTTCGTGTGGCCGGGTTGCCGCCACCGGTGGCTGCAATTGGGCTGGAGCGTGGGTTTCCGGGGAAGGGGCCTGCTTGCCGCAGGCGGCAAGCAACAACGCAAGAATAGTTGCAGCCAGCCAGCGCAGTGGTGTGGTCATGTCGGTTTCCGCCGTTTTGTGTGGTGTGCGCTTACGGCGCACGCATCAGTTTTTGTTTCAGGAATGTGTAGGCCAGTGCCTGCATGTAGGCCGCCTGCGGATTGTTGGCAGCACCGCCATGGCCACCCTCGATGTTTTCGTAATACAGCACGTCATGGCCTTGTTCCTGCATGCGCGCCATCATCTTGCGGGCGTGGCCCGGATGTACGCGATCATCGCGGGTCGAGGTGGTGAACAGCAGCGGTGGGTACTTCGCTTCACCACTGACGTTGTGATACGGCGAGTAGTGTTGCAAGAAGGCCCAGTCTTCGGGCTTGTCCGGGTCGCCGTATTCGGCCATCCACGAGGCACCCGCCAGCAACTTGTGATAGCGCTGCATATCGAGCAGTGGCACCTGGCAGACCACCGCGCCGAACAGCTCGGGATACATCACCGTCATGTTGCCCATCAGCAGGCCACCATTGGAGCCACCCTGGATGCCAAGGCGCGCGCTTTGGGTGACCTTGTGCGCGATCAGGTCCTGCGCCACGGCGGCGAAATCTTCATAGGCCTTGTTGCGGTGCTCGCGCAGCGCCGCCTGATGCCAGCGCGGGCCGTACTCGCCGCCGCCACGGATATTGGCCAGCACGTACACGCCGCCCTGGCTGAGCCAGCCACGGCCAACACTGGCGCTGTAATTGGGCGTCAGCGAAATCTCGAAACCGCCATAACCGTACAACAGGGTCGGGTTGTTGCCATCGCGCGTCAGCGCTTTGGGCGCGACCATGAAGTACGGCACCTGGGTGCCATCCTTGGAGGTGGCGAAGTGTTGGCTGATGGCCAAAGCGCTGGCATCAAAGAATGCCGGCAGTTGCTTGAGCGTCTTTGGCGTGCCACCGATGCTGCCCCAGGCCAGGCTGGTCGGTGTGAGGAAATCGGTACTGGTCAGGAAATAGTCGTTGCTCTCGTCGGCATCCACCGCACTGAAGCCCAAAGTGCCAAAGCTCGGCGCGCCGCGCAGCGGCTCGCGCTGCCAGCCATCCTTGCCAGGGCTCAGGATCACGATGCGATTCTTCACGTCCTCCAGCACATTGAGGTAGAGGTGATCCTTGAGCGCGCCAAAACCGGCCAGCGCGGTGTGAGCGTCGGGTGCGAACAACACCTCGAATTGCCGCTCACCAGCCATGAACGCAGCGAAGTTGGTCGCCAGCAAGGAACCCGCAGCGTATTGCGTGCCTGCCACCGTCCACGGCTCACGCAGTTCCAGCAGCAGGTGTTCGCGCACAACCGACTTGTTGGCGCTGTTGGGCGCATCGATCTTGTGCAGGCTGCCATCCTTGCTGCGCAGGTACAGTTCATCGTTGTAGAACGCCAGTGTGCGACTGACGAAATCGCGCTCGAAGCCCGGCGTGTCGTCGTGGCTTGCGGCAATGTACATGTCATCGTTGCGGCCTTCGTAGACTACGCTCGCCGCGCTCAACGGCGTGCCGCGCCGCCATTGCTTGACGATTCGCGGATAGCCCGGTTCGGTGAGGCTGCCATCGCCAAAATCGGTGAACACGTAGACCGTGTCGTGGTCGATCCAGTCCATGCCACCCTTGGCTTCAGGGCGATAGAAGCCATCGCTGACGAAGTTGCGCGCATCGAGCGCAAACTCGCGGCTGACATCGGCATCGGCACCGCCGCGCGACAACGAAATCAGGCAGCGTGTGTAATCCGGGCGCAGGCACTGCGCACCATGCCAGACCCAGTTTTCGTTTTCGCTGGTGGCCAGCGCATCGAGATCGAGCACGGTTTCCCATTCGGGTTGCGCGCTGCGATAGGACTCGGGCGTGGTGCGCCGCCAAATCCCGCGCACGGCAGTTTTATCGCGCCAGAAGTTGTAATAGTACGGCCCGATCTTTTGGGCATAGGCAATGCGCGCGTCCGAATCGAGGATCGCGAGCAGATCGTCGCGCAAGCTGGCAAATGCGGGGTCGGCCTGCAACGTTTTCTGACTGACGGCATTGCGCGCGCGCACCCAGTCCAGCGCTTTTTCGCCGGCAACGTCTTCCAGCCACAGGTTGGGGTCTTGTTTACTCATGTCTTCAGCCATCAGGACGGTGCTCAGGCCAATACCAGCGATTGCAGCCATCAGGCCAACGCGATGCGTGTGATTGAACATGGCGGGTGCTCCAAAGCCAGGAAAATGTTAGCGACATACGCTAGCATGGCGCGGGGCGCACTGTACCGAAAGGCGCTTGGGTGGGGACGCATGGCCGATTGATTGCGCCATGCGGTGGATCATAGGTTCTGGACCGGCGCGTTGCTTCATCGTGATGATGCGGCGACACGACAAACATGGATTGGGGAGTGGATTTTATGGCGAACAAACTGCTGGAATTGGTCAATGCGTTGGGCCGCGATGCGGCATTGGCTGCCGAATACGAAGCAAACCCCGATGCGGTGTTGGCGCGTTATGGCTTGAGCGATGAAGAAAAGGCGGCGATGAAGGCGGGTGATTGCGCGGCGGTTGCAAAACTCTGCGGGGGCGATAGTGACAGCTATTACGCCAACAACACCACGATCAAGGCATACGATCACAAAGACGACGAATACTGACCCGTTCCGTGGCCAATCCTTGCCGCACGTTGTGCAAGCTGGCCCTGCTGCTGCAGGCCAGCTTGCTGTGGGCCGCGCCGGGTTTGGAAGCACGGATCAGCGAAATCGAGCAACGCAATGTGCAGGCGCCGTGGCCGGAATCGGCAGCATTGATCGAGGCGCTTGGTTCTGGACTTGCTCAAGCCACACCGGAACAGCGCGCACGTATCGAATTGGTGCGTTTGCGAAATCTGGCGTTGGCTGGGGATTTGCAAGGCTGTCTCAATGGCGTCGAAGCGATGCTCGCCCATGATCTGACTCCGGAGCTGCGGCTGCGCGCGTTGGGCTTGGGTGCGAATATCGCGGTCAATGTGGGTGATTATTTTCGTGCGTTCAGTTGGCTCAAACAGGGGCTGACCGAGTTGCCGGATCAGGGTAAGGAGCGGATTGCCCTGCTTGGGCACGCGGCCTATCTTTATGGCGGGGCAGGTGAAAGCGAACAGGCAATCACCTATGCACGGCAACAATTGCAATCCGCTGACGAACTCGGTGACTTGCGTGCGCGCTGCATCGCGCGTTCGGATATGGTGCTGGCGCTGAGCCAGGCAGGGCAGCTGATTGAGGCCGAGCGCACGGCGCGTGATCAGTTCTCCGTGTGCTCGCAGGCTGGCGACCCGGTATTTGTTGCTCAAGCCATGGCGGCACTGGGTGGCGCGCTAATGAAGCAAGGTTATCTGCTCGACGCCTTGGCACCGTTGCGCGATGCGCATCGGAGGTATCAGGCCGCCAGTTTTGCAGATGGTGTGAGCGAATCCGAGGTTGATATCGCCGAAGTGCTGGTGCGCCTGGATCGCAACCGTTCCGAGGCAGAACAACTATTGAACGACAGTGCGGCGAACTTGAAGCAATCGGGAGCGCGGGGCAATCTGGCGCGGGTGTTGTCTCTGCATAGCGAACTGGCCGAGCGCCGTGGCGAGTTGGCACTGGCACTGGATTACCGCAAGCAGGCCGAGCAGGCCAGTGCCAAGGAACAGGCCGATATTCGTGATCGCCGCTTTGCCTATTTACAGGTGGAGTTCAACTCGCAGGTGTCCGAGCAGCAGATCGCATTATTGCAGCGCGATCGAACCGTGCAGCAGCTTCGCCTGAAAGAATCCAGTCAGCGGCAATGGTTGATTGCCGCTGTGGTGTTGTTGCTGGCGGTGATCGTGTTGGTGCTGCTGCATTCGCTGCGCCGCACCCGTGATGAACGTTTGCGTTACCGCTGGCTGTCCGAGCGTGACGGCCTGACCCGGCTGTACAACCATCAACAGGCATATCGCCTCGGTCAGCAGGCGTATGCCGGCGCGCTGGGTGCGGCAAAGCCGTTTACCGTGATCATGGCCGATATCGACCTGTTCAAGCAGATCAATGATCGCTATGGCCACGCCATGGGCGATGAGGTGCTGCGACGGCTGGGCTTATGGTGGCGCGAAGTGTTCGGTGAAAATGCGATTATTGGGCGCAGCGGTGGCGAGGAGTTCACCGTGTTTTTTGTCGGCGACGCGAGTGCGGCAAAGGTGCTTGTCGAGCAATTGCAGCGGCGCATCGAGCCGGTTTCGGCATGGGAGCAAACGGTAGCGCCAACGCTGAGTTTTGGCATCTGCGAGCGCAGCGAGCAACACAAGGCGCTGGCCGACGTGGTGCGCTGCGCCGATCAGGCACTGTATCGCGCCAAGCAGGCAGGCCGTGACCAGCTCGTGTTGGCGACGGCAGATGCAGCAATGGCTGATGGGCTGTCAACGCCGAGCCCGGCCCGGCCCGGCCTGGTGGTAGTGGGCAGCGGCATCCAGATGAGTCGCCATGTCTCCGAGCGTACGCTCTCGGAGATTCGCGCGGCGCAGCGTGTTTTTTGTCTGGTCGATCCGCTGGCACGCGCGCAGATTTTGGCGTTGCGCCCGGATGTGATCGATCTATCGCCGCTGTACGCAGCAGGCAAGGATCGCCGCCAGACCTATCGCGAAATGGAGGCCGCGATCATGGCCGAGGTACGTGCCGGCAAACGCGTGTGCGCGGTGTTTTATGGCCATCCCGGCGTGTTTGCCGATGTGCCGCATGCGGTGATCCGCAAGACTCGCGCTGAAGGCATCGATGCGCGGATGGAGCCGGGTGTTTCCGCCGAAGCGTGTTTGTACGCCGATCTGGGTATCGACCCCGGCCGCAATGGTGTGCTGTCGCTGGAAGCGACGCATTTTCTGGTCTATCAGCACAGCATCGATACCAGCGCGCATCTGCTGCTGTGGCAGGTGGCCTTGAGTGGCGATCTGAGTTGCAGCCGCTTCCATGCCGAGCCCGAAGGCCTGCGCGAGCTGGTGAAAAAGCTGGCACGCTGGTACCCATTCAGCCATGAAGTGATTTTGTATGAAGCTGCGGTGATGCCGATACAACACCATCGCGCCGAGCGGCTGGCATTGCGCGATCTGCCAATGGCCAGCTACCAAGAGTTCACCACCCTGGTGATTCCGCCGCTGCATCCCGCGCAGACCGAGCCGCCAGCGCAGTAGCACCAAACGACCGGGTTGCGATGAATCAGGGCGCGATAAATCAGGGCGCGATGAATCAGGGCGCGATGAAGGTGGGGATTGGTTGATGGCCTTGGATGCGTTCGTGACCATGCCAAACCATTTCCATGGCATCGTGATGATGAACCCGGTAGGGGCGCAATTCATTGCGTCCCACGACCCGGTCGACTGCGATGTTTCAGCCCCGCGCAACCGCAGTTGGTTTGCGCGCCGTTGCAATTTTATCCAGCGCCGCAAATGCCGAGGTGTAGGCCGGGCGCTTGAGGTAACGGCCGGCACCACGCTCGGCACGTAGATCGCCCTGCACCCAGGTGAGCTTGCCCTGCGAAACAGTGTGCGAGGGCAGGCCACGAACCTGCATGCCTTCGAAGATGTTGAAATCGACCTGCTGATGATGAGTTTTGGCCGAGATCGTCTTGCTCGCCTCGGGGTCCCACACCACGATGTCGGCATCGGCGCCAACGCTGATGCTGCCCTTGCGTGGATACAGGTTGAAGATGCGCGCGGCATTGGCCGAGGTGATGGCAACAAACTCTTCCGGCGTCAGCCGGCCGCTATTCACGCCGTGCGTCCACAGCACCGCCATGCGATCCTCGACACCGCCGGTGCCATTCGGGATCTTGCTGAAATCGTCGCGTCCGGCAGCTTTCTGGTCGGCGCAGAAACAGCAATGATCGGTGGCGGTGGTTTGCAGGTTGCCGCCCTGCAAGCCCTGCCACAGCGCTTCCTGGTGCGGCTTGGCGCGGAACGGTGGCGACATCACATGCGCGGCGGCGAAAGTGAAATCCGGGTTGCGGTACACACTCTCGTCCACCAGCAGATGCCCGGCCAGCACTTCGCCGTACACGCGCAGGCCGGCATTACGGGCGCGGATGATCTCATCCAGCGCGTCCTTGCACGACACATGCACGATGTACAACGGCACCCCGATCACCTCGGCAAAACGGATGGCGCGACTCGCCGCCTCACCTTCGGCGGCCGGTGGCCGCGACAACGGATGCCCTTCCGGGCCTGTGATACCTTCGGCCAGCAGCTTGCGTTGCAACTGATACACCAACTCGCCGTTCTCGGCATGTACCGTCGGCATCGCGCCCAGCGTCAGTGCGCGGCTGAAGCTTTGGTACATGATCTCGTCATCGGCCATTATCGCGTTCTTGTAAGCCATGAAGTGCTTGAAGCTGTTGACGCCTTCCTCGCGCACCAGCGTGCCCATGTCGTCGTGTACGCTCTGATCCCACCAGGTGACGGCGACATGGAAGCTGTAATCACTGGCCGATTTTTCCGCCCACTCACGCCACTGCCGGTAGGCGTCCATCAGGCGTTGCTGCGGTGCCGGGATCACGAAATCGATGATGGTGGTGGTGCCGCCGGCCATCGCCGCCGCCGTGCCTGAATAGAAATCTTCCGAGGCCACCGTGCCCATGAACGGCAACTGCATGTGCGTATGCGGGTCGATGCCGCCTGGCATCACGTACTGGCCACCAGCATCGATCACCTGCGCCCCAGCCGGCACTTCCAGGTTTTCACCGACGGCCTTGATGACGCCATCGGCGCAATAGACATCGGCGCGAAATTGCCGGTCGGCATTGACTACGGTACCGCCGCGAATGATGAGTGACATGTTGGGCCTCGTCGTTTGCGTGTTGAAGAATGAAAGCTTAGGCGAACCGGCGGCAGATTGCGCGCGGGTGTTGCACACGTGTGCAAGGAGTCAACTGCCCGGAATCAATCGCCGCCCAGGTTTACCACGGCTTTCGGGGGCGCGGTGAGCTACCATGGGAGCACTGTACGCGACCGGGAGTGTCGTTCATGGAGCGCATCGTCAATCTGCACATCGAGCGCCTGACCGAAGGCGTCTACCTTGCCACCAGCGAAGAAGTGCCCGGCCTGGTCGCACAAGGCCGCACGGTCACGGAAACGCTGGAAATTGCTCGCGATGTCGCCAGAAAGCTGATTGCCGCGCGGGGCGAACGCACCGGCGCAACGCAGCGGACTGACGGCCTGTAGGTCGGGTCAAGCGCCATAGGCGCGGACCCGACACCGCCACGGCGTTGTGGCTTGTCGCGATGTCGGCTCCGCCGCGTTGCGGCTTGAGCCGACCTACCAGAAGCCCCCATCACCGCCGCCGCGCCAACCCCAGATACACCAGCGCCGCCAGCGCAAAGCCGACGAACCAGGCGTAGCTGTAGATCGTATCGAACAGCGCCGGCACCGAGCCGACCAGGCCGGCAGCATGGGCGAAGCCGGGCAGGTTGGGCAGCACGCCGATCAACAGTGCGCCAAGGCCCGCCCAATTCCAGCCGTTGCTGGCCTGATAGCGGCCGTCGTGGCGGAACAGATCGTCTACCACCAACTCGGTACGGCGGATGAAAAAATAGTCGGCGACCAGGATGCCGGCGATCGGGCCGAGCAGCGCCGAGTAGCCGATCAACCACGTGAACAAGTAAGTGCCGGCCGATTCCATCAGCTTCCATGGGAACATGGCGATGCCGATGCCGGCGGTGATGTAGCCGCCCATGCGGAACGAGATACGGCCCGGCGCGAGGTTGGAGAAGCCGTAGGCCGGCGCCACCACGTTGGCGGCGAGGTTGGTGGTCAATGTGGCGATGGCGAGGGCGAACAACGCCGCTACCACGCCAAAGCCGCCCATGCGCCCGGCCAGTTGCACCGGGTCCCAGATCGCCTCGCCGTAGATGGTGACGGTGGCCGCAGTCACCGCCACGCCGATGAACGCGAACAGCGCCATCGGCAGCGGCAGCCCCAGCGCCTGGCCAACGATCTGGTCGCGCTGCGATTTGGCGAAGCGGGTGAAGTCGGGAATGTTCAGCGCCATCGTCGCCCAGAACCCGACCATCGCGGTGAGCCCGGCGAAGAAGGTTGGCCAGAACTGGCCCTCTTTGGCGCCGCCCGCGACAAACTGCGAGGGCGTGGCCAACATGTTGCCAAAGCCATCAGCCTGCACGTACGCCCACGCCAGCAGCGCCAGGCCCATCAACAGCAGGAACGGCGCACTGAGCATTTCCAGCCAGCGGATCGATTCGGTACCGTGCTTGATGAAGTACAGGTGCAACGACCAGAAGCCGATGAAACACACGGTCTGCGCCGGATCGATGCCGAGCAATGGCAACGGGCTGCCATGGAACGCGCCGCCGCTGAGGGCGTTGGCGATCACGTAGATCGCCGAGCCACCAACCCAGGTGTTGATGCCGAACCAGCCGCACGCCACCAGCCCGCGCGCCAGCGCCGGGATGCGCGCGCCCTTGGTGCCGAACGCCGAGCGCAGCAACACCGGAAACGGTACGCCGTGCTTGGCACCGGCATGGCCGATCAGCACCATCGGCAACAGCACGATCAGGTTGCCGAGCAATACCGTAAGCACCGCCTGCCACCACGCCATGCCCTGGCTGACCAGACCACCGGCCAGCAGGTAGGTCGGCACGCACACCACCATCGCCACCCACAGCGCAGCGTAGGCGCGCCAATCCCAAGTGCGTTGACTGGCGTCGCTGGGCGCCAGATCGGCGTTCCACAAGGTTGGGTCGTGAGCAGTGCGATTCATCGGCGGATACGCTCCTGGGCGTGGCGAGTTGGCGATGGGTAACCAACGCGCAGGCTACACCAACCGCGCCGGCAAGCGTGCTGCCTTCGTGGCCTTGCCACGCATGGCCCGGGCCTTGCGTGCCAGCGCCAATCCCGTTTGGCCGCTGCGCATCCAGCCTATCTATCGTCATTCCGGCGCAAGCCGGAATCCAGTTTGACGTTGGATGCTGCGGACAGTGAGCAAAAGGCAAGACCTGACCCAATACTGTTCGGTTAGACGACAAACCATCAGGTCGTCACCCCAGCGATAGCTGGGGTCCATTTTTTACTTTTCGTTACGAATCAAGAGCAACATGGATTCCCGCTTTCGCGGGAATGACGAAATCGATGCCCTTGGCGACTAACCGAACAGTATTGAGACCTGACCCTGGCCGCTCTCGACCAAAGCATCGACGTGTCCGCCGCCATTCGCCGTAAACTGCAGATCAACGACCGCAAGTATCCCGTCGAAAAGTTCAAGGGCACTTCGCGCAAATACAATGAATAACACCAGTGGCTCGTCGCCAGGGAATACGCTTCTCGCATGAATCAATCCTCACTTTCCGCCCTGATCTGGTCTGTTGCCGATCTGCTGCGCGGTGACTACAAACAATCCGAATACGGCCGCGTGATCCTGCCGTTCACCGTGCTACGGCGTCTGGACTGTGTGCTGGAGCCGACCAAGCAGGCAGTGTTGAAGGAAAAGGAAGCGAAGGAAAAGGCCGGGCTCAACCCCGACCCGTTCCTGCTGCGCAAGGCGAAGCAGTCGTTCTACAACACCTCGCCGCTGGACCTGCCCAAACTTCTTGGCGATCAGGACCATATCCGCCAAAACCTCTACGCCTATGTGCAGGCCTTCTCGCCCGAGGCGCGCGACATCTTCGAGCGCTTCGATTTCTACACGCAGGTTGAGCGGCTGGCCAAGGCCAACCTGCTGTACCTGGTCACCGAAAAGTTCGCCAATATCGACCTGCACCCGGACGCGGTCGACAACGCGCAGATGGGACAGGTGTTCGAGGAACTGATCCGAAAGTTCGCGGAAATCTCCAACGAGACCGCCGGTGAGCACTTCACCCCGCGCGAAGTGATCCGGCTGATGGTCAACCTCATCTTCATCGAGGACGACGACGTGCTGGCGCCCGGTAACGCCGTGGTGCGCACCATCTACGATCCAACGGCTGGCACCGGTGGCATGCTCTCGGTCGCGGCCGAGCACCTGCTGCAGCACAACCCCGATGCGCGGCTCACCTTGTACGGGCAGGAGTTGAATGACGAGTCCTACGCCATCTGCAAGGCCGACATGCTGATCCGCGGCCAGGACGTGGGCAACATGGTTGCCGGCAATACGCTCAGCGAAGACGGCCACAGCGGCCGCAAGTTCGACTACATGCTGTCCAACCCGCCGTTTGGCGTGGAGTGGAAGAAGGTCGAGAAAGTGGTGCGCAGGGAGCACGAGGAGAAAGGCTTCGATGGCCGCTTCGGCCCCGGCCTGCCGCGCGTGTCCGACGGCTCCATGCTGTTCCTGATGCATCTGCTGGCCAAGATGCGCCCCGCAGTGGAAGGCGGCAGCCGCTTCGGCATCGTGCTCAACGGCTCGCCGCTGTTCACCGGCGGGGCGGGCAGTGGCGAAAGCGAGATCCGCCGCTACGTGCTGGAAAACGACCTGGTGGAAGCCATCATCGGCCTGCCCACCGACATGTTCTACAACACCGGCATCGCCACCTATGTGTGGATCATCTCCAACAAGAAGCCCGACGACCGCAAGGGTTATGTGCAGCTGATCGACGCCGGCAGCTTCTGGCAAAAGATGCGCAAAAGCCTCGGCTCCAAACGCAAGGAGATGAGCGACGAGCACATCGCCACCGTCACCCAACTGTTCGGCGAGTTCGCCGAAGCCGAGCTGGCCACCGTGTTCGACGCCGACGGCAAGGAAGTCGTCCGCCAGGTGATCGCCGCCGCCGAATTCGCCCCCGAGCCGCCCGCCGGCGGCAAGGTCAAGGTCGCCCCCATCGCGCGCATCTTCAAGAACCAGAACTTCGGCTACACCACCCTCACCATCGAGCGCCCGCTGCGCGACGAAGCCGGCAAGGTGGTGCTCGGCCAGAAGGGCAAGGCCAAGGGCAAGCCACAGCCGGACAGCTCATTGCGCGACACCGAGAACGTGCCGCTGGGCGAGGACATCAAGGCCTACTTAGAGCGCGAGGTGCTGCCGCACGCACCCGATGCCTGGATCGACGAGGCCAAGAGCAAGGTCGGCTACGAGATTCCGTTCAACCGCCACTTCTACGTGTTCGAGCCGCCGCGTGATCTGCACACCATCGACGAGGAGTTGAAGGGCGTGTCGGCGCGAATCATGGCGATGCTGGGGGAGTTGGCGGAATGAGCAAACGGCGTCTGAACCGTCACCATGGCCGCAGCGCTCCGACCATTGCGGAGCGCCCCATTGGTGCTAACATTGCAGCCAATCATGCCCGCCTCGCCTCTGTGGACTTCGGTCCTTATGCGCATTTTGGCGGGTTTTTTATGCCCGGGATCTGCTGATGGCCGACCCGCGACGCGCCCCGGACAAACCCCCGCTGATGCTGGCGCAGCAGGTCGAGCGCCTGCGCGAGCGCGGCATGGACATCGCCGACGGGGATCGGGCCAGCCATTACCTGGGCCATCTCAACTACTACCGGCTCCGCGGCTACTGGATGCATTTTGAGCTGCCCGACGGCAATGGCGGGCATAGCTTCCGCGCTGGCACCCGATTCGACGACGTTATTCACCTGTACGACTTTGACCGGCGCCTGCGACTGGAATTGAACGACGCGATCGAGCGCATCGAAGTGTCGTTGCGTACTCGCTGGGCGTATGTGCTGGCGCATCTGGCCGATGGCGGGCCGATCGCACACCGAAACGCGGCACTGTTCAATGATCACCATGCCGCGTTGCTCGCCAGCGTGGAGCGTATCTATGCCGACCGCAACGAGCTCTTCCTCGCGCGCTACCTGGTGCGGGGCGAGGAGCCTCCGGTCTGGGCGCTGTGCGAAACCTTGTCGTTGGGCGAACTTTCCAAATGGTTGCGTTCCATCCGGGCGCACCCAGTCCGCCAGCAGGTAGCCGATCCCTACGACTTGCACGAAACGCCGTTTTGCTCCTTCGTCGAACATCTGGCTTACGTGCGCAACCTCTGCGCCCATCATGGCCGCACCTGGAACCGCCCGCTGCTGGTCGGCACGCTCGCGCTGCCGAAAAGGCCAGCGGCGCTGCGGGCGCAATTGCAGTGGTCGGAGCCCGCGCGCCTGCGTATCTACAACACGCTGGCCATGCTGGCTTGGATCATGCGGCGGGTGAGCCCGGGCTCGGAGTGGTCGCGACGTATCCGTGCACTGATCGAGGAGCGGCCGGACCTGTGGGGTGAGATGGGATTTCCAGCCCATTGGCAGAACTTCGAACTTTGGACAGTCGATCCGGCGCGGGAGGAAACGGAATGAGTCTGCCGAGGTATGCGGAGTACAAGGACAGTGGGGTGGCGTCGCATGGACTCGTTCCATCCCATTGGCAGGTCAAGCGTCTACGCTTCGTTGCTGAGCTCAATCCATCCAAAAGCGAAGTTGCGAGCGTGGACCGGCAAACGCAGGTCTCGTTTCTGCCGATGGACGCCATCGGCGACGACGGAGCTATTCGACTGGATGAGACGCGCACGCTGGCTCAGGTGGAGAACGGGTATACCTATTTTCGAGATGGCGATGTGGTGATTGCGAAGATCACGCCATGCTTCGAGAACGGGAAAGGAGCCGTTATTAGAGGCCTGCTCGATGGCGTTGGCTTCGGAACGACGGAGCTCATCGTCGTTCGACCGAAGCCACAAGTGGCCACGAGCGACTATCTGGGATGGCTCTTCACATCGCCAACGTTTCGCAAGGACGCTGAGGGGGCGATGTACGGAGCGGGTGGACAAAAGCGTGTGCCAGACAGTTTTGTTCGCGACTACCTTGATGCTGTGCCGCCGCTTGACGAGCAATCCACCATCGCCACCTTCCTCGACCGCGAGACCGGCAAGATCGATGCGCTGATTGCCGAGCAGGAAAAGCTGCTGACCCTGCTGGCCGAAAAGCGCCAGGCCACCATCTCCCACGCCGTCACCCGCGGCCTAAACCCCAACGCCCCGATGAAGGACTCCGGTGTGGCGTGGCTTGGCGAAGTGCCGGCGCATTGGTTGATCGTTCGGATCAAGCATGTGATTAGTTCCATCGAACAAGGCTGGAGTCCCCAGTGTGAAAACTACCCGGCCGAGACTTCTGAAGAGTGGGGTGTTCTCAAAGTTGGTTGCGTCAACGGCGGGGTGTTCAGGCCATCAGAGAACAAGCGGCTGCCGGATGAGCTAGAGCCAATGTCTCAGTACGCGTTGAGGCAAGGCGACTTGCTGATCTCACGGGCGAACACTCGTGATCTGGTTGGCGGCGCAGCGGTCGTCACCGAAGATCACCCCAAATTGCTCCTGTGCGACAAACTGTACAGGTTGCGCATCGACGGGGCTTGTTGCCTTTCTGAGTTCCTCGCCGCGCTTCTCGGCGCAGACGGTGCACGATCACAAATCGAACTGCAGGCATCCGGTGCAAGCAGCTCGATGTTGAATATCGGCCAATCGGTGATCCTTGACATGCCCGTCGCTCTCCCACCAATTGAAGAACAGTTTCGGATTGTGGATTTCATTACGACTGAACGCCGGAGACTGGAGGAGCTCCAGCGCGAATCGAAGTACGCCATCGATTTGCTCAAAGAACGCCGCAGTGCCCTAGTCGCCGCCGCCGTCACCGGCAAGATCGATGTGCGCAACTTCGCTAAGATGCCCGTATGACCCGTGTCGCCATCCATCCCGAAATGTTCCGCTGGGCGCGTGAGCGCGCCGGGCTGGACAGCTTTGCGCTGGCGGCGAGGTTCAAGCGGCTGGAAGCGTGGGAAGCGGGCGAAGTGCAGCCGACGGTGCGGCAACTGGAGGACTATGCGCGGGCCACCCATGCACCTGTGGGCTACTTTTTCCTGCCGGAGCCGCCCGTTGAAGTGCTGCCAATTCCGGATTTCCGTACGGTAGCCAACCGCGCGATCGCACGCCCAAGCCTCAATCTGCTGGACATGGTTTACGCCTGCCAGCAGCGCCAGGATTGGTACCGCGATCATGCGCGAGTGACGGGCCAGGAGCCGCTTGGGTTTGTGGGAAGTATGACCAGGGCGATGCCACCCGTTGAAGCCGCTGCACACTTGCGACAAATCCTGGGCTTCAGCGTCGAGACACGCCGCGCGTGTCCGACCTGGGCTGAGGCTTTGCGCATGTTTATCGAGCAGGCGGACCGGGCAGGCGTGATGGTGATGGTCAGCGGTGTGGTATTGAACAACAACACGCGTCATCTTGACCCTCAAGAGTTCAGGGGCTTTGCGCTGTCTGACGAATGGGCGCCGCTGGTGTTCATCAACGGCGCCGACAGCAAGGCGGCACAGATGTTTACGCTGGCGCATGAGTTGGCGCACATTGGCTTGGGGCAGAGCGCTTTGTCGGATGTCAGCGCGGAAGTCGTGTCGGACAACGCCACCGAGGTCTGGTGCAACAAAGTGGCGGCCGAACTACTGGTGCCGATGGCGTCTTTCCTTGACGAGCTGATTGTGGACGAAACCATTGCCGACACGCTCAAACGGTTGGCGCGTCATTTCAAGGTCAGTTCCCTGGTGATTCTGCGCCGCCTGCTCGATGCCGGTCGTATCGACCGCAACACGTTCTTTGCGGCTTATCATGAGGAATTGGCGCGTCTGCGAGAGTTCGAAGTACGAGGCACAGGAGGCGGCGACTTCTACCGCACCACGGCGGCGCGTGTCAGCAAGCGTTTTGCGCGCGCGTTGGTGGAAAGCACGTTGGAAGGACGCACCCTTTTTCGCGATGCCTTTCACATGCTGGGTATTGCGAAGACATCGACCTTCAATGAATTGGGGCGGTCACTGGGGTACCCCGCCTGATGGCCTATCTGCTCGATGCCAATGTGTTCATTCAGGCCAAGAACCTGCAGTACGGCTTCGATTTCTGCCCTGCGTTCTGGGAGTGGCTCGAGCGCATGAACGCACAGGGCAAGGTTTTCAGCATCCAACCGGTTGGCGATGAATTGCAGGCTGGAGAGGACGAGTTGGCTATGTGGGGTGAGGCTCGGGGCAACGGCTTCTTCTTGCCGCCGGACACTTCCGTGCTGGCCGCAGCACCACAAGTAAGCAACTGGGCGACCAGCCAGGATTATTCACCCGCAGCGGTCAATACATTCTTGCAGGTGGCCGATTATTGGTTGGTGGCATTTGCCGTCGCGCATCAACACACCGTGGTGACGCACGAGTTGCCGGCCAATTCGCCGAAGAAGATCAAGATCCCCAATGCCTGTGTCGGGATGGGGGTTCGCTTCATGACGCCCTACCAGATGCTGCGCGTGGAGCGGGCACGTTTCATCCTTGGGCCGTTGCCCGCCGCAGCGGCGGTTTGATCCGTTGAATAAACGTCAGGTGCTGCGATGAACTTGCACAAGGAAGTCCACTTCGAGGATGCCATCTGCGTTCACCTCGCCGCTCACGGCTGGCTCTACGCGGAAGGCGACGCCGAGCACTACGACCACACCCACGGCCTGTATATGCCCGACCTGCTGGCCTGGATCGAAGCGACCCAGCCGGACAGCTGGCAACGGCTGACCAAGACGCATGGCCCCGCGGCCGGTGAGCGCATCGCCGAGCGTGTGCGCAAGAACCTCAACGAGCGCGGCACGCTGGAGGTGCTTCGCCGTGGCGTAGAGATGTTGGGTCTGAAATCCCCGTTAGCGCTGGTGCAATTCAAGCCGGCGCTGGCGATCAACACGGTGATCCAGCAGCACTACGCGGCCAACCGGCTGCGCGTGGTGCGGCAGGTGCGGCATTCGCCGAACAACACCAAGGACGCGCTGGACCTGGTGCTGTTCGTCAACGGCATCGCGGTGGCCACGGTGGAGTTGAAGTCGGACTTCACCCAGGGCGTGGGTGATGCGGTGGACCAGTACCGCTTCGATCGCCACCCGCATCCCAAGGGCGGACAGGTTGAACCGCTATTGAGTTTTCCGGGCGGTGCGCTGGTGCATTTCGCGGTGAGCCAAGCCGAGGTGATGATGACCACGCGGCTGGCCGGGCCGGCGACGCGCTTCTTGCCATTCAATCGCGGCAACCACGGCGCGGCGGGCAATACGCCCAGCCCGGACGGATTCGCCACCGCCTATCTGTGGGAAGAGGTATGGGCGCGCGACAGCTGGCTGGAAATTCTTGGCCGCTACCTGATCGGCAAGCGCGACGACAAGAAGCAGCTGGCCCAAGTGATCTTTCCGCGCTTTCACCAACTCGACGCGACACGGAAGCTGGTGGCTGACGTGTTGGAACAGGGTGCAGGGCAGCGATACCTGATCCAGCATTCGGCCGGCTCGGGCAAGACCAACTCGATTGCGTGGAGCGCACACTTTCTGGCTGACTTGCACGACGCAAACAACACCAAAATGTTCGACAGCGTGTTGGTAGTGTCCGACCGCAACGTGCTGGATGCGCAGCTGCAGGAGGCGATCTTCGACTTCGAGCGCACCACCGGCGTGGTGGAAACCATTACCAACGAGCACGGCAGCAAGAGTGCGCAACTGGGCCAGGCGCTGAATGATGGCAAGAAGATTATCGTCTGTACCATTCAGACCTTTCCGTTCGCGCTGCAGGCGGTGCAGGAACTGGCTGCCACCGAGGGCAAGTGCTTTGCGGTGATTGCTGACGAAGCGCACAGCTCGCAGACCGGCGAGGCCGCGGCCAAACTCAAGCAACTCTTGAGCGCACAGGAATGGGCCGAACTGCAGGATGGCGGCGAGGTCGACACCGAGGCGCTGCTGGCCGCGGGCATGGCGGCGCGTGCGGGCGGCGACAAGGGTCTGACCTACGTGGCCTTCACCGCCACGCCCAAGCAAAAGACCTTGGAGCTGTTCGGCCGCGCTGGGGCAGATGGCTTGCCGCAGCCGTTCCACGTCTACTCAATGCGTCAGGCCATCGAGGAGGGCTTCATCCTCGATGTGCTGAAGAACTACACGCCATACAAGCTCGCGTTCAAGCTGGCCCACAACGGCAAGGAGTACGACGAGTCGCAGGTGGAACGCAGCGCGGCGATGAAGGGCATCATGCAGTGGGTGCGCCTTCACCCTTACAACATCGCGCAGAAAGTGCAGATTGTAGTGGAGCATTACCGCGAAAACGTGTTGCCACTGCTGGGCGGCAAGGCCAAGGCGATGGTGCTGGTCAGCAGCCGCAAGGAGGCCGTGCGCTGGCAGAAAGCGATCCGCGCCTATATCGCCAGGCAGAACTATCCGCTGGGTGTGCTGGTGGCGTTCTCCGGCGAGGTGAACGACCCGGACAGCTACCCGCAAGCAGTGACCGAAGCCAGCGCGGATCTCAACCCCGGCCTGAAGGGTCGCGACATTCGCGAAGCGTTCGCCAAACCTGACTATCACTTGCTGCTGGTTGCCAATAAGTTCCAGACCGGCTTCGACCAGCCGCTGCTGTGTGGCATGTATGTGGACAAGATGCTCGGCGGCATCCAGGCGGTGCAGACGTTGTCGCGCTTGAACCGCGCACACCCGGCCAAGGACACCACCTACATCCTCGACTTCGTCAACGACGCCGCCGAGATTCTCAAGGCGTTCAAGACCTACTACGCCACCGCCGAACTGGAAGCTGTCACCGACCCGCATCTGGTGTTCGATCTGCGTCAGAAGTTGGACGCCAGCGGCCACTACGACGATTTTGAAGTGGAGCGCGTGACGAAGGTGGAAATCGACCCGAACGGAACCCAGGCGCAGCTCAGCAGCGCCATCGCCCCGGTGGCCGACCGGCTGCTCAAGCGCTACAAGGCCGCGCAGCAGGCAAGGGCGGCGGCCATGGATCAGGGCGATGAAAAGGCCGCCGACGCCAGCAAGGACGTGCTCGATGCCTTGCTGCTGTTCAAGAACGACATGGGCGCTTATGTGCGGTTGTATGCGTTCCTGTCGCAAGTATTCGACTACGGCAACACCGACACCGAGAAGCGCTTTATCTTCTACAAGCGACTGGTCCCGCTACTTGAGTTTGGCCGTGAGCGTGACACGGTGGACTTGTCCAAGGTGGTGCTGACCCACCACACGCTGCGCAGCGCGGGCAAGCAGGCGATGAGCCTCAGGGATGACGGCAAGGGTGACTACAAGATCGCCGCAATGGATGCGGTTGGCAGCGGTGCATTGCAGGATAAGCAGCGCGCCTTGTTGGCCGAAATCATCGAGAAGGTCAACGGTCTGTTCGAGGGGCAGCTCAGCGACGACGACCAGTTGGTCTACGTCAACGGCGTGCTCAAGGGCAAGCTGCTGGAAAACGAAACGCTGATGCAGCAGGCCGGCAGCAACAGCAAAGAGCAGTTCGCCAACTCACCCGACCTGAAGAGCGCCCTGATGCACGCCATCATGGATGCGCTGGAGGCGCACTCGACAATGAGCTCACAGGCGCTTGGTTCGGAGCGCGTGCGCGACGGCTTGAAGGACGTTCTGCTGGGTCCGGCACAGTTGTATGAGGCGCTGCGGGCAAAAGCGCAAAGCGGCACCACCGCGCTTAGATGAAATTTCAGACGTGACTTTGGGCGACCTGTACCCAGTCCCCAGTTCAATTTCGCATCGTATTCGTGCTTGCGGCAGCCAATTAATTGCCCTGTTCGCGACTTTGCACAAAGCTTTGTCGTGTCGCCATGATCGACCTTCTTGGAAGTGTCCGCGGATGGAGGGTCAGGTCTCAATACTGTTCGGTTAGTCGCCAAGGGCATCGATTTCGTCATTCCCGCGAAAGCGGGAATCCATGTTGCTCTTGATTCGTAACGAAAAGTCAAAATGGACCCCAGCTATCGCTGGGGTGACGACCTGATGGTTTGTCGTCTAACCGAACAGTATTGGGCCGAACAGTATTGGGTCAGGTCTTGCCTTTTGCCTCACGCATCTTCGCTGCTTGCTTTGGGCAAAAGGCAAGACCTGACCCTCGCCGCTCATGCAACAATGATAGACCCGACCCCGACCCCCCCTTGCACTGACGATGCGGATGCCTTGTGAGTGCTCGATGTGCGATACCACGAGGATGCGCCGATCGAGCGACAAGCCGAAGGTCAGTAGGCGCTCCTCACCTTCGGAATGGTCCGGATCGGCGAACGTATAAGCCAGTGGATCGCCGAAGACGGACGCTGCTTCCTCGAACGTGACGCCGTGCTACTTGGCGTTGCGAGCCGCCTTGGCTGCATCCCAGTCGTAGTTCATACGTCAACGTGCATGCCCGGCGAGCCCTGTGCTCCTTGAGTACGGCATGAGCGTTGCATCGCATCGTCTACCGCCTGCTGCTCCACGTCAAGCGAGGCCTCGGGCGCTGTCACGCTGAATGCCCGGTGCCGGTGGGCATGACAGTGCTGGGGTGCGGCTTTGCCTTACCTTAGCCTGAAGAATGGGGTCATGAAGAATGGGGTCAGGTCTAGCTTTGTTGCATCAAGCGGAAAGCCATCGATGCTACGATGCTAGACCTGACCCCCGTTTTTGCGTCGATCCGGCAGGACACCAGCATACAACAGCCTCGCTGTCGCAGACACGTGAACGGCCGTTGATCGGTTGCCGGCCTCAACCGGCAATTTGCTTGATCTGGCGATGGTCTTGCCCAATACGTGACGCGCGGCCTCCAGATCGTAGTCGGTCTGCAATCCAAGCCAGAACCTGGAGCGCGGGGTCAGGTCTCAATGGCACTTTCTTAAGCGTCGTCATGCCAGCGAAAGCTGGCATCCAGCTTCTTTCGCTCGTGCCCAATTTCCTGAAGTCACTGGATTCCCGCCTTCGCGGGAATGACGAATTGAGGGGGTTCTGGCTTAAGTAAGTGCCATTGGGGTCATGCCATTGGGGTCATGCCATTGGGGTCACCATTGGTGTCAAGGCCATTAGCAAAAGGTCTAGCTTTGTAGCATCCCCTGGCGCAACCGATCTGTCTCACGCAACACAATGCTGTGACTATAGCCCCGCGCACCGCTGGCCCTGCGCATGCCCTCATCCGGTTAAACGACAGATCTGGGGTACGGCTTCGCTTTACCCCAGCCTGCTTTGGCTTCAATCGCAACGACTTTTCTTTGCGCCCTTGCCGTCCTTCGCGGACCAATCGCCTTTGATTCAGCACGCGACGGCCACACTCACTCGCCGTCGGTCAGGCGGCCGTAGGTATCCGGGCGGCGGTCGCGGAAAAACTGCCAGGTGTTGCGCACGGTGCGTACCAGTTCCATGTCCAGATCATGCACGATCAATTCGTCCTGGTCGCGTGAAGCGATCTTCTCGATCTGCCCACGCGGATTGACGAAATAGCTCTGGCCGTAGAACTCGCCGATATTCCACGGTGCCTCGGTGCCGACGCGGTTGATGGCGCCGATCCAGCAGCCGTTGGCGGCAGCCGATGCCGGCTGCTCCAGCTTCCACAGGTATTCGGACAGGCCGGCGACGGTGGCGGAGGGGTTGACGATGTACTCGGCGCCATTGAGCGCCAGTGCGCGCCAGCCTTCGGGGAAGTGGCGGTCGTAGCAGATGTACACGCCGAGCTTGCAGTATTGGGTCTGGAACACCGGCCAGTGCGAGGCGCCGGGCTTGAAGAAGAATTTCTCCCAGAAGCCGGCCACCTGCGGGATGTGGGTCTTGCGGTACTTGCCGAGGTACTTGCCGTCGGCGTCGATCACCGCGGCGGTGTTGTAGTACACGCCGCTAACATCATCGCGCTCGTAGATCGGCACCACGATCACCATCTTGTACTTGGCAGCGTAGGTCTGCATCAGCTGCGTGGTCGGGCCGTCCGGGATCGACTCGGCACTGGCGTACCACTTGGCATCCTGGCTGGGGCAGAAGTAGGGCTGGGTGAATACCTCCTGGAAGCACAGCACCTGCACGCCCTGCTCGCCGGCCTGTTCGATCAGCGGGATGTGGGCGGCGATCATCGCCTTGCGGATGGTCTCGGGGTCGGCATCGGTGGAGGCTTTCAGGCCCATCTGGATCAGGCCGGCGCGGAGTTTGGACATGGTGTGGTTTCCTGCAAAGGGTTCGATATCAGTTGCTCGACACGCCGCGCCGCCTCGCGGCCGGCTTGCGCGGCGCATCAGCCGCAAGCCCAGGCCGCTCGGCCAGGCGGCCGGTGACATATTTGTGCAGCACGCTGGCGATCAAGGTCTGGTACGGCACGCCTTCCTCCAGTGCCCTGACCTGGATGTCGCTCAGATCGCTGGAGGACAGGCGGATGTTGACGCGGCGATCCTTGATCGCGGTTGCGCGGGCAGCGGCCTTGAATCTGGCCAGCTCCGCTTGCGTTGCCACGGACACGAGTCGATCTCGCTCGAAGGCGTCCAGTATCTCGCGCTCGTAGTCGTCAATCTTCGGCATCGGTTTTACCTCGATGTAATCGATCCCGCGTCGCCTTGCGGCTTGGGATCACGGTTTTGAGAAAGATGTAGTCGTCCTCTTCCACGAAGGGCACGAGGTAGGCGTAGTCGTCGTATGCAACCACGAGAACACGCTGCCTTGGGTACCTCGCCGTGTTCGGGTGGGCCAGAATGTCCAGCAGCCCTCCGGACTCGATCGCGACCACGATGCTCTCGAACGAAACGCCCCGCTCAACCCGCAGCGTTTCGTTCTTTTCCGCACTCCAGCGAAAAGGTTTCATGTGCTCATGCTATGCCATCAGTGTGCCTATTGTCATCACTCCGCGCATGCGCCGCTGCGCAACGGGTTGTCGGGATGCTCAGGCCAAGTGATTGCTGGCAACCCGTTGGCGACCGGAATCATGCTGATGCACTCGGGCACCGGGCACACGATCTGGCACAGGTTGCAGCCGACGCATTCGTCATCGATGACGGTGAAGCGGCGGCCGCCATCGGGCAGATGATCGAAGCGGATCGCCTGATGCGAAGTGTCCTCGCAGGCGATGTGGCAGCGGCCGCATTCGATGCAGGTATCCGGGTTGATCTTTGCCTTGAGATCGAAGTTCATGTTCAAGGCGTTCCAGTCGACGACGTTGTGTACCGCCTTGCCACGGAAATCGGCAATGCTGCGATAGCCCTTTTCATCCATGAACACCGACAGGCCGTCGATCATGTCATCGACAATGCGAAAGCCGTACAGCATCGCCGCCGTACACACCTGCACCGCCGATGCGCCCAAGGCAATGAACTCGGCGGCGTCGCGCCAGTTCATGATGCCGCCGATGGCGGAAATCTCCAGCCCCTGCATGCTCGGTTGGCTGGTGATGCGCGACACCATGTTCAAGGCGATGGGTTTGACCGCAGCGCCGCAATAGCCGCCGTGGGTACCCTTGCCATCAACCGTGGGCGTGGGTGCCATGGTGTCCAGATCGACCGAGGTGATCGAGTTGACGGTGTTGATCAGCGACACCGCATGCGCGCCGCCAGCCAGTGCGGCTTCGGCCGGCACCAGAATATCGGTGATGTTGGGGGTGAGTTTGGTGAACACCGGTATGCCAACCGCCTCGCGCACCCAGCGCGTGGTTTGCTCGACAAACTCCGGCACTTGGCCGATGGCCGAACCCATGCCGCGCTCGCACATGCCATGCGGGCAACCGAGGTTCAACTCGATGCCGTGTACGCCGGAATTGGCAATTTTTATCGCCAGTTCCTTCCACGCCTGCTCATCGATCGGCGCCATCATCGAACCGATAATGATGCGGTCCGGCCAGCGCTTGCGCACCGCTTCGATCTCGCGCAGGTTCACCTCCAGCGCGCGGTCGGAGATCAGCTCGATGTTGTTGATGCCGAGCACGCCGCGCAATGAGGTGCGATGCACGCCGTAGCGGCTGGTCACGTTGACCACCGGTGGATCGTTGCCGAGGGTTTTCCAGACCACTCCGCCCCAGCCGGCGGCAAACGCGCGTTCCACATTGAGCTGCTTGTCGGTTGGCGGTGCCGAGGCCAGCCAGAACGGATTGATGCTGCGGATACCCGCGATGGTGCAAGTTAGATCGGCCATAACGCTTACTCCTGTGCCTTGCCGCGCAGCCAGGCATCGGCGTTGATTGCGGCGCGCTTGCCGTCTTCCACCGCCTGCACGGTCAAATCAAGACCACTGACGATGCAATCGCCACCGGCATACACGCCATCCAGACTGCTGCGCAATTGCGCATCGACGTTGATCTTGCCGTGTACCATGTTCAGCCCCGCCAATGCATCGGTGAGCAGGTGCTGGCCAATCGCCTTGAACACACGGTCGGCGGCAACGCGGAAGGTATCGCCGTTGCCAACCAGCTTGCCATCGCGCATCTGGGTGCGCTCGAAAACCACGGCCGCAACGTGGCCTTCGCCTTCGAGCGCAACCGGCTTTGCCCACAGCTCGATGATCACGCCGTTGCTGCGCGCCAAATCCTGTTCCCACGCGGTCGCGCCCATCTGCTCGCCGCCGCGCCGATAGGCCAAGGTGACCCGGCGCGCGCCGAGCCGGCGCGCCTGCACCGCAGCGTCAATCGCGGTGTTGCCGCCGCCGATCACCACCACCTCATCGCCAATCGCCAGTTGCGACTTGTCAGGTGCTTGCCGCAGTTCTTCGATGAAGTCGATGGCATCGCGCACGCCGGGCAGATCCTCGCCGGGCACGCCCAGCGCATTGCTGCCGCCAAGGCCGGTTGCCAGAAACACCGCGTCGAACTCGGCGCGCAATTGCGCCAGTTGCAGTTGTTCGCCAAGGCGTTGCCCGTAGCGCATCTGGATGCCACCAATGCCGAGCAGAAACTCGACTTCGCGCTGCGCAAAGTCGTCGGTCATCTTGTACGCCGCCAGGCCGTATTCGTTGAGGCCGCCGGGTTTGGGTTTGGCATCGAATACGGTGACTGCATGGCCCAGCATTGCGGCGCGATGGGCAAATGCCAGCCCGGCCGGGCCGGCGCCGACCACGGCAACGTGCTTGCCCGAATCGGCGGCACGCGCAAACGGATGGGCGCCACCTTTGGCCAGCAGATGATCCACCGCATGCCGTTGCAGCGCGCCAATCGCAATCGGTGCGTCTTCGCCGGCATTGAGCACGCAGGCCTGCTCGCACAACACTTCGGTGGGGCAGGCGCGGGCGCAGGTGCCGCCGAGGATATTGGCCGACAGGATGGTGCGCGCCGAACCGTCGAGATTGCCGGTGCGAATCTGGTGAATGAAGCGTGGGATATCGATGCCGGTGGGGCAGGCGCGCACGCACGGTGCGTCGTAACAGTACAGGCAGCGGTTAGCCTCGACATCGCTCTTGGCGGCACCGAGCGGTGGATGCAGATCAGAAAAATTATCGGCGATCTGTGCCGCGCTCGGGCGATTGCCATCGCCGGTTTCGTGAAGTCGTTCCGCCATGCACTGCTCCATCATTCATTGTGCCCTTGGGGCAAGCATCGGCTGTGAGCCGAAGCGAGTCAATTCGTGATGGTGCCTTAATTTGTGCGCATTGCCTTGTTGCGGTGCAGCGGCGAGCGGCTAATGAATGGCTTTCTCCAGAGCTTCCGCGATCCGCGTTTGCCAACCTGGGCCGGTTGCACCTGACACTGACCTACTCGGCCGTTGTTCGATGTACGGCTGGCCGGTCGCCCACAGGGTGGGCTCCTACAAAGAGCGAACCCATAACTGTAGGAGCCCACCCTGTGGGCGACCGGTGGTGCAGCACTGCGACATGATGGCCGGACCGGTCGCGCAGCAGGTTTCGAGAAGCTCCCGGTTTTACTCACGCCGCCGCGCTGGCCTTGTCGTAGAACTGCTCTTCTTCGGTCGAACCCTTCAGCGCAACCGTTGCCGAGTTGCTGCCCTGGATGGTCTGGGTGACCGAATCAAAATAACCGGTGCCCACTTCGCGCTGGTGCTTCACCGCAGTGAAGCCGCGCTCGGCGGCAGCAAACTCGGCCTGCTGCAAGTTGACGAACGCACTCATCTGGGTGCGGGCGTAACCGTAGGCGAGATCGAACATGCCGTAGTTGAGCGCATGGAAACCGGCCAGGGTGATGAACTGGAACTTGTAGCCCATTGCCGCCAACTCGCGCTGGAACGAGGCAATGGTGGCGTCGTCGAGGTGTTTCTTCCAGTTGAAGCTCGGCGAGCAGTTGTAGGCCAGCATCTTGCCGGGGAACTTGGCATGGATGGCGGCGGCAAACGTGCGCGCGAACTCAAGGTCGGGCTTGCCGGTTTCGCACCAGATCAGGTCGGCATAGGGTGCGTAGGCGAGGCCACGGCTGATCGCCTGGTCAATGCCGTTGTGGGTCTTGAAGAAACCCTCGGCGGTGCGCTCACCGGTGCAAAAGGCCTTGTCGTTGGCGTCGATGTCGGAGGTCAACAGATCGGCGGCTTCGGCATCAGTGCGCGCAATGATGATGCTCGGCACGCCGCTGACATCCGCTGCCAGCCGCGCGGCAACCAGCTTGTCGATCGCCTCGCGGGTTGGCACCAGCACCTTGCCGCCCATGTGCCCGCACTTTTTCACCGAGGCGAGTTGGTCCTCGAAATGCACGGCGGCGGCACCGGCCTCGATCATCGCCTTCATCAATTCGAACGCGTTGAGCACGCCGCCAAAACCGGCCTCGGCATCGGCCACGATCGGCTGCAACCAGTCGATGCTGTCGTCGCCTTCGGCGTGATGCAGTTGATCGGCGCGCAGCAAGGTGTTGTTGATGCGCTTGACCACCAGCGGCACCGAGTTGGCCGGATACAGCGATTGGTCGGGATACATTTCACCGGCGACATTGGCATCGGCGGCCACTTGCCAGCCGGAGAGATAGATCGCCTTGAGCCCGGCCTTGACCTGCTGCATCGCTTGGTTGCCGGTGAGGGCGCCAAGCGCATTCACGAACGGCTCGCTGTGCAGCGATTTCCAGAACTTTTCCGCGCCAAGGCGCGCCAGTGAATGTTCCACCGGCACCGTGCCGCGCAGGCGCACAACTTCGGCGGCGCTGTACGGGCGGGTGATGCCCTGCCAGCGGGGGTTGGAGTTCCAGTCTTGCTGCAGTTGTTCAGCGGTGGCGTGTGCTGTGGTCATGGCGGATTCCTTGGTGGGGACGTCAACTGAGGCGTGGATAAGCGGGCAGGGTGAGGAAGTCGGCCAGCGTGTCGCGCTGGGTTAGTTCGTCGAGCAGGGCGATGGCCTCGTCAATGCGGCCGCCACCGGGTAGGGCGGCGCGGCTGCCCAGTCGTGAGGGCAGGTTGAGCAGGGCGCGATCAAACAGGGTGAAGTCGATGGCGCTGCCGTCATCCAGATGCAGCGAGTGGCCGCTCAATTGCTGGTAGTGCAGCCATTGCCACAACTGTGTGCGCGCAATTTCGGCGGTGGCGGCATCTTCCATCAGCCAGTGGATCGGCACGCAGCCCTGGCCGTCGAGCCACGCCGCCAGATAGCGCACGCACACTTCCACGTTGTTCTCGAAGCCGGCGCGGCTGATGCTGCCGATGCACGGGGCAATCAACTGATCGCGGCGCACCTGCACATCGTTGCGGCTGACATGGCGCTGGTTCGGCGTCGGCATGTGCTCATCGAACACCGCCTGCGCCAGCGCAATCAGCGCCGGATGCGCCACCCAGGTGCCGTCGTGGCCGGCGCTGACTTCGCGCAGCTTGTCGGCGCGCACCCGTGCCAGTGCTGCTTCGTTGGCGTCGGCGTCGCCGCTGATCGGAATCTGTGCCGCCATGCCGCCCATGGCGTGGGCACCACGACGATGACAGGTCTGGATCAGCAATTCGGAATAGGCTTTGAGGAAGGGTTGGGTCATGCCCACCTGGCCGCGTTCGGGCAGCACCCGGTCGGGGTGCGCGCGGAAGGTTTTGAGGTAGCTGAAAATGTAATCCCAGCGCCCGCAGTTCAGGCCAACCGCACGGCCACGCAGCGCATGCAAAATCTCGTGCATCTGGAATGCTGCCGGCAGCGTTTCGATCAGCACCGTGGCCTTGATCGTGCCGATGCTCAGGCCCAGTTGCACTTCGATGAAAGCCAGCACCTCATCCCACAGCGCCGCCTCTTCCATGCTTTCGAGCTTGGGCAGGTACACGTACGGGCCGCGATCGCGCGCCGCCAATGTGGTTGCGTTATGAAAGGCGAACACCGCGACATCGAACAGCGCACCGGCCAGCGGCTTGCCGTCGATCTGCACATGATTTTCCGGCAGGTGCCAGCCGCGCGGACGCACCATCAGCACCGCCTGCCCCTCGCGCTTGAGCGCGTAGTGCTTGCCCTCGGGGCTGGTCCATTGCAGCGTGCCGGCCACTGCATCGCACAGGGCCTGCTGGCCGGCGATCAGCGTGTTCCAAGCCGGCGCAGTGGAGTCCTCGAAGTCGGCCATGTACACGCGGGCACCGGAGTTGAGCGCGTTGATCACCATCTTCGGCTCGACCGGGCCAGTGATTTCTACGCGGCGATCGAGCAGCGCGTCCGGTGTCGGCGCCACCTGCCAGTCGCCGTCGCGGATGGCGCGGGTATCGGCACGAAAGTCCGGCAATTCACCGGCATCGAAACGGGCCTGGCTGGCGCGGCGTGCAGCCAGCCGGGCCTGGCGTTCAGGCTCAAAGCGGCGATGCAGGGCTTCCAGCAGAGCCAACAACGGCGGCGGCAGGATCGCTTCCTGTCCAGACGCGCTGGCAAGCAGGTGCAGGCCAGTGGCGGCGGTGGTGGATTGCGTAGCGGCTTGATTGCTCATGGACTCACCCTAGGGTTGATTGATGTATTTGACAATGCATAGTTTTCAATAAAAAGTATAAGCTGAGCAAATACTGTATTGCAGGCAACGATTTATGACGCAGCGCAGCACGCGATTTTATTACAAGGGTGATCGGATCAAGCCGTTGCGAGCCTTTTGCCAGCTTGCGCGGCTGGGTTCGGTGTCGCGTGTCGCCGAAGCCCTGTTCCTGAGTCAGCCTGCCGTCACCCTGCAATTGCAGGCCCTGGCGCGCGACATGGGCATGCCGTTGTTCGAACGCAGCGGCCGTCGCTTCAGCCTCACCCGCGAGGGCGAATTGCTGTACGACCTCGCGCGCCCGTTGATCGAGGGCCTGGACGGACTGGATGCCAGCTTCCGCGAGCGTCTGCGCGGCCTCGAGGGCGGCGAGCTGCATATCGCCGCTGGCAGTTCCACCATCCTCTACCTGTTGCCGCCGCTGGTAAAGGCGTTCCGCGCCGCCTACCCCGAGGTACATCTGGAATTGCAGAATGTCACCGGCGTCGATGGCCTGGCGCTGCTACGCTCGGATGCCGCCGATTTCGCGTTTGGCTCGATGCTGGATGTGCCGCGCGATCTGGATTACGCGCCGGTGTACACCTTCGACGCAATGTTGATCACACCACCCGATCATCCATTGGCCAGCAAGCCCGAGCTGCGCCTGGAGGACCTCTCGCCGTATGGCCTGATCCTGCCGCCGCGCCGGCTCACCACCTACCGGCTGGTCGACCTGGTGTTCCAGCAAAACCGCGTGCCCTACACCGTGGCGCTGGAAGTGGGCGGCTGGGAGGTGATCAAGCAGTACGTGGCGATGGGCCTTGGCATCTCCATCGTCACCGGCTTCTGCCTCACCGATGCCGACCGCGAGCGCCTGGCGATCCGCGATGTCAGCCAGTATTTCCCGGCGCGCAGCTACGGTGTGGTGATGCGCAAGGGCAAGTTCCTCAGCCCACAGGCGCGCGCCTTCATCAACCTGGTGCAGCCGGGCATGTTCGAACGCGCCAGCTACGAGGCGACCGGGCATTCGGCGCGGTGAGGCGGTTGGTCTCAACAAGCAAGTGCAACGCCGGCTCGGCAGCGCACGCGCTCGGCTACGCAGCCTGAAGCAGGAATTCGACCTTTACGGCGTCAAACGGGAATTCGACTCCACCCGCTTCCGCACGGTTGAGCAAGCCAGCACAAAGTAGTGCCGTGATGTCGCCGTGCACAGCCTTGACGTCGCGATTCACCCTGCGTGCGGCTTCGCGTATGGACACAGGGCCAGCCCCGCATAGCGCCTTGAGCAACTCCCAGCGCTTGGCCGTGAGTACCTTCCAAAGCAGCTCGGGCGATGCGAAGGCAATGCGCGCGGACGTGTGCGCCTTGCCTGCCTTCCAGGTCTGCACGAACTCCGCCATCGCGTCTTCGGGCGGACGGACTTCAAGGGTCACGGTTTTCATCATTCCACCTCCTGATGTCGCGTTGGAAGTCGGCGATCAGCTTCTCGGGGCCGGAAAAGGTGTACTTGCTTTCCTTGCGCCCGTAGTGGCGATGATCGCCCTTTCCTGCCTCGTTGTCGTAGCGAAGGACGCACTGTCCGTCCACGACATAGGCGAGCCGGTATTTGTATGCGTGAGCTGAACCTTCGAGGGGGTGCGGAAGCTGCCAAAGCACCAACTCTGCGAACGCATGCTCCGCGTAGACAATACGACGACGGAACAGCTCTGTGGCCTTCATGTTGGAGATGGTGCCAACGAGAGGCTGTGTTGTCAATAGCTCCAACAGACGAGGTGGCGGGCCATGCGCCGCGTACGGTGACGCACATGCCGCACCCTTCGATTCAGCGCCGCCATCCGACGCGGTCGGCAACCCGAGGGGCTTCGGGGAGGGGCTTCGGGGTCAGGTCTAGCATTGTTGCATGAGGCGCGGTAGATTGGGCCAACGGCGAGACCGATCCGAATCGAGTGCTGTGTGGCGCTGTACTACGTTCCGTCGCGGGGCGATCGGCGCGAGGCGATCGCGGCTTGTGGCTGTCCGTGCTTGCCCCGCGTGCTTGCCCCGCCGCAGGCGCGCGCCTGCGCCTGGCTAGATCACTCGGTCGCGCTGGCTTCCGGATAGCGCCACACCTCGAACAACGCGGTCGTCGTGGTGAGTACCACTGGCCCCAGAATCAGCCCGGCGGCGCCGAATACGAACAGGCCGCCGACGATGGAAATGAATGCCTGCATGGTGTGCATGTGCAGACGATTGCCCACCAGTATCGGGTACAACACATTGTCGATGCCGCCGACCATGACGGTTCCCCAGACGGCCAAAATTAGCGCTTGCACTGGGTGGCCCGTCAGCAGCAGGAACGCGGCAGCCGGGATCCAGATCAGAAATGCGCCGAGTACGGGGACGATCGCCAGCAGCCCCATGACCATGCCCCACAGCAAAGGCGCCGGCAAACCCAGCGCCCAGAACATCAATCCGCCGAGCGCGCCTTGCACCATCGCCACGCTGAAGGTGCCGTACAAGGTGGCGTGCAGCGTGTCCGACACGCGTTCGAACAAGCGCGCCATTTGCGGCGCTGACAGCGGCGACAGGAAGCGGATCGAGGTCAATGCGGCGCGTCGGTCACGCAGAAAATAGAACAGGAAGTAGAAGATCAGCAGCAGTTCAACGACCTGTTGCAGCGAGCCTTTGACGATATTGCCGGCGATATCGCTCAGGGTTCCCGATGCCGCCGTCACCGTGCCCGGGATATCGAACTCGATGTCGATCCAGTCCACCAGCGCAGTAAGCTGCGGGTGCTCGGCGATCAGGCTGCGCCAGTGGCCGGAGGTCACTTGCACCTGGACGTGGCCGACGCCGATGACTGCCTCGTCGATCATGTTCACCGTCACCAGGATCACGGGGACCACGACAATCAGCGCGGCGATCAGCACCGACACTGCCGCGACCAGGTTGACCGACTTGAATCGCGCCTCGAGTCGCCGATGCAGCGGCATGACCAACACTGCCAGCGCCAGAGCCCACGCCAGCGCCGACAGAAACGGCACCAGCATGCGAAAACACAAATACAGCGCAATCAAGGTGATCGCCAACATCACCAGGGTATGCACGTGAGCCTGTGAGCCCCAATCCTCCGGCGTCGGCGTTGGCCGCTCGGGGTCGCGCAGGTTGCTGTTCATGGTCGGCTCACGCTGGCGTAATTCGGTGCCGAGCAGTGTACACACAAGCGCCGCTCAAGCTGTCGCGCAAGCTCGGTACGCGCAGGCGCAAGCTCGGGATCCGCAAGCTCGGCGCCGAGGGCTTCGGGGTCACGAGGGCTTCGGGGTCAGGTCTAGCATTGTTGCATGAGCGAGGGCTTCGGTAGGGCTTTGGGGGGGCTTTGGGGTCAGGTCTAGCATTGTTGCATGAGGCGCGGTAGATTGGGCCAATGGCGAGACCGATCCGCATTGAGTTCTGTGGGGCGCTGTACCACGTCACCTCGCGTGGTGATCGGCGTGAGGCGATCTATGAGGATGACGCGGACCGTTCGCGGTTTCTGGAAATCCTGGCGCAGGTGGTGGCGGACGCGAGTTGGGTCTGTCATGCCTATTGCTTGATGGGCAATCACTACCACCTGGTGATCGAGACGCCGGACAAGAATCTGTCGAAAGGCATGCGCCAGCTCAATGGCGTCTACACGCAGATGAGCAATCGCCGCCACGGCCGGGTAGGGCACCTGTTTCAGGGGCGCTACAAGGCGGTCCTGGTGGATGCCGACAGTTACCTTCGCGAGCTGACGCGGTACGTGGTGCTCAACCCGGTGCGCGCCGGCATGGTGGCCGAGCCGGCGGCATGGCGGTGGAGCAGTTATCGCGCGACGGTCGGAATGGACGAGCTACCGCCGTGGTTGGTGGTGGATGGCCTGCTGGCGCAATTCGGTACCCATCGCACCCAGGCCGTGCAACGCTACGCCGCGTTTGTGGCGGAAGGTATCGGCGGCGAGTCGATCTGGCGCCACCTCAACCGGCAGGTGTTCCTGGGTGACGATGCGTTCGCCACGCGCATGCAGAACGCACCTGCGGCGCTCGAATCGGCCAAGGCCGACGTCAACATTCCGCGCGCCCATCGCCGCCCGCCCGCGCCGCCCTTGGCGAACATCGCCGCCGCGCATACGAGTCGCGAGGCGGCGATGATTGCGGCACATGCCAGCGGCGAATACAGCTACCAGCAGATCGCCGAATTCTTCGGTGTCCACTTCACCACCGTCGGGCGGCTGGTGCGCGCGAGCCGGCAGCTGAGGCGGGCATAGCGGATGCTACGATGCTAGACCTGACCCCGATTTCCGCTTGACCCCGATTTCCGCGATGCTAGACCTGACCCCGATTTCCGGTGACCCCGATTTCCGCCGGTTGGAAACCCGGGCGGCTGCCGCCCGGGCGTTGCTTCACCGCAGCGTTTGCCCATGCTTGCCTGCCGGGACGGCAGGTAAGCCGAGGCACCCGCTGCAGGGAGATCGGCGCGGTTGGGTTAGCGCGTTTGCACGCCGCCGCCTATAACTTTCGGATCAATGATGATGCGCATGCCCGCTTTGGTATCGCCGCTGCGCAGGATGAACGCCAGGCTGTAGTCGTAGGTGGCCTGAGTGGTATTCCGGTCAAAGGCATACAGCGAGGTCGGATCTTCGCTGAGGATGACCGGCGGACAGATATCGAAATCGTGGCCGCGCTCGTCCGCCTGCCACGCGTCCTTGCCGAACAGTGGCTGCTCGCAACTCGGCGGGTTGTTGCCGTGTTGCGTGCACTTGTTGATGGCGAGCGCGGCGACCGCGTAATCGCCATCACGGCTCGCGTCGTAATCCCAGGCGTAGTGGCTGGAAAAAGCCTGTTTTGCCGAATTGCCGCCAATCGCGACCCGGTCACTGATGTTCCAACGCAACATCCAGCCCTGCCCCGAAGCAGTCTTCGGCACAATCGTCGCGGTATTCGGTGGCTGGATCGAAGCCCCGTGGGCATAGCCTAGCCACACGATGTTGCCATTGCTGACCGGGTTGTCATCGCCCGAATACAACCCGAGATAGCTCGAAAACTGTTGATTGCCGAGATTGGCGATGAAAGCGCGCACTGCGGCGGCATCGGGGCACCCGGCTGGCGGCCAGGCTTGATCGAGGGCGGTGTCGGCGACCAGCATCGGAGCGGCAGCGGCGGCCTCGGCCTTGGTACCTTCGGCGGACTTCGGCGCCTTGGTTGCTGTGTCTTGGGTTTGCGCGTCTTGCTGGCAGCCGGCCAGCAGTGCGGTGACGGTGCAGGCGAGCAGCAGGGAAGCAGAATGGTTCATGGTTATTTTCCTTTTGGCTTGCAACGAGGGGGCGTTGCGGCAGGTCACTCAAGCAGACACAGCACCGCAACGCGCGGTGAATTCAAGGGGGGCTCAGCACGGGATAGATGTTCAGCAATGCCATGAATTCGGGATGGCGATAGCCGGCCTGGTACAGTTTCGCGACGATGGATTTCGCGGTGTCGGCGCGTTCACTGTTGACCAATGCTTCGGCCAATACGGTCAGCGTCTTCGGGCTATGGCGCTCGGGCTTTGGCTCCAGCATTGCGATGATTTCCCGCCAGTTAGCGCCGTGGTTTTGCGGTGCCAGTCGCGCCTGCCCAGCCAGCGCCGCGCAATAGATGCTTTCGATCGACTGTTCGCTGGTGCTGGTCGCGAGCAGCGGGCGCAAGCTGGAAATCAAGCGAAGGTAGGTGGCCGAGGCGGTTGCGGGCTGATCGGAGCGCGCTTCCAGCCGCGCCAGGATCAGCCGCGGCAGCGCGCCGACCTTGCCGCGCCAGCGCACGATGGAATCGTCTTTCGCGACCAGGCGATCGGCGATGGCGATGGCAGCCGCCAATTGTTGACGGGCTGCACCGGTCTGGCCGGCATGCCCGTACGCTTCCCCGAGCAGGGTGTGGGCCAGGCTGGCGCGGTCGGCCAGCTCGAGGTTTTCAGGGTCATTGCCGCGTATGTCGTCCGCCAGCTTGACCGCCACCCTCGCCTCGGTCGAGGCTTCTTCAATTTGTCCTGCTGCCAGCAAAATATCGGCGAGGTTATAGCGTGCGATTGACTCAACGTTTCTTATTTTGGCGTTTTCAGCCCTATTTATTAACCAGGTCTCGTACAAATCTAGTTCGGCACGCCGTGCCGTTTGCGCTTCGTCAAGTTTGGCTTGGTGAAACAGCGCATTTGCCAGCCAGGCATAGGATTGCCCTGCAGCGATGACCCGATCTACATCCTTCGCGTCCTTCGCCAGCAGCCGCGAGGAGACCGCAAGCGAATTGCGAAAGTACTGCTCCGCCTCGGCAGCATTGCCTTGATCCATTTCCAGCGTGCCAAGATTGCTGTTAGCGTAATCGACCTCCGCCTGCCAGGCATCCCTGTCCGGATCCAGCGCCACCAGCCGCTGCGCCTGCGCGTAGTACTGCGTCCAGAACGACCGCGCCGTTGCCGCATCGCCGCGCTGCCAGGCAATCTGGCCAACCCAGAACACCGCCTGCGCATGGTCGAAAATCCGCTGTTGATTGTCCGGGTCGCGGTGCAGGAGTTCCTGCGTGGTCGCTGCCGCCTCGCGATAGCGGGCGAGGGCAGGATCGAGATTGCCGCGCAAGTTATCGACCTCGCCCAGCAACAACTGCACGCGGGCGCGGCGGCCAAGCGCGTCGGGATCGAGCGTGGCGAGGTTTTGTTTGGCGTAAAAGTCGGCGAGTTGGCTGCCGACCGCTTCCAGTACATCCAGCCGCCCGACCGCGTCGAGGCGCTTGCGCAGGTCGGTGACCATGAACTCGACCAAGCCCTGCGCCTGGTCGCGCTGGAACTCGGCCTCCTGTTTCGAGGCGACCGCCTGATTGCGTGCGTGCAGCGCCGCGTCGCGCTGGTTGAACGCAAAAATCGAAAGGCCGGCAAGCACCGTGGACAGCGCCATCAGCCCAACCAGCAGCAGCCGTCGGCGCGCAGCACGGCGGCGGTCGTCGCGTTGCACCAAGGTATCAAGGCCGACCCCCATCATTGCCGCGGCGAGTTTGAGTTTGGCGAGTCGTTTGCCATCGCCGTGGGCGCGCGCATCTGCTGCCAGCGGCGCGTCTGCGAGCACCTCGGTCGCCAGCAGATCAGCGTTGACCTGATGCAGCAATGTCGCCGGGAAACACGCGTCCGCTGCCTCGGCTGGTGCCTCCGAGGAGCCAGGTTCGCCGCCGACGATCAGCGCCAGGATTTTCTTCGGGTCACGATGGATCTTGAACCAGGCGACTTCGTGGTTGACCCACGGTGACGCCACCGCACGCGGCGAGCACAACACAATCAGGAATTCCGACGCCCCCAGCGCGGCCTCGATCGACGCACCAATCGACGCGCCGGCGGCTTCCTCTTCGCGGTCCTTGAAGATCGGATACAGCGGTCGTGCCGCGACGTTCATCCCCTTGGGCGGGCGATATGCCTCCAGCACGCGATGCAGCCACGTGCCCCAGGCCTTGTCGGCCCAGCTATAGCTGATGAATGCTTTGTATCGGAAGTCGTTCGTAGGCCCTCCGCTCGTGCGGCGTATCGGTTGATGGGCTGCAATGCCGAGTAGCCATTGCAGACACGAACCAGCTCAGACCAGCGACGAAGCGGGCAGCGAACCGCCCCGGCATGCGTACCGAATGGCATGGTGAAACGAACGCCAGTAGCGGCGCAAAGCGGCCAAAGCAAGTCTGACGCACGGATGCGTTGGGGATCGATGCGCTCGGTCAGTGACCATCGTGGGGCGGTAGAAGCGTCGCCCACAGGGTTCCCACAGGGTGATCTCTCACAGGGCGTGAATGCCTGCCTGTAGCAACTGTGTTGCTCGCTGGTGCCAATCCGTGCTGTTGTGGGAGCCGGCCTGCCGGCGAACCATCGTGCGACAGCTTCGCGCGCAAGGCGCGCTCCCACAAACGCCTTGAAGCCCCCTGGAGCCCATCCTGTGGGCGACCGCGCGAGCCGCGCCAACCACCGTTAAATTTCAAACCCGATGCTGTACAGCACACGCTTTGCGTATCTCGAACGCCGCGACGCCGCATTCATCGATGCCCGGTTAGAATGCTGCGATGAGTTTTCGCCCACGCGCCATTACCCTGGATCTCGACGATACACTGTGGCCAATCGAGCCGGTCATCGAGCGTGCCGAGGCGGTGCTGCACGATTGGTTGTGCGAACACGCGCCGCGTGCTGCCGAGCGTTTTCCGGTGATGGCAATGCGTGCGTTGCGCGACCAGATCGCCCGCGACAATCCGCATCTATCGCATGATTACAGCATGCAGCGCATGCTGTCGTTGCGCCACGCGCTGGCGGATTCCGGCCATGATCCGACGCACAGCGAGCATGCCTACGCGGTGTTTTTTGCCGCGCGCAATGCGGTGGAGCTGTATCCCGATGTACTCGCCGCGCTGGATCGGATCGCGGCGCGGGTGCCGATTGCGGCCTTGACCAATGGCAATGCCGACCTTGCGCTGACGCCGCTGGCTGGGCGCTTTGCGTTTCAACTGGGTGCCCGCGAGCACGGTGCGGCCAAGCCCGATGCCAGTATTTTCCACGCCGCCTGCGCACGCTTGAAGCTGGCGCCCGGCGAGGTGTTGCATGTTGGCGATGATCCGCATCTGGATGTGGTAGGTGCGCACGGTGCGGGCTTGCGCGGCTGCTGGATCAATCGCCACGGCCACGTGTGGCCGGTGGATGATGTGACGCCGCATCTGCAATTTCCCGATCTCACCGCGCTGGCCGACTGGCTTGATGACCATGTCTGGGATTGACCTGGATTCGCGTTGATGTTTTCTACTCTCGTTGCACACTACTCACGGACTTTGCCATGACCCTCCCCGCCGGTTTTTCGCGCGCTACCGATGCCACCGCGCTTTATGCGCTGCGTTGCGATCAGTTGTTCGATTTCTTGCAGACCCAGCCCGAATCGGTGCAACGCTGGGCGGCGGTCAACGCGTTTACCGCAGCGCCGGCTACCGCGTTGGTGGTGCCCGGCGCGCACGGCGAGGCAGCGCTGGTGTTGGCTGGTATCACCACTGCCGACGACCCGTTCGCGTTGGCGCATCTGCCGAGCAGCGTGCCCGATGGCGACTATCGCCTGCTTGCGGCACCGGGGCAGAGCCGCAACTTCGTCCGCGCCGCGCTTGGCTGGGGCCTTGGCAGTTACCGTTTCAACCGCTATCGCAAAGCCGTGCGTGAACCGGCGCGGCTGGTGCTGGACGATGGCAAACACGATGCCTGGCTGGCGCAACTGGCCGCCTGTTGCCGGGTGCGTGATCTGGTCAACACGCCTACCGAAGACATGGGCCCGGATCAACTCGAAGCGGTGGTGCGCGAAATTGCCAAGCGTCATGATGCGCAAGTTTCGGCTATCACCGGCGATGATCTGCTGGCGCAGGGCTTTCCCGCGATCCACGCGGTGGGCCGCGCCAGCCATCGCTCGCCGCGCCTGATCGAACTGAGCTGGGGCGACCCCGCTCACCCGGCAATTGCGCTGGTTGGCAAAGGCGTGTGCTTTGATACCGGCGGCCTCGACATCAAACCGTCCGACGGCATGCGCAACATGAAAAAGGATATGGGCGGCGCCGCCCATGCCATTGCTCTTGCGGAACTGGTGATGGCGCGCGCGCTGCCGGTGCATCTGCGCCTGTACGTGCCGGCAGTGGAAAATGCGATTGCCGCCAATGCCTATCGGCCGGGCGAGGTGATCGCCACCCGGCTTGGGCTGAGTGTTGAAATCGACAACACCGATGCCGAAGGCCGGGTGGTGCTGTGCGACGCGCTGGCCTATGCCAGCGAGCACAAACCGAGCCTGATCCTGGATTTCGCCACCCTCACCGGCGCCGCACGCATTGCGCTGGGGCCGGAACTGCCGGCGCTGTTTGCCAACGACGACGCGCTTGCCAACGACTGGCTGGCTGCCGGGCACACCGAGCACGACCCGCTGTGGCGCATGCCGCTGTGGCAGCCGTATCAGCGCTACCTGAAAAGCACCATCGCCGATCTCGCCAACTCGGGCGGCTCGCGCATGGCCGGTTCGGTCACCGCCGCGTTGTACCTGCAACGCTTCGTGCCGGCCGAGTTGCCGTGGGCGCATCTGGATGTGTTCAGCTGGAACGACAGCGAGCGCCCGGGGCGTGCGGTGGGCGGTGAAGCGCAGGGCTTGCGTGCGGCGTTTGCGATGCTGGAACGCCGGTTTGGCGGCTGACAATCATCACATCCGCTTCAACCCCTCTCACACTACACTTCGCGGTAGCCACTTCAGGGAAGCTGATTCATGGATCGTGCCGAGCAGATGCTCAAGGAACTGCGGATCGACCGCAGCGCCAAGGCGGGCAAGCCGCGCCGCCGCTGGCGCTGGCCACTGGCAATCGTCGTTGCGCTGGTCGTGTTGTGGCTGGTGTTGGGCCGCAGCGGGCCGGTGGCGGTGGAAACTGTGGTGGCCCGTGATGCCGCCAGCAGCGGCCCGGTGTCGGTGCTCGATGCCACCGGCTATGTGGTGGCGCGCCGGCAAGCCACGGTGTCGGCCAAGATCACTGGCAAGGTGCGCGAGGTGTTGATCGAAGAGGGCATGCGCGTGGCCGAGGGTCAGGTCGTTGCCCGGCTCGACGATACCGATGCGCAAGCGCAGTTCGCATTGTCCGCTGCGCAGCTCAATGCAGCGCGCGCGCAATTGGGTGAGGTGCGCGCCAATCTGGCGCTGGCCGAGCGCGAGGTGGAGCGGCAGAAGGCCCTGATCGCGCGCAAGCTGGTTTCCGAATCGGTGCTCGATCAGGCCCAGACTGAACGCGCCGCACTGGCTGCGCGGCTGGCCAGCGCGCAGCAGCAGGTGCAGGTGTCCGAGCGCGCGCTGGCGGTGGCGCAGATCAACATCGACAACACCATTGTGCGCGCGCCGTTTGCCGGCGTGGTGATCGCCAAGGCGGCGCAGCCGGGCGAAATGATTTCGCCGGTGTCGGCGGGCGGCGGCTTCACCCGTACCGGCATCTGCACGCTGGTGGACATGGACTCGCTGGAAATCGAGGTTGATGTCAACGAAGCCTATATTGGCCGGGTACAACCGGAGATGCCGGTGCAGGCGGTGCTCAATGCCTATCCCGACTGGAAGATTCCGGCCAAGGTGATTGCCATCATCCCGGCTGCGGATCGTGCCAAGGCCACGGTGAAGGTGCGGATTGCCATCACCGAGCGCGACCCGCGCATCGTGCCCGACATGGGCGTACGCGTGAGTTTCCTCGAAGCGCCGGGCGCCGGTGAAGTGCTCAGCGGGGTCTGGCTGCCCAGCCGAGCCATTGTCGAAAACAAGGATGCCGCGCCCGCCGTGTTTGTGGTGGCCGACTCAATCGCAAAACGCCGCGAGGTGAAGACCGGCACTATCGCCGACGCCGAGACGCTGGTGACCAGTGGCGTGAAGGATGGCGAAGTGGTGGTGCTGTCGCCGCCGCCGGCATTGCGGGATGGCAGCAAAGTGCTCGACAAGAAGCCATGAGCGCGCTGGTCGAAATCCACGGCTTGACCAAGGTATACGAGCGCGGCAAGCAGCGCATCGAAGTGCTGCACGGCATCGAACTGGATATCGAGCAAGGTGATTTTGTCGCGCTGATGGGGCCGTCGGGCTCGGGTAAAACCACCTTGCTCAATCTGATCGGTGGCCTGGATTCGCCCACTGCGGGCGAACTCAAGGTCGGCGGCCAGCGTATCGATGCACTGGGTGCCGACGCGCTGGCGGCGTGGCGTGCAAACACGGTGGGGTTCATCTTTCAGAGCTACAACCTGATGCCGGTGCTCAGCGCGCAGCGCAATGTCGAACTGCCCTTGCTGCTGACCGAGATGAGTGCGCGCGAGCGCAGCCGGCGTGCGGCCATTGCACTGGATCTGGTTGGGCTCGCAGATCGCGCCGGGCACAAACCCAACGAGCTGTCCGGTGGCCAGCAACAGCGCGTCGCCATCGCCCGGGCGCTGGTGTCCGATCCGTTGCTGTTGATCTGCGATGAGCCGACCGGTGACCTCGACCGCAAAACCGCGGATGAAGTACTCACCTTGTTGCAGCAGCTCAACCAGCAATTTGGAAAAACCATCGTGATGGTGACCCACGACCCCAAGGCGGCTGAGTTTGCCACCCACACCGTGCATCTGGACAAGGGCACGCTGGTTGCCGATGGTGTGATGGCCAGCGCGGCGCACTGATCGATGGTGCTCAAATATCTGCCGCTGATCTGGTCGGGCCTGTGGCGCAAGAAAACGCGCACGCTGTTCACTGGCTTGTCGTTGATCGCCGCATTCCTGCTGCTGGGTTTGTTGCAGGCGGTGAACTCGCTGTTTTCCGGTGGCGCCGATTTTCTCGGCGCCAACCGGCTGATCACCCAGGCGCGGGTCAGTTTTACCCAGCCGCTGCCGATGCGGTTATTGCCGCAGATCGAAGCGGTGCCCGGCGTGCAGAGCGTGTCGCACTCGCAGTTTTTCGGCGGCGTGTATCAGGATGCGCGTAATTTCTTCCCACAATTTGCGGTCAATCCGCAGCGTATGCTCGACACCTATCCCGAATGGGTGCTGACGCCGGCACAGCGGCGCGCGTTCATTTCCACGCCCAATGGCGCGATTGCCGGGCGGGTGCTGGCCGACCGTTTCGGCTGGAAGGTGGGCGACCGGATTCCGTTGACCTCGTTCATCTGGACACTGGCCGATGGCTCGCGTGCCTGGGAATGGGAGCTGGTCGGCATCTTCGATGGCCGCGATCAGCAGTGGAGCGAGCGCGCCAGCCTGATGTACCTCAACTACCAGTATTTCGATGAAGCGCGCAGTGGCGGCCAAGGCCTGGCCGGGGTGTTTGCGGTACGAATCAAGGATGCGCTGCAGGCTGATCGCATTGCTGTGGCGATCGATGCCAAGTTTGCCAACTCGCGCGATGAAACCAAGACCCAGAGCGAGCAGGAGTTCCAGATCGGTTTTCTGCGCCAGCTCGGTGACATCGGCTTCATCGTCAACGCGATCCTCGGCGCGGTGTTCTTCACCATTCTGATGCTGACCGGCAACACCATGGCGCAGGCAGTGCGCGAGCGCACACCAGAATTGGCGGTGCTCAAGTGCCTGGGCTTCACCGATCGCACGGTGCTGGCGCTGGTGTTGTCCGAGGCACTACTGTTATGCCTGCTTGGCGGGCTGGCGGGCATGGCGCTGGCCAGCTTCGCAACCGCTGCGTTGCCGGCCGATTTTCCGCCGGTGCGCACCGATGCCAGAGTCTGGGCAATCGCACTGATAAGCATGTTTTTGCTGGCAGTTGCAGTGGGCCTGCCGCCGGCACTGCATGCAATGCGGATCAAGATCGTCGATGCACTGGCAGGGCGTTGAGTAACGTATGAGCACCATCACCCAGGTACGCGAAATCGTGTGGATGAACCTGCGCAGCATTCCGCAGCGCTGGGGTGCCTCGCTGGTGGTGGTGATCGGCATTGCCGGCGTGGTTGGGGTGCTGGTGGCGATGCTGTCGATGGCGCAGGGCTTCAGCAAGACGCTCAAGGCGACCGGTGCATTGGATCGCGTGATCGTGCTGCGTGGTGGTGCCAACGCCGAAATATCCAGCTTTCTTGATCGCGCGGCAACCACCCTGATTCGCCAGGACCCGGCTGCCGCGCGTGCCGGCGACGGCCTGCCGCTGGCATCGGCCGAACTGCTGGTGGTGACCGAGGTGCCGCGCAAGGGCCAGAACACCGGCGCCAATGTGTCGCTGCGCGGGGTTGAGATCAAGGGCGTCAGCATGCGCCCGGAGCTGCGCATCGTTGAGGGTCGTTTGTTCAAGCCGGGCTTGCGCGAGCTGATTGTCGGGCGCGGCGCGCAGCGTCAGTTCGATGGGCTGCAGGTAGGCGAAAAACTGCGCTTTCGCGGATCGAGCTGGGACATCGTCGGCGTGTTTGAAAGCGGCGATGCGCACGAGAGCGAGCTATGGGCTGATGTCGAAACCACGCAGGCATCATTTTTCCGCAGCACGTTTTCCTCGGTGCTGGTGCAACTGCGCAGCGCCGATGCATTCGCCGGCATCAAGCGGCGGTTGACCGCCGATCCGCAGTTGAATGTGGATGTGCAGCGCGAACGCGATTATTTTTCCGCACAATCACAAAACTTCACCAACCAGATCGGCGTGGTCACCGGCATTGTCACCGTAATCATGGCGATTGGCGCCTTGTTTGGCGCGCTCAATACCATGTACTCGGCGGTGTCGGCGCGCACCGCCGAAATCGGCACCCTGCGCGCGCTCGGCTTTGGCCGGCTGCCGGTAGTGGCGTCGGTAATGGCAGAATCACTGTTGTTGTCGCTGGCCGGCGGCGTACTTGGTGCGGCCATTGCCTATGGCCTGTTCAACGGCTACAGCGTGAGTACGCTCGGCCAGGGTTTCACCCAGGTTGCGTTCAATTTTGCGGTAACCCCGGCTTTGGTGCTGCGTGGCTTGTCGTGGGCGCTGGCCATCGGCTTTATCGGTGGACTTGCCCCGGCGCTGCATGCGGCGCGGATGCCGGTGACCGCAGCGCTGCGTTCGGTGTGACGGCGTAGCAACTGCCCTGCTTATTGCAGTTCCACCCGCACCGGGGCGTGATCGCTGGGCCGCTCCCAGGAGCGCGGTTCACGGTCGATTTCAGCGCCGACACAGCGCGCTTTCAAGGCATCCGAGAGTAGCACCAGATCGATGCGCAGGCCCAGATTGCGGCGAAAACCGGCGGCGCGGTAATCCCACCAGCTGAATTGCCCAGCATCGTCGTGGTGCAGGCGGAAGCTGTCGTGCAGGCCGAGCGCGAGCAAACTCTTCAGCGCGCCGCGTTCGGCATCGGAACATAAAATCTGGTCTTTCCAGGCGGCAGGATCGTGTACATCGCGGTCGTCCGGGGCGATGTTGAAATCACCGAGCACTACCATGTTCGGATAACGCACCAGCTCCTGTGCCAGCCATTGGTGCAGGGCATCGAGCCAGGCCAGTTTGTAATCGTATTTTTCGTCGCCAACCGCCTTGCCGTTGACCACGTACAGGTTGACGATGCGCAGGCCATCAATGGTAGCGGCGAGCACGCGCTTTTGCGCATCGGCATAACCGGGGATACCCACCTGCACCTCGCTGGCGGGTGAGCGGCTGATGATGGCGACACCGTTGTAGGTTTTCTGGCCGGCGAACACGCTGCGGTAGCCCAATTCGGCCAACTCGCTATCGGGAAACTTGTGGTCTTCGAGCTTGGTTTCCTGCAACGCCACGATGTCGGGCTGGCACTGGCCGAGCCACTGCTGTAGATGCGGCAGCCGCACCTTGAGCGAATTGACGTTCCAACTGGCGATTTTCATGCGGTCAGTTTACGGCTTTGGTGCCGTGTTTCGCACTTGGCAGCACGGTGGCGAGTGCGGGTCGCCCACACAGGGTGGGCCAAAAAAATGGTTGCGCATGGTCACGAACGCATCCGAGGTCATCGACCAATCCCTACTGTAGGGGCGCGATTCATCGCGCCCTGGTTCATCGCGCCCTGGTTCATCGCGCCCTGGTTCATCGCGCCCTGGTTCATCGCGCCCTGGTTCATCGCGCCCTGGTTCATCGCAACCGGGTCGTGGGGCGCAATGAATTGCGCCCCTACGCGGTTCATCATCACGATGCCGTGGGAAAAGCGGTGAACGTCCCCTGTGTGGAGCCCTGTGTGGGCGACCGTTCGTTGTGGGCGGTTCGGACTTCATTGACAACGCGCCAACCAGCGTTCCAGTGCCGGCCGGTCGCGCGCGCGCAGCAGGCTGTTGGCGCGGCGGCGCAGTTTGCCCAGGTGCGCGGCGCGGATGCGCTCGCGCACTTCCAGCAAGGTGCATGGGTGCAGGCTGAACTCGGTAAGCCCCAAGGCCAGCAACATCGGGGTGAACAGTGGGTCGCCGGCCAACTCGCCGCACACCGATACCGGGATGTTATGGCGCTTGCCGGTGGCGATGATCTGGTGCAACAGATGCACGATGGCTGGATGCATCGGCGAATATAGATCGCCCAGCGCATCGTTGCCACGGTCGGCGGCGAGCACGTACTGGATCAGGTCGTTGGTGCCGATCGAGAGAAAATCGACGACGTCGATCAGGCTGTGCAGCGCCAGTGCTGCCGCTGGCACCTCGATCATCGCGCCCAAGGCCGGTGGCTCGGGCAGTTCGTAACCTTCCTTGCGCAAATCGGCGTGGCACGCAAGCAGCAGTTTGCGCACCGCCTGCATTTCCTCGCGCCGCGCGACCATCGGCACCAGCACGCGCAATGGGCCATAGGCAGAGGCGCGGATGATGGCCCGCAACTGCGTGCCGAACACATCGCTGCGGCTGAGCGACAGCCGCACCCCGCGCACGCCGAGCGCCGGATTGGGTTCGCTGCCCAGCACCAGTCCGCAGCGGTCGGCCTTGTCGGCGCCCAGGTCCAGGGTGCGAATGGTGACCGCGCGGCCGGTCATGCCCAGCACCAGATCGCGGTAATTGCGGAACTGCGATTCTTCGTCCGGCAGTTCGGTGCTGTGCATAAACAGGAATTCTGTGCGGTACAGGCCCACACCAGCCGCACCCAGTGCATGCGCTTCGGCCACATCGTCGCGCGATTCGGCATTGGCATACAGGCGGATGTCGGTGCCATCGAGGGTGCGCGTGGGCATCCGGCGCAGGCGCAGGCGCTGCTCGCCGGCACGCTGCATTTCACGCTTGCGCGTTCGATAATGCCGCAGATCGCGGCCGGTTGGCTCGCGGATGACTTCGCCACTGCCGCCATCCACGATCAGCGCATCGCCATCGTTGACGTGGCCAATCAGCTCGTGCGCGCCCAGCACCAGCGGCATGTGCAGGCTGCGTGCCAGAATCGCCGCATGCGACAACGCGCTGCCCGTGGCGCTGACAATGGCCACCACGCCTTCGGCTTTCAGTTGTGCCAACTCCGAGGGTGCCACCGCGTCACAGACCAGTACCTCACCGGCCATGCCAGGTTTGGGCGGGCTGGCATCGCGGTGCAGGGCAGCCAGCACCCGGCCCAGCACGTGATCGATATCCTCGCGCCGGCTCTGAAAATACGGGTCGTCCATGCTGGCGAACACAGCAACCAGGCGATCACGTTGCAGCTTGAGCGCGTATTCGGCGGCGTAATGGCCAACCCGCACCAACTCCGACAAACCCGAGACGAGCTCTGGGTCATCAAGCAGCAGCGCGTGGAAATCGATGAAGTCGCCCAGCTCATGCGCCAATGCACCCTGCAAGCGATCACGCAGTTCACCCAACTGTTCGCGTGCCAGTGCCATTGCAGCGCGCAGGCGTTGCAGTTCGTCGTCGATGCGATCAGCATCGACCGTGCGCTCTTCGATATCAAACGCGCGGCCCAGATGCAGGCGCGCCCGGCCCAGAGCGAGGCCGCGTGACGCGCCGGTGGCTTGGATCTGCGCACGCATCTCAGCTCTCCTCGTCGAAACGGCGCGCGAATAAATCCTGCGCCGCAGCCAGTGCCGCGTCTTCATCGGCGCCATCGAGCCGCAGCAGCACCTCGCTGCCCTGGCCCGCAGCCAGCATCATCACGCCCATGATGCTCTTGCCATTGATCTCGCGGCCACGCGCGCACAGCGTTGCGTCCGCTTGAAAACTGGACAACAGCTGAACCAGCTTGGCCGCTGCGCGGGCATGCAGGCCGAGTCGGTTTTGCACACGCAGGCTGGCTTCACGCATCGTCAGCGATCACTCCCAGGCGGGCGCCGGTAACCGCCGCCTTGGCCATAGCATCGAGGTTGAGGTCGGGATAATTCAGTATGCGCAGCAGCATCGGCAGGCTCAGGCCGGCAACCCGGCGCACCGGGCTGCCCAGAAACGCCGCACGGCGCGCGATATTGGCCGGGGTGGCGCCGTACAGATCGCTGAGAATGAGCACGCCATCGCCCTGGTCAACGCTGCGTAGCGCTGCGCTGGCCGCAATCAGCATGGCATCCGGGTCGGCATCAAAAGGCACGTCCAGCGCGGCAACTGGCAATGGCAGGCCACCGAGCATGCGCTCAGCGGTGGCAATCAACGGGCTGCCGAGCCCTTCGTGGGTGATGAGCAAGATGGCGACGGTCATGTGCCTAACTTAGCAGAATTGCAGCAGCCAGCCTGTGCTGGAAACGGCTATGCCGGGAGCGCGCTCAGAGTGCAATGGCACTTGTAGCCTCGTCATGCCAGCCCCCGATTAAAGCATTCGAGGGCAGGCTACAACTGGCATCCAGCTTCTTTTGCTAGTGTCGTGTTGCAATCTGTTTGGAGCTTATCTTGCCAGGCAACCATCGCAGGATTTTCCTGCTGATAGCACCACGCCGCGCAGGCTGTCGCGGGTGGCCGCATCCGCAGTCACGTTGCTGGTCGCTCACAGGGTGAG